>JAABTJ010000024.1 GCA_011389935.1 Desulfobacteraceae bacterium
TTTGAAGAATTGAGCGTACTTAGCCGTACGTGAGATTCTTGAAAAATTGTGCGCAACGCAGATATTGGGCTTTTTACTTTGCCGTCAACCTTCAGGAACCGATGATTTGTTTGAGCTCGTCTATGGTCGCCCTGTAGTCGCCGCTGCCGAATATGGCGGAACCGGCGACAAAAGAATCCGCACCGGCATCCGAAATTTTCCGGATGGTCGATGCATTGACACCCCCGTCCACCTGGATAATGGTGGTAAGATTTCTCCGGTCGATCATCTGTTTTACGGTTCGGATCCGGTCGATGCTGTTGGGGATAAACGATTGGCCGCCGAAACCCGGGTTTACGCTCATGATCAGTACAAAGTCGATGGAATCCATCACCCATTCCAGAACCCCTGTGGGCGTTGCCGGGTTCAGCGCCACACCGGGCCTTGCCCCCAGGTCGCGGATCAATGAAACGGTTCGGTTGAGATGGGTGCAGGCTTCCGCGTGAACGGAGATATAATCCGCACCGGCCTTGACAAAATCCTGGATATACCTGTCTGGATGTTCAATCATCAAATGAACGTCCAGGGGAAGGTCGGTGACCCGGTTTACAGCCTCTGTGATCATCGGGCCGATGGTAATATTGGGCACGAAATGGCCGTCCATGACATCAATGTGAATCCAGTCTGCGCCGGCGCGCGCCACGGCATTGATATCGTCTCCCAGCCGGCTGAAATCCGCTGAAAGAATTGACGGGGCGATAATTTTCATTGCATGCATCCTTTCCAAGATCAGGTTACGGGGGCCGGCCCCTTCGCTTTATCGGCTTCTCAATACACCCGTGATTCCACCAACTCGTCATTAAGATACAGGAAAAGCACGGCCTGCGAATGTTCAGGAACAAGCGCCCAGATTTCTCTTCCCGGTTTCATGAGCTCATCATAAATCGTTACGGTCATTCCATACAACGTCATTTCCAGCCGGACGTGCTGCTTCAGGTAGCCATGGGGCAACCGGTAGGTAAAGAGCCTGTCCGTATGGGCCGGTCCCGATTTTTCACTCTTTGGTTTTCGGTTGACAACGAGTTTTACCTTTTGGCTTTCCTCCACGTAGTGGCCGGCGGGGGGTTCCTGTCGAAGAACCGTATTTTCCGGTTTTGATTTATCGTATACCGTTGTGACGGCGTCAAGCAAAAGTTTATGGGGATCCATGATCTGCATGGTTTCATCCAGAAAACGCCCCGTAAGATCCGGCATTGAAAAAGCAGCCGGGCGGGGCCCCCGGCTCACCAGCAGATCAACGGGGCTGGAACGATCAACATGTTTTCCCGGCGTGGGGTACTGGGCCAAAACCGTATGGCGCGTTCCACCGGAAGCATATACAAAAGACTTGTTTCCGACAGCCAGTCCGTTTTCTTCCAGGATGATGCCTGCCCGGGAAAGATCCCGCCCCTTGAGGTCCGGCAGTGTGACAGTTGAGGTTCCTTTGGAGATTACCAGGGAGACGTCTCTTCCTTTCTTGATGGTGCGACCCGCTTCCGGCGTTTGGTGGATGACATGATTTTTGGGTATGGCGTCATGGTATTCAAAACCGCGAACCCGTGTATTAAGATCCAGCCCGCTTAACAACTGGAGAACGGATACAGCCTCTTTTCCTGTCAGTTCCGGCACGACGACCGATTCCTCGCTTTTTATGAAAAACGAAAGGGTGAAAAATGCGCTTAATCCGGCAACGACAGAAAAAATCACCAGCACAAACAAAAATTTGATAACCTGACGCAGCATACCGGTTATTCGTTCTTTTTAAAAGCGGCAATAAAAAAGCCGTCCATTTGGTGTACGTGGGAAAGGATTCTGAGACGTCCCCCCGCGGCATCCGCTGCAAGCGGAAATGAATCCGGAATCCCGGATATCGGCATGGCGGTAAATTCGGGATGCGTTTTCAGGAATCCGGAAACCACATCGTCCGTTTCTTCCGGTTCAATGGAGCAGACAGCGTAGACGAGCGTGCCCCCCGGCCGGACGCAGGCAGAGACGTTGTCAATGTATCTTTGCTGGTTTTCCCGGTACCGGATGAAATCATCGGGGGTCACAGACCACCGGGTGTCCGGGTTTCTCCGTATGACGCCGGTCCCGGAACACGGGGCATCGATCAGAACCCGATCATACAAAAGGTGATGTTTGCGGTCAAGCGCTTGATTTAAATCATGATGGAAAATGCTGGCAATGGACACACCGAGGCGCGCCAGCTGGATTTCCAGTTTTTCCAAGCGCCCTGTATGACTGTCCATGGCAGTGATTGTGCCGGCATTTTTCATCAACTGGGCCAGGTGCCCGGTCTTTCCGCCCAGCCCCGCACACGCATCCATCACCGTTTCTCCGGAATGGGGGGCAACCGCGTGGGATACGAGCTGTGCCGCTTCATCCTGGACCTGGAACCATCCCTTTGCAAAAGCGTCCATTTCCTGGATGTGGGCCTTTAAACCGGTTACCAGAATGCCTTCGGGCGAATATGGCGTAAAATCCACTGAATCAGCAACAGGAAGAACGGCTGCGGCAAGTGTTTTCCGGGATACTTTCAGGGTATTGGTCCGCATGGCAACAGGGGGAATCCTGTTATAAAAGCGGCAAAGCGCGTGGGTCTGCTCCAGTCCGAACCGTTTCGTCCATCTATCAACCATCCATAAGGGGAACGATTCTTCAACCGACAGCCACAAAAGGGGATCCGCGGTCCGGTCCGGCCATGTGATGTCTGCCTGGTTCCGGATGATATTGCGCAAAAGACCGTTGACAAACCGGACGACCCATTGCGGCGCTGTTTTTTTGGAAAGCGAAACCGCCGTATTCACTGCGGCGGACGGGGGGATTCGGTCCATGGAAAAAATCTGAAACAGTGCGCATCGAAGAATGTTCAGCACGGGCGGGTCGATCTTTTGGATACCGCTTTTGGAAAACCGGTGGATGATCCAGTCGAGCTTTCCCCGCGTTCGCAGCACGCCGTAGACCAGTGCATAGGTGAAATTCCGGTCGCGCCGGTCCATTGCGAGAAAAACCGGATCAAACTTTTCGGTAATCAAGCCATCCAGGGTTGACCTTCCGGCATCAAGGGAATTGAGTATATCGCATGCAATACTGCGGGGATCAGCAACGGTCATGTGAAAACCGACCGCAGCGGAATGTGCTGCCCCTTGAGAAACTGCTCGATCCCCATCCGCCTGGCTGAATCCGCCTGGATCTCCTGGATGCAAAGAGCGTCTTTGCCGCATGCCACGCGCAGTTCGGCATCAAATCCGGGGATTACCGTTCCGGGCGGCTGGTTCTCCGTAAGCGGGCAGACATTTGCGCGGAATATCTTGAAGCGTTTCTCTCCCATAAACGTATACGCGCCGGGCCACGGAGTCATGCCGCGGATAAACCGTTCAATTTCCCCGGCGGATTTTGACCATTCAATCCATCCGTCTGTCTTTTTCAGCATCGGCGCATAGGTGGCCTTTGCATGGTTCTGGGAAACCGGCCGAACCGTGCCGGATGCAAGGCCGTTGATGGTTTTTGTCAACACGCCGGCGGCCAGAACGGAAAGTTTGTCATGGAGCGTTCCGGCGGTATCATCCGGCAAAATGGGGAGTTTTTCGGACAGCAGGATTTCGCCCGTATCCAGCCCTTTGTCCATCAGCATGCTGGTGACACCGGTTTCGCTCTCTCCGTTGATGATCGCCCATTGAATGGGAGCGGGCCCCCGGTACGCAGGAAGCAGGGAAGCGTGGATGTTAACGGACCCGTATCGCGGAATGTCAAGGATCCGTTTTTGCAGAATATGCCCGAAGGCCACGACAACGAACAAGTCCGGCTGCCGGGCCGTGAGCATTTCGTAAAAATCATCGCTGCCGACGTCTTCAGGCTGGAGTACCGGATAAGCCAGCGTTTCCGCTGCCCGTTTTACGGGAGGCGGCTCAATGTGTCGGCCGCGGCCCCTGGGGCGGTCGGGTTGGGTAATCACCCGGTCAACCACGCAGTTGCACTCTTTCAGGGATTTCAGGCAGGGAACCGCAAAATCGGGCGTTCCCATGAAAATGACCGTAAAGGGATCATTCATTTTTCAGCATTTTCTGGCATTTTCGTTTGTAAATCTGCCGTTTGAGCGTGCTGATACGATCCAGGATAAGGACACCATTGAGGTGGTCGATCTCGTGCTGAAGGATGATTGCCGGGATGCCCTCCACTTCGAACCGCAGGGAGTTGCCTTCCCGATCAAGCCCTTCCACGACAACCCGTTCAGCACGATTGATATCGCAACGCATGTCCGGTACGCTGAGGCACCCTTCCTCTTCGGAGACTTTGGATCCGTGGTATTCGAGAATGCAAGGATTAATCAGGACCTGAAAATCACGCTTCTGACAATCCGCGTCCGGGTCATATACGATAATGCGCTTATCGACCCCCGCTTGAATGGCGGCAAGTCCAACGCCAGGCGCATCGTACATGGTCTCGGCCATGTTTTCGATAATTTCCTGCACTTCATCGGTAATTTCCGTTACCGTCTTCACCGGCTTGAGAAGAAACGGATCCGGGTATGTCAATATCGGTAAAACAGCCATGATATATTAAACCATAACTTTATGTATTAAAATATAAACTATTGTATTTATATTAATTTTATATTCATTTTTTCGGTATTCTTTCCCTTCGGAAAATCGTTTCAGGGGCTTCCGGTCTGCCCCCTGATGGCTATTGCAACCTTTCGTCATGGTCCCAAAATAAGCACAAATTCCGTTTCGTCATAAAAAATATATCACCTGTCCGTTCCGACTGCCAGATTTTCCCCGAAAAGTATTTTTCTGCCGGTTTCGATATCCCGTCGGATTTGAACGGACAATTCTTCAATGCTGTTGAATTTTTTTTCATCCCGGATGCGTTTGATAAAATTGACCTTGATCGGTTTGCCGTAGAGATCCCCCTCGAAATCGAGAATATGGACTTCAACAGTGAACAGATAGTCGTCAAAGGTCGGGCTGTAGCCGATATTGGCCACCCCCATAAAGATTCCCTCGTTGATCTCCGCCGTTACGGCATAAACCCCCTGGCGGGGGCACAGCTCATCCTCTATTTGAATGTTTGCCGTTGGAAAGCCAAGCTGCCGGCCGCCTCGTCTCCGACCGGGGGAAACGGTGCCCCGCAGCTGGTAATATCGCCCAAGAAAATTTTTGGCATAGGAGACATCTCCCTGCTGGATAATCTCCCGGATCCGGGTAGAGGAGACCCGTTCCGGAAGGCTTACATCCATGGTGATCCAGTCGGGCACCATGACCTCAAAGCCGAGTTCATGCCCTGCGGATTTCAAAAACCCGACATTTCCCTGCCGGTTTTTGCCGAACACGTAATCCCGGCCGATGACAATCCCCTTCATTCCGATTTTTTTTACCAGGATGTCTTCGACAAACTCCTGCGCCGTCAGGGCGGCGAAGTCATGGTCAAAAGCGATGCATACGACCGCATCCATGTTCTGCCGTTCCATCAGTTCCAGCTTCTGTTCAAGCAGGGTGATCAGCGGCGGAGGTTCCCGGTGATTGAGCACTTTTACCGGATGAGGCTCGAAGGTCACGACGACCGCTGTGCCGCCGATTTCGGCCGCTTTTTTCCTGACTACTGCAAATATGGCCTGGTGCCCCAGGTGAACGCCGTCAAAGTTGCCCACGGCAACAACCGCATTCCTGAAAGGAGACGTAATGTTTTCAATCCCTCGTATTACCTTCATTCGAAAAACACCCCGATCTTTGATGTGCTGACGGTTTTCCTTTGTACCTCTGGCCAGCGCTTTTTCCCTTGACAGATCAACATGCAGGCTATATAAAAAAAATTTCACTTTAAATCAATCATTCTTTTGGTTGATGAAGTGGCATGACTTGTCCGGCCGAAGTGGCGGAATTTGGTAGACGCGCTAGGTTCAGGGTCTAGTGGGGGTATCTCCGTGGGAGTTCGAGTCTCCCCTTCGGCACCACAAAAAAGCAAGCCGCAATCCTTCTCAAGGATCGCGGCTTTTTTTATGCGCTGGCGTTGTACCGCAGCAATCTGTCGGAGCCCTTTTTAGAGGCGGGTGCGCCCCTTCAGATGGGCTTTTTCTTTACCGCCCGGACGAAATCGGAAAATGCGGCCCTGGAATCATATTGGAACCGGTAGCCGGTCTCCCGGACCAGTTTTTCTGAACTGGCGAGCCACGGTTCCACCATCATTCGCATGGCCGGCGACGGAAAGCGGGTCAGAAACCTAAGTCGCAATCGCCAAGCAAGCTGATTGAGCGGATAGATCACCGACCACGGAACCGGCAGGGGCCTGTTGCCCAGCATACGGATCATTTCTTCAAATGTCAGAACACCTTCTGCTGCAACGTTAAATATGCCGGCCATGCCTTTTTCCAGCAAAAGCGTCATGATTGCGATCAGATCATCTTCATGCACGAACTGCCAGGGGCTTGTGTTGGCGGGAATGACAACGATTTTTTTCAGCAAGTGCTCGGCAATGGGATTTTGAATTTCCGGGCCGATCACGATGCAGGGCCTGACCACGGACATGCGGATGGACGGGTTGTCGCGGCTGAAATCAGCGATCATCCACTCGATCTCTTTTTTGTTTTTGGCATATGTCATGTCGTCATTGCCCCGCAGGGGACTCTCTTCCGTCAGGGGAGCGTCATTGTCGGGGTGGAACCCGTAGGCCGTTGTGGAGCTGGTATACAGTACCTGCCGTACATTGAATTTTTTTGCGCTCGCCAGTATGTTTTGCGTGCCGCCCTTGTTGATATCTTCCATAAGCGCCCGGTTATGAATCGGCGGAAGCACATACGCCGCGTGAACGATCGTGTCGATCCCTTCCGAGGCAAACAGATCATCCATGGATCGGCGAACATCGTGAAGAACGAATTTGCATTTGGGATATTTTTTGCTCGGCGCCTTGATATCCGTTCCGACAATCTGCTCCACCCAATCCTGCCGCCCAAGCGCTTCGACCAGTTTCGCGCCGATATATCCAGACGCGCCGGTGACGATGATCCGCATGATTGTTCACCCTCCGTAACATCAACATCGTTTATGAATCCGACAAAAAAAAGGGTTCGGCCGATCCGGCATTGAACCCTTGATTTTTATGGCGCGCCCGGCAAGATTCGAACTTGCGACCTACGGATTCTAGTCAAAATGAATATATATATCCTTCCTTTTTTATCGCTTCTATACACAAAAACAACGACGTTTCAATTAGTTTTCGTTAACTTCCTTCACATTGCAACACAAAAAACTCTTTTTCAGCAAAAATTTTGTGTTCCAATTTCCAGGCAAGCAACCGCAATAGAAACAAATTTCTATCCGTAGCTTTGCCAGAAATCAAGGCAAATAAAACAATAGCACTCCGCATAGATGCTTACTCAATTGTTGTTTTTTTTATAAACAAATGATAATTCATCTTGGTACCTTCTTTATCCTAAACAAAAAAACCCAGGCCTAAAAGTGAAAGCGTGAATCCAACATCCATCAACTCGCTGCCTCTATACAACAGCCGGATACTTAAAGTTTTTCTGGGATATATCCAGAAAGATTTTCCGGATATCAATCCGGACACGGTTCTCAAGGAAGCTGAGATAGAAGGCTACGAAATTGAAGACCCGGCTCATTGGTTCACTCAGGAGCAGGTGGACCGCTTTTACGATGCGGCCCTCAAGCTGACGGGTGAACCCGGAATTGCACGAAAAGCCGGCCGCTTTGCTTCTTACGAGGCATTGGGCGCCACAAAGCAATATCTGCTGGGCCTGATGACCCCTTCGACGATTTACCTGCTGATGGAAAAAGTCTATCCCCTTTTCAGCCGTGGTGCCAACATCCGGACAAGAAAAATCAGGTCCAATGTTTTTGAAATCATTGCTACACCTTCGCCGGAAACAACCGAAAAACCGTATCAATGTGAGAACCGAACCGGTTTTTTTGAGGCAGTGGCCAAACTATTCACAAACCATTATGCTATCATCGAGCATCCGGAATGTATACACAAAGGCGATGCCTGCTGCCGTTACGTAATCTCGTGGCATCACTCGAAGCACCACTTCTGGAAACGGCTACGAAATATTTTTCTTTTGGGCAGCCTTTTCACTTGCGGGGTTTTATTTTTCCTGTTGCCGATGTCGTCCTGGACTATTTCCGTATTGGCGATTGCATTGCTGGCCTCGCTCATCACCTATAACTCCGAAAGGCTTGAAAACAAAACCCTTTTAAAAACCATCGAAAATCAAAAAGAAGCGGCCCAGGATCATCTGATCGAAAGCAACATCCGTTACAACAATGCCCTCCTGATCCTTGAAATCGGCCAGGCGACGTCAACCATCCGGAATGAAATCAGAATTATTGAAACCGTGGCCCACGTCATGGAAAGACGCCTGCCTTTTGACCGCGGCATAATCATGCTCACAAACGAAGAAGAAACACTGCTCGTCTACAAGGGTGGATACGGCCATACCGAAGACCAGGAACAATTGCTGAGAAAAACTGAATTTCACATTAACAAACCCGATTCCAAGGGGCTTTTTGTCATGGCCCTGAGAAAACGAAAACCGTTTCTCATCAAAAACCTCAATGCCATAGAAGACACATTTTCTCATAAAAGCCTTGAATTCGCAAGAGAACTGGGTGGAGAGTCGCTCATCTGCGTACCGATTGTTTATGAAAAAAAATCACTCGGCATTCTGGCGGTGGATAACGGCCGATCTAAAATTGACTTGCGGCAAAGCGACATGAATCTATTGATGGGAGTTGCCTCGGAAACGGCCATCAGCATCATCAACGCCCGGTCTTTTAAAAAAATCCGTGAAAACGAGGCACGCTACCGGCTTTTGTCGGATAATATTTCCGATATCATCTGGGTTTTTGATTTATCCACGCAAACTTTTTCCTATGTCAGCCCATCGATTGAAAATACCCTTGGATATACCCCAGAGGAATTTGTCGGACTGCTCCCCAAAGACATTTTTACCCCAAAATCATTGAAGCTGGCCACCCGGCTGATCAAGGAAGAGCTGAAAAAAGAAAAAACAGTCAACTCGGACCCCGTCCGCCCCAAAACCATCGAAGTCAAGCAGTTCTGCAAAGACGGACAGTCCATTTGGCTTGAAATCACGGCAAAATTCATCCGGGACAAGGATGGCCGCCCCGCCAGTATTTTGGGCGTTTCCCGGGACATCAGCGAAAGAAAGGTGGCGGAAGCCGAGAAAAATCATTTGGAAGCCAAGCTTCAGCAAGCCCAAAAAATGGAAGCCGTGGGTACTTTGGCCGGCGGTATCGCGCATGACTTCAACAATATCCTATCGGCGGTTATCGGATATACGGAACTGGGGCTGAACGATGCTTCCGACAATCCCGAACTCAAGCGGAAAATGGAGCAGGTTCTGAAGGCCGGATACCGGGCACGGGACCTTGTGAAGCAGATTCTTGCCTTCAGTCGCCATGCCGAGCACGAAATGATAACCGTGATGGCCAAACCGGTCATCAGCGAAGCCCTCAAGTTGCTCAGGGCATCGATTCCCAGTACCATTGAAATCCGGCATAACCTGGAAAGCGATTCCATGATATTCGGTGATCCGACCCAAATTCATCAGATACTGATGAACCTATGCACGAACGCAGAACATGCAATGGGTGAATCCGGAGGAATTCTTGATATCGGGCTGAGGGATGTCCATTTTGACGAAACGAGTGCCGACAGAAATCCCGGAACAACGCCGGGACCCCACCTGTGCCTCACCGTCAGCGATACCGGCACTGGGATACCGGAAGAAATTATGGTGCGCTTGTTCGAGCCGTTTTTTACCACCAAGGACCCCGATAAGGGAACCGGACTGGGGCTTTCCGTTGTGCACGGCATTGTCAGAAGCCACCGTGGTGCGGTAACCGTTGAAAGCAACCCGGGTAAGGGAACCGTCTTTCGCGTCTATTTACCGATTGTTGAAAAGACAACCCCGCCGAAATATGAAACCAGCCCACCGTTTCAAACAGGAAGTGAACGAATTCTCTTCGTGGATGATGAAAAAAGTATTGCGGCCATGGGCAGCGAGATGCTCAGTCAGCTGGGTTACCATGTTGTGGTTTGTACCAGCAGCGTGGAGGCCCTGGAGGCGTTCAGGGCGCATCCGGATCAATTTGACCTGGTAATCACCGATATGACCATGCCCCGTATAACAGGCGCCAAATTGGCCGAAGAGATGTTGCGTATCCGGCCTGACATTCCCATTATCCTTTGCACAGGATTCAGCCGATCCATCAACGAGGAAGAGGCTCTAAAAATAGGCATTCGCGCTTTTACCATGAAACCGATCAGCATTGAGCAAATCGCAAAAACAATCCGCCACGTTCTGGACAGCGAAGGGGATTAGAAAACAAGACCGGTTAATGAAGCCTTCCGTCTATTGTCCCTTTTTGACCGTCCAGGGCGGAACGAAATCCAGATACTGCTTTACGTAATTCCTGCTTTTTTTTTCAAATATTTCGATTTTTTCCGAAAGAACAAACTCCTCGCCCAAACTATCCACCATCTCTTTGAGCAAAGTCAGAGGGGTTTTGTTTTGCACGCGCATCAGCAGAGCAAAAAAATAAGGGCGGCTGTTCAAAAAATTAAACAGGCGGAGTGTGGAGCAATAATATCGAACTTGTTCTTCCGGAAGGTGATTGATGTATGGATTGCTGCCGAGAAAGGACCAGTCATCCTTAAATTCTTCATGGCTGAACAAAAAACTGCCATAACAGTCCGGATGGAGGGAATATCGCGAAATATGCAGCGTGTCCTGCTCTTCGTTAAAATCGTCCGTTCCCGGCATATAAAAAAGCGGGTGGATAACACAAATATTTTCCGGTGCCCATGGCAAATTTTCCTGCGCCGTTTGATCGATCATCCGATTGAGGGCTTCAAAATCATGTCCGACTGCGCATTCGATGGCAAAGTGCATGGTGTTGTCCAGCTCTTCCTCGGTCTCGCCGGAAAAACCCGCTATAAAGCTTCCGATAAAGCGAATTCCATTATGATTGAAGATTTTCAATTTTTCAAAAGTGGAGATGGAATTGACCACTTTCCGGATTTTCTTTTGTGCATTGCGATTGGGCGTTTCAAAACCGGTAAATATAAGCCTGCAGCCCGCTTGTGAGAGCAGCGGTGCCATATCATCCGGCAAACGGTCCAGCCGTGAATAGCAGCCCCACGAAATATTCTTTTTTTCTTCCAATAGCGCATTAGACAGGTCAAAAAGAAATTTCTTTTCGAGATTGTCCTGGGTAAAAAAACTAAAATTTCCGCCTTTTTCAGCAAGATATATCATTTCTTCGATAATTTCCGGCACGGGCCGGTATCGCACTCTCCCTCCCCAGATTTTTGCGGGTGCGCAAAATGAACAACGGTATGGGCATCCGCGCCCCGACTCAATCAGAACAAAACCGGGGTGAACATAGGGATTTTTTGTGTTATGGGCAATGTACTCACCGATTTTAACCAAAGAGTAATCCGGGGAGGGTATTGGCTCGTTTTCATCAAGATAAACCCTTGGATTTTCAACCACACTGCCATTTTTTCTGAATGCAACCGAAGGAACATTTGAAAAATCTCCGTTTCCAAGAGCCTTTGGAATGAGGTGCTCAATAACAGGCTCTCCCTCTCCCTTGACAATGACGTCTATGTCCGGGCACCGGGCAAGCGCTTCCCCGGCCTTTAGTGTGGGGCCGACCCCGCCCACAACAATGAGGCAGGGACGTTGTTTTTTTATCCGTTTCGAAAGCTTCAAAACCACCAGGTGGTTTAGGCCGTGCACGGTAAAAAGGATGATATCCGGATTTTTTTCAAGGATCAGGTCGCCCGCTTTCCTGTAAAAGCGCTCATCATCGGGAAGAATCCCCTGCTTGAGCATGAGATCCAGGTCCAGCACTTCATGTGAAAACTCGTTGCCGTGTCCCTGAATTTGTTTCAGGCATGTGCCGAGAACCAGCAACGGTAGCGGTATAAAAGCGGTCTTGTTTAAATAGATGGAAACAGGTGGATTAACCAGTAAAATATGTTTCATTTCATCATTTCTCCCTCTTTTGCTTCCGGATATATCAATCAGGATCTAAACACAACACCATAATTTGGATCGTAATAAAGCTGAGGCGCGACCGGTATTACAGGGATGTGAGACCCACCCCGTCATACTTAAGAAAAACGCCGCCTTTCATTACCGTCCGTACATTTCTCAAAGCAACAGGATTTTCGAGGGGATTGCCATCAAGCAAGATTAAATCTGCGATTCCACCCGGTTGAACAATACCGCGGTCGTTGAGTCCATGGATTTTTGCATTCACCGAGGTCAAATACTTCATGATGTCTGGTGCTGAGATCCCCAATTTTGTATAATGTGTTATTTCATCACATATTCTGCCGAAAAATCCGCTATACGTCCCACCGATATCGGTTCCGAAGCCGATAATGCCAGCATCATGCGCTGCCTGGGTATTGCGCCTTACAAAATTGAAGTGATTTCGGAAATAGACATTATCAAGTTCCAGAATCTCCTGCCCGCTACGCGACTCATTAGCGATGGTGCTTTGTATCCTTTTTTTAATCTGCCGGTTGGCTTCAGGAGTCATAAATGTTTCCGGATTTTCTTCCAGCCACGAAATAAAATTTGGCATTTCAAACGCATCGCCGTAGACCATCACCGTGGGAATAATAAAATACCCTGCATCGCGCATTTTATGGATAACCGTGTCTTTGAGATCTGTGTCAAAGGTCATATGCTGGATCCTGATCACAGCCCCCGTTTCAATTGCCAGGTCCACACATTTTTCCGTACCCAGTCCAAACGGCGAATGAATGCTTACAGCCATGTCGGTTTCCCGCCCAATCCGCAGGATTGCCCTCATCCAATCATCATCAAAAACCGGGAAATCCTGCGGACGAGAGAATTGTTTGGCCGAGAACGGATGGGGTTGATAAGTGGTTTTAATATGATCGCCGCCGTCATCTCTTATTTTGTAGCAGACCTTTTTGAGTTCCGTGATGGTATTTGGCCGGGTCGCCACCTGTCCTTCAAGAAGCCATGCCTGAAAGGGATCAATACGCTTTACCTGGGTTGGATATCCAAGTGTTTTGTCCCTGATCGGCGAAATTAATGTAAAGCAGTTTAAAGATCCCGGTCCGGGCAGATCGTTTTTATCTGTAAGCTTCTGGAACTCCTTGATAATTCCCCGGGGGCCGCCCATATCGCAAACGGTGGTGACGCCGCTATATACGGTCTGCAGATGATTCAGCGCGATCTGCCTTCTCATCTGGCGAACCGCTGCGATATTGACATCATAGGTGAACGGGGAGCACAAATGGACATGACCATCAATCAATCCGGGCATTAATGTCCTGCCGGACGCATCTACAGTGAAACAGTTCTGCGGAATTGCAACTTTCTCTTTACAACCAACTTCGACAATCTTTTCGCCGACAACGAATACAGTCATATCCGGCTGCAGCCCGGGATGAATACCGTCAAAAAGACTACAATTGATAAATGCAATGCCATCCCCGTGGCAGTTTATCTCGTTGCGCAAAGGCCCGGTTTTCGTTATGGAATGCAGGTGTCCGCCCATACCCGCTCTTTTCACCGCCATTCTCAACCAGTTGTTGAGTCCGTTGAAACTCTTTCCGGCAGCCATACATCCCTCCTCGTTTTTTGATCAATTCATAGTCAATGGTATTCTCGCCGGCCTCCGAAACCCATAGCGAACACCCTCCAAGCGGCGGCTTAAACCAGAAAACGCCGGCATATCCTGCGCGCAGGGCATAAACGATAACAATCGCTGTCAACACCAACAAAGCAAATGCAGTCCAGGTGACATTATTTCCCCGATTAAATAAATTGACGGAATTCAAGCTCGCATCCTTAACAATGTGTCCTTAGGCATGACAGTTCTTTTCGGGAATGTCTCGGGATAGCAGTCACCGGTCCGGTCTTCAAAACGGACGATATATTCCTTAGCGGAGCCTTTCCTTAGCGGAGCCTTTCCTTGGGCTCTCGGATATCCGGCTTATCGGGTTTCGCATCCACCGGAAAGTCGACCAGGGAATCGATGGGATCGTCGTGGCGGTTCTTGGGAACCATGAAAAGGAGATTCCATGAGAAATCGCCGATGACTTTTAGAAACGTGGCCTCATAAAGATTAGGAACCGGCTTTATGTACCAAAATGTATACCAGGATCTGACTTGTATGTAAAGGTTTCGTTACCACTTGATCTTGTAGGTATTTAAAAGGAAAGGTTGTCGGCGGCCAACAGGAAGGATGGGAATGCAAAAAAAATAATGGCGGGCTTCTGACGTTTCATACAGCTTGCAACCCACAAAATAGCCGGTTTTTGTGTTCTTTTTGGGTTCTTTGGGCCAAAAAGAAAAAATAGGGCTTACGAATGAATCGTAAACCCTTGATTTTTATGGCGCGCCCGGCAAGATTCGAACTTGCGACCTACGGATTCGTAGTCCGGCACTCTATCCAGCTGAGCTACGGGCGCGTATGAAATTGCGCCTTATATACGCCAAGCGCTTGATGGTGTCAATAATAAGTTTGGGGTACATATCTGGATGCGAAAGGCGGCTTGGTTTTCGTCATGGGTCGCGTGATTTTTTTGAAACTTGACATGTCATCGGAATCATGCCATTTTTTCAGGATCACGCTCGCTGTTTTCAGAATTGCCTGGTTTTTCAGGCAACATTCTGCAGCCAATCGCAATATAACCCTAACCCCCGTCCGGACCGAAGCGAGACTCCCCATGAATTATTTTATCACAGGCATCACCGGAACCGTTGTGCCGATTATCGTCGAAGAATTGATGAAAAAGGATGCGAATCCTTATTTTTATTTTGCCATCCGGCGCGGCAAAAAAGACATGGATGTTCAAGAGCGGTTTGAAACGACGGCCAACTCCATGGATCTGAGCTACTCCCAGAAAGAATCCCTTATACAGCGCTCCACAGCGGTTGAAATCGATGTTGAAAACGAAAACATGGGCATCGATACGGCCATGTACCGGGAATTGATCGAGAATGTGGAAAAAATTCTTCACGGCGCAGCAGATGTGCGATTTGACCAGCCGTATGAGAATATCAAAATTTCAAACGTGGATTTTACAAAAAAAATGTATGCCCTGTTTGAAGAGATAAAAGAAAATCGGAAGGCGTCCGGCCAATCTCCGGCCACCCTGTATTATATTTCCACGGGGTATGCATACGGCATATATAAAAAACCGATACCCGAGGATTATCCGGATTTCAATCCGGGGAAACCGGACAACACCTATGCACAAACCAAGGCCGAGGCAAAAAAATTTCTCCTCGATAAGATCCGGCGCCTCGATGACCGCATCGTTATTTTTGAACCCACCATTATCGGCGGCGCGGCAGGAACCGGAAAGACAAGGGCATACAACCTCCACTACGTTGTCATGATGCTGGGATACCTGGGAAAGCTGCCCTTTTTGACCGCCCCTGAGAACCGCCCGGATATCGTGCCGGTGGACTGGGTCGCAGCGGTGATCTCCGATATCATGTCCAAAGACCAATACCATCGGGGGACACTGCGACTCTCCATGGGATCCCGCAGCGCGACGATCCGGTATATGCATGACATGGGATATCATTATTACACGGCCAACGACCCGGTGCCCGGACACGTAATTCCCAAAATCCGTTTTGTCCCGCGCTGGCTGTTTCTTTCCATGATTCAGATCCAAAAAGGATGGTATTCAAGCCTGTATTTTGTTACGGGCATGCGGCGCTACCGTAAAATTATCAAAGGCATTCAGCTGCTGGAGGGATATTTCCCGTATATTACCGGGTATAAGGTTTTTGAGAATGAAAAAAGCACGGAACTGATCCGAAAATATACCGATTGCAGACCCGCACCGGCCCTTCATGAAATCCGGGACGACGAGGGGAATATCATTGAAAAAGGGTATTACCGAAAAATCCTGGCAGACACCCTGGAAACCGGTTGGGGTGGTATGATTGATTTTGAACGTTTGAAAAAACGGGAGATGCATAGCAAAAGCAAAAACCCGAAAAAGGTTTTCGGTACTTTGCGGAAGTAAATATAATGACCACCCATTAACCTGCCTTGTTTGACCATGAACGACACCTGCAACGATTGTTCTTTGTCGCCTGAAAAGGATACTGTCTACATGAAACGGGCCATTTCCTTGGCCCGGCTTGCCGAAAAGAGGGGGGAAGTACCCGTCGGCGCCCTGATTGTAGACGAGAACGGCTCGGTTCTTGGCGAAACGTGCAACCGGACGATCGCTTTGTGCGACCCGACCGCACATGCAGAAATCCTGGCGATTCGGCAGGCGGCAGCGTATGTGGGAAACTATCGCTTGTTAAATACGACCCTCTATGCTACGGTCGAGCCTTGCGCCATGTGCATGGGCGCGGCGGTTCACGCCAGGGTGGCGCGGGTCGTTTTCGGCGTGTATGATCCCAAATGGGGGGCGGCCGGATCGTTGTTTGATTTTTCGGAAAAAAGATTGTTCAATCACCATCTTAAAATAACAAGCGGCGTATGTGAAGCCGAATGCAGGCAGCTGCTGGTGGATTTTTTCAGAACCAAGCGGAACCGCAGGTGATGTCGCTGATATTGATTCAACGCATAAGGAGCGTCAATTGTCGAATCTCGTGATTGTGGGAACCCAGTGGGGGGATGAGGGAAAAGGAAAAATTGTCGATTTGCTCGCGGAGTATTCCGATTTGGTTGTCCGGTTCCAGGGAGGCAACAATGCCGGCCATACAATGGTCGTTGACGGCGAACAGTTCATCAGCCACCTGATACCTTCGGGGATTCTTCAGAAAAAACAATGTATTATCGGCAACGGCATGGTGGTTGATCCGGGAGTGCTGATCGAGGAAATCGATTATCTGATCGGAAAAGGCATTCAGATCGACCCGGATATGCTTTTAATCAGCCAGAAGGCTCATGTGATCATGCCGTATCACAAAGCCATCGACGCCGCCCGGGAAGGCTGCGGCAAATCCAGAAAAATCGGCACCACGGGGCGCGGCATCGGTCCCTGCTACGAAGACAAGGCCGCGCGCAGGGGAATCCGGTTTATCGATCTTCTGGATGAGGATTTTGAAAAAAACGTCCGGGGCGTCGCCGAAGAAAAGAATTTTTACCTCACCTCCTTTCACGGCCTTGATCCCATAGATGTGGATCAACTTCTCCGGGACTATGAAGGGTATCGAAAGCGGCTTGCCCCGTATGTAAGCGATATATCCGTCCTGATCGACAAGGCCGTACGAAAGGGGAACCGAATACTCTTTGAGGGGGCCCAGGGAACCCATCTTGATATCGATCACGGCACCTATCCATACGTGACTTCATCGAGCACCATTTCCGGAAACGCCTGCTGCGGCAGCGGCATCGGTCCCAAGCGCATGGACAGCATTATCGGAATTGTCAAGGCATATACCACAAGGGTAGGGGAGGGGCCGTTTCCGACGGAGCTGTTTGACGCTACAGGCGACTTCCTTCAGCAAAAAGGCGCTGAATTCGGTGCGACCACCGGTCGCAAACGACGATGCGGGTGGATCGACATGGTCATGATCCGAAATGCCGTTATGCTGAACAGCCTGACAGGGCTTGCACTCACCAAACTTGATGTGCTGGGGGGTGTAGAGGAAATCAACATCTGTACAAGCTATATGTACAGAAATCAACGCATTGATCATTTTCCCGTCAGCCTGAAGGTTTTGGGCGAATGCGAACCCGTCTTTGAAACCGTTCCCGGCTGGAAAGAAGACATATCTTCCGTGAGAAGTGCGGATGATCTCCCGGAAAATACGCGCAATTACCTGCAGCGAATCCAGGAATTGTCGGAAACGCCCATTGACTTGATATCTGTGGGCCCCGGCAGGAATGAGACGATCATTTTGAATCACCCCTTTAAGTAAGTAAGTACGCCACAACAAATCGGCCATCGACAAAAATTTAACCGGTTTTACCGTAATTTTTGGTTGACAATCCAATAAGACTTACATACAAATCACTCCAAATGTCGGGACGTGGCTCAGTCTGGTAGAGCACAGCGTTCGGGACGCTGGGGTCGCAGGTTCAAATCCTGCCGTCCCGACCATTTTACGGGTGACCCGGAACAACCCTTCCCCTTATTCCTTGCCTCCTTGCTGTTTTTTATTCTACAGCCTTCTGCACCACACGCAATCATCAATGATTTCAAGCATATCTCCAAAAACAGGGCGCATCGTTCGTAAAACAATTGACACAAATCGTGTTTTTTGTAATAAACAATGATCAATGGCGTATGCATGGATCAACCCGCAAATGCGGTCAATCGACTGCCACCTGAATAGAACCCAGACGGACACATGGAAATGATATGTACCAAATAACCATCGACAAGAAAAAAAACCGGCTGTATCTCATGTTTGGCGCTATAAAAGATGAAACGGAAATGCATGAAATCGTGGAGAATATCCGCAGGGAATGCGGAAAGCTGAAAACCGGTTTTACATGCCTGACCGATCTGCGCAAATATAACCCCGTTGAAGGTATCTATGAAAAATACATACGGGAAACACAGCAGGACCTTATTAACGCAGGAATGTCAAAAGTCGTCCGCGTGCGCAGCCCCATGGGCACCATGGCCCATTTTCAGTTCGACAACATCTCGTATGAAGTGGGGTACCATGCACAAAATGTCACCAGTATTGAAGAAGGCGAAAAGATACTAGACAAGGAAAATAACGGTTAATGCCTGTTGCATGAACCGCATCGTAAAAAAAACTTGATCATCGGTTTTTTATTTTTTATATAAATTGTACACGAAGAATGTTTGATGGACTCGTAAAAAGTCGTTTTTCCGATGGCAAAGAAAAAAGAGTTAACGCTTGTTTTATTTAACACCTACTCCTTCCGTTATTCCAAGAATCCTGAAACATCCTGCTGCCCCTTTGGTCCGGATAATCCATATCCCATTTGCACTGACCTGACAGCCTAACCGATATTGCCCAAGGAGAGCCCCGCTTGCGCGAAAAATCTTGTTCACCCATTATTTCAACAACGATGTTTGCCCTGTTTGCATTCGCAATCGCGTTTGCATTCCTCACTGCAGATTTCGCCGCCGCTTCCCAGAAAGCAAACGGTAATGCGGAGGCGGAAGGCTTAGAATACGTGGCCGTTGTCAATGATAAAAAAATTCCCATGGAAGAGTTCGAACAAAACATTGACATGGTCAAGAGCAGCTACGACGAGATGGGATTCCGCCTTGAAGATCATCAGCTCGACGAGCTGAAAAAAATCATTCTGGACTCCCTGATTGAAAAAGAACTGCTTCTCCAGGAAAGCGAGGCCAGGGGCATTCAAATTGACCCTGCAGTCGTCGAAGCTGAAATTGATAAAATCAAAAATGATTTTCCGGATGCCGCCGGTTTTGAACAACGAATCGAGGAGATGGGGTATACGCTGGATTTTTTAAGAAGTGAAATTCGCAGCAACATGACCATTGAGGCGCTTATTGAACAGGAACTGGCGTCGAAAGTTACGGTTTCCGAGGAAGACATCAAATCCTTCTACGATGCCAACACCGAGAAGTTCCGGACTCCCGAGCGGATACGGGCCCGGCATATACTTATCGGGAATGCGTCCGGGGAACGGACAAAAATTGAAGAAATCAGAAATTCGATCCAAAACGGCGCGGATTTCCAGGAACTTGCAAAAGAGCACTCGGATTGTCCGAGCGGTCAGAACGGGGGGGACCTGGGCTATTTCACCCGGGGGCAGATGGTTGCGCCATTTGAAGATGCTGCATTTGCGCTCGAAATCGGCGATGTCAGCGATGTTGTTGAAACCCGGTTCGGTTATCATATTATACGGCTTGAAGACCGCCAGGCAGAAGAGACAAAGCCTCTTGAAGACGTCAGGGACACCATTGCAAAGGAGATCCGGCGGCAGGGCGTTGCAAGCCGACTGCAGCCGTATATCACGTCTTTAAAACAGAAATATACTGTTGAAATCATGCTTCCCGGTTTCCAATAAGCGAAAAAAACCGGGGATGGCGAATGCAAACCGTGGTTGGTACAACGCTTCAAGAAAAGGAGGTTCAGTCTTGGCAAACGGAACAGTAAAATGGTTTAACGACAAAAAAGGGTATGGTTTTATCCGGCAGGAAGAAGGGCGCGAGATTTTTGTTCATTATTCATCCATCAATCAATCCGGATTTAAAACGCTGTCTGAAGGCGAATTCGTATCCTTCGATATCGAAGAAAGCCAGCGCGGACCCGTGGCAAAAAATGTGAACAAAGCAGAAGAAAGTGCCGAGGTCGAGTCCTAACGGGCGACGATCATCTGCTGCCAAATCATATTGCAAACAACCGGGTCGACATCATCGACATGAAAAATCGGGGCATGAAAAATCAGTCCCGCAACCGTCATCATCGACCTGACAGGCGGTCTACGCCCTGTATACCTAATTTTTCCTGCAGTGGCTTACGCGTTACAACCGTTTTGCGCCTCGGTGCAATGATATATCAATCAGGAGCTTAATATGAAACAATCGATTATCCGGTCGACCGGCCGTTACCTGCCTGAAAGGGTGGTAACCAATCATGATTTGGCACAGTGGATGGAAACATCCGACGAATGGATTCAACAGAGAACCGGCATTCAGGAACGAAGATGGATCCCCGAAGAAGGCGGCGTCGGGGCATCCGACCTCGGCCTGGAAGCATCGAAAATAGCGCTGGACCGGGCGGGCTGGGCGCCTGAAGACATCGATATCATTATTTTTGCCACCTTGAGCCCGGATATTTATTTTCCCGGCGCCGGCTGCCTTCTGCAGCACAAACTTGGCCTGAAGGATACGCCCGCATTGGATATACGGCAGCAGTGCACGGGTTTTCTCTTCGGCATGATGACTGCCGATGCATACATTAAAAGCGGCTACGCAAACAAAGTTCTCTTTGTCGGCTCGGAGGTTCACTCCACCGGCCTGGAACTTTCAAACAGGGGCAGGGATGTCACGGTGATTTTCGGTGACGGCGCCGGCGCCATCTGTCTTGAGGGTGTAGAGACAAACGAAAAAACCGGCCTTTTGGGATGTTCGGTGCATTCCCAGGGAAAATATGCCGATGCCCTTATGGTCGAAGCACCGGCGTCGCGGCTCAATCCCCGCCTGGACATGCAGATGCTTGAAGAAGGCAGGCATTATCCGAAAATGGACGGGCGGAATGTTTTTAAACTGGCCATTACCCGCCTTCCGCAGGTATCAAAGGTTGTTCTTGAACAGGCCGGCATGGAAATCGGCGATATCGACCTGGTCATTCCCCACCAGGCGAACCTCCGGATCAACCAGGCATTTCAACAGTCCATGAAGCTGCCCGACGAAAAAATGTTTCACAACATCCAGAGATACGGCAATACCACCGCGGGGAGTATACCCATTGCCATTGACGAGGCGATTGAAATGGGCCTTATCGGCAAAGGGAGCAACGTCCTGTTTGCGGCACTTGGCGCAGGCCTGACATGGGGCGCCATGATTTACAGGCTGTAGAGAAATGACAAAACCGCCCATGGGGGACACGCTGCGCTGTCTCCCATGGGCCCCCTGTCCTCCATCCGCTTCTTTCCGACCCCTGCTTTTTACACGCCCCCTTTTGAGAGAATATCGAGGTAGGCGCGTTCAATTTCTCCCACGCCATCAAATCGGTAGTCCGGGTCTTCGTTTTTCCGGGCCATGCTGGACCGGATTTCCCCGGCCATGGTCTTGCCCAGCTCCACGCCGAACTGGTCAAAGGGATTGATATCCCAGACAAAGGCTTCAAAAACGGTTTTTGCCTCGTAAAAGGAGAGCAGGCGTCCGATATTTTCAGGGGAAAGGTCATTGATCACTATGGTTGAAGACGGCCGGTTGCCGGGAAAGTGCCGGGCTGGATCATCCGGTGCGGCTTTTCCGGCCGCAAGCGCGCGTGGCTGTGCGATCAGGTTTGCCCACAACTCCTGGTGGTTGGTTACCCCTTTTGAACGCTGGGTATAGCTGCCGTGATGGGGGTTGACCACGCCGATGAAATCAATGGGAAAGGGGCGTCCCTGGTGGGCCAGCTGGAAAAAAGAGTGCTGTGCATTGGTGCCGGGCTCCCCGAAAACAATCACACCGCTTTGCGTTTCAAGGAGGATGCCGTCCCCGGTAACGCCCTTGCCGTTGCTTTCCATGTACAGCTGCTGAATGTGGGCCGGCAATTTGGACAGGGGGGTGGAATAGGGGATGACAGCGTTGGCCGCATAGCCCAAAAAATTATTGTTCCAGACGGAAATCAAGGCCGCAAGCAGCGGGGCATTCTCTTCCGGATCCGCGTCCGTTGCGTGCCCGTCCATTTCTTCCGCTCCTTTTAGAAATCGTTCAAACCGGTCGTATCCCACGTAGAGGCTCAGCGGAACCCCGCCGACAGCCGATGTGACGCTGAACCGCCCTCCGATAAAATCAAACATGTGAAACGCACCCAGAACCGGATTGTCCGGATCATCCCCGGGACTTCCTTTGGCCGTTACGGTAGCGATGTGATCTTTCGGTTCAAGGTTGTGCCGGCGTATGAATGTCTCCGCCTGCCGCGCATTCGCCATGGTCTCCGTGGTGGTATAGCTTTTGGATATGACAATCCACATCGTGGTTTCCGGATCAATGACACGGGCAATGGCGCCGAAGCAGTCAATATCGACATTGGACAGGAAATGAAGGGATACGCCTTTATCGGCAGCGCCCTCCAGCGCTTTTGCGACAAATTCTGTCCCCAGGTATGATCCGCCGATGCCGATGACGACGACATGTTCAAACCGCTTCCCCGTGGTTCCGGTAAGGGATCCGGAATGCACCTTGTGGGCAAATTCTCTCATTTCTTCACGCACCCGGCGGACTTCCGCGGCAACATCGACCCCGTTTACGGTAATTTCCCGTCCTGAAAAATCCCGGGCGGCCGTATGCAAGGCCGCCCGGTTTTCGCTCCGGTTGACGGTTTTTCCCCGGGTCATATCCAGAAACTGCTGCATCAACCCCCTGTTTTTTGCCAGCCCAATAAGGGATGCCATCACATCACGGTCCACTCTCTGCCGGCTGTAGTCATAGAGAATGCCGCCGCCTGTAACCGTGCATTCGGCAAAACGGTTTTCCTTTGCCATGAGAAATGACAGGTGATTTTCCGGCGCGTCCATCCTTTCTGCATGCGATCCCAAAGACCGCCATGCATCTGCTTCGTCGGACTGGTATGTCATGATGCCCCCTTATTGCTTCAGTTGTTCCACAATTTCTTCAAACACCCGATCCACCGCGTTATTATCCACATGGCAGGCGCCGGCCGCCCTGTGGCCGCCCCCTCCGTAGGAATACATCAACTCCCCGATGTTGGCATGGGAGGTCTTGTTTATTATTGACTTGCCCACGGAAAAAGTGGTGACGTTGTTCTCCTGTTCCTGCTTGATCTGTATTGACACGCTGCAATCGGGATACAGCGCGTAAATGACAAAGCGGTTGCCGGGATAAATCCGGCGGGATTTCCGGAAATCGAACACGGCGATATTATCTATTATTGTAACAATGGATGCCAGCTGCTGCCGGTATTTTTCCTCATATTCGAAGTAAATATCTGAACGCTTCTTTACATCGGGCGTTTCCATGATTTCATCGATGGTCATTTTCCCCATCCAATCGATAACCTGCTTTTTAAAAGCGGTTTCGTTGATGGCGAATTTTCCCCATTCCTCGATACGGGTTCGTTTGTCCACCAGAAAATTCAATAGCGGCCAGCCGTTCGGATAAAGAATTTCACGGCGGGTAAAATCGCCCGAATCGGCCTTGTCCACCGCGCTCATAATTTCATTGAAGATGGGCGGAAACGTTTTTTCTCCGCCGTAGTACGTATACACGACCCTTGCGGCGGACGGGGCATCCGGATCAATAATATAGCCGGGGGCGGGAGAATTTCTTATGGTTTCGGATACATGGTGATCAAAACAGAGGTGCACTCCGGGAACATACGGCAGATTGGCGATAATATCCCCGGGTTTCACTTCCACTTTGCCGGCGGACATCGCCCCCGGGGAATCGATGAGAACAATATCCTGCGTCAGGTCCAGGTGCCGGAGCAAAACAGCGCACACGAGGCCGTCCAGATCGCTTCGGGTGAGCAGCCTGAATCGTTTAATGGTTTGCATATTTTGTCACTTTCTTTATAATACGTGCGCGGACACGCCGTCTGTCCAATTTAAAAAAAGACAATATCATTACATATCAACCGATCAAATGCAATTTTTAACAAACCATACCCATAAAATTACCACAAAAACGCCGACAGGCAAACAGGCCGCAACGGCCGAACAGGTGCGGAAATGATGCATTCCAGGCTGATGCAAAAGGGCGTAACCATTTACTGCCCGGAAAGCGTGCACATCGACCAAAGCGTGAATCCGGAGCGGATCGAATCAAAGGTCACGATTCACGCCGGTACCAGAATCCGGGGAAAAGACACCCTGATCTGCAGCGGATCGGTTATCGGGGCGGAAGCGCCGGCGACGATCGACAACTGCTGGATCGGCCCCGACGTATCTTTAAAAGGGGGATACTTTACAAAAAGCGTATTTTTGCGCGGTGCCGCTGTAGGCGCCGGGGGGCACGTCCGGGAGGGGACCATTTTCGAGGAATATGCGAGTGCGGCCCACCAGGTGGGGCTCAAGCAGACCATTCTGTTTCCGTTTGTTACCCTGGGCAGCCTGATCAACTTTTGCGACTGCCTCATGGCAGGGGGAACCGGCCCGAAAAATCACAGTGAAGTCGGCAGCTCCTATATCCATTTCAATTTTACGCCGCAGCAGGACAAGGCAACGCCCTCGATGCTGGGGGACGTTCCCGGCGGCGTCATGCTCAACCGGGAACCGATTTTTCTCGGGGGGCAGGGGGGACTGGTAGGGCCGGCCCGCTTGGCTTTCGGAACCGTAACCGCCGCCGGCACCATATGCCGCTCCGATGAACTCCGGGAAAACCGGCTGATTTTCGGCGGGCCGGCAAAAAGCGGCAACATCGCGTACCATCCGGATTTTTTCCGCAACATCAAGGCGATTGTCCTGAAAAACCTTCACTACATCGCCGGCCTGGCAGCGCTGATGCGATGGTACGGACATGTACGCACCCGGTTTGTCTCTGAAAACATGCCGCTGCCCCTTATGGAGGGGCTTACCTTAACGCTTGTTGGTGCCGCAGGGGAGCGCATATCCCGATTAATGGCATTTATCGAAAAAATTGGATCCGCGGCCGAAGCGCTTTCGCCGAAAAGACATGCGTTATACGAAAACAGAGGCCTTCTGAAAGAGCGTATTCTGGAGGATATGGAAAAGCAGCAGGGGGACGACCGCCTGCGGGAACGATTTCTGGATGCCCTCGACCAAAAAATTGAGTCGTACGGCAACAAAGACTATGTGAAGGTTATTCAGTATCTTGGCGAAAAAGACGCTCAAACCGGAACGGCATGGCTCCAGGGCATTGTCGACGGAGCCATGACCCGGTGGCTGAAAGCAATTCCGGCATTTGAACCGTAATATTGATGAACTCGTAAAAGTCGATTTTGGACGGCAAAGTAAAAGTTCAAGATCAAGGCGCGTGCTATTTTTGAAGCATTGAGCGTACTTTGCCGTACGTGAGATTCTTCAAAAATTGTGCGCAACGCAGATATTGGGCTTTTTACGAAGCCGTCAATATTATTTATCCCATGGAAATGACATGATGGGCTCTCTATTTGGAACGGACGGAATCCGGGGGGAAGCAAACAGATACCCGATTGTCCCCGAAACCATGCTGAATGTCGGCCGCGCTGCGGCACGTCTGCTGAAACACAATCACCGGGCAACCATCCTCATTGGAAAGGATCCCCGTATTTCCGGGGATATGATCGAAAACGCCCTTGCCGCCGGCATTTGCAGTGCAGGGGGGGATGTCCGCCTGTGCGGCGTATTGCCCACACCCGCTGTTGCGTACCTGACCCGGCGCATGGGATACGACGCCGGGATCGTGGTATCGGCCTCGCACAACCCCTATTCGGATAACGGCGTTAAAATTTTCGACAAGGACGGTTTCAAGCTTTCCCTGGACACGGAAGCACGCATCGAACAAGCGGTGCTCCAAAACAAAGCCGGCCTTCTTCCGGCCGACAAGAACAATCCCATCGGCAGGGTGATCCGTGAAAACGGATTGGAGGAGCAATATGTCCGTTTCATTCTCGAATCCGGGCTGCTTGATGTCCGTTTTTCCGGCGTAAAGGCGGTTCTTGACTGCTCCAACGGGGCCACGTATCGGGTCGCCCCCCTGGTTTTTGAAAGGATGGGGGCGGAGGTGACCAGTCTTTTCAACGAACCCGACGGCTTCAATATCAATACCGATTGCGGCTCCGAGCATTTGTCCACACTGCAGCAAAAAGTGATTGAAACAGACGCCGATATCGGCCTTGCATTTGACGGAGACGGCGACCGCTTGATTGCCGTGGATGAGAAGGGAAGGCCTGTCACAGGGGATACAATCCTCGCCATTTGCGCAAAACAGATGAAAGCCGCCGGAAAGCTGATCAACAACCGGGTGGTCAGCACGGTTATGAGCAATGTCGGCCTGAAAAACCTGCTGGCGGAACTCGATATTGCGCACAGCATAACCGACGTGGGTGACCGGTCCGTGCTGGCGGAAATGCAGAAGATAGGAGCCGTTATCGGCGGTGAGGATTCCGGGCACATGATTTTTTTAGACCGTCACACCTCCGGGGACGGCATCCTCACGGGGCTAAGGCTCCTGGAGATCATGCAGGAAACCCGCCTGCCGCTGTCCGAACTGGCCGGTATCATGACGGTCTATCCCCAAGTGCTCAAAAACGTGAAAATCAAGGAAAAAATCGACATCTATGACATTCCGGAAATCGCAAAGATCATCCGTAATGTGGAAAAACAGCTGGATGGAAAGGGCCGGGTTCTTGTCCGGTATTCCGGCACCCAGCCGTTGTGCCGGGTGATGGTCGAAGGGCCGGACCGGGAAACGACCGAGCGCTGCTGCTCCGATATCGTCGATGTGATTCATCGGCAAATCGGGGGACAATAAGCAAAAAAATGAAAAAAAAAGAATTATACCGACATTTGATCGACACCGCCTCCAAACTTGAAATAAAAGTGTCCGAACAGAATCTTCGCGCAACGAACGTGAATGCCAAAAGCGGCCTGTGCCAGGTAAAGGGGGAATACGTTTTTATCATGGACAAACACCTGCCGCTGTCTGAGAAAATCGATCTTCTTTCCGCGTGTCTGCGATCCAAACCCCTTGACAACATCTACATCGTTCCCGCCGTGCGAGAATTTATTTTTCACCCGTAAAACCGACAGCCCAAAACCAGAAACCGAAAAAAGAAACAAGGCCCGAGGCAGGGGGACTGGTTTGCATTTTGGCCATTGCAAACCAAGTCAACTCCCGGCATTTGCCCGCCCAAAGCAAAGTTTACATAATATTTCTTATCAGACGTTAAATAGTTGAGCAGAATTGATTTTTACCCCCTATGCCACATAAGGATTGCATTTCTGCCTTTTATTGTGCTAGTTTTACAAATTTATTCCGGTAACACGTGTTTTCTGGCTGGAACAATTTGTTTATCAACTTTGATTCCTTCGTAAAAAGTCACAAGACAAGGAACATTTGTTTATCAGTGTTTTTGAATTTCAGGATAGTTGAACATGCAGGAAAATGATCCGGCCGGCACCGGCCGCACGGTTCTGACGGTAACCGAGCTTACCTCGGAACTTAAAGCATTGCTTGAAAAAACATACCCATTTATCTGGATTACCGGGGAAATTTCCAATTTCCGCGTTCCATCATCCGGCCATTTTTATTTCACTCTCAAGGATGCCGGCGCCCAGATTTTCGCGGTCATGTTCAAGGGGCAGAACCGCGCACTGAAATTTGCGCCCGAAGACGGCATGTCGGTTACCGGTTTCGGCCGGATCAGCGTATATCCGCCCAGGGGGGCATACCAGGTCATTTTTGAATACCTGGAGCCGGCAGGCGCCGGCGCCCTGCAGGCGGCATTTGAACAGCTCAAAAAAAAACTGGCCGCAGAAGGTCTTTTCGATGCTTCACACAAGCGCCCTATTCCCTTTCTTCCTTCAAAAATCGCCATTATCAGCTCCCCCACGGGCGCGGTTGTCCATGACATCATACGGATCGTCCACAGGCGCTTTCCAAATATTCCCATTGACATCATACCCGTAAAGGTGCAGGGGGACGGCGCTGTCGAAGAGATCGTTTCCGCCATGCAAATGGCCAGCGAAAGCACCGGGGCGGACACAATCATTCTCGCCCGGGGCGGCGGATCGCTCGAAGACCTGGCGGCCTTTAACAGCGAAGCCGTGGCGCGGGAAATCTTTGCCTCTGCAATACCGGTCATATCCGCAATCGGCCATGAAACCGATTTTACGATCGCCGATTTCACCGCTGATTTGCGTGCGCCCACGCCATCGGCTGCGGCCGAACTTGTCGTACCCGTCAAAACCGATCTGGTATACACCCTGCAGACCTATACCAAACGCCTTTCCGCCAAAATGATCCGGTATATTGACGACGAACGGGTGAAAACGCATAAATTGTCCCGTCGGCTTGTCCATCCGCGGCGCCGGCTCGATGACATGATGCTTCGCCTCGACGACCAGGCAACGCGCATGGCCAACGCGATCAAAAATCTTCTCCGGCAGAAGCAGCAGCATCTGGTCTGGCAGCACAGCCGGCTGCATGCGGTTTCCCCGTCCCGGCAGGCATCTGTTTTGCGGGAGAATGTCATGCGGTGCCGCGCCCGCATGGAAACGGGTATAAACGCCTCCATGCAGTTGCAGCGAACCCGGGCTGCAGCCCTTGCTTCGAGGCTGTCGGGGCTTAACCCCAGTGCCGTGCTGGAGCGCGGCTACAGCATCGTCCGCAGAATGCCGGATCGGACGGTCGTCACGGGTACCGACCAGGTGGTCACGGGACAACATGTTGAAGTCATTGTGTCCAAAGGAAAAATGACCTGTCTTGTGGAAAAAAAGGAATAAAAATGGCAAAAAAATCATTTGAAGAGAATATGGCGCAGCTTGAAAAAATCGTTGAAGAGCTGGAAGCCGGCAACCTGCCCCTTGAAAAAGCATTGAAACGTTTCGAGGAGGGCATGAATCTGTCCAGGGCCTGCTTTGAAAAGCTCGATGAAACCGAAAAGAAGATTTCCCTGCTGCTAAAACAGCAAAACGGCGCGGTCCAGAAAACCCCGTTTGAATCCGAAGCGCGAAACGGACTGGAAAATGACACAGAAAAAGAGTGACCCTTCCGGTTCATCCCTATTTGAGCTGGGGGCGTATCTCGACCAAAAGCGCCGGGTCATCGACGAGCGCCTTCATACCCTTCTGACGGATCATTGCGCCTCCTCGCGTCTTTTCGAGGCCATGCATTACAGCCTCATGGGCTCCGGCAAGCGCCTCCGGCCCGTCCTTTGCATCGCTGCGGCAGAGGCGGTTGGCGCCGGTGAAACCGAGCTTGTCATGCGAACAGCCTGCGCCCTGGAAATGATTCATACCTATTCGCTGATCCATGATGACCTGCCGGCAATGGATGACGACGATATGCGGCGGGGAAGCCCCACCTGCCATATCCGCTTTGATGGAGCCACCGCCATCCTGGCGGGAGACGCGCTGCTCAGCCTGGCTTTTGAAATCCTTTCAGAACCGGCCGAATCCATGGATGATCCGTTACAGCAGCTTGCAATTATTGCAAAAATCGCTCATGCTTCCGGCAATCGCGGAATGGCAGGCGGGCAGATGCTCGATGTGGGTGCACAGGGGGAAGAAACGGATCTTGCATCGCTCCGGCGAATCCACGAGTTGAAAACCGGCGCGATGATCGAGGCTGCAGTCGTGGGGGGCGCGATTGCCGGCGGCGGCACGCACGCGCAGGTGGAAGCCCTTTCGACCTATGCCCGCAGTATCGGACTGGCATTCCAGGTAACCGACGACATTTTAAATGTGGAAGGCGACCCGGAAATCATGGGAAAATCCACCGGCACCGACGAACTGCGCCTCAAAGCGACGTACCCTGCCCTTATGGGCCTTGATGAATCCAAAACATATGCTGCAAAACAGGTGGCCCTTGCACTGGACGCACTTTCGATTTTCGGCAGCAAGGCGGCTCCGCTTCATGCCATTGCACGATATATACTTGAAAGAAAAAGGTAAACCAAATGGCATTGCTCGATGACATCAATTCACCGGAAGACCTGAAAAAGCTCCCCCGCTCCGAGCTCCACAACCTTGCACTGGAAATCCGGCAGCTGATCGTTGACGTGGTATCAAAAACCGGCGGGCACCTGGCTTCCAACCTGGGAGTCGTAGAGCTGACCATAGCGCTTCACTACGTGTTTGACGTTCCAAAAGACAAGATCGTCTGGGACGTCGGCCACCAGTCCTATACGCACAAGATACTGACCGGAAGGCGCGAACGCTTTTCTACGCTCCGGCAGCATGGCGGAATATCCGGATTTCCGCGCACATCGGAGAGCCCCTGCGATGCGTTTTCAACCGGACACAGCGGCACATCGATTTCCGCCGGTTTGGGCATCACCTGCGCCAAAGACTTGAAAAAACAGCGGGACAAGGTTATCTGCATTATCGGAGACGGCTCCATGACCGCCGGCTTGGCCTATGAAGGGCTCAACCATGCCGGCGATCTCGACAAGGACCTCATCGTCATCTTAAACGACAATGAACTGTCCATCTCCCCCAATGTGGGCGCGCTTTCCTCCCTTTTGAGCCGGACCTTTTCCTCCCGGTATCTCCAGGACTGGCGCAAGGAAATCGGTGAACTGCTGCGATCACTGCCCAGAATCGGAAACGACGCCTATTATCTTGCCAAACGCGCCGAGGAATCTTTCAAAGCACTGGTCACGCCGGGCATGCTCTTCGAATCCTTCAATTTTTCCTATTTCGGCCCCATCAAGGGGCACCGGCTCGACCAGTTGATCGATATTCTTTCCAATATCAAAAATCAGAACGAGCCGGTGCTCCTGCACGTCGCCACCACCAAGGGAAAAGGGTATCCCCCTGCGGAAAAAAATCCCGTGTATTTCCACGGTGTGGGCTGCTTCGAGGTGAAAACCGGCAATGACGTGAACGGTTCGTGCGGCGTTTCCTATACCCGGACATTTGGCGAAACCATGCTTGCGCTGGCCGAAGAGAATGAAAAAATCGTTGCAGTGACCGCAGCCATGCCGGAAGGGACCGGACTTGTTCCCTTTTCGGAAAAATTTCCGGATCGCTTTTTCGACGTGGGCATTGCCGAACCGCACGGCGTGACGTTTGCCGGTGGCATGGCGACCGAGGGGTTTATCCCGGTGGTGGCGATCTATTCCACTTTTCTGCAGCGCGCGTATGACCAGTTACTTCACGATATCTGCATGGATTCCCTGCACGTCGTTTTTGCCGTGGATCGGGGCGGCATCGTGGGGGAAGACGGCCCCACGCACCACGGCCTTTTTGATCTGGCATACCTCCGTTCCCTGCCCAACATGGTCGTAATGGCCCCCAAAGACGGCGAAGAACTGAAAAAAATGCTCCGGTTTGCCGCTGCCCAGAACGGACCGGTGGCCTTGCGATATCCCCGGGGGGATGCAATCGAAATCGCGCCGCCGGAATCGGATGCCAACGGATCCATTTGTCTTGGAAAAGCCGAACTTCTTGTCCATGGGGACGATGTGGTGATTTTTGCCATTGGACACAGCGTTCTTGAGTCCTGCAAGGCGGCCCGAAAACTGGCTGAAACCGAAAACCTCTCTGCAACCGTGGTCAACTGCCGGTTTGTAAAACCCTTGGATAAAGAACTTGTCATATCGCTGGTAAGGCGCATTCCGCGTGTGATAACGGTTGAGGAAGGGGTTCTTTCCGGGGGGTTTGGCAGCGCGGTCATTGAATGCCTTGCCGACGCGGAAATTGCCGGATACCGGATAAAACGGATCGGTATTGACGATACTTTCCTGGAGCACGGGGAAAAATCAATTCTCCGCGCAAAGTACGGCCTGGATGCCGATGGCATCGTTATAATTGCAAAGCAGCTTGTCAACGATGAATAACGACAGGCACACAAAAAAGCAGAGCGTCCGCATAAAGGGCGCAGAACGACCGGAAACGCCTGCGAAAAAACCATCCAAAAAACGGCTGGACACCCTTGTTGTGGAAAAACAGCTGGCGGAAAGCCGGGGGCGTGCCCAGGCTCTGATCATGGCCGGAAACATCCTTGTGGATGATGCGCCTGTTGACAAGCCCGGCGCGTTTGTCCGGGTCGATGCCGTCATCACGAGCCGGGCGGAGGATCTCAAGTTCGTCAGTCGGGGCGGATTGAAACTCGAGCACGCCCTTGATGTTTTCGGCGTCGATGTGGCGGATGCAAAATGCCTGGACGTGGGGGCTTCAACCGGTGGATTTACCGACTGCCTGCTGCAGCGGGGGGCAAAAAGCGTCTGCGCGGTCGATGTCGGATACGGGCAGCTGGCATGGAAACTACGCAATGACAGGCGGGTCCAAGTCATCGAGCGGACCAATATCCGGTACATGACCCCCGAAAACCTGCCCGCCCCCTTTGATATCGTGACCATCGATGTTTCCTTTATATCCCTTAAAATCGTGGTCCCGGTCGTCCGGATGTTTTTAAAGCCGGCCGGGCAAATACTGGCGCTGGTCAAGCCCCAGTTCGAAGTCGGAAAAGACCAGGTGGGCAAGGGAGGCGTGGTGAGGGACGGCGTCCTGCATGACGCCGTCCTGCAACGCCTTGCCTCCTTTTTTCATGAAAAATGCCGCCTGACCTGCGTGGGCATAACCCCCTCCCCGATTTCCGGGCCCAAGGGAAACCGGGAGTTCATCATGCTGCTTGGCCGTGCTGCCGGTTAGGGACACATTTCAACGTTTTACGGTTGATTTTTTTTTGTCAAACTTATAAGAAGGTTAAACTCGATTCCATTTTCCAGAACATAAATTCTCTTTTACATACATCCAGCAACTGAGAGGAGTGAAAAGCGAAATGACTGAAAAATTACGAAACGTTGTGCTGGTCGGGCACGGCGGTTCCGGAAAAACCTCCCTGGCAGAAGCATTGTTGTTTAACTCGGGCGTCACGAACCGGTTTGGTTCCGTTGACGAAGGCAATGCCGTGATGGATTTCGAACCCGAGGAATTAAAGCGAAAAAGCAGCATATCTTCCGCTTTTCACCAGTTTACCTGGACCAAGCACCCCGTCAATATCATCGATACGCCGGGCGATCAGAATTTTTTCTCGGATACCCGCTTGTGCATGCAGGGAGCCGACGGCGCCGCAGTGGTCATCGACGCCATCGACGGCGTCAAGGTTCAGACGGAACAGGCCTGGGAATTTGCCGATGAATACGACATGCCGCGCATCATTATCATCAACAAGGTCGACCGGGAGCGCGCCGATTTCTACAAGGCATTTGAAGATGCCGCCCAGATTTTTTCTCCGAAACCGATTATCCTTCAACTCCCTATCGGCAAAGAGGCGGACTTTAAAGGCGTCGTGGACCTGGTAAACATGCAGGCCTATACATATGAAGACGGCAAAGCCGTCAAGACCGACATACCGGCGGACATGCAGGAGCAGGTGGAAACAGAGCGGGAGGCGATGATCGAGAACATCGCGGAAGCCGACGACTCTCTCGTGGAAAAATACCTGGAAGGGGAAGAGCTTACCCACGAAGAAATCATCGCGACCCTTCGCAAGGGCACCATCGAAAAAACGTTCGTTCCGGTGATCTGCGGGTCCGCAACCCTGAACATCGGCATGGACCTGGTTGCCTCGCTCATGGTGGATACCCTCCCCTCCCCCCAGGACAGGGGTTCCAAAACCGGGTTCGAACCGGGCACGGAAAATGAGATTCAACGGGAACCATCCCCGGATGCGCCGTTTTCAGCCCTGGTATTCAAAACGTTGGCCGACCCATATGCAGGACGGTTGACCCTGTTCCGGGTATTATCCGGAAGCCTCGGATCGGATGGCGGTTTTTACAATGCCACCCGGGACACCAAAGAGCGCTTCAACCAGCTTTTACAGATTCACGGCAAGGAGCAGAAACCCGCCTCCGGTGCCGGCCCGGGCGACATCGTGGCGGTTGCCAAACTCAAGGAAACCGTAACCGGCGATACGATCTGCGATCCGGCCAATCCGATTCTCTACAAGACTGCCGAGCCGCTTCAAGGCGTTGTCACGTTCGCCATTTCACCGAAAAGCAAGGGGGACGAGGACAAGATTTTCTCCTCGCTCAGCAAGTTGATGGAGGAAGATCCCGGGCTCAAGCTCGAACGGAACGAGGAAATCCGCCAGTCGCTGATCACCGGCATGGGGCAGATACACATCGAAACCACGGTTGAAAAACTCAGGCGGAAATACAATGTCGAGGTCAACCTCGAAATCCCGAAAGTCCCCTACAAGGAAACCTTCAAGAAAAAAGTTTCGGTCCAGGGGCGCCACAAGAAGCAATCCGGCGGTCACGGACAGTTCGGCGACTGCTGGGTGGAATTCGAGCCCCTGCAGCGGAGCGAAGGCTACGAATTTGTGGACAAAATTGTGGGGGGCTCCATTCCCAAGACATATATTCCGGCCGTTGACAAGGGCATCCAGGAGGCTTCCCAAAAAGGGATGCTCGCGGGTTTCCCGGTCGTGGATTTCCGGGCCACCGTTTATGACGGTTCTTACCATTCCGTGGACTCTTCGGAAATGGCATTTAAAATCGCCGGTTCCCTGGCCTACAAAAAAGCCATGGAACAGGCCGATCCGGTTTTGCTGGAACCGATCATGGAAATGGAAGTCATCACCCCGGATGAATTCATGGGGGATATCATGGGGGATCTCAACTCCCGGCGCGGCCGGGTGCTGGGCATGGACAGCCGCGGGAAAAACCAGGTGGTCAGGGCCCATGTCCCCATGGCGGAAATTCTCACGTACGCGCCGGATCTTCGCTCCATGACGGGCGGCCGCGGCATATTCAACATGAAAATGTCCCACTACGAGGAAGTCCCCGCGCAAATCGCCCAGAAAGTCATCGAAGACATCAAGAGCAAACAGGAATAAAAAACCGCCTTTTCCCACTTGTCTGGGGGGCAAAATCGAATTTCGCCCCCCAGACAACCCCTTGCCTCATTGGTCCGAAAGCGTCTCGAATATTTCCTTTGCCACGTTTTTTACGGCGTCCGGGTACGGGCCGTCCATGACAGATTTTACGCGGGGCGCCTGGCTTGCTCGATGGAATACCCCGACCAGGTGAAGCACATCCCCCATCACGGGTGCATCCAGCGAATCAAATGTCTTCCACAGATCATCCAGAACCGTTTCGGCAAGCCCGGGGGTTTTTTCCGCCAGATACTCGAACGCCACCATGGCGCCAAGCCGTTCCGGCCATTTTTCCGTCACAAGCAGGTCCAGAAAGGCGGGGATTACCGTGTTGAATTCATCCATCAGGTTTGCCAGGCCCTGGGCATCCCCGTCGGATACCATTTTTTTCAGGGTGTCAACTCCCAGCTGCGCAGGGTCCCTGCCGGCGATCATGTCAACGACTTCCAAAATGTCAAAAACCCCGTTCCACCGGAACGTATCATCCATTACAGTGACCGGTACGGAGCGGATTTTGTCCCTGGACGCCAGATCCGGAAACATCGCGGCATCGATAATGCGTATATCAATACTGCTGGGTGCGGCACCGGCAAGGAACAATCCTTTGGGAAGGGTTTGCTTGCAAAATGGACAATTCTCCGCCACATACAATTTCAAAAGAACCGGCAGTCCGATGCGCCGGTTCATCGCTGCAGGGTCAATGCCCATGTCCTGGCGCGCCAACGCCTCGCCGCCGAGCAATGAAAGCAGGAAAAATTCCAGAAACGGGCCTTTCGGCACCATCTGGAAATGAATGTTATCCGACACGTGAATACCGGGGGGGGCATCCTCGTCTCGTTCCCTTTGAACCGTGACATTGGGGAGCAGGTTTTCGATCTGCGCGCAAAAGCCATTCAACAGCGCGCCGGCGTCATTGTCGGCATATACGACCCGGATGGGCGTGGGCCCTGAAATAATATCCCTGTGGCGCAGGACGAGATTTTCATCCGCAGGGCTCAGCAGCAGGGTTGAATCGTTTTCCATTGGCATCCTCTTTTCCGTGGATATATCATTTCGCAAATACAGTCTTGATGAACCCGTAAAAAGTCGTTTTCAGACGGCTTTGTAAAATGTTCAAGATCAAGGCGCGCGCAATTTTTGAAGAATTGATCGTACTTCGCCGTACGTGAGATTCTTCAAAAATGGTGCGCAACGAAGATATTGGACTTTTACGAAGCCGCCAGTGTTGCTTTAAAAACGAGCAGACCCGGCCAGTTTTTGCTATACCGGTTCCCCTTGTCTATGGTAAACCAATGAAAAACGCAACACCGGATATGCGAAAGCTTCCGAAAACATGGTTCTATTTTATGTTTATATTTCATTTATATACAGAGTTTTATTGGATTAAACCTAATGAATGACTTTATTAAATCGCGCATTGTTTCCCTTAGAAAAGCCATGGCGGAATCCCGAATCGATGCCCAGCTTGTGCTGATTGAGGAAAACCGCCGTTATCTCAGCGGGTTTACCGGAGAAGACACGGGTTATGATGAATCTGCAGGCGCCCTTCTGATCACCGGCAAAGAGTGCTTCGTGTTAACCGATACCCGATACGAACTGCAGGCGCAACAGGAATGCAAAGAATTTCAGGTGATTGTCTACAAAAAAGGCCTGTCACAAGAGCTGCCGAAAGTATTGTCCGGTCTCGAAGGCGGCATTCCCGGACGGTTGGGCTATGAAAAGCGAAAAATGACCTGTGATCAGTTTGAAGCGATCCAGTCTGAAATCGAAAAATCAGGCCTTGCCACCACGCTTGTCGGCAACAAGGAGATTGTGGAGCAATTTCGCCTCATCAAAAGCGATTCGGAAATCCATGCCCTTAAAAATGCGCTTGCACTTGCAGAAGACGCGTTTTCAGGCCTTCTCGAAAGCCTGTCCCCCACAATGACGGAAACCGATGTTGCATGGTCCCTTGAAAAACGCATGCGGGAGGCCGGCGCCCAGGCGGTTTCCTTTCCGGTTATCGTTGCGGCCGGACCCAATGCCGCCCTCCCCCATGCGATCCCCGGCGCCGATACCATACAATCCGGCCAACCGATCCTTTTTGACTGGGGCGCGCGACGGAATGGATACTGCAGCGACACCTCAAGAACCATAACCCTGGGGAAACCCGGCGGACCGTTTGAAAAAATTTTCAACGCGGTATACGATGCCCAGCAAAGAGCCACCGAGGCGATTCGGCCGGGTGCGTATACACAGGACATCGATGCCATTGCCAGGGAGACGCTTCAACACAAGGGGCTTGAGCGTTATTTCGGACACGGCCTGGGGCACGGCGTGGGGCTTGCCATCCACGAGCCGCCGTCTCTCAGCCCCGTGGCCGAAAGAAATACACGGATCGAGGAAAACATGGTATTCACCGTGGAGCCCGGCGTCTACATACCCGGCTGGGGCGGGGTTCGCCTTGAAAACATGGTGCTTGTGCGCCACGACGGCCCGGAGGTGCTCAACCGCCTCCCGCTTCGGCTGTAACAACGACGAGAAAGGGCGTATCAAGGGCTGTATCACCCGCAGGAAAGAAAATGGCAAATATCCCCATCAACCACCTCATTGACCAGTACATCAATTACCTTTTGGTGGAAAAAGGCCTTTCCAATGCCACCATATCCTCCTACAGCGCCGACCTTCTGCGCTTCTCCGGATTTCTGGCCGCCAAAAAGATCAAAACCATCAATGGCGCAGATACCGTTGCCATTCTGAAATACCTCATTGATCTGCGGGACGAGGGGCTGGATATCCGATCCCGCGCACGACATCTGGTCACATTGCGGGGTTTTTATCGCTTCCTGACGGCGGAAAAAATCATTTCCCAGGATCCGGTACGGCTCATTGATTTGCCCAAGTTCGGACTTAAGCTTCCCAGCGCCCTGTCCGTCAATGAAATCACGCTTCTGCTTGCCGCCCCGGACACGAAAAAGCCAAAAGGCCTAAGGGACGCGGCCATGCTCGAACTGCTGTACGCGGCAGGACTCCGGGTAAGCGAGCTTTTGCATGTAAAAATCCGGGATCTTAACCTGGAATCCGGGTTTGTACGGGTCATGGGAAAAGGGTCAAAGGAACGGATCATCCCCATCGGCTCCCATGCCATCGCAAAAACCGATGAATACCTGAAGCATGCACGGCCGAAAATCCTGAAGCACCATACCAGCGCCTACGTGTTTGTCGCCCGTGCGGGCAATCCCATGACGCGCCAGGGATTCTGGAAGCTCGTCAAACAGTATGCCACGGCAAAGGGGTTTGACAAAAAAATATCCCCCCATACCTTCCGGCATTCCTTCGCCAGCCACCTGCTGGAAGGGGGGGCCGACCTGCGGGCGGTGCAGATGATGCTGGGGCACGCAGACATTTCCACCACCCAGATATACACCCACGTGGCAAGGGATCACATGAAGCGGATGCATGAGAAGTTTCACCCGCGCGGGTAAAAAAAACCGCACGGGCGTGCCGGAACACAAGAGGAGGCAACATGGCTGTATTGCGATATTGTGTCCGGCAAACCCGTGCGGTGGTGGTGCCTGGTAAATTTATTTTATTACGCCAAAAAAGGGTTAAAATTCATACGCAAGCCGGATTTCTCCAAAGTAATTGCGCTCCGGTGCCGGATATATGGCGTTGTAATAATTTCCGGTGGAAAAATCCTGACTGTATACGCCGTACTCTGAGTACTTTTCGTTAAAAACGTTGTTGACGCCCAAATGAAGCCCAAGCAGTTTCCACGAATAGCTGAGCATTACGTCGGCCACGATATAGTCGCCGCCTTCCCAGTTGTCGCCGATCTCGTTTTCCCAGTCGCTGATCATGGTTTTTCCGTCGATCCAGCGCGCCCGCATGTCAAAGGATAAACCCGCAAACGGAAAAACAGTTGCCCCTGCCGTGGCACTGTGCTCGGCAACACCGGGAATATCGTTGCCGTCATAGGCGCCCTTTTTCAATTCGTTTTTCATCCAGGTATAATTGCCGAACAATCGAAGCTGGTCGAACGGGTTCACGGCCAGATCCAATTCAATCCCCTGGCGCCGGGTTTTTTCGTAATTAACATTCTGGCCGCCAAAAACAGAGGGCTTTTCAGGGTCAAACAAAATCTCGTCTTTTGTGTCAATATGGAACACCGTTGCGCCGATTTTTGCGTATTGATTCAGTTGGTGGGCGATCCCCACCTGGTAGTGAAGGCTGGTCTGCGGGTCGAGAATTTCATTGAAATCACTTCCCCCCAGTTCATCCACCAGCGCCCCACGGTATCCGTTTTCAACCGATGCAAAGGCTTTGCTGCCCGGCGCGTAATTGAATGTATACCCGACGGTAGCAGCGTGAACGCGGAAAGAATCCTCCGGACCATTGTCGATATGATAGGAAATCCTGCCCCCACGGAATCCGAAATTGAAATAATGCTTTTCTGCAGGGGAAACTTTGTCATGAAAAAATATCCCCGTTTCCAACCGTTTGCTGTCATTATATTGGGGACGGTTAAGGTTCGAATATTGATAGTCAAATCCAACGATCAGATTGTGCTGCATGCCGATCCAGTCGAATCGATTGTTGTACTGCGGGGACATCCCGTAGTCGTAAAGATCCGATTCGTCAAGAAAGCCCCAGTATTCCGCCTCGGATGCAAGCTTTCGTGCGCTCACCCCCCATGAAAGTTCCGCATCGTTGGAAAGCATGAGCCGTGGCGTGACGTGAATATACTGATCGCGGGATTCGGCAAAGTCCTCCTGCATCTGGGCGTCTTTGCGTCTTTGCGTACCCTCGGGGATCGCACCGGGCAGGCCATAGCTGTCATCCTTGAAGCCGGCGGAAAGATCAATTCCAAAAAAGTCTTCTGCATAGCCCAGGTTGATGCCGGCGGTTTTATTACGAAAATCGCTGTTGTCCCGGTATCCGTCGGTTTCCATGTAAGTGCCCTGGAGACTGTAGGTAAGCCTTTTCGTGCTGCCGGCTATGCCTGCAGACTGATTGAAATAATCAAAACTCCCCATGGAGGTGCTGGCAGAGGCGGTGTGCTTTTCAGCGCCTTTTTGGGTGATGATATTGATCACGCCGCCGGTGGCGTTGTTGCCGTAAATAACAGAACCGCCGCCCCGGATAATCTCGATCCGTTGAATTCTGTCAAGCGGGATCGTGGTCCAGTCAACGCCGCTCATATCCGGCGTGTTAATGCGACGGCCGTCGATTACGACCAGGGTGTTTGCATCGGCGGTTTCGCCAAAGCCGCGGATGTCGATCGTTGCAGTACGTCCGGTCCCGGTCCAGTCAGCCACGTTCAGACCGGCCACATCCTTGAGCAAATCCACCACGCTGATCGCACTTGAAGCAGCAATTTCGTCTGCATCGATCACGGTTACGTTCGCCGACACGGTAGCCGCATCCTCTTCCCCGCGACTCGCCGTAACCACCATTTCAGACATGTCCACGGTCTCCGGTTCGTCTGCCGAAGCCGCAACAGGCGATAGCAATAAAATATTGCCGAACAATAGTACACACAGGGTCGCCGGCCCGATAGAGGCCTGCAAATATCGTCGTAATTTCATGGCGTTCAAATCTCTCCTTTCGTTTTTCGATTGGTTACAATTCGCTACATTTATCAATCTTGATGAACTCGTAAAAAGTCGTTTTCAGACGGCTTTGTAAAATGTTCAAGATCAAGGCGCGTGCAATTTTTGAAGAATCGATAGTACTTCGCCGTACGTGAGATGCTTCAAAAATTGTGCGCAACGCAGATATTGGACTTTTTACGAAGCCGTCAATATTTGTGGTACACAAAAAAAGGGAAACCCTCGTTCAGTCCGTAAAAGACTGATCTGAAGATTTCCCTTTTTAATCTTTAGACCCCACGACAACAATCCCGGCCACGCGGATCATGTCCTTTTTTCAGGCAGGTCTTCTGGCTCGTGGATCCTCTTACTGGCCGCGCCTTCCCCCGAATCTCATAAACGCAAATGGATATCGAAGTGGCTTTCTGCGGCGGTCATCCCCACTTACAGCGGCGGGCCCGCCCCCGATTTCAACGGGGTTCCCTATTCTGCCGTTTCCGGCACCTGAAAAAATGTTATGTTCTTACAGCTTATACAAACCTTTGTCCCAAAGTCAAGGAGAAATTATTTGCGCACGATCACCAGGGCGCGGTCCATCTCCAGTCCGGGCAACCGGTATTGCTGTATTTCTGCGTTTCGCTCCCCGATATTGTCCAGTTCCGCAAGATATCCGCTCCCCTTCATGGCGATGAGCATGCCGCCTGTTTTCAGCAGGGGAAACGAAATTTTCAGGAGCGGATCCATTCCGGAGACCGCCCGGCAGATGACTACGTCGAACGACGTTTTCTCCCTTTTGGCAAGCTCCTCTCCCCGGATATGCTCCGCCCGCACGCCTTCGAGACGCAGCTGCCGGATGACAAATTTCAGGAAATTGATCCGCTTGCGCCGGGAATCAATCAGTGTGCAATCAAGGCGGGGAAATGCGATGGCAAGGGGGATTCCGGGGAATCCCGCGCCGGTGCCGAGATCAAGTACCCTGGCCCCGGCAGGAATGAATTTTCCCGGGTAAATGGAATCGAGCATCAGTTTAATGGCAATGGCAAACGGGTTGGTAATGCTTGTCAGGTTAACGGCACGATTGGCTTCCAGCAGTTCTTCGGCAAAGCGCCGCAGCAGTTCGATTTTTTTGTCATTCAAATCAAGGCCCAGCCGTTTGCCGCCAGACTTCAGCCATTCATGGAATTGATTTGAATCGATCGCCTGATGTTTCATGAAACGCCCCGATACTTTTACTGGACTTCCAAGGTTGATGGCACCGTAAAAAGTCCAATATCTGCGTTACGCGTGATTTCTCAGAATTTTACGTACGGCTAAGCCGTACGTGTATGTCTACAAGGCGTAAGCCGCAAATTTTTCAAGATGAAGCGCAACGCAGATATTGGACTTTTTCCGAAGCCATCAATTTTTACCTGGTGGAATAGAGCATATCAATATAACGGGTCATCATATCGCCCACCAGGCCCCGAAAGGGAATGGTGGCGGCCATGCCGTATACCGGCGCCATATCCCCGGTTTGTTCGGGATGGGCCTTGACATGCGCAACGGCGTTGTTCAGATCGGCAAGAAATCGCCGGGCCACGCCGGGACGGGTGTGGCGAAGCGTAACGCAGATGTGGACGCAGGCCGGCTTGTGCAGGCCGTTCAAGCTCCAGCCTTTTTGGCTCATCTGCTCCATTACCTGGTAGATGTTCACCCGGTCGGATGCAAACGCGATCACCCAGAGAGGGTTGCCGAGAATTGTCAGATCCGGAATCTTTTCAATACCCGATTTGATTTCTTCGGCGGTTGCCAGAATATGGCGCGTGGCCTCCAAATACCCTTTTTCCCCCATTGCGACCATGGCCGCCCAGCACTGGGCACTCAGCGCCCCGGGGCGGCTGCCGGCAAACGTCGGGGAAAAATAAAGCCCCCCAGGCCAATCGGTGATGGTGAAATACTGGTATCGCCGAAGCTGGCTTCCCCTGTACAGGACGACCGATGTTCCCTTGGCTGCATACCCGTACTTGTGGGTATCCGCGGACATGGACGTCACCCCGGGGAGCCGGAAATCAAAGGAAGGGATCTCATAGCCCAGCTTTTCCGCCCATGGCAGCACGAATCCGCCCAGGCAGGCATCGGTATGAAAGCCGATCCCTTTCTGCCGTGCGACCTCTGACAACTCGGCAATGGGATCGACAACGCCGTGGGGGAAGCACGGGGCCGAGCCCACCATGGCGATGGTGTTTCTGCCCACGGCTTTTTTCATGGCGCCAACGTCCGCAGTACAATCGCTTTTCACCGGCACATGGACAATTTTAATCCCGAAATACTGGGCAGCCTTGTCAAAGGCGGCATGCACGGTGCTTGGGACCACGATTTCAGGCCTTCGGATCTTTTTTTCCTTTCTGGCACGATCCCGGTAGGTTTTCATGGCAAGCAGGATGCTCTCCGTGCCGCCGGAGGACACCACCCCGCAGATTTCGTCTTTGGTGCGACCGGCCCCCAGCATGTCGGCGGTCATGGACACCACTTCGGCCTCGTACTTGGAGGCGCTGGGCCATATATCCGCGTGAAGCGGGTTGCTCTGGGAATGAAGGGCATACACCCGGTTTAAAAAACCGATATGATCTTTGTCGCCGTGGTATACCGCGCCGGAGACAAACCCCTTTTCCCACTTTTCGGATTCCTTGTTCTGGATATCCTCCATCATCTCAAGAACGGCGCCTTGATCCATACCCCTTTCCGGCATCCGTTCAAACTCGGGGACTTTGCCCGCATATGGCTTTATGGAATCGCGGATGCCGCCCATCATTTCATTCATTTCCTTTTCAATGGCCCTGCGAACTAAGGGAATATCCTTGATAGCGTCGAACACCCGCGCAGAGAGCCCTTCAGGCAGTCGATACACAATCTTTTCCATCCACTTTTGAATATCCAAGCATCCTCCTTAATTTATCCTTAAAAAAATCTTGTCCCTTGCTTCAACGACTTTCCGGCGTTCCTGCGGTACCCGATCTTTACGTGACGCGGTTCAAGCGCGCGCATGTTTTCCGCGTACGCTTGTAGGAGGATGTAAACTCCCGGAACAGGATGTCATAAACCTGTCGATGGGCGGGGTCCGGCGTATATGACCTTTCGATTTCAACCGCATCTCCGATTTTGGAAAAAGGGACATATCCCATTGCCGCTGCCCCAAGCAATCCCGCCCCGCGGACGTTGGCCAGCAGGGGGTCTTTGACCTTTTCAACGGTCCGGTCCAGCACATCTGCATGAATGCGGCACCACACGTCGGATGCGGCTCCGCCGCCGATCATCCGGATCGGATCGATTCTCCGGCCGGCAAATTTTTCCACCGCCCCCAGCAGCCAGCGGCTGTTCAAGGCCACGCCCTCGAGCACCGCGCGTACGATTTCCGCCCGCGTTGCTTCCAGAGAAAGGTTGACAAACCCTCCCCGGATCAGCGGGTCGTCAATGGGTGTTCGTTCTCCGTACAGCCAGGGCAGAAACAAAAGGCCGCCGCTTCCGGGAGGAGCCCCGGCCGCAAGGAGGTCCAGACGTTGGTAAAAATCATGGGGCGCCGGAGTATCTGAAATGGCGTCCTGGGGAAAAAATAGATTGTCCCGCAGAAACTTCAGGCAGGCGCCGGCGGATTCCTGTTCATTTGCCACAAAATAGCGCCCGGGAATGGCGGACGGCAGGGAAGCGATGTTTTTCGAAAGGAGCGTTTTTTTAAACGGCACGTGGCAGGTCAGCCACGAGGACGTCCCGATATACAGGTGCGCGGCAAAGTCGGCCACTGCGCCGGAGCCCACGGCCGCCGCCTGCACGTCCGGCATCCCGGATATTACCTTGACCGATGGAGAAAGCCCGAGATCGTCGGCGACCTCCTTTTTTATCGGGCCCAATATGGATGCTGCCTGCACGAGATCCGGGAATTTGTTCCCTTCAATGGTGGAAAGCTTCACCAGCCGGTCATCATAGCAGATACGCTCGATGTTGCGGTTGTCGGTTACCCAGTGAAGGGTTATGGAGTCGCCGGAGGCGGCAAAAATGCCCGTAAAGCGCAGGTTGAGGTAATCCTTGGGTTCGAGAAACTTGTAGGTGCGCTGGTATACGTCCGGAAGCCGGTTTTTGATATAAAGGATGTGCGCAATGGAGTCCTTGCCGGAACGGGAGGGCGCGCCCCCGGTAAGCCGTATCCACCGGAGAAGCTTGCGCGGATCATACCCCTGGATTTTCAGGGGGCCCCCGGTAATGGCGTCAATATAGGGGCTCCCCCGGGAATCGAGCCATACCAGGGCATTCATGAGATGGCGGCCGTTTTCGTCCACGGCCACGGTTCCGGACCACTGGGAGGAACAGCAAACAGCAGCGATCTCTTCGGGAGGGACGAGCCTCTTTGCCAGGAGAATCCGGAATGTTTCGAGGACGCTCTGCCACCACTGCTCCGGGTCCTGCTCGGCCCCGCCGCCGTCAAGGAGAAACAGATCGTTTTCGACAAACGCATCGGCAACGATTTCCCCCCGGGTGGACACCAGAGCGCTTTTGGGGCCGGAAGTGCCCAGGTCAACGGCAAGGATATATTTTTCCGTTTTCTTTGACATTCAACCCTTTCATATGCGCAGCAAAAAAGACGGCAATGTCAAGCCCGGCCGGCCGGGGCGGAAAGACCATACTGCGCCTCGACCCGCGGTTTCACCCACGACTCGTTGAACCAGAGCGCCATCAGGATAAGGGCGCCGCCGGCGGCGAGTCGGAGCAGGTCCACGTCCCGGTTCCAGATCAAAAGGTTCACCAGCAACCCGGCAGGCACCAGTGCATTGTTCATAATGGCGAGGGCTCCCTGGTCCACTATGGTAGCCCCCTTGTTCCAAAGGAAATACCCGATACCCGAGGCGGCGATTCCCAGCCACAGCAGAACGCCCCATTGGACCGGGGTGGTGGGCAGCCGGTTCAAATCGCCCCATACGAGCAGACCCGCCAGGGAAACCACCAGGGCCCCCAGGTAAAAATACCCGAATACGGCATGCTGCGGCAGCAGCTCTCTTCGGGCCGCCCCTTCTTTTTCCATCAGATATTTGTATGCCACCTGCCCGATCGCAAAACACGCGTTGGCCCCTTGCACCAGGACAAAGCCCACGACAAAATCATGGCTTACCTGGTTGTAGCGGATCACCACGGCCCCGGTTACCGCGATAACGGCGGTTACCAGGTACCAGAGCGTAAAACGACGCTTCAGGAGGTCGTATAGAAGCGTGATATAAATGGGAGTAAACACCGTAAACAGCACCACCTCGGGAACCGTGAGAAAGCCGAAGGAGGTGTAGAGGAAGAAATACATGACTCCCAGCTGAACCGCGCCGATGAGCATCAGCTTTCCGGCAAGCACGGCCGGTATCCGTGAAAACCGGATAAACGGCAGAAACACAAGGGAAGCCAGAAGCACCCGGGAAAAAACCGAAAAATAATTGTCCACGTGCCCGGCCAGGTAGACCCCGATCAGACTGAACGAAAACGCCCATAAAAGCGTAACAAACCAGAGATATGCCATATATGTGCCATCGTGTTTTTGTATTATTGATGCATTGTTATGCAGATGCGTCCGTAAAATACTGAATTAACCCAACCCGCCTTTGATTGCAACGGGAAAATCAATAGACCAACGAAAGGAGCGGATTTCCGGATTGACAACATTGCCCAAAATTTGTATATTTTGACTATAATTCAGATCAATCCGAATAAGGAGCTGCCATGAATACAATATCCGTGTCCGAGGCCAAAATCAAATTGAGCGCCTTGGTTGACAACATCAAAAAGACCGATGAGGAAGTGGTCATTACCAAAAACGGGCGGCCTGTTGCCGTGCTGGTAAGCCCGGATGAGTTTGAAAGCTGGCGGGAAACACAGAAAATCCGATTTGATGACGATTTTATGAAAGAAATCAAGGAAGGATTGAAAGCCTTTAAAAAAGGCAATGTATCGATTTACACCCTTGAAGAACTGCTGCCTGAGTCATGATAACCGGCCGCAACCAATTCAGCCTTTTGGTTTCTGATGATGTCGCATCCGTTCTGAAAAATCTCCACCCAACAATAAAGATGTATATACGGACCGGCTTGCAGGAAATCCTTGTCAATCCATACAGTGGAAAAGCGCTTAAAGAAGAGCTGCAGGGCTTACGAAGCTATCGAATCAAACGCTACCGCATCATTTATCGTGTCCGACCGAAAAAAAAGCAAATCGAAATAATCGCCGTCGGTCCGAGAAAATGCATATATGAAGAAACATTCCGCCTTCTTGACAATGAACCCTTGTGAATCCTGCCCCATAGCAGATAAAATACAGGAATGCTGCGGCCGCTTCCCGGAAACCGGCGAAACAGCCCTTTTTTTCCTGGAAAAAAATCTGGCAGTATCTGCCTGCCCCCAGTTGAATGACGAAGGCCGCTGCCGGATATACGGGCAGCGGCCTTTTGCCTGTCAAATGCATACCTGCAGCGCATATTGCGGATATGCTGATTTTATGCAGCCATTTTCTCTGTTTGAATCCTAAGAAGCCCTTTCATGGAGAAGTTGTGCCAACTCCGAAAGTCCCAACTCCTCCAGCACCGCTTTTCCCGGCACGCCGTTTTCTTC
>JAABTJ010000025.1 GCA_011389935.1 Desulfobacteraceae bacterium
GCACCCGCAAGGGATGCCCCTACGGGCTCAAATTCTGTGGGAATATTTATCCTGTCTATACAAGAATGCAAAAATTAATAATTGTGTTTCATTTGCACTGTGAACCCGACCAGAACGGACAACACCGGAACGGACAACATACAGCCTGACATGCAATGAATATTACCCCTGAAAAGCGCACCCGCATCTTCTGGAGCATCGCCTCCGGTATTTCCCTTACCTGCGCGTTTGACAATATCGGACTGGGCTTTCTTGCATGGTTCGCCCTGGGGATCCTGCTGTTCGGGGTGCGAAACGCTTCGGTAAAAGAAGCCCTTTATCTGGGGCTTCTGGCCGGTTTTGTCCATTACGTGACGCTTCTTTACTGGCTGGTTCCCACGATGCACCGGTACGGGCCGCTCTCCGTCTGGCTGAGCATCGGCGTGCTCATGCTGCTCGCGTTTTACCTGGCCCTCTATTTCGCCCTGTTTTCCGGGATGGTTGTCGCCGTGGTGAAACAGCCGGTATTTCTGGTTCTGGCAGTCCCGGTGTTCTGGGTCTCCCTTGAATACGTCAAAACATTTCTTTTATCGGGCTTTCCGTGGGGACTGATCGGCTACAGCCAGTACAACTACCTGCATCTTATCCAGGCAGCCGATATTTTCGGCGTTTACGGGGTGTCGTTTTTTGTTGCGGCAATCAATGCGGCCCTGTTGGTCGTCTTTTTGCAGGCAGGCGGTTTTCATTGGCGGAACGTGCCGGCAGGGCGGGGGGGGGCGGTTTTCTGTTTTTTTTTCATTCTCGTGATCTTTGCATTGAATGCCGGCTACGGCCGGTATAAAATTGAAGAAATAGACAAAGCCGTTGCGGATGCAGACCGTCTGAACGTATCGGTTGTCCAGGGGAACATCGAGCAGTCCCTGAAATGGGACGAGGCCCATGTCGCATCGATCGTGGAGGAATACCTCCGCCTGTCTGAAAAAGCCGCGTCCGGGGCGCAGTTCATTGTCTGGCCCGAAACGGCCATGCCGTTTTATTTTCTGCAGGAAGGGGAGCAGACCGGCAGGGTCCTGGATGCGGTCGGGCGCATGGCGGCCTGGTTTTTAATCGGCAGCCCGTCGTTTGAGTACGATCGGGAAAAAGACGCGCTCTGGTTTTATAATTCGGCTTACCTGGTGGACCCGAAGGGAAGGGTATCCGGCGCTTACGACAAGGTGCACCTGGTCCCTTTCGGCGAGTATGTGCCGCTTGGCGACTGGCTGCCGTTTGTGAACCGGATGGTTCACTCCATCGGCGATTTCAGGCCCGGGGCAGCGGGGAAGGTGCTTTCCATGACGGATGCGGATCTGGCCGTTCAGATATGCTACGAGATCATATTTCCGCATCTTTCCGCGGAAATGGTCAAAAACGGGGGTTCCCTGATTGTCAATATCACCAATGACTCGTGGTTCGGTAAAACGGCCGGCCCGCGGCAGCATTTTTCCATGGCCGTATTCCGGAGCGTGGAAAACCGAAGGGCCCTCATCCGGTCCGCAAACACCGGCATAAGCGCTTTTGTGGATCCGGCCGGCCGGGTCATGGCGCGTACCGAACTATTTGAAACCGCGGTGATCAGCCGGTCCGTGCCGGTGATAACAGGGAAACAATCTTTGTATACGAAATACATGGACCTGCTTCCCGTCTCCTGCCTTGCAGCCTCGTTGTTGACATTGGCGGCGGCGGGAATACGGCGAAATCGAAAAAAGCATGGAGGAAAATACAATGAACGGTGAACTCAAGGATCAGATCAGCAGTTTTTACAGAACGCTTGAACAGTTACGGGAGTATCTTTGACATAGAAGGCGGGAAAGAAAGGCTTGCCGAGCTGGAAAAGGCGATCGAGGACGAGAACCTCTGGAGCGATCCGGATCAGGCGAAGACCCTTTTGAAGGAAAGGGCCTTTCTGGCCGGAAGGGTGGACAACTGGCGGGATCTTTTCGCCCAGGTGGAGGACTGCGAGGTGCTCATCGAGTTGGGGGAGGAGGAGTCGGACGAAGGCACCCTGGCTGAAGCGGCGCGCCAGGTAAAACGGCTTGATAAAAAGCTCAAGGATTTTTCCCTTCAGGCGATGCTCAAGGGTGAGGACGACGAGCGCAACGCGATTGTTTCCATCAATGCGGGGGCCGGCGGGACCGATGCCCAGGACTGGGTGCAGATGCTGTTTCGCATGTACAGCCGCTGGTGCGAAAGCAAGGGGTATGCCGTCGAGTTGATGGATTTCCAGGAAGGCGACGAGGCCGGCATAAAGAGCGTCACATTTACCGTAAAGGGGGTAAACGCTTTCGGCTATCTCAAGGTGGAAAGCGGTGTCCACCGGCTGGTGCGGATTTCGCCGTTCAACGCGAGCGGCAAGCGGCACACTTCCTTTGCCTCCGTGTTCGTCTACCCCGAGATCGAAGATGACATCCATATCGAAATTGATGAAAACGATCTGCGCATCGACACGTACAGGGCCAGCGGGGCAGGGGGGCAGCACGTCAACAAGACGTCCAGCGCCGTTCGTATCACCCATCATCCGACCGGCATCGTGGTACAGTGCCAGCAGGAGAAATCGCAGATCCGAAACCGTGAAAAAGCGATGAAAGTGCTGCGCGCGCGCCTGTATCAGCAGGAAAAGCAGAAACAGGAAAAAAAGCTGCAGGAAATCCACGACGGCAAGGAGGAAATCGCCTGGGGAAGCCAGATCCGATCCTACGTGCTCAATCCGTACCAGATGGTCAAGGACCACCGCGTGAACATGGATATCGGTAACGTGGATGCCGTCCTTGACGGCGGGATCGATCCGTTCATCGAAAAGGTGCTGCTCGCGGAGCACACAGGAGCGTCAGCCAATCATGGGTAAGCGATAGAAAGGCGGATGGAGAACATGCCGGTAAAAGACCTGTCATCCCTTCTGCGGTTTTATTTTATTGTTGACTGCGATGCCCCCGTTTCCCTTGGGGGGCAGGTGGAAACCGCCCTTCTGGCCGGCGCCACCATGGTGCAGTACCGCAATAAGGCATTCCAGACCCGCGACTTTGAAACACTGGAAGCGCTCTGCCGTTTGTGCCGGACAAACCATGTCCCGTTCATCGTAAACGATGATATTCTGCTGGCCCGTGCAGCGGGTGCCGACGGCGTCCATTTGGGGCAATCGGACGAGGAGCATGCACTGGCCAGGAAAATTCTGGGTGAATACGCCATTGTCGGCGCGTCCGTATCCACGCTGGACGAGCTTGAAGGAACCGATCTTGCCGGGTGCGACTATATCGGCACCGGTCCGGTTTTTCATACCTCCACGAAGCCGGATGCGCATTCGGTTATCGGTCCCGGCGGGCTGTCGGAAGTCATCCGGAAATCCCCCCTGCCGGTGGTGGCCATCGGCGGTATCCATGCGGACAATGCCGGGTTGTGTTTTTCTGCGGGAGCGGCCGGGGTGGCGGTAATCAGCACGATCACCCGGGCGGATGATCCTTTTGGAAATGCCCTGGCGCTGGGAGCGGCATGCGGATGCCGGCAGCGATATCTCCAAACCCCGTGGAAAGACGAGTTTGTACTCATCGACCGCATGGTGGACTGCTGCGCTTCCGCCTCGAAAACCTCCTTCATGAAGGTGCCGCCCGGGGATGACGCTTCCCTGTTTGCGGACATGGCCAATCCGGTATTTACGACCGACACCCAGCGGGAGGGGATTCATTTTCGCCGCTACTGGCAGACAATGGATGAAATCGGAAAGCGGGCCGTTGAAATCACGTTTTCCGACCTTGCCGCATCCTATGCAAAACCAGCGGGGCTTTTTGTCAATCTCTGCATTCCTGCCGAAACGGCCGAAGAGGACGTTCTCGCGCTGTACAGGGGAATCGATGAGGCCCTGGTCAGCCACGGGGCGGTATTGGCCGGCGGCAATGTCTCGTCCGGCCCGGTGTTGGCCCTTGATCTGTTTGCCGCAGGAACGGGAAGCGATATTTTCCCCGTGCGAAGTGCCGCCAGCCCCGGAGACGGACTGTATGCGACCGGTCCCCTGGGCCTTGCCCGCTCCGGGCTGGAATGTCTTGCCAGGGGAGATTTTTCCTTTCCCGGGCTCGTTGAAAAATTCAAGTTTCCCCGGGCGCGTTTTGATGCTGCGGACGTTCTTTGTTCCAACGGCGTTGCCTGCGTCATGGATATCAGCGATGGCCTATACGGTGATGCCGCCCACATCGCCGCAGCCTCCGGGGTCAGCGTTCGCTTCGAGCCGTCGACCGAGGCGGTTGATCCACAGCTTGCGGCGTATTGCGAAAAATACGGCCTTGACCCGGTGAGCCAGCTGCTGGCCGGCGGGGACGACTATGAACTGCTGTTTGCATGCAGACCGGAAATTTTTGAAATTGTATCCTCCGCGCTTCCGGGCGCCTTTCGGGTGGGGTCCATCGTGGCCCGGCAGGACCGGTTATGCATTGGCGCGCCGGAAGGGACGACCTCGTATCGGCACGGCGGGGGGTAGATCCGAAACCCGTTTTTGAGGGTGGATGGCCAGGAAAGGAAAAGGACGAAAAATGAAATATTCAGAAGCGCAATTCGGCAGGGTCTTTGTGATCCGCCTTGAAGACGGCGATATCGTGCACGAATCCATTGAATCGCTGGCGGCCGAAAACGGCGTCAAAGCGGGGGTGCTGGTGATTCTGGGCGGGGCGGATAAGGGGAGCCGCCTTGTGGTCGGCCCCGAGGACGGGCGCGCCGAGGCTATCACCCCCATGACCCGGGTGCTGGAGAACGTAAACGAGGTGGCCGGTACAGGGACGCTTTTCCCGGACGAAAATGACCAGCCGGTGCTCCACATGCACATGGCCTGCGGCCGGGAGGATAAAACCGTCACCGGCTGCGTACGCACGGGCGTGCGGGTCTGGCACGTCATGGAAGCCGTTTTGTTTGAACTTACCGAGACCGCTGCCATTCGAAAACCCGATGCCATCACCGGCTTTGCCCTGCTTTCCCCGGACGGCCGGTAACCGGAATTGATGCCGCAACCCATAATTGACGGCTTCGTAAAAAGTCCAATATCTGCGTTGCGTACAATTTCTGAAGAATCTCACGTACGGCGAAGTACGATCAATTCTTCAAAAATTGCACGCGCCTTGATCTTGAACATTTTACAAAGCCGTCTGAAAATGACTTTTTACGCGTTCATCATAATTGATGAGCCCGTAAAAAGTTGATCTTGGGCTTTTTACGAAGCCGTCATAATTCACAGCGAAAGAAGGATGATGATGATCATTCCCGTAATTCTCGCCGGCGGCTCCGGAACCCGGCTCTGGCCGCTTTCCCGCCGGCTTTTTCCGAAACAGCTGCTGCGCCTGACCCAGGACAGGACCCTGCTCCAGGAGACCATCCTCAGGGTTGCCGGGGCGGACAATGTCGCCGATCCGATCGTGATCTGCAACGGGTCGTACCGGTACATCATTGCCGAGCAGCTGCGGGAAATCAGTGTAAAGCCGCACTCTCTCGTGCTGGAGCCGGCCGGGCGCAACACGGCGCCCGCGGTTACGGTATCTGCGATCATGGCCATGGCGGTAGATCCGGAGGCCGTGATCCTGGTGCTGCCGTCCGATCATCTTATCCCCGATGTCGGGAAATTTCACCAGGCCCTGGATGCCGCCGCCTGTTTCGCCGGGCAGGGGAGCCTTGTCACCTTCGGTGTTGTTCCCCAGGCGCCGGAAACGGGGTATGGCTATATTCGAAAGGACGGCAGGGCGTCCTGCCCCTGCGGCGGACCGCATGAGGCGTTTACGATCGAGGCCTTTGTGGAGAAACCGGATGTTAGGACCGCCCGGAAATATGTCGCGTCCGGGGAGTACTGCTGGAATTCGGGGATGTTCATGTTTCGCGCGGCGGAGATCATCCGGGAGATGGAGGCGCTTTGTCCGGAAATACTGGACGCATGCCGCCTCTCGGTGGAAAGGGGCGTTGTCGATGAAGATGCGTTTCTGCTGGATGCGGAGGCTTTTTCCGGCTGCCCGTCGGATTCCATTGATTACGCCGTTATGGAAAAAACGCGCCGCGGCGTCATGGTTCCCTTTGACGCCGGGTGGAATGACGTGGGATCCTGGGAGGCGCTCTGGGAGCTTGGCGATAAAGACGGCTGCGGCAATGTGGTCAAGGGGGATGTGGTCGGCCGCAGCAACCGCGACTGCCTGATTTTTGCGGAAAGCCGGCTTGTAACCGTGCTCGGCATGAATGATGCCATTGTGGTGGAAAGTCCGGATGCCGTGCTGGTGGCGGAGCGCGGGCGGGGGCAGGAGGTCAGGGGGATCGTGGACGACCTTCGGGGCGAAGGGCGAAGGGAGGTCAGTGGACACGGCAAAACCTTCTGTCACTGGGGGAATGTGATACTCCTGAGCCGGGATGAAACCATGGTGGTGCGGCGGGTGACGCTCAATGAACAGTCCGCCGTAAGGGTCCGCACCCCTGCAGACCGCGTGCTGCACTGGATCGTGGCCGACGGACAGGGCACCCTGCGAAAACCGGGAGAAACAGCCGTTTTTCAGAAAGATGATGCCATCCGGATAGGTCCGGAAAGCGACGTCGTTTTTGAAAACAGCCAGGATTATCCCCTGGTCTTCATGGAGTTTTATCACGTACGAAACGGGGACGGTGAGCACTTCAACGGCCGGCAGGAAAGCTGAATATTTCCTGCAGACCAGTTAAGGGAGGGGAATTGCAAATGGGCATCGACGAACAACCGGTGCTGAACCGGGCGGATCTGATGGACCGCCTGGACAGCGACCAGGCGCTTGCCGCTGAACTGGCCGAATTGTTTATATCGGACGTCAGGGATACGCTTGTTTCCCTGCGTACCGCAGCGGAGGGGGGCTTCGCTCCGGAAGTCGAAAGGGCGGCGCATTCGCTGAAAGGTGCGGCTGCCAACCTTTCCGGGGAAAAAGTTCGCCATATCGCTGCCGCCGTTGAAACGGCCGGGAAAAATAACGATATGACCGCTGCTGTTGCCGCCATCAAAAAGCTTGGCCCCGCCGTTGCCGAGTTGATCGACGCTTTGAACACGCAGATTATCGCCGCGGGGCGGAGGTGAATCTGTTTTTCAGGCACTGCCGATTTTTTGGTCCCACTCTGGTCGGTACATGGCGGAAAAAACCCGCCTGAACAGGAAACCAACCAGAAAACCGCAGGATACCGGGTCGTCGAGCGCCTCAACGGTCTGCCGGTATTCTTTCTCCTTTTTTTTGTCTCCCGGGTACCCCATTTGTTTGAATTCGTGCCGGTATTCCGATGCAAGCAGTCTCCTCAGGTGGGCGGGGAGCTCGATCTCCACTTCTTCGAGCCTGTGCCTGTATTTTTGCAATTTTTCTGACAATTCGGCCTCCGCGGTCTTCCAGAACGTACGGCTGGTATTTTTGTAGACATTGAGCAGGCCGTCGAAATTTTCGACGTTTTTTTTCTTGATGTGACTGATTTCCAGCATCAGGCGCGCGGCGTTGACAAAAAGGCTTCGGCCGGTGACGACCTTGAAAATCATGACCAGCGTGGCCTGCATGTCCTGAAGAAAAAAAATCCGCGGCAGTTCGTCCTTGTAGAGCGCCCGCAATACCTTGTTGCCGAAAATGTGGGACGGTGTGGCATAAGACGGTGTTCCCGCCAGCAGGGGTTGATGGATTTTTCCGTATCTGTCCGGTTTGAAGCAAAGCGCGGTTTCCATGTCGATGAGGCCGAGTTCGTATGCCTCCGGATTCGCAAGGATGTGGTCGGCCCCGTCGAGAAAGGCCGCCACGTACATATTGTCGGGTTTCAGGTCCCGTATGGCGACGCGGCGCTTTTTCAGCCGGTATAGAAGCTCCAGGATGTTTGTGGCCAGCCCCCTCATTCGTCCCCGGTTGCTGTAGAAGTTTTTGTTTTTGGCCACCCGGTAGACGAGTTTCCGAAATTCTTCGATGGCCGTTTTTTTCTCCCGGGTCAGTTTTCGGGTGATCTGCTCGATTTCCTCCAAGAGGGCTTCGGGAAGGTCTTTGGCATCGATTTCGGGGCGCAGCCCGGCGATGTGGGAAAAAAGCCATTCCTGCCTCTGGAAATCCGGTATGGCATACTTGGCATCCCCTTTATGGATCGCTTCTTCCACTATGCGGTCGTAGGTTTCCGTAAGATCGTGCAGTTCAAAGTAAACGCGGTCGTTTTTCCCGCCGTAAAGCGATTCAAAGACGAGATAATCGGCAATCGCCTGGGGGCCGTTTTTAACAATCTCATTGCGGGTGTGATCGACCGGGTGGTGGATGGCTTCGATCACCTGGTTGAAAAACCGGAACCGGGAAAGGGTCATGAAAAATACGAAACCGTCCCCGATTTTCAGAAATTCCTGCAGACCGGGATTCTTTGAAAGAAGATCGATATATTCCTTTTCTGCATCCTCCGGCATTACGTAAGAGGGCAGCCGGATGGCGGGAACCTTTTTCAAAATGGCGGTGATTTCCGGGAAAACGCACGGGATGGTTTTCCGGATGCGCCTGACGATGGTATGCTCCCGGCGGATATGATTGAGGTAAGTGGTAAAATCCGTAATGGGGCGGGGGGGGATTTTTATCACCAGGGTGTCGTCATAGACCACTTTGTAGCAGCGGCTTTTGCTTTCCACTTTCTCGCCCAGGGGCTCGATGGCCATTCTGCGGGTTTTCCATGCCGACCGATACCGCATTTTGAATTCGTATATGGATTCGCCGGAGGACCTTTCAAGAACGGGGATCACCCTGACGCTGTCGGAGGGGTCATTCGCCCCGGTGACATGCAGCTTGAAAAGGTTGACGAAGTAACGGAGAAGCGGTTTTATATCCTTGGGCGGTTTTGGCATAAAATCGGATTTTCCTGAATTGTTCCTGAATGAACATCCTTCCGGGACTGGCGGGGATAACCCTTCGGAATGGCCTTAAAATTTCCCGGTTGACCTCTTTTGTCAACTTGCCTATAGTCAGGCAGATACCCTTTCAGAATCTTCTGGCTGTCTGGTATATAACCTGAAAATGCCGTTCGATCAATTGGCAAGTTTGATGAGCCCGTAAAAAGTCGCGATCGGACGCAAAGTAAAAAGTTCAAGATCAAGGCGCGTGCAGTCTCCAAAGATTGTGCACAACGCAGATATTGGGCTTTTTAGGAAGCCGTCAAGTTTGATGCACTTGTAAAAAGTCGATTTTCAGATGGCGCCGTAAAAAGTTCAAGATCAAGGCTTGCGTGATTTCGAAGAATGCAGCGTACTTGGCCGTACGTGAGATTCTGAGAAATCACGCGTAACGCAGATATTGGACTTTTTACGGTGTCATCAAGCTTACAGAGGGCAAAAATATGCCTTATATAATCGTTTTCCGCAACGACGAAAAAATCATGGAACATGAAGTAAGTGAAAACAAACGACTGCGCATCGGCCGGAAAAGCGAAAATGAGATCGTCCTTCCGGATTCTGCGGTCTCCTCGGTGCATGCGGAAATTGATTATGACAGGGGCAGTTTTTACATTACCGATTTTCAAAGCAGAAACGGTACTTTTGTCAACAGGGAGCTTGTGATTTCCCGTCCACTGGCCCATGATGATATTGTTTCCATCGGCAGTCATCACCTCAAGTTCATCTACAGGGAGGATGAAGAAAAGCCCGCATCGTTTCGCCGCACCCCCCATGATGTCACCATGCATATCGATACACCGGATCATCGCAGTCGGCTGGCGCGAAGCGTGGCGGAACTGGGCGAACCGGAAGGGCGTATGCGCGTCCGGGCCATGCTCACCTTTCTCAGGAAGAACAGCCGGCCGGTGTTTCTTGACAAGCCGGTTGTCACCATCGGCTCTGATCCGGGGGCGGATATTGTCGTAAAAGGCTGGTTCGTGGCAAAACAGGTAGCGGAGATCAAGAAGAAAAATGGGGACTATCTCCTGAATCCCCTGGACGGCAGACCGCCGCTCGTCAATTCAAAGCCTGTTCGCTCGGAAATCGCTTTACGGGAATTCGATCTCATACAGGTCGGATCAACCGCCATGCAGTTCCTTTATCAAAGAAGCGTCACGGACGGAGCATCAAAGGACTCATGAAAAAAACAGAAGCCGCCATGGAGAGCTCCTCTGAAAAAGATCCGGGAGCGCCGGCGCTTTCAAAGCGCCTGGAGCGCATCTTCTGGCTTGCGGCAGGGCTTCTGTTTTTCGTATTTGCCGCTGCATTCCTGTTTTTGTTTCGGGACCTGCCCGGAATCCTGCCCCTGCTGGTTTTTCTTCTTTTGCTCAACGGTTTGCTGATCGGTTTCGTCTATACTCGATTTATTCTGCCTGCCAGGCGCCTGGTCGATTTCATCGTATCCGGCTACCGGGAAAAAAACGTTTCCCCGGAGGCGCTGCCGCCGGTCCCCGTTGCGTGGCTCCCCTGGTTCAACATGGTTGCCCGGATATATGAGAAGATCGACGCGCTGGAAACGGAGTTGGCTGCGGGCAATTTCAATGAGCGTGTTGAAAAGAACCTGCTGCGGCGGTTTTCATGGGTTTTTGAAAGAAACGAAGCGCTTGCCGAGGAGCTCAGGGTCAAGAACCGCGATCTTGAAAAGGCGGTGGAAGAGCAGCAGAAAACGGCGCGGGAGCTTAAAAAGCACCGGGATCACCTGGATGACATGGTGCGGGAGCGGACCGCCGAGTTGATGAAGAGCAACCGGCAACTGGAAGCGGCCATTGAGGAAGCCCGGATCCAGGCCAGGAAGGCCGACGAGGCCAACCAGGCCAAAAGCCAGTTTCTGGCCAACGTCAGCCACGAGGTGAGAACGCCCCTGAATGCCGTCATCGGTTTTACTGACATGCTGATCCATACGTCGTTAGACGAGTCGCAGCTTGATTTTGCCAGAACCATAAGGACCAGCAGCGACGCGCTGTTGTCCCTGATCAATGACATCCTTGATTTTTCAAAGATTGAATCCGGGGAGCTGGCCCTTGAAAACATCGATTTTTCCCCGGAGCTGCTGGCATATGACGTATGCGAGCTTATCCGTCCCCAGATCGGGAACAAGCCCATTGAGCTTGTTTGCAGCATTGGCGAGGATGTTCCGGCCTACCTGAAGGGGGATCCAACGCGTTTCCAGCAGGTGTTGATCAATCTTCTGACCAACGCTCCGAAATTCACCGATTCCGGCGAGATCAGCCTCAGCATAAACATTGCCGAACGCAGGGAAGGCAGCGTTCAGGTCGTTGCCGCTGTACGGGATACGGGGATCGGCATCGACGAAGAAAAGCGCAATATCATCTTTGAGCCGTTTCGACAGGCCGACGGTTCCACGACGCGCAAGTACGGCGGAACCGGGCTGGGGCTTTCCATATCCCGTAAGCTTGCGCGCCTGATGAAAGGCGATATCCGGGTTGAAAGCGAACCCGACGTGGGGTCCACGTTTTATTTCACTGCGCAGCTCGAATTGTCCGACAGGGAGGAGTCATGGAAGGCCGTTGCCGCGCCGATATCGGGAAAGCAGCTCCTGCTGGTGGACGACAACCAGGCCAGCCTTGATATCATCAACAGTGCGTTGAAATCCGCCAAAGTGCGGACCAGCGATCTGCGCTCCGGCATGGAGGTGGTTCCGACGCTGGAGCGCGCCATCGTGGCGGGAAACCCTTTTGAATGCTGTATTATCGATATCCATATGCCGGGTATGAGCGGCTACGAGGTTGCCCGGCAGATCCGGGCGTCGAGCAATCCCCAGATTTCGGGGCTCCCCTTGATCGCCGCATCCTACCTCATGGAGCGGGACCCGGAGCTTTTCGCCCAGGCGGGGTTTCAGCAATCCCTGATCAAGCCGGTTCGCAGGGAACGTCTGTTCGAGGTGGTGGCGCAGGTTTTGACCGGCGGAAGCGGGGAGACAGTCCTCTCCGGAGAGGCCGGCGGTCCGGACGTCGGCGAAGCCGTCTTTTCCAAGTCGTCTATACTGGTTGCAGAGGACAACGCGGTCAACCGGAAACTGATCGACATGATGCTGAAAAAAGCCGGGTGCAGGGTGATGCTGGCAGAAAACGGGAAAGATGCGGTGGAGCGGTTTGCCGCAACCCCTGAAGCGTTTGATCTGGTCCTGATGGATATCCAGATGCCGGAGATGGACGGTTTCGAAGCGCTCCGGGCGATCCGGAATCAAGGGTATTCCGATATCCCCATCGTTGCCATGACCGCCCATGCAATGAAAGAGCACCGGGAAGAATGCCTGACCGCCGGCATGAACGACTACATCTCCAAGCCCATCCGCAAACCGGAGCTGCACAAGGTCTTAAGCCGTTTTCTTTCCCCCTCCTGATCCACCGGATTTCTGCGGTTCTGCAAGGGAAGGGCGCGGCGGCGCCCTGAAGGCCTTTTATTGGAGCATGTCCTGAAGAAATTCGCCCGTGGCAAGCTGGAGGCGCAGATGGTCCAGCTGGAGCCGGTAATATACGTTCGCCAGGCTTAACTCGGCCTCGTTCAGGGCCGTATCGGCATCCACCAGGTCAACGGTGGATGCGAGCCCTTCCTCGAACTTTGCGCTGACCTGGTCGTAATGGGCCCGGGCTGCGTCGACCTGGTCGGTAAGATGCCGGATCATTTTTTTTCGCGTCTGGATATCCACGTAGGCAGAGCGCACGTCAAGGCGTATTTCCTGTTTTGCGCGGTTGTAGGCGGCCTGCATTTCGGATTTCTGGGCCCTTGCCTTTGCCACGTCCGCGGTATTTTTAAATCCGGTGAACAGGGGCAAGGATGCGACCAGGGCCGCCTGCCAGTTGTAATCGTCCCCGTCGTAAATCCGGTCCTCATCCACTAAGGAATAGCTTCCTTCCACCGACAGGGAGGGAAAAAAGTCCCTCCTTTCCGCCTTCACGTTGCTTTCTGCGGCCAGCAGCCATTTTTCAGCTGCCAGCAGGTCTTGCCGGTGCTGGAACGCGTATTCAATGTAGGCGTCCACGGTGGCGTCGGCCGTTTCGATGGTTTCCGGCTCTTTCACCGAAGCCGGCGGGGTGGATATGCCCATTTCCAGGGCAAGCCGCTCCTTGGCCACGGTATAATTGTTCCTGGCCTGTTCAAGGGCTTCCATGGCCGCCGCCACCTGGACCTGGGCCCGGAGTACGGCGGTCATGTCCACCAGGCCGACCTCCTGGCGCTGGCGGGCGAGTTCAAGGTGCTGGTTGGACCGGGTCAGCTGGCTTTCCGCAATATCCGTGGAGCGCCTGGCGAAAAGGACGTTGTAGAAGCTGTTGGAAACCGCATAAAGGATCTGCTGGCGCGTCCGGTAGTCTTCATATGCGCTGCTTTCCGCCACATACCGGCTGGCCTGGATGCCGATGCGCAGCTTGCCGCCCTGGAAAAGCACCTGGGAGCCCTGGATGCTTGCTTCGTTGTAGTGGTCGGGACCGGTTACGCCGAACCTGGTGGTTTCCTTCATCCGTATGTGCCGCCCCTGCAGCTGGATCTGGGGAAACAGCGGCGATTTGGCGATACGGATATCCTCCTTTGCCTGATCCACCCGGTGCTCCGATGCCAGGACCTGCTCATTGTAGCGGAGTGCGCTGTGGTATGCTTCCTCAAGGGTCACTTCCCGCTCTCCTTCGGCCCGGGCATGCAGCGGAAAAGCAAAAAACACCATCAATGAAAATACGATAAATAACAGGCGCTTGAGCGCAGTGCCGCAAATTCGATTCATAAGCATTCCCTTTGTCGTACCTGTCGTTGGTTGTTTGTTCTCTCCCAAGTGGTTCGAACATAATCCTTAGCGTGTTTTGACGATTCCATCAACGATTGATTGGGTCCTGTGAAGGAAATTCAGGCGCAGATACCAATGCCTGCATGGTTCCAACGCCGTTGTTACCCCCCGATAGAGTACATTCGGGAGCCGCATTTGCCTTCCGGGTCGGTTTGGCCTTTTTCCAGGGGTTTTTTCTCGACCGCCGCTACAATCACGCGGGCCAGTTCGGTATCGGTGGCATTGTTGCGAAGAGGGGTTTTTATATCGGTTACAATATTGGACAGCAGGCAGCTGCGAAGCCATCCGTCGGACGTGAGACGGAGCCGGTTGCACCATTTGCAGAAATGATGGGTTACCGGGCTGATAAAGCCGATTTCGCCCGGTGCCCCCTTTATGCGATACCGTGCCGCAGGACCCTGGCAGCGGCTCTTTCCGCAGTCTTCCAGCTCTCCTATGGGGGCGATGATGCGCCGGATGTCGTTTTCGGTAAGCGGGGGGGAGGCGTCCGCGAGCCCGGGTCCGAAATAGGGCATCTTTTCGATGAAACGAACGTGAAAGGGGTACCGGAGCGTCAGGGCGGCCAGATCGGTTAATTCCGCGTCATTGATTCCCCGGAGCGCCACCACGTTGATTTTGATCGGGGAAAATCCCTTTTCCAGGGCTGCTGAAATGGCGGACCATACCCGCTCAAAGCCGTTGTGACCGGTTATTTTCGCGTATTTTTGCGGATCCAGGGTGTCGAGGCTTATGTTCAGGCGTTTTATGCCGATGCCACGAAGGTGGTCCAGGTGTTTTTTAAGTACGATGCCGTTGGTGGTCAGGGCGATGTCGTTTATGCCGGCGATTTCGGTCAGTTGTTCCAGAAACGCATCAACCCCTTTTCTTACAAGGGGTTCGCCGCCCGTTATCCGGAGCTTTGTAATGCCCAACGCGGCGCCGATCCGTGCGATTCTCGTTATTTCCTCGTAGCGCAGAATCGCGGAGTGGGGAAGCTTCTGTATCCGGCCCCGGGGGGTGCAATATATGCATCTCAGGTTGCACCGGTCCGTGATGGAGATTCGCAGGTAGTTGATATGTCGTTTATAGGTGTCTTCAAGCCGGCCGTCGGGCAGGCATTCGGCGCTTCGGGTCATCGGTGATAATCGTCCGGTATGTTGAATTTCTGCCTGTATTCGGGCATGTCGATGATCGGGGGTCGCTCGTGCCCCTCGATGCAAAATGGCTCCTGCTGGTAACGCCCGGGGACTTTCTGGTACTGAATCAATTCATTATACACCTTCTGCCGGATTTCCACCAGTCCATAATTTTCAATTCGCTTGAGGAATGTTTTCATAATCACGAAAGCCATTTTTCCGAGCGCCTTGGTGTCCTGGTTCCGGTGAACCCGCTTGTCAAGGTCCACCTGGGCGATCACGTCCATGCCCCATTTATCATAAATATCCAGGATCATACTGGTTTCTATGCCATACCCGATGGGGAAGGGGATGGTTTCCAGGATGTCGCGGAAGGCGGCATATTCGCCGGAAAGGGGCTGCAGAATCTGCGTCAACTCCGGATAAAACAGGGAGAATACAGGGCGGATCACCAGTTCGGTGACCCGTCCCCCCCCGGTCGGACGGATCCTTGCGTCTTCCCCGGCAAGGGGGCGGTCGTAAAATGCTTTCACGTATTTGACGTGGTCATACATCAGCAGCGGCCCCAGAAGGGCATAGGCGAAACGGTGGTGGATATTGGTAATATCGGCATCCAGGTAGATGATGATATCCCCCTTTGCGACATAGAGGGCTTTCCAGAGGTTCTCCCCCTTGCCTTTGAAAACGGGCAGTTTCGGCAGGATGTCATTTGCGGCATGCACGTTTGCGCCGTAGTCGGCCGCCACCTCGCAGGTGTTGTCCGTGGACCCCGAATCCACCACCACGATTTCGTCAAGGAGCGGATACCGGGCCATCAGTTCGGACTTCATGATAACGATTTGCTTGCCGATGGTTTTTTCTTCGTTGAGCGTGGGCAGGCAAAGGGAGACGCTGATTTTCTTCTGTTCTTTCTTTTTGACGAGTTTCCCGATATCCTTGAATTTCGAGTGATGAAAGGTGTTTTTTCGCAGCCAGTTGTTACTTGTCATCGCACAACCCCTTGTCGATGGCCAGAAGCAGCCCGATTATCTGCGCGATACCGACAAACATGGGATTGATCCGCATGGTTGCATTTGCCAGGTGGGCGTTTTTACCGGTGGTTATTCCCAGGGTCACGGCGGGGATATTTCTGGACAGAAATACCGAGAGCTCCGATTCGCTCGATTCGCTGACAGGTTTCAGGCCAAGGCTTTTCATTATCGCCACGGTGTATTTGACCAGCGGGTGGCCGTATTTCAGGGCGGCGGCGTTTTGGACGGTGATGGTTTCGAGTTTCAGTGCCACGGAGTGTTCATGCCCCACGCCCTCCACAAGATCTTCTATTTTTTCGTAGACCTGTTTGACCATTTCGTCGGAGTCGCTCTGGATTTCAAAGCCCAGGCGGGCCTGGACAGGAATTTCGCCGTGCTTGTGGCCGCCGGTTATCTTCCCGATGATGATGCGGCATCGGGGACGTTGGGGCAGGTTGATCCCGAGCAGTTCGTTGATGAGCTCATTTAAGACCAAAATGGCATTGGGCTTGAATTTTTCCGTAAAAAAATGGCGGGTCGCCAGGATGTCGCATGAAATTTCCCCGCGGATGATTCCCTCGGAATAGTAATTGAAATGCCCGAGCACCTGCCCCTCCATGATGATGGCGCTGCGGATGGGGCGCGACCAGGTATTCAGCAGGTGGCGGATTCCCCGCAGGTTCCCTCTGCCGATGGACTGGGTGACCCCCGCAAGTACGATATCGGAGGCAAAAGAGATCTCGAGATGTCGAAAAATCAGGGGAAGGGAGGCCAGTATTCCGATGGACACAGTGTTGTCAAGAATGCCGGGGCCGGTAATGGCGTTTTTCCGGACGATATAGTTGTGTTCCACATCCTCCCCGGAATATATCGTATCCAGGTGGGCCGTCAGAAAAATCGGATCATGGTTTTTCCCGTCTTTCCCCTTGATGATGCCTATGGCGTTTTTCAACTGGTCCTTGCCGCATTCGTCCACTGCGGCGCACGCGAGCCTTTCCAGGAAGATATCGGCCCTTGCGTCTTCATCGAACGTCGGACCGGGTACCTGCCCGATAAGGACAATGTTGGAAATGACCGTTTCTTTTATCGCCTGCACCTGGTCGACGAAAAACGGTAGTTTTTTCAATATGTCATCCATGGCCAAGCCATCCCCGTTCAGTAAACCGTCTTTACCCTAAGATAATCGTACCCTTTTTGAAAAGCAATAAAGATGACGGCTTCGTAAAAAGCCCAATATCTGCGTTGCGCACAATTTTTGAAGAATCTCACGTACGGCTAAGTACGTTCAATTCTTCAAAAATTGCACGCGCCTTGATCTTGAACTTTTACCTTTGCCGTCCAAAATCGACTTTTTACGGGACCATCAAAGATGGAAAAGGGGGCGCGGACGCCAACCAGGATATGGGGGCCGGAAGACAGTTTTGAGATCGGTTCTACACGCCGCGGGAAGACCAGTATTTCTCAATGGCGTCGCAAAGCCCGTCAATGGTATAGGTGTCCGCTTCGACATGGACGGTAAACCCGTTTTCAGCAGCGGTTTGCGCGGTGATCGGGCCGATGGCGGCGACGGCGACGCCGGACAAAAGCTTGTCGGATTCGTCTTCGGGCAAAAGGGCTGCAAAGTTGGTGACGGTCGATGAACTGGTAAAGGTTACCATGTCAATGGTTTTTTCGCGGAGCGCCGCTACCAGGCCGCCTGTTGCAGCCGTGTCCGAGACCGTTTCGTAGGCGATGATTTCTTCCACATCCGCCCCCATTTTTGTCAGCTCCACGGGAAGCACGGGGCGTGCGCCCGCTGCACGGGGGAGAAGAATCTTTTTGCCGGAAACGGCCCTGTCCGCAAACGCCGCCACAACGGATTCCGCCCGGAAGCTTTCCGGTACGATATCGGCACCAAGTCCGAAGCGCTGCATTTTTTCCGCCGTTGCCGGTCCGATGGCCGCGGTCCGGATGTGTCCGAGCGCCCGGGTGTCCTTTCCGAGCGCTTTCATGCGCGAAAAAAACACTTCCACGCCGTTTACACTGGTGAAAACCAGCCAGTCGAAGGAGCCGATCGTATGGATGGCCTGGTCCAGAGGCCCTGCGTCATCGGGAACGACCACCCGGATAACGGGATATTCAAGGCACTCGGCGCCCATGTCGGAAAGTTTTTTCACCATGTCGCTGGCCTGTTTTCTTGCCCGCGTCACCACGATCCGCCGGCCGAACAGGGGGCGGTTTTCAAACCACTTCATTTTTTCCCGCAGTTCCACCACCCGCCCGACCACGATAATACACGGGGCTTTCAGGCCCGCTTTTGCGACGTTTTCGTTTATGGTGGCAAGCGTGCCGGTTACCGTCTGCTGGGAGGCGGTCGTCCCCCAACGGACCAGCGCCACGGGGGTTGCCGAATCCATGCCGCACCCCGTGAGTCTCGCCGTGATCCGGGGGAGGTTTTTCACGCCCATGAGGAACACCAGGGTCCCGCCCGTTTTTGCCAGCGCTTCCCAGTTGAGCATTGACTCGGCCTTGTTGGGGTCTTCGTGTCCGGTGATGAAGGTCACCGAAGACGTGTACTGGCGGTGGGTCAGGGGGATGCCCGCATATGCCGGGGCAGCGATGGCGGATGTGACGCCGGGCACGATTTCAAAGGGGATGTTTTCGGCCGTAAGCGCCTCGATTTCCTCCCCCCCCCGTCCGAAAATGAAGGGGTCCCCCCCCTTGAGCCGGACCACCACATTGCCTGCCGCGGCCTTTTCCACGATCAGGGCATTGATCTGGTCCTGGGTGAGGGTGTGATCCCCCCCCTGCTTCCCGGCGTATATCATCTCCGCGTGGTCATGCGAAAAGGTGAGCAGTTGTTTCGAGGCGAGGTAGTCGTAGATGATGACGTCCGCCGCACCGATGCATTCGATTCCCTTTTGTGTCGCCAGGCCGGGGTCTCCGGGGCCGGCGCCCACAAGATAGACTTTTCCGCGCATTGTGTTCAATCTCGTAAAAATTCCGTGGTGTGCGGGCAGAAAAAACCGTTTGCCGTCATTATTGCTGTTCTGCCTGCTGTATGAGCCTCTCGATAATCTCCGCCGCACCCCGCTCGATCAGGCGCCGGGCAAGGGTTTCGCCAAGAAAGATACCTTCCCCGAATGCGCCGGTAATGGTGTCCTTATAAAGGACGGATCCATCTGTTTCCGCCACGAGACCCGTAAGGGAAAGCTCGTCACCGGCGGGTGAAACCGTGGCGAAGGCGGCAATGGGCACCTGGCAGCCTCCCTGGAGGAGCTTCAGGAAAGCCCGCTCGGAAAGCACGGCGCGCGCTGAATCTTCGTGGTGCAGGGCTGCTGCCAGATCGTTGATGCGCTCGTCGTTTTGCCGGGTTTCAATGCAGAGCGCCCCCTGCCCCACTGCGGGCAGAATGACATCGGCACCGATTTCCTGGGTGATTCTGTCTGCCATGCCGAGCCGTTTCATGCCGGCGGCCGCAAGGACGATGGCGTCCAGTTGTTCCGTTTCCAGTTTTTTGAGGCGGGTGTCCAGGTTGCCGCGCAGGCCCGTGATACGAAAATCGGGGCGAAAATGCAGCAGCTGCGACGCCCTGCGGAGGCTGCTGGTGCCGATTACGGCGCCTTCCGGCAATTCTTCCACCGGCCGGCCGCTTTTCGTAATCAGGACGTCAAAGGGGGTTTCGCGCCTCGGTATGGACGAAATCCAAAGGCCTTCGGGCATCTCCCCGGGCATGTCCTTCATGGAGTGAACGGCAAGGTCGATGCGCCCTTCCAGCAGGGCCTCCTCGATCTCCTTCACAAACAGCCCTTTGCCGCCCACCTTGGCAAGGGGGACGTCCAGGATTTTATCGCCGGTGGTTTTGATGACCTCGAGGGCGACCGTAAGGCCGGGATGGCGGCGGACCAGTTCGCTTTTGACCCACTCGGCCTGCCATAGCGCCAGCTTGCTGCCGCGGGTGCCTATGGTAACTTCGGATGTCATACGCCGCAGGTGGAGCAGCTTGTGGAAGAACATGTGCCGCAGCCGGACGAACCCGCGGACGCGCCGACGGTTTCACCGCCGCTCCCCTTGCTGATAAAGCCGCACGCGGACATGAGGCGTTTTATGTTTTCCGTCCCGCATTCCGGACATACGGGCGTTTCCTTCCCCATGACAAGCATTTCAAATTTCTTGTCACATTTGTCGCAGAAATATTCGTATATGGGCATGGGATTTCTCCTCTTCTTTACAAAAAAATAACACGCAGCAGCGCCTTTGGAACAAACCGGCCGTCCGATCAAGGGGGCGCTATCCCCGGCCGACGGTACCCGGGCCAGTGGTGATCTTAAACGGCAAAACGTATATTATATTACAATTCTTTGTATTTATCAATAGACAACCTGACCAGGAAGACCCCGTAGGGGCACCCCTTGCGGGTGCCCGGAATCTGTGCATTCGCAAGGGATGACCCGCTTCGCATCAGGAACCGGCAGCATTTTTCTGCGCTTCGGTGCCGGAGATCAGCTCCTTTGCGTTTTCCAGATAGCGCCCGGATTCCTCGTGCCCGCAATCAATGGCGGTTTCAAAATGCGTGAGCGCTTCCTCGTACCGGTTGCGGCTGAAGTACATCATGGCCAGGCGATGATGAAACAGGCCGTTTTTGGGTTGAATTTCCACGGCATTTTCGCCATATACAAGGGCTATTTCAGGATTGCGGTTTTCGTTTTCATAACACAAGGCCAGGGCGGAAAGGGAATGGGCGTCGTCCGGGCGCTGTTTCAACGCCCTGTTATAGGCTTTTACGGCTTCATCCGGGCGATCAAGGGCCATATTGCAGTCGCCCATGGCGCGATAAACGAGGTTCCCGGGGGTTTCATTCTTTGAAAGGGCCTGCCGGAGGTAGGAAAGGGCCTCATCCAAACGGCCGAGTTCATAAAGCGCGCGCCCTGTCTGAAACAGCAGTTCAAAAATATTGTCATCCGTTTTCATGGCGCGCTGGAAATATCCGAGCGCCTTTTCGTAGTCTTCCTTCTGCATGTAAATGTAGCCCGCATTGTAAATGGCAAAGGCGTCTTCCGGATCCAGTTCGATTGCCCGGTTGAAAGAGGCCAGTGCACTGTCCCAGTCTTCCCTGTCCCCGTGGCAGACGCCGATGCTGTTGTGCACGTTGACGTTTTCAGGGTCGAGAGCGAGTGCCCGCTCATACTCGGCCAGCGCTTCATCCAGTTGACCGGCCTGGTAAAATGCATCCCCGCTTATATTCAGGCTGACGGCGTCAAAACAGACAATGGATCCGGGCCCGAAAAAGTCCGCATGGGCAAGGGCTTTTCTGGCGTTTTCAAAGATGTCTTTTTTTTCAGAGGAAATGGTGGGATATACGGAAATCCCGATGCTTACGGTTTCATTTGTGCGCTTGGCGGTTTGTGCGCCGATTTTTTCGGCGGCGTCGCGGCATGCTTTTTCATCCGCTCCAGGCAGATAGGCACCGAAAAAACCCCTTTCGGTCATGCGCACTGCCCCGCCTGTTTTTTTACATATTTTTTCAATAATTCCGGCGATATCTGAAATGGCCTCGTCCGGGATGCAAACCGTATCCGCAGCATCGATGCAAACGGCCATTGCTCCGAAAGTCTCGGCGTCTTTTGCCATCGCCATAACATGTTCCAAAAACTGCGCTTCCTCAGAAGCGGCAGTGCCGGGGCACCCCTGGTTTTCGGGCAACTCTTCGGCGTCTTTGGCGTGGGTCTTTTTCTGCCGGGCATCGGCTTCCGACAGCAGGAGATGCCCTTTGCCCGACTTGCCCCTAAGAGCGTTTTTCCTATGATCCGTCATAATGCAAAAGTCCTTGTAAGCAATTCTCGTGAAAGGTCCGTAAAACAGTTGAAATATAGTATATTGTCTTTGGTTTGTCCAGCGTCCGTAACCGGGCCGTCATGTAAGCAGTCCGCGGACGGCATCGCAGATAATATCGATTTCATCGGCCATGACGGTGCGCATGTCCATCAGGAAGGCATCGTCTTCAATTCGTCCGATCACCGGAACCGGCCCCGTTCTGAGCAGTCGATCGACTTGTGACGCGGAGCGCCCGTCAATCCGAATTCTTACGCAGGTTGTGGGGATTTCAAGGAGTGGAAACGATCCGCCGCCGGCTTTTGAAACCGAATCCACGAGTCCGGCCCCGATCCTTTCGTCCTCGATGGCGCCAAGCCGCTTATACAGTGTCTCGGCCTTTTCCCGTATCTGGGAGAGGGGGCACGTGAGCATGGCGAGGGTAGGGATGGCTTTGATGGCCCCGGCTTCGTCCCGGTAAAGCCGAAGCGTTGTCTCGAGGGCGGCCAGGGTCAGTTTGTCGATTCTCAACGCACGCGTCAGGGGGTTTTTTTTGATTTTGTCCATGATTTCCCTGGTGCCCAAAAGAATGCCCCCCTGGGGCCCGCCGAGAAGCTTGTCGCCGCTGAACGTGACCAGGCCGGCCCCCGCCGCAATGGATTCCTGGACCGTCGGCTCCTTCATCAACCCGTATTGTTTAAAATCAACGAAAGTGCCCGATCCCAGGTCTTCCATTACCGGCAGGCCGTATTTTTCGCCAAGCCGGACCATCTCCGCAAGCGGCACACTCGCGGAAAATCCGACAATGGCGAAGTTGCTTGTATGGACTTTCAGCAGCAGGCCGGTCCTCTCATTTATCGCCCGTTCATAATCGTGCAGGTGGGTCCGGTTCGTGGTGCCGACTTCTCGTAAAATCCCCCCGCTCTTGGCCATGATGTCCGGAATGCGGAAAGAGCCGCCGATTTCCACCAGCTCGCCCCGTGATACGATCACTTCGCGGTCCTTTGCAAGGGAGTCCAGGGCCAGAAGCACTGCAGCGGCATTGTTGTTGACCACCATGCCCGCTTCGGCGCCGCTTATCTCGCACAGAATATCCTCGACGGCGGAATACCGCGAGCCGCGACGCCCGGTGGAAAGGTCAAACTCCAGGTTGGAATACCGGGCGGCCGTCTCTGTCAAGTGCCGAACAGCGTCTTCCGCAATCAGGGACCGGCCCAGGTTGGTATGGATCACCACGCCCGTTGCGTTGACCAGGCGAACGAGATTTTCGGACATGGCCGCATGGATCTCGTTCCGTATGCGTTCCAGGAGGGCATCGGAGGACAGGTCAAACCCGGAAATCCCTTCAGGGTTTGCGCGGATGGCTTCCCGAAGTTCGTTGATGGATTTCCGGATGGCCTTGACGGTGACCGAGCGAGGTATGTTTGTAAACGCTGGATTTTCAGTTAGTTGCGCCAGCAAAATATCGACACCGGGAAGTCTGCGGAGCAGATCCTGCGGGTTGTTGGAAGCGCTGTTTGACTCGGCCATGATGGTTTGTCCGGATATGTATCTGTTTATGTTGTGAATGTACGTGGCTTGTAACATTATAACCGGTTCAATTTCAACTTCTTTTTTCCGGAGGGGGGCGTTCGGTGTGCCCATATGTTCCAGGAGTCCGGGGAAAGCCATTTCCGTGCGGGACAGGATTTCTGTCAAGAACGGCCGGCGAAAATTTTTCCCAACCCGGAAAAAGGGTTTTTCCCGCATCCGGAATTGCGGTATATAATATCCGATGGATGAACCGATATACCAATAATCTCCCTTGATTTCCCTTCCGCCCCTATAACGTAAGGAGAATATGCACATGCGAACCGCAAAGGAATATATCGTGTTCCCCCTGGACCTGCCGACCGTGGAGCAGGCCTCCCGGTATATCCGCCAGCTTTCGGACCACGTGGGAATGTTCAAGGTCGGCCTTGAACTGTTCGTGCGGGGAGGAAACCGTATCCTTCAAACCATCCGGAACGAAAGCGATGCAAAGATTTTTCTGGATTTGAAGATCCACGACATCCCCGAGACCGTCCGCCGCGCCATGGAGCAGATCGCGGGCTGGAAAGTGGACTTTACCACGGTGCATTGCGGCGAGAGCCCGCACATGCTTACGGCTGCCGTGGAAGGGAGCAGGGGGAGGGTATCCGTCCTCGGGGTCACGGTGCTGACCTCCGTGTCTGCCGAGGATATCGGGAATGCGGGGTTTGAAAGCCGGTATGCGCAAAATCTCGTCGATCTTGTCGTGCTGCGGGCGCAAACGGCGCACGCGGCCGGATGTGCCGGGGTCGTATGTTCGGGCCGGGAAGTGAAAATGATCAAGGAGCGCTTTGGACCGGATTTTGCGGCCATGGTGCCGGGAATCCGCCCGGCGTGGTCCCTGGGAGAAAAAGACGACCAGAAGCGGGTGGTTACCCCGGCGGCGGCCATTGAAAACGGGGCCGATTACCTGGTTATCGGCCGACCGATCCGGGACGCGGAAGAGCCGGAAATCGCAGCGGAAATGGTGGCCTCGGAAATCGACGGTGCGCTTTAGAATCCCCGAAGCATCCTGTGGAAAATAAACGCAATAATCATCACCGCAACAAGGATTGTGAAGATAACCTGGTGCTTGTTGAACTTTTTCATGGTTCTATGCAGGCTTGTCCAATCCAAATGCCGAATGCAGCGTCCGCACGGCCAGCTCCGTGTATTTTTCCTCGATGACGCATGAAATGCGGATTTCCGACGTCGATATCATCAGGATATTGATGTTTTCGGCGGCCAGGGAGGAAAACATCCGCGATGCCACCCCGGAATGGCTTCTCATGCCCACACCGACAACAGACACCTTTGCGATCTTTTGATCCCCGATAACGTCTTCGGCGCCGATTTTTTCGGCGATTTTTTTCTCTATGGCAAGGGCCGCGTCAAAATCCGACTTGGGAACCGTAAAGGTCAGGTCCGTCAAATTGCCGGCCCGGGTATTCTGAATAATCATGTCCACGCCGATGCCCGCTTCCGCGATGGGCTCGAGGATCTGCATGGCGATGCCCGGCTTGTCCGGCACCTTGCTCAAGGTGATGCGGGCTTCGTTTTTGTTGTGGGTTACACCGGAAACAACCACTTTTTCCATGTTGGCATCTTCATAGACGACCATGGTACCTTCCTCCTCGCTAAAGGATGACCTGACGTGGATCGGCACGTCGTATTTTTTTGCGAATTCAACGGAACGGATCTGGAGGACTTTTGCCCCGAGGCTCGCCATCTCGAGCATTTCATCGTATGAAATCCGGTCGAGTTTCCGGGCGGTGGAACAGATGTTCGGATCGGCCGTGTAAATGCCGTCGACGTCCGTAAATATTTCGCATTTATCCGCTTTCAGCGCCGCGGCTACCGCAACCGCGGAGGTGTCCGAACCGCCGCGTCCAAGGGTGGTGACATCCCCGCTGGCATCGGCCCCCTGGAACCCGGCCACGATCACGATATGTTTCTCCGCCAGCAGCTGTTTGATCCGCGACGCTTTTATGTCCAGGATGCGGGCCTTGTTGAACTGGCTGTCGGTAAGGATTTCGGCCTGGTGTCCCAGCATTGAGCGGGCCTTGTAGCCCATGGATTGCAGGGTGATGGCCATCAGCGCGACCGATACCTGCTCCCCCGTGGAAACCAGCACGTCTGTTTCCCGCTTGTCGGGAAATTCGGTGATTTTTGCCGCCATGTCCAGGAGCTTGTCGGTTTCCCCGCTCATGGCGGACAAAATCACCACCATATCGTTTCCCGCGTCAAAGTTCCTGGCGATCTGTCCGGCCACGCTGCGGATCCTCTCCAGGTCCCCGACCGACGTTCCTCCGAATTTTTGAACGATAAGCGCCATACAACGATCCTTGGATGGTTATTGTTGTAAGAAGTGTTTCATGCCCTCTACCAGATTTTCGATTCCCGTGCCATAAAAAAATATCGAAATTCTTCGATCCGTTTCCCCTGTAGCGGCAATGTCTATGGCGATGTCCGGCGAAAAGTCACCGCCGTCGAGTCGTTCGGACCATTCGATCGCGGTGACGCCGCCGCCGGAAATAATGTCCGCAAGCCCGAGGTCGATTGTATCGTCGGGCCCGGACAGCCGGTACAGGTCGACGTGGAAAAGGGGGAGCCTTCCGTCATATTCATTTACGAGGGTATACGTCGGGCTGGTGACGGGGTGTTCCGGGGGGATGCCGAGCCCCTGTGCCAGCCCCTGGATCAGCACCGTTTTTCCGCTGCCCAGATCGCCGGTCAGCGCGATAAAAAGCGGCCGGTCGATCAATTTTCCGAGCACGCGGCCACAATTAAGGGTTTTTTCCGCCGAGGTGGTGGTTATGCAGATGTTTTCCGTCATGGCGTTGGCTTGTCCCTTGTGCGAAAAGCTACAGCACCGGCGCATACGCCGCGGAAAGGTTGACAAAGGAACCGTCCATGATCGACTGGATGGTTTCGGGAATCATCCGCATGACATCGGTTGCCAGGTACCCAAAACCGGCCCGGTGCTGTTGGAGCGTATCCCCTGCGGCGCCGTGGATATAAACGGCGATTCGGAGAGCGGCCCGGATGTTGTAATTCTGGGTGATCAAGCCCGCGATCATGCCCGTGAGGACGTCCCCCATGCCGCCGGAAGCCATCCCCGGGTTCCCCGTGGGGTTGACGTGCACCCGGCCGTCGGGCATGGCGATCACGGTCCTGGCCCCTTTCAGGACAACGTATACCCCGTGGGTCTCGGCAAAATCGCGGGCGCATCCGATACGGTCTTTCTGGATGGCCTCCGTGCTCAGCCCCGTCAGGCGCGCCATTTCCCCCGGATGCGGGGTAAGAACCACATCCGCTTTTTTGTTTTTCAGTATCTTTGCCGCATTGTCCGCGATACAGTTGAGCCCGTCCGCGTCGAGCACCACGGGCACGGTGCTCTTCCGGACCAGGTTTTCCACCAGTTTTTTCGTTTTCGGATCAATTCCGATCCCCGGGCCAAGCGCCATACAGCGCTTGTCGACGAGGAGGGCAAGGAGTTCGTTCACGATGGCGTTGGTCAGGATGCCCGAGCCGCTGTCCTCCATGGGATGGGTCATGGCTTCACAGGCCTGGGCCTCCACCGCGGTGTTGATGCTTTCCGGTATGGCGGCGGTTACGAGCCCGGCGCCGCAGCGCATGGCCGACATCGCCGTCATGACCGCTGCCCCGGTCTTTCCGCATGATCCGGCCACCACCAGCAGATGCCCCGTGTCCCCCTTGTGGCTCTGGGCCGGCCGAACCCTCAGGGATGCCCGTATTTCACCAAGCCGGGAAAGGTGCTGCCGGGGGGCGATATGTTCCACGACGAATGGCGGAATGCCGATGTCGATGATATGCAGCCGGCCGGTGTAGAGCGCGCCGGGCATGAGGATGTGTCCGATTTTGGCGAAACCGAATGTCGCGGTCATATCGGCCTTGACGCTTATGCCGCAGGGGGTGCCGGTTTCGGATCCGAGCCCGGACGGTATGTCCACCGCGAATACCGGGGCCGGATGGCTGTTGATATAGCCGATCACCGTTTGAAAGCAGCCCTTTACCGTATCGGAAAGCCCGGTGCCCAGTATGGCATCGACCCACAGGCCGTTTTTCCCCATATTCGTCTTGTGGCGGACAAATGTGTTTTCATCGGGGACTTCGACCACCTCGACATCCAGGGCGGACAGCAACTCCAGGTTGGCCAGGGCGTCTCCCCGGACCCGCTGGCGCTCGGCCAGCAGGTACACCGTGACGTTGACCCCGGCCTGGGCAAGGTAGCGGGCGATGACAAAGCCGTCCCCCCCGTTGTTCCCCCGCCCGGCGACAACGGTGACGTCCCCGGCGTAAATGTCCGGAAAATTTTCAAGAATGACCCGGGTAGCCCCGCGCCCGGCATTTTCCATCAATACGCGGCCGGGCAGCGAGAAATTCTCGATGGTCATTTCATCCATGCGTCGCATTTCGTCGGCTGTCAGTAAATACATCGGTTACCTCCGGTTGCCGTTTATCCGCATTTTTGCACCAGCGCCTGCATTTCCGCCACCGCTGCCGTCATCCCCGCGAGGACGGCCCTGGCAACGATGCTGTGTCCGATGGAAAATTCGTCAATGATGCCGATGCCGGCAAATCGCTTGATCGTATTGTAGCACAGGCCGTGCCCGGCGTTAACTTTCAGGTCGAGGTTTTTGGCAAGCCTTGCGGCGTCGACGATTTCAGAGAAATGCCTTTCTTTGGCAATATTTGTCGATGCATCGCAAAATCGGCCCGTGTGGATTTCGATCATTTCAGCCCCGGTTTGCGCGGCAGCCTCGATCTGGGGCGGGTCCGGGTCGATAAACAGGCTCACCTCGATCCCGCACTCGTGGAGGCGCGCCACGGCGTCCCTGACCTGCGGCACATTGGCGCGGACGTCGAGTCCCCCCTCGGTGGTGATTTCGGTTCGTTTTTCCGGCACCAGCGTGACGATGTCCGGCCGGATTTCCCCGGCAATCCGGATCATTTCCCCGGTGGCGGCCATTTCCAGGATCAGCCGGGACAATACGGTTTCCCGGAGCAGGCGCACGTCCCTGTCCTGGATGTGACGCCGGTCCTCGCGCAGGTGGACGACAATGCCGTCGGCGCCGCCAAGTTCGGCCAGAACCGCCGCATGCACGGGATCGGGGTAAACACCCCCCCGGGCCTGCCGCAGGGTTGCCACATGATCGACATTTACAGCCAGTTGGGCCATTCTTCCGCTTCCTCCTTGTTTTGCCGCGCTATGACGGGTCGTTTGTTCGCCCTGCCAGCCCCTCTTTTTTGAGCATTTCCATGAGGGCCTCGCTTTTTTCCTCCATGCGCTGCGCGTCCGCATCGGGCGTTTCGTGGTCATACCCGAAAATGTGGAGCACGCCGTGCACCAGGAGCTGGGCAAAGCGCTCCTCGATCGGCATCATGGCGTCTTTTGCCTCGCGCATGGCCGTCTCCATGGATATAACGATGTCGCCCAGCATCTTTGTCCCGGGATGGACGTCAACGAAATCGCCTTCCGCCATGGAAAAAGAAATCACGTTGGTCGGCCAGGGCCGGTCGAAATACGTCCCGTTTATTGTTGCGATTCTTTCGTCGTCCGTAATAAGAATGGACAGTTCCCCGTCAGGACTGCCCAAGTCGTTTAAGACTGCCTGCGCCGTTTTCCTGACTTGACTCGCGGGTATTTTTTGCAGATTCTGTTCGTTTGTGATCAGGACCGCCATTTTCCTCCTTTTTCTGGCCGGTTTGCGGTTTGTCGGGGTATTCCACGCGATGGTGATGGATGCCGGTCAGGATTTTGACGTATGTCCGCGCAATGATATGGAGATCCTTCAGCGTAAGGGGGCATTCGTTGAGCTGGTTGTCCGAAAAGACCTTGTTGATCAGGAACTGGACAAGCCCCTGGAGCCTTGAATGAGAAGGGTTCTCCAGCGTTCGCGAGGCGGCTTCCACCTGGTCGGCCAGCATGACCAGGGCCGTTTCCTTGGTCTGGGGCTTGGGCCCCGGGTACCGGAAATGATCGATATTGATGGGCTGGTCTTTTTTCTGCTGCTTCGCTTTTTCGTAAAAAAAGCTGATGATGCTTGTGCCGTGATGCTGCTTGATGGCGTCAATGATTTCCGGTTCAAGCCGGTTTTCCCGGGCCAGTTCCACCCCGTTTTTGATATGGGAGATCAGTATCAGGCACGACATGGAAGGGGCCAGCTTGTTGTGAATGTTTTTGCCGTTCTTCTGGTTCTCGATGAAATGCTGGGGATTTTTCAGCTTGCCGATGTCGTGGTAGTACCCGCACACTTTTGCCAGAAGCGGATTGGCCCCCACCTCGGCCGCGGCCGCCTCCACCAGGGACCCCACGATCACGCTGTGGTGATACGTGCCGGGGGCTTCGAGCATGAGCCGGCGCATGAGGGGCTGGTCCAGGTTGGCGCGTTCGGCCAGGGTGGAGTCCGTGGTGTATTTGAAAACCATTTCCACCAGGGGCGAAACCCCGATGGTCAGGATGCCTGCACTGATCCCGCCGAGAAAGGCGAATACGGCGTCCCACGAAACCCTTGCGCCGCTTATCTCGGCGAGATAGATGGTCAGGGAACTCGCCATCACGATATTGAGCGCCCCCAGCTTGGCCCCGATGACGATGAAGTCCTTCCGGCGCCGGGCGTTTCGGATCCAGTAGGCGCCCACGATGCCGCTTGCCAGAAAATAAATGCAATAGACATAGCTGTTTTCGAACAAAAGACCGGCAATAAGGGCGACCACGATGGCAAAGGGGAAGGCCGCTGAAAATCCGGCGAACTGGCACACGGTCATTGCGGCCGCGGCAAGGGGGATGCCGTAGAACATGGATTCGGTGGTAAGCCCCAGGGCGACATTTTCCGAGAAGGATATTGCCAGGGAAATCGACATCTGCGCAATGACAAAAAAGATGACGAGCACGCTTCCCATGAACAGCAGGTTCCGGTTCTGGTGCGCCTGCATGGAAAAGCGGTATGTCATGGTGATAAAATAGGTGATAACGAGCAGCCAGAAGATGATCAGCGCCGTACCGATGCGTTTTCCCAGCAGGTCGATGTCTTTGGCGTTATGGCTCAGGGCGTTGAGTTTGAGGATGTCCGTTTCGGTCACCCGCTGGCCTTCCCGAAGAATCATTTCCCCCTTCTTGATCTGGTAAAGAATGGGCTTGATTTCGTTTTCCGCGGCCTGCTTCCGGTTTTCGGTCAGGGTCCGGTTGAGGGTGATATTGGGCTGGATCAGGCGCTGGGTAATGTCGACGATCAGGTTGACCTGGTTGTAGTCTTTCCCCCGTAAAAGCGGGTCCCCGGCAACCCGCACCATGGTCTTGGCCTGGTCCAGGCCGTAAAACTGCCGGAGGTTCCACACGACGACTTCCTCGCCGGAGCCGATAGTTTTCAGCGTGACCCCCCGGTCCTGCTCCCGGAGCAGCATTTCCTTGTTGGAAACGACGCCGTTGTCCAGGATCCGGTTCAGTATTTCATTGATCAGCGCCGCGATTTCCGTCGAAAAACCATCTTTTTCAAGTATGTTGTATGCCCCGTCGCTTACGGGGATGCCCAGAATCGATTCGAATTCAGCCTTCATTTCCCCGGCGCGTGCAGCGGTGGAGGAGTTTTCGGCGCTTCTTTCCGTCGCGGAGGGAAAGGTTTCCGTTTCATCCGGCGCTCCAATGGGAGAAAGGGCGGGGGTGGCGAACGCTTTTTGCACCTGCCGGTTCAACTGCAGAACAATATAGGGATCATAATCGTAGACGGTTTGCACCTGGCTGCGCGCCTGCCGCCGTTTTTCGGCGGTTGCCGCATCATCTTCGACAAAAAAGTCCCGCGGCGCCTTGATGTTTTCCTCCACAATATCGCCGACATTGTAGGCAGGGGGAGTGATCACCAGGTTGGGGTAGAAGATGAGGGTCGTCAGGATGGTCACCACCAGCAGGATGCCGATGGCGATTCCCCTGGCGGTTTTCTGTTTATGCAGATGGATATCCGCAAGTTTCATATTCATATTGGGCTCACACACATACGAAAACGATTTTTACGCAAAAGTCCCGGCGCAATGGCATCGCCATGACTTATCAGCAGTATGCATTGCATGCAAGCGTAAAATGGATGACGCCATCAGCGATCGTTTTCCCGTTTTTCCTTGCGTTCGTAAGCATCGATGATTTTTTGCACCAGCTTGTGCCGGACCACGTCTTTTTTGGTAAAGTGGATAAAGGCGATATCCTGGATATCCCTGAGGAGATCGCTGGCTTCCAGAAGCCCGGAGGCCCTGCCCGCCGGCAGGTCGCTCTGGGTGACATCCCCGGTGATAACGGCCTTGGAATTGTATCCGATCCGGGTTAAAAACATTTTCATCTGCTCGCTCGTCGAATTCTGCGCCTCGTCCAGGATGACAAAGGAATCGTTGAGGGTTCTCCCGCGCATGAAGGCCAAAGGGGCGACTTCAATAATGCCGTGCTCCATCATTGCCGAGGCCTTTTCGATTTTGATCATGTCGTGCAGGGCGTCGTAAAGCGGGCGCAGATACGGATTCACTTTTTCGGCCAGATCCCCGGGAAGAAACCCCAGGGCCTCCCCCGCCTCCACGGCCGGCCGGGTGAGAATGATGCGGTTGACCTGTTTTTTTGCCAGCGCGGATACGGCCATGGCCATGGCCAGATACGTTTTGCCGGTTCCCGCCGGCCCGATGCCGAAAACAATATCGAATTTCCGTATGGCGTCGATATAGGCCTTCTGCATGATGCTTTTCGGGGCGACTGTCTGGTTGTTGGCCTTGATATAAATGGTATCGAGAAATATGTGCTTGAGACTGGCGTGGCCGTCTCGGCTCAGGACATTGGCGGCATAATCCACGTCATTGGAATAGACCGGGTATCCTTCTTCGATGAGCTTGTAAAGCTGGTTCAGAATGTTTTCGGCAAGCGCCGCGGCGATATTGTCCCCCTCGATGATCACACTGTTTCCCCGGGCATGGATTCGGGTGTCCGTGGCCGCGGCAATGCGCTGCAGGTTGTCGTTATGGGCCCCGAAAAGGGTCTTTACCAGCCCGTGGTCCGGGAAGGTCATTTCCGTCTGCGTATGTTCCTTGTACTCTGTCATTTGATCCTGTCATCCCCCCTTTGAATCATATTGCTAAATATCATATCACTAAACGGTTGACGGATGTTTAACCGATTGATACATTTTAGAATATTTTTTGGTGGCCAATAATAAGCCCTGCCGGAGAATTGTCAACAGAAACCGGTCGGAAGTCGGGAGGGGAGTATGAATCCATTTGATATGGTTGTCGTGGTAATCCTGGTTTATTTTTTGATCACCGGCCTGCTGCGGGGCAGCATCCGGGAGGTCACCTCGATCGCAGCGCTTCTGGGCGGCTTTTATTTTGCTTACCTTTATTATGAATCTTTTGCAACGGTTTTTTCTGCTTTCATCGAGGCCGCGTATATACGGGAAATCGCATCATTTGTCGTCCTTTTCGGGCTTTTCGCCATCGTTGTCATCCTGATCGGGACCCTCTTGCGGAGCCTTGTGAAGCTTGTGTTCCTTGGGTTCGCGGACCGCCTGCTGGGCGCCGTGATCGGGGGGATCAAGGCCATCATCGTCGTGTCCGTGCTTCATTTTCTGGCGCTGACGTTTTTGCCTTCCGGCGGCGCCGCTGTCGTTGCCGAGTCCAGGATAGCCCCTGCCATGAACAGCGCCGCAGCGGCCATCGTCTACCTGGTGCCCGAGGATTTCAAGCGGGATCTTGCGGCAAGGGCGCAGAAGCTCCGCTGGCAATGGGAAACCCGCCAGGCGGCGCCCTCCCGGGAAACAGAAGCGCCGGAAGCGGAGCCCCCACCGGAAAACCAGGCCGGGGAGGAGTCGCCGGAGCAATAAATCCGGTGTTCATCCGATTTTCCAGTTCGTCCCGCACTCATCCCCATCAATCGCACGGGGAAGGATCGTTCGCATAGGTGCAGTAATATATGTTTATGAAGCTTTGGTGGCTGGCAAAGGCGATCTCCGGCATTTCATCCCTGTCAAACCACCGCACTTCGTCGGCGTCGTCTCCCGCAACAGGAGTGCCGGAGTACCGCCGCACCAGGAAACCGGTCATCAGGATGGTGTCATAAATGCGGCCCCGGTGGGTCGTCACCCCCAGCAGCATATCGATTTTTCCCTTGATGCCCGTTTCTTCCTCCAGTTCGCGCAAGCCGGCCTCTTCGGGCGTTTCCCCCAGCTCCATAAATCCGCCCGGAAGGCACCACCAGCCTTTTTTGGGGGGCACGCTCCGCTTTACCAGCAGAATCCGGTTGTCCCCGTCGATGGTTACCAGGCAGGCGGCCGGAACCGGGTTTTCATAAACAGGGGCGGCGCATGTTTCGCAATAGCGCCGTACCCGCCCCTCCGTGCATTTGTCAATAAGCCCGTTTCCGCAATGCGGGCAGTAGTGTTTGCGTTTCATTCAGTCTTCGAAGTCGCCTTCCTCCCCGCGGTCCCGCACGATCGCTTCCCCTTTTTCCCGGATTTTTTCGGGGGTCCAGTCCTCCGGGGTCTCTATGGGTTCGGCCCTGGGGCCGGGATCGTGGCCGCCGGCCTCGAGGATGGCCTCCACGACGAGCGGGGCCGTGTCCTTGCAGTTAAAGACGTTTACCAGCATGTCATGGGTGAAGTTCTCCACGCGCCTGCACATCCGGTCCCGGATGTTCCGGTCCAGCCCCATGAGGGTCGTCTCAAAGGGGAGGTTCAGCTTTTTGTAGTCCCCCTTCTTGAGCCCCTTTTCCCGTGCGTAGGCCGTCAGTTTTTCCCATGCCGCTTCGGTAAGCCCCTCATCGGCCAGTTTAATGAACTCGCCGTTTTCATCGAGCTGGGCGTTTCCGTAGTCGTTGACCTTGAGTCCCCACGCCAGCATCTGCAGCGCGGTGGCCACGTTCGCCTTGGTGGTGCGGGTTTTTTCCCGGATCTGGACCAGTTTTTCCGAAGAGTTGCCGGAAGTGCCGTGCTGGGCGCCCGAGACGTTGTACGGGGAAAGGGCTTCGTGGATCCGCGCGGTAAGATCGATCTGGATCCCTTCGGAGCCGGATTCGATGCCGTGGGTGGTGCCGTTGTTGAGCGCGATCCAGTCCGGAAAAATGGAGTGGGCGTTGAGCCCCTGCACCAGAAAGAGGGCCTCTTCCGGCGTGGAAAGGCCGCTGGCCCCCTTGATCTCTCCGACTTCCGTCTCGAATCCGGCCCAGTCGGGCACGTATTTATACAACTCGATGCTGGCGAGCAGGTTGTCCGCATCCGGCAGGTGCGAGGCGTCGATGGATGTCGAGGTCATGCCGGCATCGAAAATGGACGGGATCAATGTCCGGGCGCTTTCGATGTCCTCGGGCTTTTTGATGCCGTAGTGGTCCGCGTGAACGGCCACCGGCACGGTGATGCCCAGTTCGTTGCAGAGCGTGTCCACGTAGCGCGCCAGGTTCCAGTAGTTGATGGCGCAGTAATCGGATTCGGATTTCGCGATTTCGATGATGATCGCCGCGTTGGCCCGCTGCGCCGCCATCAGGGCGCCGCGGATCACGAAGTAGTTGCGGCCGTTTGCGGCCATTGCAATGGCGCGGCCCTTCGTGCGCATGGCCTTGTCGATGTATTTGCCGCTGACGATGAGCGCCTTCGAGTTCGGAAAAAGCGTCGCGATATTGGGCGGCCTTCCGATGTGGAGCGCTTCGTCAAAAGTCTTTTGATACTCGGACGGGTTCAGCGTCATGATCAACCCCCTTTCCCGCATTGAATTTGTGTGAAAATGAATACAGATGGACTCGTAAAAAGTCGATTTTCAGATGGCTCCGGTTTACATTTCACCTCCGCCTTGATCTTGAACCAAAATCTCTTTTTTGAGATGGCTTGTAGGTCCTTATTCCGGCTCCCCCGACGGCATGGGGGCCTCTTTGCGAAGATCGGAAACGATTTCGAGAATTTCATTTTTGTAGGATGCCGGCGCCATGATTTTGCCCCAGCCTTTCTGGGTCTGGTACAGTCCGTCAAATGCCGTGTCCTGAAAGGAAAGGATCTCGTGCGGAATGTCCCGCTCCTGCAAAACAGAGGAAACCAGTTGGGCCTCTATTGCATTTTCAACAATGGCGATTTTTTTGTATTCCAAACGGTTCTGGCTTGACTCGTTCATCCGCCGACTCCTTTCCGGGTCCTTCGTGGGTCCTATATTGCCGCGCCGGGCGAACAAAAACGGCCCGTGAAAAAAACATAAGCGGCTTTCCGCCAAATTGCCAACAGGGTGGATAGTAGGGGGCAGACGGCAAAACTGTCAAGAAAAAGCTTTGCCGCCCCTTTTCATCGCCCAAGGTACGCGGCCGCGTATTGCAGCAGGTCGTAGCCGTATTTTCCAGACAACGATTCATGCACGGGTTTTAAAAAGGGGGTGTCCAGTTGTTCAAAGGCCCGAACGATCTCTCCCAGCGCGTCTTTTGGCACCAGTTGGCCGATGTCGACTTCCCCCTGCCGGATCCAGTGGGCCATGTGCCCCTGGATGGTGCGAACGTGCAGGGATCTTTCGGCCGCGATCTCCCCGATGGTTTTCCCCTGTCTGAACATCTGCAGGCTCTGTATTTTCGTGTCGGTTTTGGGTTTTTTACCGGCCGGTTTCGGCCGATCGGCTTGCCCGGGTCTGGGTTTTTCCGCGGTTTTCTTTTTTCCGGCCCCCTGGGGGGCGCTTGGCGCTTCCCGGTGGGGCCGGGGCGGGCGCTCCAGGTCGGATCGGTTCAGTTCCGCATCCGCCCGGAACGCTTTTACAAGGGCCATTGCCTTGTAGATTTTCTGCATCTGCCCGTAAAACTGCGTTTCAAGGTGCTCGATTTCCCGGATATACTGTTTGACGCCTTTTTTTTCCTTTTTCAGCAAAGCGCCGTGATTCCCGATCCGCTGGGTAAAATCGGCAAATACCGGTTCAAAGTAGTGCCGGGCCGCGTGGATCCGCTCGCGAAGGTGGGCCATGTTGTCGTCCGGCGGCGCGCCGAGAATCCGGGCGAGCTCCCGTAAAAACTTGTCGCCCACCGATTTTACCGGGCGGAAATCCGCCAGAAGCGCCTGCGCCCACGGCAGGTGGGCCTGCTTTTTGGAATGGGCGGCATCCCGGGTATAGGAGCGCAGGTGATAGTCGATCTCCGTCAGCAGGGCGCTGAAATCAAAGGCGTTTTTTACGGTTTCGTCCAGAAATGCAAGGGTAGCGGCCGCAAGGGACGCGTCCAGGTCTTTTTCCGCAATCCGTTGGCGGGAGAATTCTTCCAGGGCCGGTTCGCGCGGCATATCCCGCCGTCGGAAGGGGGATGTCAGGACCAGGCCGTCAAGCGAGGTGAGCCGGGACAGGGCGACGTAGACCTGCCCGGCGGCAAAGGCCTGGGACACGTCGATAACGGCCTTGTCAAAGGTCAGTCCCTGGCTTTTATGGATCGTGATCGCCCATGCGAGTTTCAGGGGAAAGTGGGCAAAGGTGCCGATGATCTTCTCCTCGATCTCGCCGGTTTGGGCATTCAACGTGTAGCGCTTGTTCTCCCAGGTATGCGATTCGACCCATACCGGCGGGCTGCCGTCGGGAAATGCCACCTTGATGCCGCCGGTTTCCAGCTTCTCGATTCTGCCGATTTTTCCGTTGAAAAACCGCTGCTCCCCGGAGGTGTCGTTCTTGATGAACATCACCTGGGCGCCTGTTTTCAGCTCCAGCACCGGGGGTACCGGGTATACGTGCGCATCAAACGTACCCGCAACCTCGGCGCTGAAGCGGAAGGGCTCTCCGGGAAGCTTTTCCAGTTCGCTGCGGTTGATCCGGTCCGCCTTGCGGTTGTGCGTGGTCAGATACACGTACCCGTCGCCGGGGGACGCCTTGAATCCGGGATTGCAGCACCGGTTCAGCACCTCGATATCCCCGGGAGACATTTGATTGTCGCGCAGGTTGTTCAGCACCGAGATGAATCGCTCATCCGTCTGCCGGTAGATGTGGTCCAGTTCGAGATACACCGGCTGTTGCTCCCGCAGCGCGCGGGCGCCGAAGAAAAACAGCGTGGGGTAATATTGCCGCAGAGCCTCCCATTCGGCCCCTTTCACCACCGGCGGCAGCTGCTGGAGATCGCCGATAAAAAGGATCTGCACCCCGCCGAAGGGGGCGTGCCGGCGGCGCCGGACATTTCGCAGCACGGTATCGATGGCATCGAGAAGGTCGGCGCGGAGCATGCTTACCTCATCGATGATCAGCAGTTCCATTTTGCGGAGCAGGTTCCGCTTGGCGGTATGCATTTTCAGGTTCCGCATCAGGGAGACGGGGGTGTTGCGCTCGAAATCGTCGGCAATATCGCCGGGAACCTGCTCCGAGGGGAAAAACGCGCCGAACGGGAGCTGGAACAGGGAGTGCAGGGTGACCCCCCCGGCATTGATGGCGGCAATGCCCGTGGGGGCTGCCACAATGCACTCTTTGTGGGTGCGCACGCTGATGTCCTGGAGAAACGTCGTTTTCCCGGTGCCGGCCCGTCCCGTAAGAAAAACATGGCGGCTGGTGCTGTTGATGAATTTTGATGCCAGCGCGGCGGTGTTGTCAGTCATGGCTCAATCAAAAAACGAAAGGGAGAGGGTAAAAACACATCCGCCCCCCCTTTTTTTTGTTTCGGGTTTCTGGTATTTGAAAAAGCAAAATCACTTTTCTTTACTGCAAGGGCGTTTATGCAGATACAATATCTCTGGGTCATTGAAGCCCCTTTTTACTTTCTGGACAAATTTTGTCTGCATGTCGGTTTGGAACGCGACAGTGCCGTCCCCCTGGTCTTTACCCTGCAGCCGGACCGGTTTGCAGACGCCCGGCTGGTCTATCCCGGCGCCAAATGCCCGCTTCCCGAGGCATGGCTCAAGGTGTTCGCCCTTTTATATCTGCACAATATTTCCTTCAGGATTTACCAGGCCACCGGCCGGGAGGACCACCTGACCTCCCTGACCCTGCTCGAGCCCGCCATAGACAATGAGTTGAGCGATATACTGGGCTTTGCGGCCCGGGAAAAGATTGCCCAGCTGCAACACTATAAACAGATGCTTCGCCGGGTATTCGCCCTGCTGGAGAATATGCGCAGCGACGGGGAAGGCGAAGGGTTCGGAAGGCGGGGCGGTTAGAAAACGGTTCCGTTTTGCCGCTGCGCCTCCTCGGCCTGCCACTGCCGATGCGTTTGCAGCTTCAGATTTCTGGATATGGACCTTCGCATATGCTCGATCCGGGTCAGCGTATAGTGGTTGATGGGCGAGCGGGAGAGGTCCTTGATCAGCAGGATTTCTCCAAGGTGGCAATGTTCCATGTGCAGGGGCAGCTCCAGCTTGAACAGGTTCCGGTTCTCCATAGACGCGTCCGGCCGGAATCCGTTTTGCGCCCAGCTTTTTTTCAGGCACAGGTGATCGGGTGCGCCCGTTTTCGGCCGCCCGGCATTTTTTCCAATTCGCCCGCAGTCCAGGTTGATCTCGGCGAAATCCATGTCAAGCTCCTTCATGGCCCGGCAGATGTTTTCCCATAGCTTCCCCAGATCTTCCGATTCGGTGAGCGCTACCTGCAAATTCAAAAAGCGCCGCCGGTCTTTTGCTACGCCGGTGACAAAGGAGAAGTCCCCCAGCCAGCTGCTGAACTTTTCCCTGTCGATGTAGTTGAAGTAGCCCATCACCTTGAGGAATACGAACATCAGCACCCCCACGCCCAGGATCAGCAGAAACAGGCCGAATTTTTCGATCTTTATGTTGATGAGGATAAGGGCGTACAGACCTAAAATCAGCGTCAGGCAGTAAAGGATGAACACTGCCTTGCCGCTGGAAAAGCCGATTTTCAGCAGATGATGGTGGATATGGCCGCGGTCCGCATGAATGGGGTTCCGGGCCAGGATGATTCTACGGATGGGGGAGAATATCGCTTCAAACACCGGCAGCCCCAGGGCCAGCAGGGGAATGACCAGGGCGGCACCCACCTGCCCCTTGACCGATCCCATGACCGAAAAAGCGGCCACGCAATAGCCGAGAAAATAACTGCCGCTGTCCCCCAGGAAAATCTTGCCCTTTTTCTTGAAATTGTAGGGGAGAAATCCGGCCACCGATCCGCCGAGAAGGGCGAAAAACAACGCCAGGGAATAATTTTTTGTCAGCATCAAGAATACGACCATGACCATGCAGGTGAAAAGGGTGATGCCAGCTGCAAGGCCGTCGAGTCCGTCTACGAGGTTTACGGCGTTGATGATCAGAACAAACCAGAAAACGGTCAGGGGAAGGTTGAGCCATACGTTGCTGGAGATGTCCAGGTTGAAGGGAAGGGCGATGAAGGTGCTGATCACGAGCCCGCCGGCATACGCAGCCAGTGCCGCCAGTATCTGGAACCCCAGCTTAGAGACGGGCGAAAGCCGGTACACATCATCTGCAAAGCCGCTCCCGAAGCAGATCAGTGCGCCGGCCAGGAAGAAGACCAGGGTGTTTT
>JAABTJ010000026.1 GCA_011389935.1 Desulfobacteraceae bacterium
ATCCGGTCTTATATCCCACGCCGTTGACTGCCATCTCGTAAACACTTACGGTCATTCGCTTTACGGCAGCCTCTTCCATGGCATCGACGCCGTTGTTGATGATATTGAGAATGACCTGCTCCAGCATATTCCTGTTGGCGGCCGCCTTGATTCCGCGGTCCGGGAAGCGCTGTTCCACATGAATGCCGTTTTTGATCATGTGATGGGCCGTCAGTTTCAGCGCGTCCTTCATCACTTCGCAGACATCGACCGCTTCGATGACAAAAGCGCTCTTCCTGGAAAATTTCAATATGTCGTTAATAATGTTATTGACCCGGTCAACGGCATTGTGAATACGGTCGATGGACTTCCTGCCGGTCGGATTGTCTTCGGGCATGCTGGTTTCCAGGTAATCGATGCCCATGAGGATGATTTCCATCGGGTTCCGGATTTCATGGGCAATGCCCGATGCAAGGCGGCCGAGAGAGGCCATCTTGTCCTTTTGGATCAATTGCTCCCGGGTTTCCCGGAGGGTGTCATAGGCTTTTTGGAGCTCTGTCTCTTTTCTGACCCTTTCACTGATGTTCTTGGATACGCCGCCTACGGCGAAAACATCCCCTTTTTCCGGATCCTTTATGGGGCTCAATGAATGGGAAAACCACTCTTGGGCCTGCCCGTTGTAGGATTCGTATTCCACGCCGGCACCGGTCTGAAATACCGTATCCAGGTGCTCCATAAAGGTTTCGGCCTCTTTCTGACCATGAAGTGCAGCAAACGGCATGCCGAGCATTTCGATTTCATTGGAAAACCCGTGGTGCATATACAGCTTCGGATTGGCCGACAAAAACTCCCCTTCCTGGTTGACGGTAAAGACAAAGAGTTCGGAATGATCGAAAAGCATCCGGTATTGGCGTTCCGTTTCCCGCAGGCGGTTTTTGCTGTCATGGGCGGTAATGGAAGCGAGAAAACCGAAAAACATGGCAATCACCACGATAAAAGGAAGCCGAAGCAGGTATCCTGCAGCTTCGTCACCCGCCAGGTAGCCCTGGCTATACAGGATGAACCCGTAAATTCCGGAAAAAACAACCACGCTGATCATCAGGTACCGGAATTGCGCGCCCATCGCCGCAAGGCATATGACAAAAAAATAAATCAGGTATAAATCCGTACCTGCCATGCCGGAGAGGTAAATGCCGACTCCGATCATGAGGCCGTCAAACAGCGCAAAACCATAAAACAGCCGCCCGTCATGAAAAAGGCGCTCCGGAAGATAGAACACCAGCAGGCAGGTGGCCAGGTAAAAGGCGATAAATGCGTACCCCGCGTATGGCATGGTGTCGGCCGGCGAAAGCAGGATAAAATAGGCCAGAACAATGGCGATTGCCAGCCGGATGACATAAATAATCCGTTTTCGCGAAAGGGTGGAATCCATTGGCAAATTCCCGTGCTCCGGTAAGCTTCTCCTGCAAAGAACAGTAAAGAAAGGGGTTTCGGTTACGGCCTGTGGGCGGAAATCTTCTTATCCGTACCGTCGGCAACATCCCGGTTGCTCCACATGAAATCAGCAAGGGATACGGTCTCCATACGGCCGACTTCCTCCCTGATCTGCCGGATGGCTTCGATGTTGCCGATAAACAGGTCGGTGATATCCGGGTCAAAGTGCTTCCCTTTTTCGGATCTGATAATCTCCACGGCCACATCGAACGGATAGGGGTCCTTATAAGGGCGGGTGGAGGTCAACGCGTCGAACGTGTCCGCAATGGCGACGATTCTCCCTGCAATGGGGATGTTGTTGCCCGACAGTCCCCGGGGATATCCCCCCCCGTTGTATCTTTCATGGTGGGTCAGTGCGATTACATGGCTCGTTTTCAGCACGTCCGATTTGGCGTTTTCCAAAATGGCAGCGCCGATCGTGGTATGGGTCTTGACGATATCGAACTCTTCTTTTGTGAGGCGGTCCGGTTTCAGCAGGATGTTATCCGGAATGCCGATTTTTCCGATATCGTGCATGGGGGAGGCGTATTGTATCAACTCGACGGTTTCTGCGGGAAGTCCCATTTTTTCAGCGATCAGGGTACAATAGCGGCTGATCCGCACGACATGGTCGCCGGTGTCCTCATCCTTGTATTCGGTCGCCGCTACGAGCCGGTTGATGGTGTCCAGATATGCGTACCGGAGCTCCTGGTGGGCATTCTCCAGCCGGGAGGAGTACGTAACGAGCTTCTCGACATTTGCCTGTAGCTCTTTGTTGATCTGTTCCCGCTCGATCATCAGGTACCGAAGGCGGAGAACCCGTTTCAGGCGGATGGTCAGCTCCCTGAAACTGACGGGTTTCTGGACGAAATCGCTGGCGCCCGCCGTAATAACGGATTCATAATCATAGTCCTCGGTGAATCCCGTCATCACCATAACATCGGTATCGTATTTCGCCTTGATGATTCGCAGCAGGTCCACGCCGCTCATGCCCGGCATCCGGACATCTGTAATGACAACGTCAAAGGCGTTTTCGGCCATAATCTTCAAGGCGTCATCGCCGTTTCCGGCGCTCATGCAAACATACCCGCTTTGGTCGAGGGCGTGGGAGATCATCCGGGTAATGGCGGCTTCGTCGTCGACTACGAGGATGGAGAGGTTTTCCGGGATGTTGACAGAAGAGGAGGCCATAAAAAAACCTTTCTTTGAATATGCGTATTTTGTTTCATTGCAGAAAAACGTCACAACCGGCCACAGAGCCATGTTTTTTCTAATTTTTATCCAGAATCGTCCGTATCTTTACGGACAGCGCCTTCATGGAAAAGGGCTTCTGGATAAAGTTGACATCCGCATCCAGGACGCCCTTCCGGGCGATCACGTTGGATGTATACCCGGACATGAACAGGATTTTGAGATCCGGGCAAAGGCCGTTGATCTGTTCGGCCAGATCGCGCCCGTTCATTTCGGGCATGACCACGTCGGTGATCAGCAGGCGGATGTCGGCGGCATGCTCCCCCGCCAGTTGTATGGCCCGGCTTGGCGTGTTCGCCGAAAGTACCGTATAACCAAGTCTTGCCAGCATCATCCGGCTCATCTTCATAATCGCCGGTTCGTCCTCCACCACCAGCACCGTCTCCCCCCGGCCAGGCAGAATTTCTTCGGTGGTTTCGATTGTTTCCCGTTTTTCCGCCCCTTCGTGACGGGGCAGGTAAATCTTGAAGGTCGTTCCGTTTTCCGGTTCGCTGTAGACGTTTATGAACCCTTTGTTCTGCTTGACGATTCCGAAAACCGTTGCCATGCCGAGCCCTGTGCCTTTGCCCGCCTCCTTGGTGGTGAAAAACGGTTCAAAAATATTGTCGCGCGTCTCCTTGTCCATGCCGCGGCCGTTGTCGCTGACGGCCAGAAGAAGGAATTCGCCGGTCGTAAAACCGGCATGATCGGCTAAATAGGATTCATCGATGACGATATTGTGCGTTTCAATGGTAATTTTCCCAACGCCGTTGATGGCGTCGCGCGCGTTGACGCAGAGGTTGGCAAGCATCTGGTCGATCTGCGCGGGATCGATCTTCACCGGCCAGAGACCGGGCCCGGGGAGCCAGTGCAGATCGATGTCCTCTCCGATCAGGCGGCGGAGCATTTTGAGCATTTTTTCTACAATTTCGTTGATGTCCAGCACTTTTGGAAGAATGGTCTGCTTGCGGGCGAAAGCGAGCAGCTGGCGGGTGATATCGGTGGAGCGCCGGGCCGCGTTGTGTATCTCCTGCAGGTCGGCGTAAAGTTTTTCGTCGGGATCCACCTTGTCCATCGCCAGCTCTGCATAGCCGGTGATGACGCTCAGCATGTTGTTGTAGTCATGGGCCACGCCCCCGGCCAGCCGGCCCACCGCCTCCATCTTCCGGGCCTGGTGCAATTGGTCTTCCATGAATTCCCGGTCTTTTTCCGCCTTTTCACGGGCCTCCTCCATCTTCAGAACGCGCAGGGCGTAGGCGATATCTTCGGTCATCTCCGCGAAAAGCGTCTGCTCCTCGGCGTCCATTCCCAGGCTTTGCTCCAGTGCGGCGGCGATGTATCCGAAGGATTCGCCGTCATGGACCAGGCGGGCACACAGGGTGTTCGCCTCCGCGCATGCCAGCGCGATGGGGCATGGGGCGCAGATGTTTTTTCGATCTTCAATCAGCGCGGTTTTTCCCATGGACCGCGCGTAATTGCAGCAGGAAGGCAATTCGCCTTTTTCCAGTGCGGCGTGGACCGGTGCGAAGGCATCTCCCATGCCCGCTTCCGCCCATTGCTCGGGCCGGTCGTTATCTCCCGTTAAAACGATCAGCACGCTGGCATAGCTGCGGTTGTTTACCAGGATCCTGCATGTCTTGCGGATCAGTTCCCCGCGGTTTTTTTCCCGCACAATCAACTGGTCCACGTCGCGGATCGCCAGCAGCACCCGGTTTAAGTGCGCGATGCGCTCCTCCGCCTGCTTTCGCTCCGTGATGTCTTCCAGGGAACCCATGATGCCGATGGTGTTCCCTTTTGAATCGTGGATGGTTGCCGCGGAAAGCCTTGCAGGAAAACGGGAGCCGTCTTTTTTCTGCCGGATGACTTCAATGCCTGAAAAAGACCCGCCGTCCGTGAGGCGATGGCGAAGAGCCGCAAATTCTTCCTGCCTGTCCTCGGGGACGATGGGCAGGGGGCGGCCGATGACTTCTTCCGCCATCCAGCCGAAAATCCGCTCCGCCGAGGCGTTCCATGCCAGCACATTCCTTTTTATGTCAATGCTGTAGAGCGCCACGGGGGAGCAGGCGATCATGGCGCGCTGGAACTCCTCGCTTTCCCGCAGTTTTTCCGTGCGGCTGGCCACCTGCCTTCGAAGGGACCACGACCAGAGGAAAACCCCCAGAAGAATCACCCCCAGGGGAACGAGGATCATCGTGAAATAGCGCAGGACGTTGATCAGCGATTCCGGCCCTTCCCTGTACACCCCCAGCCATTTTTCATTGAGGCGGCGGTATTCGCCGCTCTCCTCCAGGACCCGCAGGCCTTCGCTGAAATGCGCCAGGAGCGCCTTGTGGTTGTTGGGGACCGCGTAGCTGTATTCGGGGGACAGAAGCGGGCGCTGTCCCATCAAAAGATGTGACCACGCATACTTGTCGATCCAGTAAAGGGCCGTCATCCGAGAGACCAGCGCGCAATCATGCATTCCTTCTGCCAGTTCCCGCAGGGCGTCCTCCTGGGCGTTCACTGCGGTAAGCTGGTCTTCGAGTCCGTGTTCAAGCACAAAGTCGTGCATGATATCGCCGCGCTGGACAACGATGTCCCGCCCCGCAAGGCCCCCGATCGTTTCAGGTGCGGGGCCTTCCCCTGTCCGCACGACGCTGATATAATGATTTACCGTATGGGGCGGGGTAAAATCGAAGAGCAGGTCTCGTTTTGGGGAGTAAAGCATACCCTGAATCACATTGATCTCCCCTTGGGCCAGGGCTTCCCGGATTTCCGCCCAGGGGCCGAGGCGGATTTCTATGTCAAGGCCGAGTTCCTGCGCGATGGCGCGCGTGAGATCGACGTTGTAGCCGGCAGGACGGCCGTTTTCATCCAGAAATTCGTAGGGGGGATAGTTGTGGTCTCCGCCGACCACGATACGGCGCTTGGAGGGCAGCTGCAGGGCGGCAAACCACTTGGCGTGCAGATGGCGGTAGGTTCCGTCCGCCACGACAATGGCGAGGCCTTCGTTAAGCAGGGCAAGGGTCTCCCTGTCCCCTTCCTTGACGGCAAAGCAGAAATCCTGGCGGAAATCTTCAACGGGCCGGTCAATCACCCGCAGATTCGCAAGGCCGGTTTCATGGAGGATCCGCAGGGCAACGATTCGCTGGATGACCGCGGCATCATGACGTCCGGAAGAAAGTTCGTGCAATGCCTGTTCGAACGTTTCGGTGGTGTGGATATCAATTCCGCGCGCTTTGCGCCGGAGAAATTCCTCGGCGTTGTCGCCTTCCATCACGGCGACCTGCCGCCCGCGAAGGTCGGCCATGCTGTTGATGTCGGTGGTCTCCTTGCGCACAACAATGGCGCCGTGCAGGGACATGTAGGGAAAGGAAAAGTCGAACAGGGCTTCCCGCTCCGGGGTGCGCCCCACGAGGGGGAGAGCCTGCACTTCCCCTTTTTCCAGCCACCCCCGGACCTCGGCCCACGGACCGGTGCGGAAGGTGACTTCCCGCCCCATGGCCGCCAGTGCGGCCCGCATCAACTCGACAGAAAACCCGCTCGCTTTTCCGTCCTCATCCACCATGGAAAAGGGCGGATAATCAGTTTCTGCGGCGCTTTGTACCGGCGTTTCCGCCATGGCGGAGGGCGCCAGAACGAATACAGCCATGCACGTCATCATCGCCGCTGCTGCCAGGAATCGGTGCCGCCGCCCCGGGAGGCACAAATACCGGAAAAGGCGCGTACGGAAGTGCCGGGGCATGCGCATGGCCGATGGATTCAAGTTTCCTCCGGGGACAGTATTGTTTTGCCGATGCCGTTGATCCGGGCTGGTCGAATATCCTGTTCGTGAACCCAAACAAATAAATAATAACATCGGGCATCCCTGTTTTCAACCGGGAAAGCATGCCGGATAAGCATGCTACTTTTCCTGAACCGAACCGGCGATCTTTTTTTCCGCGCCCTTTACTTGTCCTGAAACGCATTTCGGCGTGCCCCGACACCTGCCGGCCAATGAAAACTTTACATACAATTCGAATTTTGTTATAGATCCAAACAATAAAAGACGGTTTTCCGTATGGGGAAAACGGCCGTGTACATTTGCGGGGGAATTATAAAGGCGGCCTTCAGGATGCGCAGCCGGCGGACAGCCCGTTCAGAACGCGCTTTGCGAACCAGGTCATTTTAACCGAAAAGGAGGATGGGCGTGGAAAAAAGAATTTTTTTATGGTGCGTGCTCTTTGTTTTTTTTACGGGGGTTTTTGGCGGCAATGCCCTGGGCTATAATCAAAACCCGAACCTGAACTGGGGGGCGACCAATATTTTGGAAGGGATTGTGCCCCCGCCGGGGCTTTACCTGAGCAGCTACATGGTCGGCTACCACGCCGACACATTCAGGGACGGCCCGCCCGGAGACCATGAGGTGCATGTCCTTGTCTATAACCCGCAGCTGCTCTGGGTATCCGGGAACACGCTTCCCGGCGGGTTCCAATACGGGGTGCAAGCCCAGCTCCCGATTCAAAGCTATAACCTGGATTCGGAAATATTGACGGCAGGCAGCGGCATGATCGGCGATTTGATTGTCGGCCCTTTTTTCGGCAGGGCCAGGCCGTTGCGTGAAGATTGGCTGTTGCACTGGTTTTTTGAGCTGAGCACGTATGTGCCGGTCGGCCAATATGACAAAAACGCCCAGATCAACCCAAGCGCCAATTACTGGACCGTGGAGCCCTACCTGGCGGCGACCCTGCAGATGCCGAAGGGCTGGAGCCTGAGCACGCGCCAGCATTTTACGTATAACTTTACCAATGACGAATACATCGCAGGTCCGGGAGCGGATGAGACGGATTTGCAGGCCGGGTCGATGTGGCATTTCAATTTCGCCCTGTCCAAAACCATCGATTGCATCGATCCCAACCTGCGGCTCGGCGCGGTCGGCTATTACGGCAAACAGTTGGAGAAAGACGATATTGACGGTGTCCCGAATATAGATACAAAGGAGGAAGTCTTTGCGATCGGCCCCGGCCTTCACTGGATGAACAAGGGCGTTATCTATAGTTTGAAAACGTATTTCGAAGACAACGTGGACCATCGGCCCGACGGCACCCGCGTTGTTTTGCGGATCATCACCGCTTTTTAACGCACCGGATTTTCGTGCGCCAGGCGGTTCGGTTTCATGCCAGCGATTCACGGAAATCCCGCCGATGTTTTTGGCCGGGGGGGTGCCCCCGGCTTGTTTGCGTTCATTTGAGGCCCCTCATGCATTGAGGGGCCTTTTTTCCCTTGCCCGAAGGTCTTGACGGGAAGTCTCCGCCGACGCCTTCGGCCTTTTTTTTGCCGGCGGCCTTGCATGCGCCCCCGGCAAACGGATTTTGGCATCTTCCAGGCAACGCGTTATGCAAACACCTATTCTGTTTACGATTTTATCCGCGATATTCATCGTTTTCGTGGGCATGGGCATCATCGTGCCGATCCTGCCCATATACGCGGCGGAACTCGGGGCCACCGGATTCGCGCTGGGGGTCATCATCGCCGGGTTTGCGTTGAGCGGCGGCATTCTGCAGCCCTTTGTCGGCGACCTTTCCGATCGTCACGGCAAAAAGGGGTTTTTGATCGCCGGGCTGTTTATATTCGGCCTTACCGGCTACACGTATACATTCGCCGAATCCGTCGTCCACCTCGTGATTATCCGCATCCTGCACGGCGCCGGTTCCGCGATGATCGTCCCCATGGCCATGGCCTATATATCCGACCTCTCCCCGGCGGGCAAATCGGGAAAGTACATGGGAATGCTCAATATTTCCATTTTTGTCGGCATCGGGGGCGGGCCGCTGCTGGGCGGTTTTTTCCTGGACTACTGGGGGAGAGATTCCGCCTTTTACGCCATGGCTCTCCTCAGTATATTCTCATCGGTTCTTGTTGCCGCGGTCCTCCCACGGCAGCAACCTTTGGCGATACCGGAAAAAAGAGCCCCCATGACTGCGGTCTTCCGGCGGATGCTTCACAGCCGACGCGTCATGGGCATTCTGCTTTCGCGCATGGCAACCATGATTATCATGGTGCCGACCTTTGCGTTTCTGCCGCTGCTCATGAAGCAGCATATGACCGCCAGCGGCACGGAAATCGGCATGGTGATCGCCAGCCGAACCCTTGTCAATGCCGTATTCCAGATGCCCTTCGGCAGCCTGGCCGACCGGTGGCGGAAAAACCGTCTCCTGTTCATCGGCAGCGCCGTCATCAGCATCGGTCTCTTGGCGGTACCTTTTGCCGGCAGCCTGGCCGCGTTGCTGCTTCTGTTCGCGCTGATCGGGCTGGGGGAGGCTGTTTCATGGCCTGCACTGGCGGCCCTGGCCGCGGAAGAAGCCCACGAATACGGCCACGGGTCGATGATGGGGGTGTTCAACATGGCCATGAGCGCCGGGCTTTTCATCGGGGCGATGGGCGTAGGCGCCCTGGTGGACGTACTGGGCATCGCGTGGGCGTTCTATATTGTCGCCCTGTTCCTATTTGCAAGTGCGGTTACTGCAGCGCTCATGATCCGGCCTGCCGGGAGTTTTCCTTCATTCCCCCTGCTTTTTCGGCGCTTATTGAAACGCAGCCCCTGGTTTTAATCCGATCCCCTTGAGAATCTTTGCAAGAGGGCAAAACCCGGTAAACGCGGCTTGCAGCAGATTGGCCCCGACGAATGCCGTTAGCAGCAGCCAGTAGGTGGTATGAAGCAGGGACAATACAACGCTGATGAGAATCAACGCCCCGGCAAACGCAAAAACTGTCCGGTCAATATTCATTGTTTCCTCCTTTTGTAAAAATGAAACAGGCGAAATATCCGGCTGACTGTGTTAAAGGTAATCATTAAAAATTTTTTTGACATGAAAAATGCGATAAGGGCTTGTCTGCTCCATAGAAAACACCAGGAGGGATGCAAAAAGTAGTGCGTGCGGGCAGTGCCCGCTGTGGGGGCGCGATAAAAGGGGGGATGGGGACGGTTCTGTCAATCCGGATTCTCCTGAATAAATGCATGGAGGCCGGTTTTTTCCTTCAGGGTCTCGAGAGCCTCCCGCGCGTCGGTTATGGCATTGAAATTTCCGAACCGCACCATATGAAAGGTTTTCCTCCCGAGTTGTTTTGTAACAATGGTGGCGTCAAACTGGTTCTCAAGGAGTTGCCGGTATTGCCGTTCCGCGTTTTTCCGGGACAGAAACGCGCCGGTCTGGATATGGTAGAGGCCTTCGTCCGGTTCGGTGGCGCCTTTGTCCGGTTCGGTGGCGCCTTCGTCCGGTTCGGTGGCGGCGGCGGGAGGCGCTTCTTTCAGAGCGGCCAGCTGGTTTCCGGCATACGGATTTTCCGGTTCAATCGCCAGGGCGGCTTCGTAGGCTTTCTTTGCCGCCTCCGTATCCCGGGCCTTCGCGAGAACATCCCCCTTATAGCACAGCGCCCAGTACAAGTCCGGTTTTATTGCAAGGGCATTTTCCATATCCGCAAGGGCAAGCGCATCGTCCTCCCGCTTAAGATGACACAGCCCCCGGTTAAAAAAAGCCATGTAGTTGTCCGGGAACTGTTCGATTTCCCGGGTGTAGTTTTCAATGGCTTTTTCGCAATCTTCCTTGTAGAACCAGGCTGCTCCCAGGTTGCTGAAAAGGCCTTTCATGTCGGGCCGGAGCTGCTTTGCTTTTTCAAAATCCCGGATGGCCAGATCATATCGTTTTGTTTTGATGTAGGCCTCTCCGCGATTCATATAGGCCCTGGCATTGTCCGGGGAAAGCAGTATCAGCCGGGAAAATATGGTAATGGCCTTTTCCGGCTGGTTTGATGTAAGAAAGGCCACGCCCGTATTGAGTAAATCCTCTTCCGGCGAGGCGGATGCGGAAAAGGGGAAAAGGCCGCATGCAATCGCAAGACAGACAAGCAGGATGCACAGTTGGTTTTTCACGGGTCTCTCCGTTTTGTTGAATTGCCGGATGATATTGCTCCGCCGCCTTGCCGGCGCGTAAACAGGCTGTAGATCACCGGCAGAAGGATCAGGGTCAGGATGCCTGAAATGAGGATGCCGCCCACCGAGGCCACGCCGATGGCATTGCGCAGCTCGGCGCCGATGCCGCGGCTGACCGCCAGCGGCAGCATGCCCAGCACTGCGGCGATGGTGGTCATGATGATGGGGCGGAACCGTTCGCAGGAAGCCATGATCATGGCCTCGTGGCGGGAAATCCCGGCGGCCGCATTCACGTTGAACTTGTCCAGGATCAGGATGGCGTTGTTGACAACGATCCCTGCCATCATGATGATCCCCATGATCACGAAAATGTCCATGGACAGGCCCGTGATGTAGAGGGACCACATCACGCCGATCAATGCCAGGGGCAGAGAGATGAAAATCATCACGGGCTGCCGGAAGGATTCCAGGATGGCGCCGAGGCAGAGAAATACGAGCACGATGGCGATCAGCATGGCCTCGGCCATCTGCTGCTGCCCTTCGGTCATGACCTCGTATTTGCCCGTGAAAGCGAAATCATAGCCGGGAGGCAGCGTTTGGGAAGCCCCGATGGCGGAAATGATTTCCCCGACCGCAGTTCCCAAGGGTTTTCCGGCTTCCAGGTTGGCAAAGACCTTGGAAATGCGCTGCTTGTTTTTGCGGGTAATCAGGATCGGCGAAAGGCGCTCTTCGATATGGGCGATGCTTCCAAGAAGAACCGGCATGCCGGGTTCTCCGGGCAGCTGAAACCGGCTCACCTGGCCTTTTCCATCCTGTTTTTCATAGCGGACCACGATATCGTAGTTGCGGGCCTCCTGTTTGAAGGTGCCGGCGGTCAGCCCTTCCAGGTTCGCCCGCAGCGTCATTCCCAGGGCCACCGGCGGCATGCCGTGGTCGGCCAGCACCGGGCGGTTCGGCCGGATCCGAAGCTCCGGTTTTCCAGTCCGCACCGTGGTGTCCACGTCCAGAAACCCGGGCATGTCCGCGACCATTTCTCCGAAATCCGCCGCCAGGATGTCGAGCACATCAAGGGACTTCCCGGAGATTTCCAGTTCGATTTCCGTTGACTGACCGCCGAAGACCCCGGGACGGGAGACAGAAAAAATCGCCTCGGGATAATCTTCCAGGCGCGAACGGATCATTTCCATGATTTCGGCGATGGGGATGCTGCGCTGATCCCGGTCCGTGAATTTGAGCAGCATCTGGGCGAGGTAGACCCCTTCGGAGGTGCGGCCGATGACGCCTTCCACCCTGCCGGCCACGGCAAGCCGGTGCCGGAGTTCGGGAAGATCGGCAATGCGTCGTTCCACCTCCTGGAGGCGCTGCCATGTATGATCGAGATCGTAGCGGGTGGGATATTCGAGTTTGATAAAAATCTCCCCCCGGTCGGGTTCGGAAATCAACGTCGATCCGATGTCCCCCCCGAGGCGCACGGCGTGGATGAAAATGCCCAGCATCGCCAAAAGGATCATGACGGATACTATCCGGTGGCGTTCGGCCACGATCAGCAGGCGCTGATACCCGGCAAGCAGGCGTGCAAATCCCCTGTTCCATGCGGCCTCCATGCGGACCAGCACCCGGCGACGGTCTTCCCGCCTCGGCCGGAGCAGCAGGGAGCAGAGCATGGGCGTGAGGGTAAAGGAAATAAACAGCGATACAACGGTCATGATGACCATGGTCAGGGCCAGGGGCTTGATGAACATGCCCACCTTGCTGGCCATCATGGCAAGGGGGAAGAGCACCACGACGTTTGTGCCCGCGCTGGCCAGCACGGCAACAAAGCGGGCCTTGGCCCCGATGGCCGCGGCCTCTGACGGCTGGTCGGTCATGTTGAGCCGTTCGGTGATCCCCTCCAGTACCACGATGGAATTGGTGACCAGGATGCCGACGGACATGCCGATGGCAATCAGTGTGGAAGTGTTTAAGGTAAAACCGGCCTTTTCCATGAAAAACAGGCCGATGATGATGGTAAGCGGCATGGTGATGCTGACCACCAGAAGGGTCCGGAAATTATAGAGGAAGGCGAACAAAATCGCCGCGGTCAGCAGAATGCCCGCGATTACATTGGACCAGGCGCTTGCCACGGTGGATTCGATGTAGCGGCCGTCGTCCGCGATCCAGACCAGTTCCATGCCGCCGGGAAGGACGGCGCGGAGGTCGTCCATGGTCCCCCGCACCCGCTTCGTAACGGCCACCGCATTGGCGTCGGCCTTTTTGACCAGGCGGATGGCCACACAGGGTCGGCCGTCCACCGTGGCTCTCTCGCGAAGTTCGGCCGCGGCCATTTCCACCCGTGCCACGTCGGCAATCCGGATACGCCGTCCGTCCTGGCCGGCGATCTGGAGCTGGCCGATATCGGCGGCCGCAGGAAAATCCGCGTCGAATTTGACGCTGTATTCCGTTCCTGCGTCCTGAACGCGCCCCGAGGGTAAGGTCCGTACCCCGTCCTGTATGGCCTGGTATACGGCAAGGGTGGTGAGGCCCCGGGCTTCCATTTTTCGGCGATCCGCAAGCACATGGACTTCCCGGGCGGACCCCCCCTGGATCTGTACGTCGGCCACGCCCATGATCCGCGTCAGCTGGTCCTTGAGATCGTTGTCGGCGTAATCGTACAGGTCGGCGACGGTCCGGTCCCCGGTAAGGGCCATGGTGATGATGGGTTTGGCGTTGACGTCGAACTTGAGTATTCTGGGATCTTCCGCGTCGGCCGGAAGATCCGCCCGGATCAGGTCGATCTGTTCCCGGACGTCCGTTGCCGCGATATCCACATTCATGCCCAGTTCGAATTCCAGCAGGATCTGGTTGACATTTTCCATGCAGGCGGAACTGATGTGCTTGAGCCCGTCAATGGTGCCCACGGCGTCTTCAATCCGTTTGGCCACATCGGTTTCAATCTCTTCGGGGGAGGCCCCGGGATAGACCGTGACGACGGTGATAAAGGGGGCATCCATCCGGGGCATTTCCTCCAGGCCCATTTTTCGCCATGAATTCAACCCGAGCAGCGCCAGCGCGATAATCAGGCAGCCCATGGCAACGGGCCGGCGGATGGCGGCATTGGAAAGCCACATTATTCAGTTCCCTCCCGGACGATACTCACGGCCGCGCCGTCATTGAGCTGCTCCTGCCCCATGCGGACGACGGGCATGCCTTCGTCAATCCCTTCCCCGGTAATTTCAACCCAGCCGTTCGTCTCCAGGCCCGTCTGAACCGGCAGCATGCGGGCGCACCCGTCGGCCACAGTGAAAATGACAGGCCCTTGGCGCCGTTGCAAAACCGCCTCCCGGGGGGCGCCAAGACCCCGTCTTTCCTGAAGCAAAACCGTCACCTCGGCCATGGCGCCGGGGACGACGCCTTTCGGCGGATCCTGGAGGCGGGCCTGGATTTCAAAGGTCCTGAGCTTTGTGTGAATCACGGGGTTTTTGACTGCGACGGGCGTGTCTTCGATTCGAACGGACTGGACAACGGCGGAAAGCCTTGTCTTTTCAGGAAGGACGCGCGCATAAAGGTTTTCGGGAAGAAAGGCCGATATTTCCACCAGGGAGAGGTCGTCGATCCGGACGACCGGTGTTCCCGGGGACGCCATTTCACCGGGTTCGAGCATGCGCCGGCTGACCGTTCCGCTGATGGGTGCAACCACCAGCGCATCGGAAAGGTCCTTCTCTGATATGGCAAGGTTGCTCCTGGCCTGCTTTTCCTGCGTCCGGGCAAGTTCCAGCCCGGCCCGGGCTTCGGCCAGCTCTGCCGCTGCCGATTTCATCAGGGTTTCCTGCATCTCAAGGGCGTTTTGGGTGATGGCCCCCTGTTCGTGCAGCCGTTGATATCTTTCCAGATCCATTTGGATTTTTTCGACATTGGCTTCGGCACGGGCGACGGTGGCACGGCGCGCGGAAACGGTCGCCATGGCGACTTTTACCTGGTGTTCGGCGATTTCCACGCCCCTTTTCAGCTTGACATCATCGGTCTGAAACAAACGGGTGGCGCCGGCGCTCACGACGTCCCCCTCGTCCACATAAATTTCGTCAATAGTCCCCGGAACCCTTGCCGATACCAGGGCGCTTCGCACGGCCGCCACGCTGCCCGAAACCTTTGCCTCCTCCTTGAAAACCGTGCTGCAAAGCTCAGAGACCACGACCGGCACGCCCCGACTTTTTTCCGGAACCCCATCCGGCGCGTTTCCCTGGGATGCATCCCCCATCAGGCGCATGCCGAAGAAGAGGCCCGCGACAATCACGGCGATGGCCGTCCCGATAACCGTTTTTCTGCCAATTGGCCTTTTCACTCTTTTCTCCTTACAGGAATGGACTCGCTGCATTCGGTTCGCGCCTCCTCGACATCGATGAGCCGCAGTATTTCATCGATGATGCCCCGTTTTTCCTTCCGGTCGCTGCTGGACAGGCCCAGAAGTTCCGCCAGCATCAATCCTTCCATTGCCAGCGTCATAACCGCGATAAACGGGGCGCTCAGTTCTCCATCGGTGGTGAAATCATCGAAAATCCGCGTTCTGAACTCCCGGGCCGGCGCCATGAGCTCGGGATCATGGGAGGCCGCGGCTAGCAGTGCGCTGCTGATTTTTTTCGTGCGCTGGTCGTGAAGCGGGGAGGCCAGGATGTTGGCCTTGAGTTTTCGGGCGGGTGTTTCGGGAAGCCGGGCGAGCTGCACTTTGGTTCTGAGATCGAGGGTCGCTATCAGGCGGGCCATCATGGCCTGGAGAAGAATGGATTTGGTGCCGAAATGGTAGAGGAGTCCGCCTTTGCTGACCCCGGCTTTCCGGCTCACCGCGTCTAAGGTCAGGTGGGCCGCCCCTTTTTCAATGACCACGGCCTCGGCGGCGTCCAGGATGACTTCCCGGGCATTTTTGCGGTGTTTCATGGAAAAAGTCCCTTCGAACGGTTCTTATTACACCGTCTGGACGGTATACGAAAAAACGCAGAATTTCAATAAAAAAAATTATTTATGCCCCCTCTCCGAAGGGGCGGAAGCATACGGACAGCGGATCTGCTGTGCACCTTTCCGGTGCGTTGTGAAGCGCTGTGTGAAGAGTTGTGTTGACAGATGCCTTTTTGGTCCGTATTATTGCGATACACGTAATTTTCTGGAACAAGTAACGAACATCCAAGCCCCGGAACAATGTCGCGGGGCTTTTTTTATGCCCATCCAATAAAGAGGTTTTATGAGTTTTCAAACGTTCAAGCTCCATCCCGCTGTCGCGGCGGGCGTAACCGCCGCCGGATTCACTTCCCCCACCCCCATCCAGACACAGGCCATCCCGTCTGTCATGGCCGGAAAAGACGTCATGGGCCTGGCCCAGACCGGTACCGGCAAAACCGCCGCTTTCGTGCTGCCCATTCTGAATCGGCTCATGGCGGGCAAACGGGGGACCACCCGATCGTTGATCGTGGCCCCGACCCGTGAACTGGCCGAGCAGATTCACGAAGCGATACGGGTGCTGGGGAAAAAAACCGGCTTGAAAAGCATTGCCATCTATGGTGGCGTAGCCATCGGCCCCCAGATAAAATCCGCCGGCAGGGCGGACATCATCGTGGCCTGCCCCGGCCGGCTCCTTGACCATATCGGCCGGAAGACGGTCAATCTTTCGGCCCTGGAAGTGCTGGTATTAGACGAGGCCGACCACATGTTCGACATGGGGTTTCTGCCCGATATCCGCCGCATCCTGAAACAGGTTCCGGCAAGGCGCCAGACCCTTCTTTTTTCGGCTACCATGCCCGCGGAAATCCGGCACCTGGCCGAAGAAAGCCTGACCGATCCGGTCACCGTGAAGGTGGGGATCACAGCGCCGGCTGAAACGGTTTCCCACGCGCTTTTCCCTGTTGCACAGCACCAGAAGACGCCGCTGCTGCTCAAGTTGCTCCAGCAGACCCGGACCGATTCGATCCTTGTATTCACCCGTACCAAGCACCGGGCAAAAAGGCTCGGGGAGCAGCTGAGCCGGGCCGGCTACCGGACGGCATCGCTGCAGGGGAATCTTTCCCAGAACCGTAGGCAGGATGCCATTAACGGCTTCCGCGACGGGACTTACCAGATCCTTGTTGCAACGGACATCGCTGCGCGCGGCATCGATATCGCCAATGTTTCCCACGTGATCAACTACGATATCCCCAACACCGCGGATGCCTATATCCACCGTATCGGCCGGACCGGGCGCGCTGCGCACACCGGCGACGCCTTTACCATGGTCACCGAGGAAGATACGCAGATGGTCCGCGCCATTGACCGGGTCATGGGAGCAAAGGTGGAACGCCAGACCCTGCCGGATTTCAATTACGAAGCCGAAGGGGCCAACCCGGCCAATCGGAAGCCTGCGGGGGCCAACCCGGCCGGCCGCCGGTTCGCGCCGGCAAAGAAACGCGCTCTTCCCCAGAAGGGCCCTCGGCGGGTAAACCCGGGCGGGGGCGCAACGGTGTCTTTTTCCTCCGGAAGCCGGAATAAAGGCCGGTAGGTCATCTGAAATGGGAGAAGCTTTTTCCCAAAACGGGGTTTTGCTGCGGCTTCGACAAAAACATTTGACATGCAGGCTTTCCAGGATCATATAAAGACTATGAAAAAGCCTAACCAAGTGTAAAATTGGGGCGGAAAGTCACGGGTCTTTTTGAAACCTGCGCTTGCCTGTAATTCGAGTAAGACAGCCGGATTGCCATTTCAACAGTGGAAATCCGGCTTTTTTTATCCTTCAAAAAGCAATAGCGCTCTTTCGTCTGTATCCTGCTGCAAATGGCCGCGGTCATTGTCGCCTTTTTAAATGCGGGATTTGCTTTCGGGCAAGCACTGGTTGATCTTGTTAATGTCATTGATAAAAGAGGGCATGATATGATCAATCCGTTTCACAATGCCTGATTACGAACACCGGCAGGGGGTGATTACGTGAAAATTGCACAATTTTCGAAAGAAGAATTACGAAGCCCTTTTTTTCCTTCTTGAAAAAAACAAGGCGGTACCGATGCCCCCCCACACGACGCAGACAGCGATGACGGCCTTTTGTCCGTTGCCCAGGCGTCCGGAAGAGGCATCCGGCTGTTCAATCCCCTCGGTGCTTATCGGGATGTGGATCATGGCACCGTGCCCTGTCCGGCGGACTTGGACGCTCCACGTTCCGGTAATGCCGTGGTCCGGTATGAAGCCGAATTTCCCCTGATCGTCGAGGACCGAGCGCATCCACGGTGTTGCCGGGTTGTCCGGGGCGTAAACGATTACCTCCCCTCCGGCCAGAGGCTGCCCGTTGTCATAGGCGGCAACGATTTCTATGCCGGATACTTTTGCGTAGTCTGCCGCAACCCCGTGGGCGTAAACATGCACAGCACCGGTAAGAAAAAACACAAAAAGCAAGACCGGAAAAACAAAAAAAGGAGATATGCTCCTATTTTGCCACCGGCATTTGACGGTCATCATCATTTTCACAGGTCCCTGGGTTTTGGCCTTCCAGCCGCGGCCGCTGGCCGACGAAACCGGCCGGAAGGCGCGGTTTTATTTCCATTGAACGGCGCAGTGTCCTTCTCCGGCATGGCCCACGTGCATTCCTTCCAGCCGGATGTCATGTATCTTGGTACTGTCAGCAAAGGGAGCGAAGCCAACGGCACCCGTATTCATGGGGTCATCGGCGTCCCTGTCGGCCCGCCCGAAGATGTGGTCAAAGTGAAAGGTCATTTCCAGGTCGGTCGTATCGCCTTTGCGCAGAAATCCCTTGCGCTCATCCCCCACAAATTCCCCGCAGAAATACGTGGACTCCTCTGCGGAACGGATCTGAAAGTCAACTTCCCGCCCCTCTTTTTCGGCTTTTCCGATCAGAAGCATTGAATATCCGGACAAAATCCCCTCTTTATCGGGTGTCAGCCTCCAGGAGATGGCGTTGTAGTGGCCGGGGGCCGCGCCTTCGACCTCCCCCACAAAAACAGACGTCGTTTCCCTGCTGCCCGCGGCGAGATCGACGACGTGAATGCCGTCAAGGCTGATTTTTTCTTCGGCGGAAATCGTCTCTCCGCAATGGGCGTCATAGGGTGGATCGGTCTGGTAAGCGGTAATGTCGGAGAGCGCAACAAAGGCGTGGCTGAATGTAAGGGTCCATCCGTCCTTGGTCTGTTGGGGGGGGATAAATCCTTCGACGACCAGTTCTTCGCCGTTGGCGTAAAATTGCAGCGTTCCGGCCGACGAGCCTGGAACATGAACAAAAAGCGTCATAAAAACAAATACGATACAGGTTACAATCGTCTTTCCCATTGGATGCCCCTTGTGACTTGAAATTGTTTTTGTGTTGGTTTGCGTTAAAAAACCGAAGCGTTGGCAATCGGATCACCGTGCAAACCGGTAAATAAAAAAAGCCATGGCAGTCCCGGTTTTCAATAAAGGGCCTTCATGGCTTTGTTGTATGGCGAATCAGTGTCTGCTGCGCAATTTCTTATTGCGATTTTTTTATGCCTATATTTTTTTGGCGGGATTGTCAATTTTTAAAATTGTCGATGAAGGCCTTTTCCCGGATACCGTTTCACAAGACGGGAATGATTCCCTGTTGACAAACGTTTCAAAAAATGTATATGTACGATCTATTGGCAACAGGAAGTTGCGCAATACCTATTCATCATAAGTAAAAAAAAGCCATGAAGGCCCTTTATTGAAAAACCGGGACCCTCATGGCTTTTGTGCTTTTTGGCTTCGCATGTTTTTCTGCTTCCAGGGCGCCGGTTTTACAAAACGAAAAGGAGAAGGAATGAAGCGAAAAGGCGCACCGGTAATACTGTTTTTGTTTTTTTTATTGTGCTTGTGGACGGGCGGAGCCGCAGCATCTGAAAACGAAAAAGCGGAAGAAACCGTTCAACTCGAAGAAATGCGGGTGATTTCTTCACCGATCATAGAAGGCAATCTTGTCGACCCATACGGCGCTGTATCAACGATTGTCTCCGACGAGCAGATAAAAGATCTGAACGCCCAGGACATCGGGACGGCTCTTCGCCGCACACCGGGGGTTACCATCTCCCGCTACAACCCTATCGGTTCTTTTGGCGGTGCGGAAGGGGGCGGTATATTTATCCGGGGCAAAGGATCCAGTCGGCCCGGCGCGGAAATTAAGACCTTCATCGATGGCGTTCCCATGTTTATGGGTGTATGGAACCACCCGCTCCTTGACTTGCTTTCCGTTGATACGGCTTCAGCCATTGAAGTACACAAAAGCCCTCAGCCCCAGCTTTTTGGAAACGCCTTTGCTGCAGTGAATATTGTTCCCAAAAAGAAGGTTGCTGAAGGTTTTCAGACCAATCTTCATTTGGCCGGGGGAAGCTATGACACGCTGGTTCAGCGAGCGGAGCACGCGGGAAAAACCGGTGCAGTCGACTATTATCTGGGGCAGAGCTTCCGGACGTCCAACGGGCACAGAACAAAATCGGACGGTGAATTGACCAACTATTTCGCCCGGCTGGGCAGGGAAATCGGTCAAAACTGGTACGCCTCCGTATTCGGCCTGTATACGGACAATGATGCATCCGATCCGGGTGTAAAAGGCGCCGATCCCTTGGAACGAGAGGGCAAATACGGCACCGAAGCGTTGATGGGGGCGGTAAAACTGGAACACGCGTATCCGGATATCCGCGGCGATATCAAGGTCTATGCCAACCAGGGAGAGGGGCAACAGCTGTCCAGGCCCGATGGCAGACCGGATGCCGTCTGGGAGTTTTCGTACTACGGCGTCAAGACCAGAGAGGCGTTTACTGCGTGGACGAACGGGGAAGTGGTTTTGGGGCTGGACCATGATGTCATCAAGGGGGAGGGCGGCGCAAAAGGGGATAAATGGGAGGGGCATACCCACAGAATCACCTCTCCGTACGCGGCTGTAAATCATTTGCTGGGTGACAGAGACGGGTATTATGCGACTCCGTCGGCCGGTTTCCGATATTATGATCACAATCGTTTCCCATCCGAGATCGCGCCGCATGCGGGCCTTGTATTGGGGTACAAAAATACCCGGGTGCATGCCGGATACGCCAGGGGCGTCATCTACCCCGGCCTGGAGGTCCTGGTTCTTTCGGAATACACGATTCCCATGCTGGGGGATTCATGGAAGGACCTCAATGCGGAAACCCTGGATCATTATGAAATCGGCATCAGCCATGCATGGACACGCGTGCGGGCGGATCTGACCTTTTTCCGGGATGAGGGGGAAGATCGGTATTTGATCGTGCCGCCCCCGCCGCCCCCGCCGGTGTATGCCAATATCGGCGACTACCGGATTCAGGGGGCGGAGGCGACTGTCAATTATATCCCCACCGCAGATATTTCTTTGTTTTTCGGCGCGACATTTTTGGACAGCGATCCCGGTGACTTGCCATACGCCCCGGATGCCACGTTCAACGCCGGATGTAACTGGGAATTTATGCGAAATTTCAGGCTGAGCATGGATGGACAGTATGTTTCAGACATGAACGTTACCTCACAGGCGCGGCGCGAAGGAGAGGCAAATGAGACCGAACTGGACAGCTACTGCCTGATTAACGGGAAAGTAAGCTACCTGTTTCGCCCGGGCGAAGGTCATCTGGAAACGGAGCTGTTTGTTTCCGGGGAAAACCTGACGGACAAGCGGTACGAGTACCGGCCGGGGTATCCCATGCCGGGGATAAATGCAATGGCGGGTCTGTCTTTGGCATTTTGACCCGTTCTTTGCGGTTTTCTTGCGCTATACCGGTTTTATACGGGTGTGCCTATTTTCGGTTGACAATGAATATACAGGTTGATTCTTTGGAGGCAGGTTCTGATGCGACAGAGACATAATCGTTTCAAGTATTTTCTGGTTTTACTGGCAATTTCCCTGTTTTTCGGGGCAGGCGCCGTAAAAGCCCATGATGTCCATCTCCCGATGATCATTGACACGGATGCGGGAGCTGATGACCTCCGGGCCATTACAATGCTTATTAACGCAGGCATGACGGATATTCGGCTTATTGCCACTTCCGACGGCGTTGTTTCTCCTGAAACAGGAAGCGAATCTGTAGCCCGTTTGCTGCATGCCTTGCATCGGCCGGATATCCCCGTGGCCGCAGGGCGTGAATTGACTATGGATCCGCCGCCTTTTCGGAGCGCCAGCGAAAACCTGGCATGGCCGGATGATTTGAAGGAAGAACTCCCGGCCGTTGAACCCGCAACGGATGGGGCCGATGCCATAGCCGAAGCCCTTCGCCGTGCGGACGAAAAATCCATTATATATTTCTGCCTCGGCCCCATGACCAACCTTGCCGACGTTTTGAAAAAGGATCCGTCCCTCGGTTCAAGGATATCCAGGATCGTATATGCCGGATCCTCCCCAAAATCGGTTTCACCCGGATGGAATACGTCGCGGGACTCGTCTTCCGCCGCCGCAGTCTTTCACTCCGGCCTCCCCGTTTACGCTGTTGATGTTGGAAATGAGCAGCGAATCGTGTTTGGTGAAACCATGTATGCAGATCTTTGCCGCATGGAAACGGAAGCGGCACGCCTGCTCTGCAGCATTCATGACACCCCGGAGATACGGGGGAAGATATCGGAGAACCACATGCGCGTCTGGGACGAAATGGCCGTCATCTACATGAACCGTCCCCAGTATTTCGAATTCCTGCCGGACCGGAATTTTAAAAAGGCCATGACCCTTGCGGACGTTGATGCAACCGGCGTCAAAAACGCCTGGTTCAAGCTCCTCGGCCATCCGGCTGATTTTCACATGGATGCCCGCGAAGCCGTGGTCCTGAAAGAATTTCCCATGAACCCGGACATGTTTCGGGAAGACGTGAAACCGTTCATCGAGGATATTGTCAATGCATACGGTGAGGAGGAATTCAAGGCCTGCCTGATTACCAATGAGCTTCACCGCCACCTGGGCGGGTATTCACTGGTAGGCGCAAAAATGGGCATTCATGCCCGCGAACTTTTGGGCGCACCCTTTGATGCCCTGGAGGTCGTCTCGCTTGCCGGGTCCAAGCCGCCGCTCAGCTGCATTAATGACGGTCTGCAGGCATCAACAGGCGCCAGCCTGGGGCGGGGAACCATTCAGGTGGAAGAAGAAGCAAGGCCCGCTGCAACATTCATCTACAGGAATACCGCACTGACGTTGACCCTTAGGCCGGTTTATGCGGATCGCATTGAGGCCGATATTGCCGAAGCCCTTGAACGATTCGGCGGGCTTAATCCGGCGTATTTCGAGCATATCCGGGCACTGTCCATACAATATTGGATTGAATTCGACCGGGCAGCGCTTTTTGACGCAGAGGAAACCCGGCAACCCTGAGGGTTTTCACAAATCCCCGGGCAAATTGTTTTGTAATTATTTCATATTCATCAGGGCGTTTTTTTGTTTCTGTCCGGCTGAAGTTCTTTTTCCAGTTCCGCGAGATTGTCGGTTTTCCCCATGGCGATTACCGTATCTCCCCCCCGGATCAATGTTTCATGAGAGGGGTTGAACAACATGTTTCCATCCGGGGTCTTCACGGCAATGATGATCAGATTGTATTTTTGACGGATGCCTGAATCCCTGAGCATCAGACCTGCAAGGGGGGATGATTCCGCTACCGGGATTTCATCCATCTGGATATCTTTTCGGTTGTAAGCAAAAACCAGATCTAAAAAATTGCTGACCGAAGGCCGCAGAATTCGCTGAGCCATGCTGATTCCCCCGATTTCATAGGGCGACTCTACCCGGTTGGCGCCTGCGGCATACAGTTTTGCCCTGGCCTTGACACTGCTGGCCCTGGCCAGGATGAAGATCTCCGGATTGAGCTGCCGGGCGGTCAGGACCAGAAACACGCTGTCCGTATCTGTGGCCAAAGCGGCAATCAATGCTTCGGCGCGGTCGATGCCCGCCCGCAGCAGGGCTTCCTCCTCGGTGGCGTCACCGGATATATACAGGAGGTTCTGCGCTTCCATATGTTCAATGCGGTCCTGCTCTTTTTCAATCACTACCGGCTCAATGCCGTGGGCTCGGAAGTTGTTGCACAATACCTGGCCGATTCGGCCGTATCCGCAGATAATATAATGTTTTTTCATGTGTTTGATTCTTTTGTCCAATACCCGCCTCCCGAATATGTTACGGATTTGCGTTTCCACCAGGAATTGTACCAGTGCGCTGGTCACATAGAGAAAAGAAACCGCCCCCATTGTAACCAGAAAAATGGTAAATACTCTTCCGGTGTGACTCATGGAATGAACTTCACCATAACCAACCGTGGTCATGGTGATAATTGTCATGTAGGACGCGTCCAGTAGCCCCCATCCCTCGAGTGCCATGTATCCAAAGGTGCCGATAAGCGTAGTGGCGATTACCAGGGAAAGAGAAAAACGAAGATGTTTTGAAATATCGAGCAAGATAATTTCAGTCTTTTTCTGGAATGTTTGGTTTGAAACTGTTCGGGCCTCAAAAGCAATTGCGCGTCACTGCAGCAAGATAAAAATGAATCCGCTTCACAAAAAAACAAACATCCAAAACACAAAAAGGCAAGAAAACCATGTGATAATAAAACATGCGCACCTGTCCAGTCAACTGATTGCTTTGGGAAGGAAAATTTTGCTGGCGTAAAGCAGAAAAATCCCGAAGCCGGTCAGGAAAGGCTTCGGGATTTTTGCCGCATGCGGAAATTTTACGTTGCGTTATTTGCCGGAGACGTAGTTATAATTCATGACCTGGGTGTCGCGCAAAAACGTGTTGGGTACGTTGTTTTTTTCCATTCGGTCAAATATCATGGAATTGGCGCCAAACGCCAGGGAGCGGGCGTCGTATCCGAGGATCCGCAAGTATCCGGAAATGTAGGCGCTGGTCTGCCCGGTAAAGCAGTAAAGGACGCTGGGCCTGTCCGCAGGCAGCGTCAAAAGGGCATTTTCGCTTCTAAAGGGCTGTGTTTCGGGGGGATAGTTGACCGCCCCGGGAATATGCCCCTGGTTGCTGTATAGTTCGGGGGGCCAGTAGTTGACGATATAAAATCCGCCATCGGTGTATATATTATGGAATACGCTGCCATGGTCAATCATGACCGGATCCGCGCCTTGGGTAAAAAGCGTTTCGAGCCTGGCTTCCAGGATTTCTTCCGGGGCGGTCTTGCCCGTATTGATCTGCGGAAGGGATCCCGGCTGATTTTTTGGCGGCGATTCGGTGTGGACGAATTCCGATGTGCGCTGGCTGCTGATTCTTGTCAGCCATGCATTTTCCGCAAAAAGATAGGACCAGGAGCTCATTCCCCATTTCAAGGATTTCACGTTGGCAAAACCGGCGGCCCTGAGCAAAGACGTGAAGTAGGCGGTGGACTGGCCGTCGCAACTGATTAAAACGATGTTTTCATACGCGTCGGCATCCATGTTTTTCAGGTGGCCGTAAAGATCCCGGGGGTCTAAATGCACGGCGCCTTCAATGTGTCCCAGGGAAAAATCTTTCGGAGAACGAACATCGATCAGGTACAGGCTGTCTGCCCGGGTGAGCATCTCCACCCGCAAATTCTGCGCGGTTATGACAAAAGACCCGCCCGTGTGCAGATAATCGCGCTCATTTTCAAAAAAATTGAGCAGAATCTGCGATTCGTTCTCCGTCTCCGGCGGATACCCGATATGAGCGCATCCGGATGCCAGTACCAGCAGCATGGCCCCGAATAAACCAATCCACAAAACCCCTTTTCGGACATTTTTCATCATCATTTTTAGCTCCAATTTTTCATGATTTTTGGTATATTTTTCCTGTTTTTGTCCCCATTTCAGGGATTTTTCCGGTTTTGGAAAACCGGTTTGGCTTTATAAGAGCTTATTATAGTGCCGGTATGCACTTTCGGCAAATTTTCCCCCGTTTTTTCCAGCTCGATCCTGAAACCACGGCGTCTTTATGCCGGCACTGCTCAAAGAAAAAGCCGGTCCATTTTTTGCGGAAAAAGATATCATTGCTATTATAGAGCTATGGCGGGAAGCGTGCGAAGGAAGAAGGAAAGCGAACCGCGCATGCCCAAAAGGCTTCAGCGGCTTCCCGGCGAAAACATCGATCGGCTGTGCAAATCTTGTGGCCCATGTCCGGGATCCCGTTTCCATTCACCTGTGAATTTCAAGGAAATACGATATGCGCGCACATTTTCTGCAGCATGTTCCATTTGAAGGGCCGGGCAGCATCGAGTCTTGGCTTCGCAGCCGCAATTACGGGATAAGCCGTACACGGTTTTTTGAATCTACGGTGCTGCCAGACCTCTCCCGCGTCGACCTGCTTGTTATTCTGGGCGGACCAATGAGCATCCATGACGAGCATGAATTTCCGTGGCTGCCCCTGGAGAAAAAATTGATCCGCGAGGTTATCGGGGCAGGCAAGCCGGTTTTGGGGATTTGCTTAGGCGCGCAGCTTATTGCGGGCGCCATGGGGGCAACGGTTTACGCAAATGACGTAAAGGAGATTGGGTGGTTCCCGGTGCAGGGGGTTCCGGAACCGTCCGCTTCGTTGTTTTCGTTTCCTTCGTCGCTGGAAGTGTTTCATTGGCACGGTGAAACCTTTGACCTGCCGCCGGGTGCCACCCGGATCGCAGCAAGTCAAGGCTGTAAAAACCAGGCCTTTCAACTCGGCCCGTCCGTTATGGGGCTCCAGTTTCACCTGGAAGCCACACCGGCGTCGGTGCGTCAACTTGTTTCCCACTGCAGGGAGGAACTGATACCTTCGCAATATGTGCAGACAGAAGAGGAAATACTGTCTGCAGCGCCTGAGAAATACGATGAAATCAATCAGGTCATGGATCGCATCCTCTCTTTTCTGCAACAAGGCAATGGATGATGATCCCTGACGCCAGAGAGCAGCAGGAAGATGCTTTTGGGTATTGAGGATCGGCTTTGTCTGATATTTTCATACGGTATTGAAAAACCAGACGCAACGCAGTGCTTGAATTTTCGGCAGCAGTTTCCCTGAAGTCACAATCTCCTGTTTTTGAATTTTTTATGGCATGCTGGATTGTCTGCATCCCGCGGAATACAGGGCGTCTGAAGAGGGAGGGTTTTTTTTAAGGATTCAAAGCAAAAACATACAACCTTTGGCACCAAATTCGCATGGCATAAGGACACACCCGGCAACCACCATGACCGGTTGCCGGGCATCCCCGTCTGATAAAGGGGGAGAATTACCGTGATTTCGCCAAAAACAGGCTCCAGAAAGGGAAACGTCTATGAGTGATCCGGACCTGAAAAAAATGACCCCTGAAGCCATCCGGCAAATGGTTGACGAATTAAAAGCGGAAAACGAATCTTTGCGCCGTACTCTCGAAGCGCAAGAGGTTGTACACGATGAAAACAACACTCCTCAAAAAATCGTTTTCAGTGCGAGTGGCATGCTGCAGCGAAAAAAGGGGGAAGACCGTCTTGCACGAATCGAATGGATGCTGGATCCAGATCATGGCACCTCAGCCGCGACCGGTGAGAATGTGACGCCCGAATACGGGGATCTTTCCGCACTAAACACCCGGCGTATTATTTTGGACTCGGTTGGCAGGGTGGTGCTTAAAAATATCGTGGAAGATTTTTTGCATCTCCTGGGTACTTCTGCAGCGGTGTATGAGTCAAACGGTGATTATGCACTGGGCCTTTTCTCTTCAAGATGGTGCCGTTTTATGGATACGGCTTCGTGGCGGCTATGCAATACCAAAGACGAGCGGGAAGCGCTTGCTTGCGGTAAATGGCTGTGCCACGAGTCGTGCTTGGGGGCTTCGAAAATCTGCATGGAAAGTGGTGCGCCGGTGGACATTCCGTGCGCAGGGGGCATACGACTCTACGCAGCACCGATTTACAGTAACGGGAAAATTGTCGGCACCATGAATATGGGTTATGGCGACCCGCCCCGCGACAAGGTTTCACTGGAGAAGCTATCCGGGGAGTATGGTGTTACCATAGCCGAACTCCTTGAAAATGCTGCAAGCTACGAACACCGCCCCCATTTTATTATAGAAATTGCAAAGCAACGCCTGCTGGCCGCTACACAGCTGATCGGTGAAATTGTTGACCGCAAGCAGACGGAGGATGCGCTTGAACACTCCTATGACCTGATGCGCTACATTATTGAACATGCCAACAGCGCCGTTGCGGTACACGACAGGGATTTGAAGTACATTTATGTAAGCCAGCGATACCTTGACAGGTATAAGGTCAAGGAAACCGATGTTATCGGGAAGCATCATTATGATGTATTTCCCGATTTGCCCCGGAAGTGGCGCGACGTGCATCAGAAGGCATTGGCTGGTGAAGTCTCCAGGGCCGAGCGGGATAGCTACCCCAGGGAAGACGGAACCCTGGACTGGACGAGGTGGGAATGCCGTCCATGGTATGAAGCCGATGGCTCGATAGGGGGAATTATCGTATATACCGAAATTATAACCGAGCGGGTGGCTGCCGAAGAGGCCTTACGGGAGAGCGAGGCAAAAATGCGCGATGCGCAGGCCCTCGCGCGCATGGGTCGGTGGGAACTGGACCTGATCACCAACCGTCTCGACTGGTCGGACGGGATATATGAACTGTTCGAGGTCAGCCGCGATAAATTCGGCGCCTCCTATGAGGCCTTCCTGTCGTTCGTTCATCCCGATGACCGCGGCTTGCTCGATAAAACCTACCGGTCCTCCCTGGAAAAGAAGACGCCTTATGAAATTGAGCACCGGCTATTGATGCCTGATGGCCGCATCAAGTGGGTCAACGAGATCGGCCGCACCGAATACGACGAAACGGGACAGCCCATCCGCTCCGTCGGCACCGTCCAGAACATTACCGAGAGCAAACAGGCCGAGCTGGAGCGGGAAAAGCTCCAGGAGCAACTCAACCAGGCCCAGAAAATGGAATCCGTGGGCCGGCTGGCAGGTGGCGTGGCCCATGATTTCAACAACATGCTGACCATCATCAACGGATATGCAGAAATGATGGCCGATATTCTCCCGCCTTCGGATCCCTTGTATGACAGCGTTAAAGAAATTTACGATGCCGGTAAACGCTCTGAGATTATTGTTCGAAAACTGATGGCTTTTGCAAGAAAGCAGGCCATTTCCCCGGTGTCCATGAACCTGAACGACAGCGTGTCCAGCATGCTCAAGATGCTTCAGGGGCTGATCGGTGAAAATATTGATCTTCTTTGGAAGCCTGAAAACAATATCTGGCTGGTAAAGATGGACTATTCCCAGGTTGACCAGATCCTTGCGAATCTTGCGGTCAACGCCCGTGACGCCATTGCCGGCATCGGCAAAACAACCATAGAAACGCAGAACGTCGAATTTGATGATGAATACTGCGAAACCCATGCAGGCTTTGTCCCCGGACAATTCGTCATGCTGGCGGTGAGCGACAGCGGCTGCGGTATGGACAAGCATGTCCTGGCCAACCTGTTCGAGCCGTTTTTCACAACCAAGGAAGTGGGGCAGGGGACCGGTCTGGGCCTGCCGACGGTTTATGGCATCGTCAAGCAGAACCATGGATTTATAAATGTTTACAGTGAGCCGGAAAAAGGCACAACGGTCAGGATATATTTGCCCCGGTTATTGGAGGCACCCGAATCTGCGGATAGGGAGAAAGCGCCGGAGGTTTTGTCAAAAGGCCGCGGCGAAACCATCCTTGTGCTTGAGGACGAGGCAACCGTGCTGGATATCACCCGCATGATGCTTGAAAAACTGGGCTACATTGTCCTGGCAGCAAACACGCCAAATAATGCCATCGCATTGGCCGAGGCGCATGACGGAAAAATTGACCTGCTGATCACCGATGTCGTCATGCCCGAGATGAACGGCCGGGAATTTTCCGATAAGCTGAATGTCCTGTATCCGGATATCAAGTCCCTGTTCATGTCAGGCTATACCGCCGATGTTATCGCCAGGCATGGGATTCTGGAGGAAGGGTTGCACTTTATTGAAAAGCCGTTTTCCATTGATGCGCTGGCGGCAAAGGTTCGGGGTGTTCTGGATTCCTAACTTACCAATATGTGGCAGAAAGGGGAAGTATGGGGACAACCTGTAAACGGAGTGTTGTCTTTTAAAATGATACCTTTTGTAATCGGGATTTATGAGTTTCAATTAAATCGGATGGATCGAGAATTTTGTGAACTGCTTGAAGAGTATATGATGCATTTGGAACCCCCGTTAGTCGGTTACGGCCCTTCTATTATGCAGGTCATTCCCATTGAAAAAACCATCCCCTCTGACCAGAAAGCGCTTCCTTATCAGCAAGTTTCCGGTATTCTGGAAGGCGGTAAGTCCTTTATGGTCAATGAATGCATCGGCAAAAAAGAAAAAGGAATAATGGAGAAACCATGCCAAAAATCGACCGAGGTCTGTTTAATTGTAAGCTCCATAGAAGGATTTTGGAATAATGAACATCCTTTGGGAGGCCGGGTCTTAATCAAGAAAGAGGCCTTTGAGGTTCTGGAAGAAGCCGAAAAGGCTGGCGTAGTTCATCTCTCTAATAACGTTCAAAGTGGGCACTGGTTTATCTGCAACTGCTGCGGATGCTCATGTCCTGTTTTACAATCAGTTCAAATGGGGATCCCGAATGTTATTAATTCCAGTTATTATGCCCGGATCGATCCAGATCTCTGCGAATCCTGCGGAATTTGCCTTGAGGAGCGCTGCCAGGTTAATGCCATTCAGGAAGAGGAACAGGTTTATTCTGTTATCAAGGAGCGGTGTATCGGGTGCGGACTTTGCATATCAACATGCCCAACAGAAGCCATACAAATGATCAGAAAGGCCGAAGAAGAGATAAAGCAGCCCCCCGTAGATGAAATGGCATGGTTTGAAGAGAGAGCCCAGCAAAGAGGGGTCGATATCAGCGCTTACAAATAAAGAGAATATAAGGTATTCGACAGCAACGATTAAAAACCAGGTTTTATTATATACCAACGTGCCGCTGACTCAAAAATTCCCATTTCTTCTCCATAAAGGAGCTGAAAGATGAAAGCCGAAAGAGCAATTAACGTGAGATCCGCGTTATATGCCCCATAATGTCCGCCTTAATAGAATCTACCAGCTTGGAATCCGTACCAGAAGTCCAATAATTATCCTTTCGATATTGGGACATTATTTTGACTTTCAACTGGTCCTCAGAAGATGAAAGTTTAGCTTCAACCATGCTCCTGTAATTTCCGCGATAGTCCTGGTCAAATGAATATCGCCAGCCGGTTCTGACGTAACCAATTTCTCTATCAATAAATTCTATTTGATAGTTATTATCAAGAATAATTTCGTTGATAGTTTGCCAGATTTCTTCATCATCCAAGTCCTCACGAACTTCATAAACTAACCATACAGGACTTGATGCAGAGGTAAACGTTGGAGGCGTTTTGCCGGAGCACCCGGCAAGGAGAATCATAATTACAATCAATATGAGATATCGTCGCATTACTTTTCTCCTATCGTGTAGTCCTGCCGACCTTGCCCATAATATCTGATTTAAGTGTTGACAGCAGCCTTGTATCATAGCCTCGGGTCCATCCTCTTGCCCCCCTGTATTCTGCTTCGGACTTCATTTGCAATGTCTCGCGATCTGGTGAGAATTTGCAGGTCACCCTCACCCGGTAATCCTGATCGATCTCTCCTGTCCATGTATACAACCAGTTAGTTCGTATATACCCATCCCTTTTGGACAGGACCTCCATATCAAAATCTTTTACCAGCGTGTCGACGACGCTATTCCATGCTTCATCATATGTAATATCATCTCTTAACTCAGTAGTTGCCCAGGTAGACTCCAGCGTCTTAACAAACGTTTTCGGGGCACAAGCGGAAACAGCAAAAAATAAAACCAGTAAGCTTGATAACAGAAAAATTCTTTTCATTCAGATCTCCTTCTTTCTAATTCATTAAAAATTCATGCTCTTGGGGAACAATCAGAACCATTAACAAAAACAATAGAAGCCATCTCAAAATAACCTTAGTAAGATTATGGCGCATCCAATTGCAGGCATTGTAAATCATAAGTTTAGGACTCCCAAGCAGCAACAGTCCCGATATTAAATAAGGTCTGTGCGTAATTTAGCCGATTTTCATTGAGAAGTAACCCCACTGCTGTCCCATCTACATGGGAAATGCCAAAAAACAGGATGTAAACCCTTGATTTTTATAGATACCATTTTGAGTAAAATTGAAATCGATAACAATAGCAAAAACTCTGAAGTCCTCTGTATTTGAGGCACACAGCAGATAGGGCTTTATGTCGTTGGGACACCAGTGAAGTAAACCAATAAAAATAGCCGGACTACCAATATACATGCCAGTCCGGCTATCTTAAAGTCAAAGTGCAACGAAAACAGGTATCGGTAAGACCCGCAACTTTCCGCCCCAACCTTACGATCGGTTTGGCTTTTTCTAATATTCGTTTAATTTTTTATAGAACTAAGCGTAATTTATATTTTTAATAATATGCGTGTCAAGTAAATTTTATCGTCATGAAAAAAAAGTACGAAACTACAGTATTAACATCTTACGAAATTGCACACTACTAGCCACGGAAGGCACTATTCCTGGGCTTTATGAAAAATGCACCTTGGTACTTGCAATCCTCAAGGTCTAAAGGCCTACAATCATCTCGCCCCATATTTTATGGGGCAGTTTTTTATTCGGTTCTTACTGCCATCACATGATTCAAAAGGCATACCCGATTTCAAAGAGCACAAAATGCAGCCATGCAAACGTGTATACGCTATTGTTGTCGGCGCCCCCCTCCAGTGTGCGGTATCCCGCTGCGGCATGCCAGCCGGACGGCCATTCATAAACGAATCTGAGCGCTGCATCAATAGCCCGGCCTTGTGACGCTCCGGCACCTTCAATATCCAGAATGGCCGATACCCGGTCATTAAAAAAGTACCCGCCATACAAGTGCAGAAGAGGCACGAAGCCCAGATCCGTATTCGATTCCTTCAACGGGCCTTGCTGCAATTCCACCTTCGCGTCACGCACCAAAAGAGCCCCGCCAATACCACCGTGCCAATTCGTGCCGCGATGATACATCCAGCGATATGTCAATCGATATGTATTGAATTTGTATGTTCCTTTGGTCGGGACGTCTGATTCAAACGTGGAGCCCTCGAAAAAAACGTCCTTATCGAGTATTCCGGTCCCGTCGACCCGGAGGGGAGCGATATTGAGACGCAATGAATGGCGATTGTTGAACTCGTATGAAGCAAAAAGACGGATATAGGGGTCCGGTCCGGAACCGGTCAAGTCCAACAGATCGAATCGGGTGCCATCATCGGCCGGAATGCGTATATCGTTACGGGCAAACCAAACAGTGCCGGTTTCAGCAGCCAGGTTAAGTCCTGCACCGGACGCAGGGTTCGCAATAAAAAAGGCGGAGAAAGTCAACACGATATAAACTGTAAATCTGGTCTTCACTGGCATGTTCCTGGTGTTTTTTGTGAATAAGTTCTATGAAATCTGACCTGGCATACATCATCTCCTCTCGCAATAGCTTTTGGTAGGTCCATTTTGCATCCGTAGCTTTCGGCAATGCCCCGGTCACCGCACATTGCAATATCACAAAGTCTTGCAATTTCTTCTTCAGAACAGCTCTGCTTCTGCCAAGCCTTGACCAAAGGGCAGTAATGAAAATCAATGGACAATATATCATCGGTGCATTCAATTATCTTCATTTCAAATACCCATTGAGCGGGCTTGGTAAACAGGGTTTTTTTAAGCCCTTTTAAACTCCGTGTGTCCCCTTTTTCCACCATGGCTTCACCCTGGAACAAACCACAGCGCCGGATGGCGTCTGGTGCGAATTTCTCCCAGTCTAAACCTTGTCTGGCTGCTTCCTCGCAAAGCAGGTACAACCATAGGGCACGGTGTTCTAAAAGCTCCCGAATAGCGGCAATCAAACGATTTTTGATTTTGGGTTCATTAACAATACCCATGAACTATATCCTTTACGATTCGTCATAAGGTTAATTCGGACATTTGCGTTCAGATCTTTTATAATATTAAATATATCGGGGGGTCAAGCGCCCAACGTATTTCGATGGTATACAAAATACACGGGCCAACTGGATTTTGCACTTTGAATCTGGCAATCCTGTCCGGGTCGAAATTCGCATTACCGGAGGGGCATAGCCGGAATGTGCATCTTGGCGATTCAAAAGCACAATGGGTTTTGGAAAGGTTTTTCCGAATGAATCTACCGCGCGGCATGCAGGGTTGCCGTGCCGATGGCTCGAGGCAATTCGAACCATGCCTTGTTTTATACCAGATCCCGTGGGATATGCTCGTCCCAGCTCCGGCTGAAGATCCGGCTTTCCCCTTCCCAGGCGTCAAGTTCTGCCCGGAGGTGGCGATGAGCCGTGTCGGACGTCAGGATGGTGCGGGCAACCGTCCGCACTTGCCACTCTCCCCGTTTGAACCACCGCACCCACTGGGTTTCTCCGCGAAGAGAAGTGTAATCGTCGTCGGCGAAAGCATCGTTTTCAACAACTTTCGCGGCGATTTCAAGGTTTATGTCATCCAGGCGATAGACCCCTTCGTCGTTGATAATTTCGAGCCGGGATTCGTCTTTGGCCAGATTCCGGATCACCGTCCAGGACTGCCGGTTGGGCTGGATCAGTGTCTTGGGTACGGGAAGAGCTCCTTCGGCTAGTCCGAAGGGGCGGTGCTCTTTGTCTTTCGTTCACCGGAGGACCCAGGATCTCCATGTCTTTTTCAAGCGGATCGGAGTCGAACACCAGGGCGCCGTGAAAGACATAGCGGTCGGCATTGCGGATGCAATGGAGTCGTGCCAGGTCTGTATCGGTCAGTCCGATCAGAAAGACGTTTTTGGGAGGCATGGAATCTGTTCTCCGGGAGCGTAAACGTTGATGGGGAACGATGCATCATTGTTTGAAGTTGTTCCACAGATTGACCATAAAATCCTGTACGTTGGTCAAAATCGCAACCGCCTGGGCAGAACCTCGATTGGCCAGTTTGTCGGCGCTGAACTCGGTCATGTCCACGATATACAGGTAAACGGGCCGTATCGTTTGATCATCCATGACGTGGTAGCTCGGGATCATGTTCCCGAAGGCAATGGCGTGCAGCTGCGTGGCCATGGCAATTACTGTGGTCGATTTTCGGGCATGGAAACGCATGGCGTCCTGGGACCGATACGCATCCGGAATCACTTCCGGCAGAGGGCCGTCATCCCGTATGGAACCGGCAAGGACATACGGTACCTGGTGTTTTTCGCAGGCATACATGATGCCGTCGGTCAGGTTCAACTCCTCTATGGCGTTTGCGATGGAACCTCTTTTGCGTACTTCGTTTAAAAGGTCCAGGTGGTTGTAATGGCCCATGGGAAGCAGGTGTTGGGAATAGATGTCCTGTCCCAGGGCGGTGCGGCGGTATGCCGCTTCCAGGTCGTGGGTGGCAAGGGCGTTTCCGGCCAGCAGGGCGTGGCAGTATCCGTTTTCGATCATCCCCTGCATGGCCTCACGGCTGTCCTTGTCAAAGGCAACCGCCGGGCCCAGCACCCAGCTGATATAACCGTGGTCCCGGTCGTGATGCAAAATCCGGTATAAATCGTCGTAGGACCGGGAAAAGGGGGTTTCCCGGGTTCCGCGGGTCCGGAAGACAAACTTGTCGGCGGTTTGCCCTGCGGGTGGGTCAAATCCGGTTGTATGGATGTAGATGCCCTCCTCGCCGTTTTCCGTTCGGCCCATGGCCACCAGATCTCCCTGCCGGACATTTCGGGGCTCAATCACATCGAGGGCTTCGTCCCGGAGAACCAGCACGGCATCCATGCGGCTTTCCGGCGCCAGAAGCCACAATCCGCCGCCCATGTGGACATATTCCGGGTGGTTCGATGTTCCGTGGAACTCGGCGGGAACCACTCCGTCCGCGGGTGCGGGGTCGAAGCACGCAGCCGGCGCGTTTTTCAGTTCCGGACAGGAGAAATCCGGCGGGGTGTAGGCGGGTATGATGGGTTGCATGGTTTTTCCTTGTCTGTTTGTTGTCAGCAGCTTGCGCCCGTTTCTGCAGAGATTTTCCGGCAGGAAACCGCCCACATTTTCCGCACATGCCGGTACGGAAAAGCAGTAAAATCTTGTTTTATTCCCAAATCGGCCTTATAGATTAATAGTAAGCGAATCCGGCGGTGCCGGCAAATTTTTAGCCTGTTTAAATGGCTACTTCCCCAAATTTTTGTTTGAACAGGTCTTTTCAACCCATTTCAGGATTAACGGCCCATGAAAACCATTACGACTTTCCCCGTACCGGTCCGGGAAGAGGAACACACGTGGATTTCCCTCTCCGACGGCACCCGCCTGGCGGCCCGGCTCTGGATCCCTGAGGCGGCCGAACACCGGCCGGTACCGGCTATCCTGGAGTACATCCCCTACCGCAAGCGCGATTTTGAAGCTGTAGGCGATGCCGTTACCCATGGATATTTTGCCGGCCACGGGTATGCCTGCGTTCGGGTCGATCTGCGCGGCGCCGGGGAGTCGGAGGGCGTGCTCCGGGACGAATACCTCCCCCTGGAGCAGCAGGACGGCCTGGAAGTGCTCCGGTGGATCGCCGCCCAGCCTTGGTGCAGCGGAAACATCGGCATGATCGGCATCTCCTGGGGCGGGTTCAACGGGCTTCAGATCGCCGCTCTGCAACCGCCGGAGCTGAAGGCCGTCATTACGGTGTGCTCGACGGACGACCGGTACGCGGATGACGTCCATTACATGGGCGGATGCCTCCTTGGGGACAACCTGTCCTGGGCATCCACCATGTTTGCCTACAACGCATGCCCGCCCGATCCGCTGCTGGTTGGTGATGCGTGGCGGGACATGTGGATGGAGCGGCTTGAAAAAAGTGGGTTGTGGCTGGAACAATGGCTGAAACACCAGCGGCGGGACGACTACTGGCGCCACGGCTCCGTGTGCGAGGATTTTGCAGCCATCCGGTGCCCGGTCATGGCGGTGAGCGGCTGGGCAGACGGGTATTCCAATGCGGTATTCCGGCTGCTGGCCGGACTCAAAACACCGCGCAAAGGGCTTATCGGTCCCTGGAGCCACAAGTACCCTCACTTCGGCGTACCCGGTCCGGCCATCGGGTTTCTCCAGGAAGCGCTGCGCTGGTGGGATACCTGGTTGAAAGGGAAGGATACGGGAATCGTGAAAGAGCCCATGCTCCGGGTTTGGATGCAGGATAGCGTTGTGCCTTCCACCCGATACAGGAAGCGCCCCGGCCGCTGGGTGGCCGAAGCGTCCTGGCCTTCTGAGCGGATTGCCGAAAGGCAGTTCTACCTGGACGGCGCACACCTGCTTTCGGAAGATGCAGCGGCGGCCGCCCCAAATACAGCAGAGCAGGAATCGGCTGACATGACCATCCAGTCTCCGCTCAGCGTGGGGTTATATGGCGGTAAATGGTGTTCCTATGCCGCGCCGCCGGATCTTCCCCACGACCAGCGCGAAGAAGACGGTGGCTCCATGGTATTCGAAACCCGGCCGCTTGAAGAGCCCATGGAAATAATGGGCGCACCGGTCCTGCACCTCGAACTCTGCGCCAGCCAGCCCGTGGCCATGGTCGCCGCCCGGATCTCCGACGTGGCCCCGGATGACAAGGCCACGCGCATTACCTACGGGATGCTCAACCTCTGCCACCGAAACGGGCACGACAAACCCGAACACTTGGTACCGGGCCGGACATATACGGTATCGTTTCCGCTAAACCATATCGCCCAGCACTTCCCGGCCGGCAACCGCCTGCGCCTTTCCATATCCACTTCTTACTGGCCCCTGGCCTGGCCGCCGCCGCAACCGGTGCGGCTTACGATTCATACCGGCGCAAGCCGCATGGCGCTGCCCGTGCGCAAGCCGCAGGAAAGCGACGAGGCGCTTCGCCCGTTTGCCGATCCCGAAGGCGCCCCGCCGCCGGCCATGACCCGCCTGGCACCCAAAAATCTCAAATGGCGGGTGGTCCGCGATCTTGGCGACGACGTCTCCACCCTGGAAGTGATCAAGGACGAGGGCATATTCCGGTTGGATGCCATCGACTGGACGGTCGGCAGCAAAACCCTGGAATGGTATTCTTACCAGGACGATGACTTTGATTCGGTGAGGGGAGAGACCCTCTGGCAACGCAGCTTCACCCGCGGCGACTGGTCCGCGCGGACCACCACCCGCACTGTGCTGACATCAACCGAGAGCCATTTTTTTCTGCATGCCGAACTCGATGCCTGGGAAAAAGACGAGCGGGTGTTTTCCCGCAACTGGAAATACGAAATTCCCAGAGACCACGTATAGCCTCACGTCAAATATACAGGAGCAATCCCATGGCCACAACATACACCCTTGCCATCCATGCCGGCTGTGAAGGCATTACCCGGGAATATTACGGCCCCGAAGCCGAGCAGGAGCATTTGTCGTTTCTGCGCAAAAGCCTTGCAGCGGGACGGGCGGTTCTGGACGGCGGCGGCCATGGGCTGGATGCGGTCTGCGCCGCTGTCGAAGTCCTGGAAGATTGCCCCTTGTTTAACGCCGGACGCGGATCCGTGTTCACCCATGACGGGACAATCGAGATGGATGCATCCGTTATGAGCGGCGCGGACCTTGCCGCCGGGGCCGTGGCCGGTGTAACCGGCATCAGAAACCCGGTGCGCGCTGCGGCCCTGGTGCTGAAAAAATCCCCCCATGTTTTGCTCATCGGCGCGGGTGCGGAGCGTTTTGCCGAAAGCTGCGGCCTGGAAAGGGAGGATCCCGGATACTTCCAAACCGCCAGGCGGCGGGAAGAATACCTTGCAGCCCAAAAGCAGGCCGGGGAGCAGTTCGGCACGGTGGGGGCGGTCTGCCTCGACGGGGCGGGGAACCTCTCCGCAGCTTCGTCCACCGGCGGAATCACCTTCAAGGAGTACGGCCGCGTGGGGGATTCGCCGGTGATCGGGGCGGGTGTTTACGCGGACAACGCTTCCTGCGCTGTCAGCTGCACGGGCGAGGGGGAATTTTTCCTGCGCCGGGCGGCGGCCAAGCGGATCGCCGCCATGGTGGAGTTCGGCGGGTTTTCCCTGGAAGCGGCCGTCGCGGCGGTCCTGGACAACATCCGAACGCTTGGCGGAAAAGGCGGGCTTATTGCCGTGGACACGGCTGGCCGGGCCGCCATCTCCTTTACCACCCGGGGGATGTTCCGCGGCCTGGCCTGGCAGGGCGAAACCGACCGGGTGGCCATGTTCGGCCCCCCGGGGAGTTGGTAGTAGGGCGGCCGGGCATGCGCGCCCTGAACAAGAACCAAAAATAAGATAAATGAACCAGGAAATATCTGCATACCCATCACGGCCTAATCATATCCTGCACCCCGCCCGCCATCGGCGCATCTTCTCTCATCGGCAGTTCCATGGGAGAACTCAGCACCTGGATGGCGATCTGCGGGTCGGTTTCCGGCACGGTCTGCTGCGCTTCTTCCGGCAGAAGCGCCGGTATGGTAAGATCCTCGTAAGAAAACCGGAGCATCTCACGAACCTTCCGGTATTTGTCCAGAAGCTCCTTCTGGTTGTCCGCGCCCAGGTAGATAAAGGCGGTGGCATAGCTGTAGCTGTCCTGCTCCGGAATGTCCGAGAGTCTCATGCCGACCTTGCCCTGGATATCGATCAGCATGCCCGGCACTTCTTCGTTGATTTGAAGGATATCTTCTTTGTTCGGGATGCCGGTGATCCGCTTGTCCTGGTATTCCCGGAGGAAAAATTTTCCGGCCACCCGGAATTTCCCTTGCCGCTTCGGAAACGCAGGGTCCCGGCCAAGCGCCACGTCGAGCATGATCTGGTGATTGG
>JAABTJ010000027.1 GCA_011389935.1 Desulfobacteraceae bacterium
CAATTTTTGAAGAATTGATCGTACTTAGCCGTACGTGAGATTCTTCAAAAATTGCGCGAAACGCAGATATTGGACTTTTTACAAAGTCGTCTTTTTTACTCCAGCTGGCGTGGAATGCACACGGTCACCGTGGTTCCCTCACCGGGCTGCGATGCGACATGAATCTCACCACCGTGATCCTCGATGATCTTCCGGGTAATGAACAATCCGAGCCCGGTTCCTTTGCTCCCGCGGGTGGAATAAAAAAGCTCGAACATGCTCTTTCGGGTTTCCGCATCCATGCCAATACCATTATCTGCAATGTCAAAGCAGACCTGGCCGTTTTCCGGCCGCACCGCCAGCACGATTTCATGTTCTTTGCTCTTTTTCCCGTCTTCCGTACACGCCTTGATGGCATTTTCAAAAACATTGATCAGGGCCTGGATCATGCAATTGGCATCGATGTTGAATTCTCCCATATCCGCTTCAAATTCCTTCCGATATGCGATGCCGTAGGATTCGATCCTGGACGCCACCACGCCGCTCAGGTCCTCGGCAAAATCCCCCACCGCCAGCGTTTCCTTTTTGAACTCCCTTTCCTTGGCGTAAAACAGAATATCCAAAACCACCTTCTTCAATCTTTCCGTGGTCTCCTGGATGATTTTCAATCCTTCCCGGGTACGCTCGTCGTTGTCCTTTGCCATGCCGGAATTGACCAGGTACATGCCGGAATCGAGCCCGGTTAAAAGCCCCTTGATTCCATGGGATAGCGATCCGATCATCAATCCCAGGGAAGAAAGATTATCCTGCAGTTCACTGATCTCTTCCAGGTCGGTTGCGATGGACATCACCTGCCTGACGTCAACCCCCCCGGTCTCGAATACGGGAAGCGTCCAGACCAGCACCTTTCGCGGGCGTCCATCCTTTGTGATATATTCCGTTTCATGCTGACAGGACTTGCCGCGTTCAAAGGTCTTTTTGACCGGGCATTCCGGGCACGGCTCGTCGCGCCGTTTACACAGATAATAGCAATGCCTGCCGGCGGCTTCGCCAAAATTTTCGGTGAAATACGCATTCGCCTCGATGATTTTGAGATCCTTGTCGCATAAACTGATGTAACACGGCAGGTGTTCGAGCACCTGGCGCATGGTGCTCTGCATTTGACCGGACTCATCCTGCCGCTGCCGGTTTTTTTCAGAAAGCATCGCTTCAAGGTTCTGCGTATATTCATAAAACTGCCTGCGTACCGTGATTTTATCGTGGGCGCGTTTCAGGGCGCGCTCCAGGGCCTCCATGGAGATCGGCTTGGTGATAAAATCGGTGGCGTCAAACCGGAAACTCTTGACGGCAAAATTCATATCCCCGTGCCCGGTGATCATGATCACTTCCGTTTCCGGATCGATCTGCTTTATTTTTTCAAGAAGTTCGATCCCGTCCATGCGGGGCATCTTGATATCGGTCAAAACAATGGGCGGCTGATGTGTTTTAAACAGCTCCACTGCTTCCTCGCCGTCCTGTGCGCAGATCACTTCATATCCGAGATCCTCCGCGGACAGGCGCATGACATCGCGGACATCCTCCTCATCATCTACAAGCAGCAGTGTGTTTTCTGCCGTTTTTTCCATGGTAGACCTTTTTGTGTTCCATCCGCGCGCTGCTTCAGCCGATGGTATTTTTGACAATTTTGAGCAGCTCTTCCGGCTCAAAGGGCTTTTGAATCACTGCCACCGCACTTTTGATTGCATGGTCAATACCGGAAAGACCGCTGACCACGATTACGGGAATATCCTTGTATTCCGGTTTTTTGGAATACCGACGGTAAAAACGGGGTCCCCACTCCTCCGGCATGTCAAGGTCCAGTGTGATCAGGTCCGGGGTCTCCTTTTTCAAAACGTCGTACGCCTCGGTTCCGTCGCTTGCGCTGCAGGTTTCGTACCCGGCATCTTCCAGAACCGCGGAAATGTATTTCACGATATTGGGATCGTCATCCACGACCATGACTTTTTTTGCCATCGGGAGTCTCCTTTCGGTTTTTCGGTTGCTCTGTTTTGCGACATTGCCCGTCCGGGGGCAAAGGTCGCGTCTCGGATCTGGATATTCAAACGAGCGGTCCATCAACTCGCCTCGCAAACGGGGAACCGCATGGTAAAACAGACGCCGCCGGGTTTTCTGTTGGCGGCCCGTATGGTGCCGTTGCATTCCTTTATGATGCCGTAGGTAATGGACAACCCCAGCCCCGTGCCGCTCCCTACGGGCTTGGTGGTAAAAAACGGCTCGAATATTTTATCCATGATGGATTCGGGAATCCCATTCCCGGTATCGCAGATTTCAACGATAACGAAGTCGCCGCTGCGCTGCGTGGTGATGGTGATTGTCTTGTCTTCCGGCGCCGCGCGCTTGTCTAACCATTTTTCCTCAATGGCATCCCTTGCATTGATGAGGATGTTGACAAAAACCTGCTCCAGACGACTGGGGTTGGCCCGGATACACGGAAGCTTTTCTCCCGTATTCCATTTCACATAAATTCCTCTCAACTTCAACTGCTCGGCAAAAATTTCCGAAGCCATCTGAAGCACCTGGTTCACATCCACCCTTTCCAGATCCAGTTCGGACTTTCGGGCAAACTGCCGCATATGACCGATAATATTGGTGGCACGGTCCACATTGGTATCAATTTTTTTCAACATGTTCCCCAGGGTTTCGTCGCTTACCGCCTCACCGGACTGGAACTTTTTCAGCATAAAACCGCTGGCGGTCTTCATCACGGAAAGCGGCTGGTTCAACTCATGGGCAATGCCGGTGGCCATCTCTCCCAGGGTGGTCATTTTACTGGCCTGAATCAACTGCTGTTCCGTTTCAAGCTGCTGGGTGATATCCGATGTTGTCACAAGCAGCACCTCCCATTCCGGGTAGGCAGTTCTCGAGGAACGGATATCCACGAAAAGAGAGTTGCCGTTCCGGTCGAGCTGCTTTGCCTGGTGAATGAACGCTTCCCCCTGGAGTTTTGCGGCATATGCTTCGCACTCCTCGTTTTCGAAAAAATCAAGAAAAGACGTCCCCTTCAATTCCCCCTGCGAATAGCCGTACACCGTTTCCACGGAATCGTTGCAATCCAGGATGGCCATTGTGTCGGGATCCAGGACAAAGACAGGATTGGGAATATTGGAAAAAATCGCCTGGTAGCGGCGCTGGGAGTCCTCCAGCTTTTCTTCCAGCTCCCTTTTCAGCGTCACGTCAAGGCTCATTTCCATGGCCGCCACAACATTGCCGCTCTCATCCTTGATGGGCGCCGTCCGGGCGACCCACCGGATCGGTTTCCCGTCGCGGTTGTAACCCGCCTCCTCAAAGGTGTGCGATCTCCCGTCCTGGAATGTTTTTTCGACCGGGCAATTGTCGCATTTCTCGGTGCGCCCCTTATACACGGAGTAACAGTAATCTCCCTGCCGCGGGTCGAATTTGTCCGCAAATTCCCGGTTGTACCGGATGAGGCGCAGGTTGCGGTCCTGTATGGTAATCAGACAGGGGACGGTTTCAAAAAGGTTGTGGTACTCGCTGTGCTCCTGGGCGAACTCCTGCTGTTTGCACACAAGCAGGTCCGATATCGCGTCAATGTATTGGGAAAGCCATCCGATTTCATCCCCGGCGGATACGGGCACCCGTTCCGGGGATTGCTCCCCGGCAACACGCAGGGCCGCCTCGCAGACCTGCACCAGCGGTCTTTCGACGCAATAAACGATCGCTTTCCGCACCAGAAACAAAGAGAGCCCGAGCAGTATCCCCCCGGAAAAAACCACGGCGGCCGGGCTGCTGCGAAGGGACGGAGCGACAAACAACAGCACGCCTGCCCATATGACCATCAAACAAACAATGATTCCACCGAGAATCATTGTCAGTTTCCCGCGGATGCTTTTTGAAAAGGAGATTCCTGAAAGATTCATTGCGTTATTTCCGGCAGCCACTGTTTCAATTCCTTTCTCCGCCTACACGGCCTGCGCATCGGGCAGTTTGTGCAGGAAACCGTCTGGCACGCACAGGTTGAGATCCAGCCGTATCTGTTCATCCGTAAGCCCCATGGCCAGGCCCATCAGCTGCGGCAGATACAGAATCGGCATCGCGTAGTGCGTTTTCCGCATTTTCGAAGCGCGCCGCTGGTATGCCTCCAGATTCATCTGGCACATGGGGCAGACCGTCACCACGGCATCCGCATCCTGGGCGGCATCCAGAATCCCGGCAACCAGCTTGATGCCCGCCTCCGGCGCGGTGCTCATAAGAGACGCCCCGCAGCATTTGCCCCCCATGTCCCATTCATACACCGATGCCCCCAGCGATACAAGGATCGGCTCCATGGAACGGGGCTTTTCCGGGTCGTCGAAAACCGCGTACGGCCGCAGGCACTGGCACCCGTAATACGGTGCGATGCGCAGCCCGTTGACGGGGCGCACAACCGCCGATGCGATATCCCGGGCAGAAATATCGGAAGACAAGACATCCAACAGGTGCCGTGTCTTCCGTTTTCCTTTCAGAACGAGGTCTTCGGTCTCAAGGACCTGGTTGATTTTCTTCAACAGGCCCGGATCCAGAACGATTTCCCGCTCCACCCGCTTCAGGTTTAAATAGCAGGCGCTGCAGGGGGCAAGCACATCCAGATCGCCTTTCATCTTTTCGGCAAGGGCGATATTTCTGGCCGGAAGCGCAAAGGAGAGCAGATGGCTTGTCCCTTCAGCGGCCGTGGCGCCGCAGCAGGTCCAGTCATCGAGTTCAACCAGTTTTACCCCCAGGGCGCCCAGCACCGACTTCGTGGAAATGTTGTACTCAAGCGCCGTGCCTTCGAGGGAGCAGCCCGGGTAGTAGATGTATTTCATGATTGATCCTCAACCGCCTTTGCTTTCCTGAAAAAAGCGTCCAACCGTCCCATCCCCCTGGAGGGAATCTCAAAAGACACCTTTCGCTTCGCCATGAGGCGCATGCCAAGGGGTGTAAACCGCAGCGGGATGGCGGGATTTTTCATAGACAGGAAATACAGCGTCATAAACTCCATCTCCCTGACCCTGCCGTGCCGGCGGACGCTTTCCATGAAACTCTTGTAAAACCCTACGCTGCGTCGGTGCATACGCACATTTTCCGCTGCAGCCGCCTGTTTCAGCATGCTCATGGCATCCGTGAGCGGAAGCCCCCGAGGACACCTCAAAGTACACGAATAACACGTGGAGCAAAGGACAAACGTACGGCTTTTGAAAATTTCCTCCCCGTTGCGGGTCAGCAAAAGGCGCCACAGGTGCCGGGGGGAGAAATCCATCGCCCAGGCATTGGGGCATGACCCGCTGCACGTGCCGCACTGCATACAGGGAAGCAGCATTTTCCGCACCGGTTCAAGCCGCTCTTCGAGGTTTTTTGACGCACCATGCGGGCGACCCGCTTCAAATGCCGGTTTCATAAGATTTCCTTTCATTCGATGACCATATCGATCATGTCGAGCATCCGTCCGTCAAAGAACCCGTCGATCACCGATGCGCTGTTCGGGCATTCCGACGCGCAGTTTCCGCAACCCTGGCACATGGCCGCATTAACAATAATTTTCTGCATATCCAGGTCAACGGATCGCGCACCATAGGGGCACACGTCGATACAACGTTCGCAAAGCGAGCACAGGCTGTGCCGGACCCGCGCCGTGACCCTTGCACTGGTCAGCGCGTTTTTGGACAAAATTCTCAGCCCCCGCTGGGCCGCAGCCTCCGCCGAGGCTACGGATTCGGTCACCGAACGGGGGGAAAGGGCGATGCCGCATGCAAACACGCCTTCTTTCAGGCTGTCCACCGGTCGCCACTTGGATTCCGCTTCCCTGAAAAACCCATCCGCATCGATCCCGGCGCCAAATGCGTCGGCAAGAGATTGAGGCAAGGCGGGCACAATCCCCGTGGCCAGTACCAGTAGATCCGCGTTCACCGTGACATCTGCCTCCAGGAGCGGTTCATAGGCCTTGATTTTGACCGGCGGGTCGCCCTTTTCGCCCACAAAAACCTGCGGCTTGGCATCCACCGTGTAGGGGATGAAAATAGCCCCGGCTTTCCGTGCTTCCGTATACCAGGTTTCTGCAAATCCATAGGACATCATGTCGCGGTAGAATACGTATACGCCCAGATCAGGGTTTTTCTTTTTCATATGCAGAATATGCTTCAATGTGGATGTACAGCAGACGCGGCTGCAGTAATTCCTCGGCTCTTCCCTGGAATCCACGCACTGAATCATTGCCACCGTATCGATCGATTTACAATCGATCTGTTTTTGGGATATTTTTTGTTCCAGCACCTTCTGGGTGATGACGGCATCGCTCTGACCGCAGCAATAGGCGGTTGTCTCCGCTTCATTGCCGCCGGTCGCCAGAATCGCAATGCCGTGATGCAACGTCCGGGAAGGGGCATCGCTTGTTTCAATGGTGGTGTAAAAATTTCCAACCGCGCCGAAGGAGCTTACCACCCTGCTGTTTACGTAAACCGTAATCCGGGGATGCTTTTCCAGGCGCTGGCGCACGTTGTCGAAGAAGTCCCTGACATCATACCCCTCGATGGTATGGGTCAGCCAATTGAGGTTTCCCCCCAGCTCACCCTTTTTTTCAACGAGATCCACGGGGTATCCGTGATCCGCAATGGCCAGGGCCGCCGTCATCCCGGCGATGCCGCCGCCGATGACAAGTGCGCGCCGGGCGATTGGAGCGGACTGTTTCGGCAGCGGGTCGACCTCACGCAACCGGGATAAACCCGACTTGAGACGCCGCGCCATGGCCTGTTCGATGTCTCCGGCTGCGGCGTCGGCATACGCAAATGCGGGACTGCGGATGTCCTCGACATCCATCAGGGCGGGATCGACCATCACCTTTTCTCCCAATTGACGCAGCCGACGGGTGTAGACATAGGGCGTGCACGCACCCACCAGCAGTCGGTTGTACCCTTTCCCCTTCGTCTTTTCCACCAGCATGTCCCAGCCTTCCACAGTGCATAGCCGGGGGATGACAAAAACATTTTCCACGGCCGGGTCCGCCTTCAGGTCTGCGGCAATCCGCTCCATGTCGATTCCGCCGGGCAGGGTTGCCCCGCATTCACACAGAGCGATCCGTACTTTCGGCGCCTGAAGGGACACATCGGCATATTCAGGCAAATCTCCGTCCACTTCCGCCATGCCGCCGCCGGCCGCATGGATCGCTGCCGAGGCGCAAAGAGAGGCCGAGCCGGCCGATATTACCGATTCGGCGATGTCCTTGGGTCCGGAAAAGGACCCTGCCAGAAAAATCCCATCCCGTTTTGTTCTCGCGGGCGCAAACGGCTCGCTCCGGGCAAACCCCCAGGGGTTTTGCTCGAAATCGGCCATTTCCGCCAGCTTGTCCACCCCCCCGGCGGGCTGCTGCCCCGTGGAGAGCACCACCATGTCAAAAGCCGCTTCCATGTGCCTGCTGTCTTCCACCGGATAGGTAACCATCAGTTTCCCGGTTTTGTCATCCGCGCTGATGGTGTGGACGCACCCCCGCGTAAAGCGGATGTTGAAATCTTTCTCCGCCCTTTCCCGGAACCGCTGGAAACTTTTACCGAATGTGCGCATGTCCATATAAAAAATCGTCGCCTCGAGGTCTTCATGGCCGCGCTCTTTGGCCAGCATGGCCTCCTTGATCGCGACCATGCAGCAGATGCCGGAACAGTAATCCTTGTCGAGTTGAAGATTCCTGGATCCCACGCACTGAACCCATGCAATCGTTTTAACGGGCCGTCCGTCGGAGAGGCGAACGAGCTCCCCCCCGCCCGGACCGGTGCCGCTGATGAGGCGTTCGAACTCCAGTCCGGTAAGCACGTCGGGAAACACCTTGTACCCAAAGGGGTTTTTCCCCGTAGACGGGTCATAACACTCGGTTCCTCCGCAGAATATGACCGCCCCGGCCTCCATGGTTTCCCCCATAGAGGCCTCCCGGACTTCGTAGACATCGATAACCTTTGAAACGAGATCCTCGGGATCAAAAGGCTTCATGAGATAATCCATGGCCCCGGTTTTCATGGCTTCCACCGCGGTTTCAACGGTTGCGTATGCGGTCATCATCACAACGGCCATTTCCGGATAATTTTCCATGGTTTTTTTCAGCACAGCCACGCCGTCCATACCGGGCATCTTGATATCAAGAAGCATCATTTTGAAAGATTGCTTTTCCATGGCGTCCAGGGCCTCTTCGCCCGAAGCGGCCGCCTCGACGAAAAACCCTTCCTCTTCGAGCCATTCCTTGATGGAATCGCGAACGGTATATTCGTCGTCCACCACGAGCACGCCAAAATCCGCCCGGCCCTGGCGGAAAAGACGGATCGCCCCCGTGGGACAGACGTCGACGCATTCCCCGCATCGGCTGCAGGCGGCGGAATCGATCACGTAGGTGTTGGGCGTCATGTGCGGCACCGGCAGATAAACGGCTTTCCGCCGGGACAGCCCGGCGTTGAATTCGTCCGCAACCGCCACCGGGCAGACGTCTGCGCACATGCCGCAGCCGATACAGGTGTCCGGATCCACGAAACCGGGCTGTTTCTGCAGCCGGATCGTAAAATGGCCCGCTTCCCCTTCAATGGCCGCCACCCGGGTGGACATGCGAATATCGATATTTTCGTGAAACAACCCTTTCCGGAGGCAGTACTGGGACCCGGCATCCCGTTCCACAAGGGGGAGCATTTTGCACATGCCGCAATGATTGGTCGGAAACTGGCTGTCCAGCTGGCTGAGGACGCCGCCCAGGTGGGGCGCTTTTTCCACAAGAATCACGCCGTAGCCGGTTTCGGCCAGGTCCAGGGCGGCCCGGATGCCGCTGATGCCCCCTCCGACGACAAGTGCGCGTCCGATCTTGGGTTTCATATCATCTGGCTCCTCAATGGTTCACCTCGACCACATCGTCAAATTCGTCCTCCCTGAAAACCGTCAGGGGGGGGTCCTCTTCCAGGCTTCTGCCGGCTTCATAATCAAACGCCGACTGGGAAGTGCTCGCGCTCGCGATAAAGAGCTCCGAAAGCCCGATATCATTGGGACAGGCATTGGAGCACTGTCCGCACCCCACGCATGCCGTGGAAATATGCGCCATGCGGGTGATATGATAGAACACCGTGTCTGTCGGCATTTTGATCATCCCTTTCCGCCGGGCCCACCGGAGATACTGGAAGGGATCATGGTCGAAAACATCGGTAACGAAAACGCATTCACGGCAGTAGCACACCGGGCAGGCTACGCGGCAGTTGTAGCAGTTGATGCATCCGGAGAGATAGGTCGCGAGTTTTTCCGGGGTATTGGTTTTTTTCTGGATATCGTCCATCATTTCCTTCTGGAACTCTCTGCGAACGGACAGAAGGGAATCAATGGCCTCCCTCCGGCTGTCCGGTACGTCGCACCCGCTCAGGCCCAAACGGTCAAAAAGCGCTTTCCCCTTTTCCGTGTCCGCCGAAACCAGAAACTGCCGGTCGGAATCGAGGCCGAAAATGCCGATGGAAAGATCGGCCCCCTGGGGGACCGGGTGCGTGCAGGCCCTGCAGGCAGCCGATATTTCGACGCCCCCGTCAAATTTTGTTTCCCCGGAAAGCGCCCCTGCAAGAAATCTTTCGGCGGCGGTTTCCGGATTTTCTCCGGCAAATTCCACGTAGTCCGTATTTTTGAAGGCACCCGGGCAGTCAATGCCCACAATGATGATATTTTCCATGTCCCCCTGCTTCAGCTTGACCAGTTCGATAAGGGCGCGTATTTCGCAGGGGCGAAGAACCACCGCCACCATCTCTCCGCCAGGTCTTTTGGTGAGCCGGGAGACGAGGCGTGCGGCATTCATCGGAAAGGAGGGGGCAAACGGGTCAATCGGATCAAGCAGTTCCGGGTCCGTTACCAGGGTATGCATGACCCGTTCGTTCGCCGGAAGACGCATGGGCGCCAGGAGCGCATGGATATCCTCCATGGCCAGCACGAACTTGAAAAAGGATGCGAGCGAGGTCTGCAGATTCTGCTCCGCTTCATCGCACAGGGATGTTTTTGCCATGAAAGCCTCCATCCGAATATTCAAAAATCGATTCTACCGTGCGCGGTATCAGACAACCGCCGCATGTTTCGCCTCGTTGGGGCCTATCTCCTTGATCTCGGCGACCATTTCCCGGATGGTCCGTGCGAACTGAATGCCGTCGGAAGCGCCGATCCAGGTCAATTTGAGCCGCCGCTCGTCAAAACCGTAGCGGGGCAAAATCGATTTGAGCAGCTTGATCCGCCTTCGCGCCTTGTAGTTGCCGTTGATATAATGGCAGTCGCCCGGGTGGCATCCGCTGACCAGGACCGCATCGGCCCCTTCCAGGAAGGCCTTGATAATATACTTGGGATCGACCATGCCCGTGCACATCACGCGAATCAAGCGCACATTGGTCGGGTAGGACAACCGCGAGGTCCCGGCAAGGTCCGCCGCCGTATAGGTGCACCAGTTGCACACAAAAGCGATAATGGTCGGTTCAAAATCGTCCATGGATCATTTCCTCCGGTTTGCGCGTTTTGTCTCCTGCCTCACAGCCCCACCGCATGAATCGTATCGATGATTCCCTCTAATTCGGCAAGCAGCTGGGCGGGCTTGAAGTGCCGAACCTGGGCCGCGTTGCTCGGGCAGAACCCGGCGCAGCTGCCGCACCCCTTGCACAGGGCTTCGTTGACCACGGATATGGCGCGTCGCGGATCAAACTCGATGGCCCCATATGGGCAAAGGCCAATGCAGACCTGGCACCCCGCGCAGATATCCGGATCGATCCACGATATGGCCGAGGGGACCTCGACCACGCCCCGGTGCGCCAAAGACAATGCCTTGGCTGCCGCCCCGGACGCCTGCGCCGTCGTATCGGGAATATCCTTGGCCGACTGGCATGCCCCCGCCAGAAAAACCCCGTCGGTGGAGGTGTTCAGCGGGCCCAGCTTGGGATGCTCTTCCAGGAAAAACCCGTCCTTTCCCTGGCTGACGCCGAAAAGCCGGCAGATATCATGGGCATCGGAACGCGCCTCCATAGCCATGCAAAGCACCACCATGTCCACCGGCACGCGGATGGGCCTGTTCAGCAGGGTGTCTTCGCTGATGGCGATCAGCTTGCCTTTTTCATGGGGGGCTTCGGCCTTGTCGGTAATTTCCGCAACCTTGCCCCGGATGAAATGGGTACCCTCTTCCTGGCAGCGCCGGTAAAATTCTTCATACCCTTTGCCGAAGCACCGCATATCGATATAAAATTCATATACCTCGGTATCATGGCCCACCTTTTCCTTGATCAGGTGGGAATACTTCAGCGCATACATGCAGCAGACCCGGGAGCAGTATTCATGGTAATTGGCGTCCCGGCTTCCCACGCAGTGGACCAGGGCCACGCTTTGGGGCTTTTTTCCAAACGCCCCGGCTTCATTTTTCATGAGGATCTGCCCCCCGGTAGGCCCGGTGGCATTGTTGAGCCGCTCAAACTCGAGACTGGTAAACACGTTGGGGTACCTGCCATACCCGTACTGCTTTATGTCACCGGCATCCATGAGGTCAAAACCGGTGGCAATGACGATGCTTCCCACCTTCACTTCCCGTTCTTCGGCCTGCATATCATGATCGATGGCATCGGGCTGACACGCCTTGACGCACTCATAGCACTCCGAACAAACGGCGCACTCCAGGCAGCGGGATGATTCAACCAGGGCCTCCTCTTCGGTATACCCCTCGAAGACCTGGCAGAAGTTGCCCTTTCTGTCTTCCGGGTCCAGGCACTTGAGCGAAATGCGCTCCTGCCGCTTCTCTTTCATGATTTCTTCGGGGACTTCGGGCCGTGTAAAATCCCACGATTTTTTATGCTCCTCCAAAAGATCCAGGCCGTTGATGTACCGGCAGATGGATTCGGCGGCCGCTTTTCCAGAGGCGACCGCATCCACAACGGACTGGGGACCATACACCGCATCCCCCCCGGCAAAAACCCATTCCACGGGGGTCTGGAGCGTTACCGGATCCGCCTCGAAGTAGCCCCATTTGGTCATGGGGAGATTTTCCTGCGCCATCTCCCTGGTGTCGGCGGCCTGACCAATGGCGGGAACGATCATGTCGATATCCAGCATCGTCTCGGACCCCTCAATGGGTACGGGCCTGCGCCGGCCGGTCTCATCGGGGTCCCCCAGTTCCATCCGGAGGTATTCCATGGCCGACACCCTTCCCGCGTTATCTGGGATCAGCCGCCTGGGGGCCGCAAGATAGATGAATTCAATCCCTTCGTTGCCGGCCTCGACGATCTCTTCCTCGTGCGCGGGCATTTCCTCGCGGGTGCGGCGGTAGACGATATACACCTTGTCCAGCCCCTTGCGAACGAGCGTACGGGCGCAGTCAAAGGCCACATTCCCCCCCCCGATGACCGCCGCTTTTTTCCCAATGAAAACGTCTTCCCCAAGGGCAATGCTTCTCAGGAAGTCGACCCCCTGGATCACGCCGGAGGCATCCTCATTTTCAATCCCCAGGGGCTGGCTCCCGTGCAGGCCCAGGGCGAGAAAAACGGCTGAAAAACCGTCGGTTTTAAGGCTTTCCAGGGTTATGTCCCTGCCAAAGGCGGTGTTGGTCTTTATGGTGACGCCCAGTTTTTCGATCTGTTCGATCTCATGGGCCAGGATATCGCGGGGCAGCCGGTACCGGGGAATGCCCACCGCCATCATGCCGCCGGCAACGGGCAGTTTTTCAAACAGGGTAACGGCGTATCCCTTCAACGCCAGAAAATACGCTGCGGAAAGCCCGGCCGGACCCGAGCCGACAATAGCGACCTTTTCGTCCCCCGGGGCGGGGCCTTCGACAGCGGCCCCATCTCCGGCCGCTTTTCCCTGCCCCGCGAGAAATCGGTGCAGCTCCCGTATCGCCAGGGGCTGGTCCACGTCGCTGCGCGTGCAGTTGTCTTCACAGGGGTGATGGCAGATATGGCCGCAGACGCCGGGAAACGGATGGGCCTGCCGGAAGAGTGCCAGGGCCTCGGCATATTTCCCCTGCTGCATCAGCGCGATGTATCCCTGGACGGATACGTGGGCCGGGCACGCAGACCTGCAGGGTGCGGTGCCGCGTTTGTCGATGACGTAGGCGATCGGTACGGCCTGGGGAAAAGAGCGGTATATGGCGTGGCGCTCCTTTAATCCAACATCCCATTCACTTGGCCGGGTAATGGGGCAGACCTTTTCGCATTCTCCGCAGCCGGTGCATATTCCCTCTTTCACGAAGCGGGGCTTGCGGCGAACCGTGACGTGGTAGTTGCCGATATACCCGGTTACGTCAATCACCTCGGAATAGGTCATCAAATCGATATTGGGCTGCTGCCCCACTTCCACCATGACCGGGGTGCCGATGCACGCTGCGCAGTCGAGCGTCGGAAATGTCTTGTCGAACTGAAGCATGTGCCCGCCGATGGTCGGGTCTTTTTCGACCAGGTACACCTTGTTCCCTGCCCTGCCGATATCCAGCGCCGCCTGCATGCCCGCAATACCTGCACCCACCACCATGATATCGGGATGCATCTTCACCTGGCGCGTTTCCAGTCTTTCGTGGTAGCATACGCGGTTGACGGCGGCGGCCACCTGGGTCTTGGCCTTTCTGGTTGCGTCATCCGCATCAGCGGTTACCCAGGATACGTGCTCCCGGATGGAGGCCATCTGAAAAAAATAGGGATTGATCCCGGATCGCTGGCAGACCCCCTGGAAGGTCTTCTCATGCAGGCGGGGCGAGCAGGACGCCACCACCACCCGGTTGAGGCCGTACTCATGGATGTCCTTTTCAATCATTTCCTGGCCGGGATCGGAACACATGAACTTGTAGTCCCGGGCAACAACCACGGAGGGAAGCGTTCCGGCAAATCCGGCCACTTCCTCGACACGGACCTTCCCGGCGATGTTGATCCCGCAGTGACATACATAGCATCCGATTTTCAGCGCCATTTCCGCTTCCTCAACATTTGATGAACTCGTAAAAAGTCGCGACAGGTCGGCCTTGTAAAAAGTTCAAGATCAAGGCTTGCGCAATCTCGAAGAATGCAGCGTACTTAGCGTACGTGAAGTTCTGAGAGATTGCGCGTAACGCAGATATTGGACTTTTTACATGGCCGTCAACATTTCTTTTTCTTCATGTGGAACCGAAACGACTGGCCATCACCGGCTGCCTCCGCGTGAACCAGTTCACAGGAATCCGTCGGCAATATCTTCAGCAGATCGCTTTGGGTGTCCGAATCGTGGCAGAGGATTTCCAGCGTCTGTTCCGGCGACATCTCGCGAAACAACTGGCTGATCTTCAGCAGGGCGATGGGCAGAATAAATCCCCGTAAATCGATTGTATGATCCGCTTTTCGCATCAACGCATTGATTCCTGGTTCAATGGTCCCCTTCGTGTTACACCGCTTTCAAAAGAATATTGCAACAGGGATGCCAACCGGAGAACCGCCGTCGTACCGCTTGCTAACGCTTTTCCATTGCATTTCCCTGTTCAAGTGTTTAAACTTAACACTTAATAGGTGTTAAAATTTTAACCATTGCCGGCGCGCACAGGATTGCCCATGCATGAAAAGGACCTCAACCTTTACTGGAAAACCGTGGTGGATACGATCAAGGACGGGGTGATGATCGTTGACAAAAGGGGGGTGATCGTTTCCGTCAACCGGGCCATGTCCGAAATAACGGGCTACGAGCGGGACGAGCTTCTGGGAAAGCCCTGCACCTTTTTAAACTGCTCCATGTGCGACACGGTCCTTGAAAAAAGCGGGGAGCACTGGTGCCTTCTTTTTCGGACCGGATTTCTCAACATGCGCGAGGCGGTTATCCAGAAAAAAAACACGGAAATCATCCCCGTGCTCAAAAATGCGTCTCTTTTGCGGGACGGAGAGGGTCATGTCATCGGTGCGGTGGAAACCATCACCGACATTACGGAGCTCAATGAAAAGGAAACCCAGATCAGCGCCCTTCGCAGTGAGCTCCTCTCTGAAAACAGCTTCCACGGCCTTTTGGGGGATTCCCTGCCCATGCAGCAGGTCTACGACCTGATCGAAAATGCGGCCCGCTCCGATGCGCCCGTGATCATTTTCGGCGAAAGCGGCACCGGCAAGGAGCTGGTGGCCCAGGCGATCCACAACATCAGTCGGCGGAGCGACAATCTCTACATCAAGGTGAATTGCGCCGCTCTCAACGATTCCCTGCTGGAAAGCGAACTGTTCGGACACCGGAAAGGCGCCTTTACCGGGGCGTACCAGGACCGGACCGGCCGGTTCGAAGCGGCGAAAGACGGGACGATTTTTCTCGATGAAATCGGGGACCTGCCGCTTTCCACGCAGGTCAAGCTGCTGCGGGTGCTGGAAGACCAGGTGATCGAACGTGTGGGCGACAACCAGCCGCGCAAGATCGATGTCCGGATCATCACCGCCACCAACCGCGACCTTCAGCAATTGATGGAAGCCGGGCGATTCAGGGACGACCTTTTTTACCGGATCAACGTGATTCCCATCCGGGTGCCCCCCCTGAGAACAAGGGGCGGGGACATCTCCCAGCTCGCAGACGCCTTTTTTCAGCGCAACCGCCTGAAAAGCGACAAACCCGTTAAGGGCATCTCCAACGCGGCCATGGAAGCCCTTGTCAATTACCCCTGGCCCGGCAACGTCCGGGAGCTCAAAAGCGCATTCGAGTATGCCTTTGTCACTTGCGATGAATCGATGATCCGGGCTGAACACCTCCCCCCGGATATCCTTGCGGCAGGAAAATCCAAAAAAGAAAAAAGAGAAAAAACATCCATGAACCGGGAAGAGGCAAAAAAACAGCAGTTGATCGATGCGCTTCGGGAGGCGGCGGGAAACCAGTCCAGGGCGGCCGAAATACTGGGGGTCTCACGGGTTACCGTCTGGAACCGGATCAAGCGCTACGGCATTTCCCTTAACCGGGATGTGGTGGAAAACGGGTAAGGCGCGCCGCAGCGGCTGCCGCCTGGAGGGATTCAGGAATGATGAACCGGCAGCGTCAAGCGGAAACGGGTTGCGCCCTTTGCCGCATTTTCCACGCGAACATCGCCGCCGTGCCTTTGCATGACTTCCTTCACCGTCGACAGGCCGAGCCCCACCCCGTATCCTTCCTGCTTCGTTGAATAAAAGGGTTCAAAAATACGCGGCAGATCCGCCTTGTCAATGCCGGCGCCGGTATCCGCCACATCCAGAAACAGCGTGTTCGTCGCCGGATCCACCCCCGTGGTCAACTGCAGCCGCCCTCCCCCGGCCATGGCATCGATGGCGTTGAAAATCAGGTTCAAAACGCACTGCTGCAGCTGGTTGAAATCTCCCCTGACCCAGGGAAGATCTTTGGGAATTTTTTTATACAGCTCGATTTTCTGGAGCGTCAGCTTGTGGGAGCAAAGCAGGACGCACCGGTCAATCAGCTCTTCAATGGATATGGTTTCAAACGAAGGGGGGGATTTGCGGGTATAGGCCAGGAGATTGCCGGTGATATATGCGCACCGACTGATTTCACGGTCCACGATCTCCAGGTACCGGGAATATTTTTCGATCGTATCGCTGCCCATGCGCCCCTTTTCAAGCGTCCGCTTCATCAGGCGGACATAATTCAGGATCCCGGACAGGGGATTGTTGATCTCGTGGACCACGCTGGCCGCAAGGCGGCCCAGGGAAATCATCTTGTCCTGATGCAGGATCCGGGCCTGGTCTTCCATCTCCCGCTCCAGGAGCTTTGCATAGTCCTTTAGCTGCCTGCGGGAATCATATCGCTGAATCGCGCGTTTCAGGGCCAGGTGAAGGGCATCGTTGTTGAGCGGTTTTGTCACGAAGTCGGATGCATCCAGCTGGAGGGCCCGTATGGCAAGATCCATATCCGCAAATGCCGTAATAATGATCACTTCCGTGTCGGGCATTTCCTTTTTTACCGCCTCCAGAACGGCGATGCCGTCCATAACGGGCATCCGGATATCCGTGACAACGATCTCGGGCGCCTTTTCGCGCACCAGCTGCAGGCCGGCCCGGCCGTCCGAAGCCGTATGAACAATGTAGCCGGCATCTTCAAGGGTGATGCCCACAACCTCGCGAATGTCGTTTTCATCATCGATCAGCACGATTGTCCATGGCGAGGCAGAATCCATTTCCATTCTCCATATGAATGATGGTCAAACGGTTATGTTTCCCCCTGTGCGGGCCGGTCGCTAACGGGAATCGAAGGCGTCATTGACAATCCCCTGCGCCTCTTCCTGTATTTTTTTCAGATGGTCTTTCCCCTTGAAGCTTTCCGCGTATATCTTGTAAATCTCCTCGGTGCCTGACGGACGGGCAGCAAACCAGCCGTTATCCGATACGATTTTTATTCCGCCGATGGGCGCACCGTTTCCGGGGGCCTTTGTCAGCTTTGCCGTCACCGGTTCCCCTGCCAGCATATCAACACGGATGTCATCGGGGGACAGGTTTTTCAGTGTTTCTTTTTGCTCCCGCGTGGCCGGGGCATCCATCCGCTCATAAACACAGGTGCCGAAACGGTTTTCAAGTTCGCTGTAAATTTCCGCGGGGTCCTTGCCGAGCTTGGCGAACATTTCCGCCGCCAGCAGGTTCATGATGATCCCGTCCTTGTCCGTGGTCCAGGCCGTCCCGTCCTTTCGCAGAAAAGATGCGCCGGCGCTCTCTTCTCCGCCAAAGCCGAACGTTTTATCCAGAAGGCCTTCGACGAACCATTTAAAGCCGACGGGCACCTCGATCACGGGCTGATTGAGATGGGCGGCCACCCGGTCGATCATGGCGGTGGAAACCAGCGTTTTCCCCACAGCCGCACCCTTTGGCCAGCCGGGGCGGTGCTGGAACAGGTACCATATGGCCGCAGAAAGATAATGGTTGGGATTCAGAAGACCGGCGCCGCGCGTGACAATGCCGTGGCGGTCGCCGTCCGGATCGTTGCCGAAAGCGATGTCAAACTTGTCCTTCAGCGTTATCAATCCCTGCATGGCGTAGCGCGAAGAGCAGTCCATGCGGATTTTACCGTCCCTGTCCACGTGCATGAATCCGAAAGCCGGATCCACGGCCTTGTTTACCACCTCGATGGAGATGCCGTATTTTTCCGCGATCGGCTCCCAGAACCAGACAGCAGAACCGCCCAGCGGATCGACCCCCAGCTGCAGCCCGGCCTTTGCGATGGCCGCCATGTCCACCACGTTCTCAAGATCATTGACATACGCCGTGATATAATCATACTCGTGCGTGGTTTCGGCCTTCATGGCCTTTTCATAAGGCATTCGCCTTATATTTTCCGTACCCTCCGCCAGCAGTTCGTTGGCCCGCCTGGCAATGGCATCGGTTACATCCGCTCCGGCCGGTCCGCCGTGGGGAGGGTTGTACTTGAAGCCGCCGTCAGGAGGCGGGTTGTGGGAGGGGGTGATCACCACGCCGTCAGCGCGCCCGCGTGCATTGCCCGTTTCCGCGCCGCGGTTCCAGGTCAAAATCGCATGGGAGATCACCGGGGTCGGTGTATAGCCCATACCCTGCTGCACCATCACATTGACACCGGCCGCGGCAAACACTTCCATGGCTGTGGCCATGGCGGGCTCGGAAAGGGCGTGGGTGTCCATGCCCATGAAAAGCGGGCCGGAAATCTGGTTGGCTTTACGGTATTCACATATCGCCGACGAAATCGCCAGGATATGATCTTCATTGAAGCTGCCGGTAAACGAGGTGCCCCGATGCCCTGACGTACCGAATGCCACCTGCTGGGCCGGATCCTCCGGATTCGGACGCTTGTAGTAATATGCGGCAACCAGCCTGGGTACATTGACGAGCATTTCCGGAGGCGCTTTTTTTCCGGCATATACATGAACGGTCATGGACATACTCCCTTTGTTTTGCAGAACCCGTCTCAAATGGATTATCGTGAAACATTTTCACCGCCTGCTTTCCATTATACAGGAAACCGGCTGCGGATTCAAACCATACCCTCTGAACGGGTTGTTTTACGGATTATGACAGCAATTCACCATTTTTTGCAATGATCGACAGACATCAGGAAACCTCGTATGCAATGAAAATATTTGCCGTACTATACAAGACTGCAAATATTAATGGACTCGTACAAAGTCGATTTTGGACGGCAAAGTAAAAAGTTCAAGATCAAGGCGCGTGCAATTTTTGAAGAATTGATAGTACTTAGCCGTACGTGAGATTCTTCAGAAATTGTGCGCAACGCAGATATTGGACTTTTACGAAGCCGTCAATATTGGTAAAAATATAATCACTGCGTTTCATTCCACAAGAAACGGCGCGGCAAGACTCCCGGCCAACTGGACAGCGCGATATCACGGGCGCTTCGCTGCAATGAACCCCTCAAGCATTTCCATGATGGATATCGATCATTTCAAGGAAGTCAATGATACATACGGGCATTTGACGGGGGACGAGGCGCTTTACCGGGCAAAAACAAAGGGGAGAAAGATGCTAAAAACGCCCGGTTTCAATAAAGCGGACGACAAGTTCGGCGGTTTCCGTTTCGTGATGGATTTCATGGTGATTGAAGGGGACCACGGCAAAGTCGTCGAGACCGTCATAATAAACGGAATGGACCTCCACCCGGCCGTCGTTTTTCTTCTCCAGGAGCTTTCCCAGCACCAGGTTCCCCTTGCTCCCTGCAATGGCACCGATCTTCGTTTCCTCGGGATCATCAAGACTCAGCGCAGGAATTTTTTCCGGCCGGAGGGAATCCAGGGTGGCGAAGGTTTCCAGCAGCAGGTCCGAGATATCGCCCGCCATCCCCGCAAGAGTGCTGCCGCGGTTCGGCGTTGCAATCAGTACGGCGTGTTCAACCCGTCTGCATTGCTCAAAATGTGCCAGGAAATACCGGATGACCAGTCCGCCGGTGCTGTGCCCGACCATGGCAATGGTCTGATCATCCGGAATATCCGCTAAAATATCCTCGATCTGCCGGGCGAAAACTTTCGCTGCATCCTCCACATGGTCGAATGTCAGGGGGAGATCGACAACAACGGCCCTGTATCCTGCTGCGTCAAGATAACCCGCAAGGGTTTGCATATCCCGGCTGTCTTTGCTGTACCCGTGAACAAGAACCACCGTTTTCATTTCCCTGCCGCCTTTCCGGTTTTCCTTTGTTTTCTGCCAGGGATGCTCGCAGGCGCTCAACAGGACAACCAGTACAAGCCCAAAAGCCAGGCGGGAAAAAAACGGGCAGGAAGCAAAGGCAATAGATGTCCGCATGTCAGAAATTCCGTATTTCAGCCGGAAACAACTGGTTGTTTCCGTTGTTCAGCTCATTGGTCAGTATATCGTAATAATTTCTTATCCGGGAGACATACCGGACCGGTTCACTCCCCCGTGTGTATCCGTACCGGAGATCCTGATAATATTGCGGCTGGGACAGAAGGGGAAGGACTTTTCTAAATTCCACCCACAGATTCGGATCCCTGCCCAGTTCGCGCGCGAGCCGGCGCGCGTCGAATATGTGACCCATCCCCACGTTATAGGCCGCCATCGCGATCCATGTCCGGTCCGGTTCCGTGATTTCCTCCGGAAGACGCGAATACAGGTCGGCGAAGTATCGCGCACCCCCCATGATACTGTCGTGAATATCGATACGGTCTTCGATTCCGAGCTGGCTGGCGGTCCGCAATGTCAACATCATCATTCCCCTTACGCCCGTTGGACTTCTTGCAAGGGGGTCCCAGTGGGACTCCTGGTATGCCATTGCCGCCAGAAGCTTCCAGTCGATGCCGTACTTTTCCGCCTCTTTTTCAAATATTTCCTTGTAATAGGGAAGCCGCTTCTGAATGCGCCGCTTGAAGCGCGCCGTATCGACGTAGTCGAATATCTCCACGTGCGCGTAATACCGTCCGTAAAGAACCGGGAAAATATCATCCTGGACGCTATCAAACCATTCGATCATGCTTTGCCTGAGTTCATGGGCATCCGGAGGCAACGCCCAGGCAAGGTCTTCAATTTCGGCCAGGGGAAACGCAACCACCAGTTCCGGCATGTAGCGCCGGTTTAACGAAACGATGTTGGAATCGGCAACAGCGCAATCAACACGTCGCAGCCAGACCCGCTCCAGTATCTGCTCGGTTGTCAGGTCCACCGGCCGCCAGTCCATATCCGGAACGGATTCTTCAAGTTCCCTGAGACGGTCCACATAACTGCTCGCAGTGGTGACTTCGATGGAGACCGTCCCGATTTCTTCGATATCGCTTGGAATTTCCCCCCCTCTTCTGCAGACAAGCTGCTGCTGCACTTGAAAATACGGAGGGCCGAACAGAAAGTCTTTCTGCCTCGTTTCCGTAAGCGTCAGTCCGGCGGCCGCAAAATCGCCTTCGCCGTTCGCAAGCGCCTGAAGCACGTCTTCTACGGTATCGCGCATGACAAAGCGTACATCAACGCCAAGGTAATCGGCGTAGGCGCTCACCAGGTCATACTCGTAGCCGGTTTCCCCGTCCGAACCGAAATAATAGGTGGTGGGCGCATTGCGGGTGAGCACCACCATTTCGCCTTTCTCCAGGATCGAATGAAGCGCCCCGGCCTTTTCCTCTTTTTGAGAGCAGCCCCCGGGGAGCCCGAACAACAGCAGCAGAATGCCCAACCCCGGTAGAATACACCGAAAACAATACCCCCGGAATCGATCAAGGCGAAAAAATCTTGACAAAAGATGCATTACCAATGGCCTCCTTACAAAAACGACACCGCCCTATACCCATTGGCATGGGCATCCACAGGCAGATATATGCGAACCGCACAATTTTTTATTATATTCTTTTTTTTGAATTTTAGCAACAACCAAACAATCGCCTCAGCATTGTCGACCTTTGCCCTTCCCACGTATCCCGTCCTCTCATACCCTTTCCATCGTCCGGATCGCCGCAGATAAATGTTTTATCGTTGAAAGAAACGCTTGCAAAGATTATCTTCAGTGGCATTAATCTGCCCCGTATGGTATAGGGGTTCACATCACGTCCGGTCCGCATGAACTTCGAAACACAGGCCAAACCGATCAACAGGGAGGGTTTTATGAAAGAAAAAACAAAGAAAAACGTTTATAATGCTTTTTTGGGCGAGGCAAAGGCCTATTTCCGGCTTCTGGCATTTGCGGAAAAAGCCGAAGAAGAAGACGTCCCCCAGGTAGCCCTGCTCTTTCGCGCCATTGCCGAGGCGGAGCGGGTCCATGCCACGTCCCACCTGAACCTGGTTAGGGATCTTATCGTAAAGGATACGGACACGAATCTTGAAAAATCGTTTCAAAAAGAAAAATCGATCAGCCAGAACGAATATCCGGACTTCGTAAAAGATGCCGAGGAGGAAGGCGAAAAAAGCGCCGCCATTACTTTCTCTCACGCCAGAGATGCCGAGGCTCATCATGCAAAGCTGTACGAGCAGGCCATTTACCATCTGATCAAAGACGAAGTCGCTGCCTACCACGTATGCCAGGTATGCGGATATGTCACGGAGAAAAAAATTCCGGACAAATGCCCCATCTGCGGCGCACCCAAAGAAAAATTCAAAACGGTCGAATAAAAAGCCATACGATCGCCCGGGGGTTACCTTTTGCCGTGTTGCCACAAGATTCTTGACAGCATGCTCTTTTTTTTATTACAACCGGCCTTGCGTCGATTCCCGACAAGATATGTGGGGACAGTGGCCTCTGCGGGGACGGTGGTTTCATCACAGAGGACACAGAGGAGACACAGAGATTCACAGAGAACACCTGGGTTTCCTCTGTGATCTCTGTGGTAAAAACCCCCGTCGTTCAGATACGACACCGCCGAAGATCAGCCGCAGGACACCCGCAAGGGGTGCCCCCTACGGACCTATATTATTGGGAAATATTGATCGTCTTTAGAACCCATCGCTGCATGGATAATGAACAAGGTTCGGGAGAAAAAACCGATGTCTTCAGCAAACGGAAGTGACAGCCAAAAACCGGAAAAGGAAAAACGCTCCATTATCGGAAGACTCATAACGCCGCTTGTGGTGATCGTAATTGTGCTCATTCTCGGGGCGCTTGTCTTCAGGGGGGGGGAAGAAGCGGAAACCAATGGAGACCGGTCGCAAAGGACCCGGGCCATTTCCGTCGATCTGGCGCCGGTTGCCGCAACAAACCTTCGTGACATTGTAAACGGCGTGGGAACGCTCGATCCCATCCAGGAAGTCCGGATAAAACCCGAAATCCATGGCAAGCTCATGGCCGTCAATTTCGAAGAAGGCGGATTCGTCCAAAAAGGACAGGTGCTTTTCGAAATCGAAGACGAAAAAATTACCAGTCAATATGACGCCCGCAAAGCCGCGCTGCAGTCCGCCCGCATACGCCTGGAAAACCTGCGGCGCAACTTTGATCGGGTTTCATCCCTTCGCGAACGCAACCTGGTTTCCGAAGATCAGTTCGACAATGCAAAAACCGAGCTTGATGCCGCCTCTTCGGATGTAAAGCGATTGGAAGCCGAACTGGCTCTGGCGGAAAAACAAGTTCAGGATACCATCATTCATGCGCCGTTTGACGGATATATCTCCAGACAGCTCGTGGATCCGGGGACTTTTGTCACGGCGGGCGAGCCGCTCGCGGTCGTTTACAAGATCGATCTGCTGCAGATATCTTTCTATATTCCGGCGAAATACGCGCCCCGGGTTCGCCCCGGCCAGGATATCCATGCTTCGGTGGCCGCCTACCCCGACCGACGCTTCCGGGGAAAGGTCGACTTCATCAGCCCCACCGCAGACCAGGCTACCCGGAAATTCCGGGTCAGGGCCAACATTGACAATCCGGAAAGCAAATTGATGCCGGGCTCCTTTGCATCCGTCCAGCTGGTACTGGATGTGAGAGAAGATCGTCCCGTGATTCCCGAGCAGTCCCTGGTAACGACAAGGGAAGGCTACATCGTCTATGTGGTTGATCCCGACGACAAGATCGCACGCATACGGGAAGTCAGGACCGGGCTGAGGGAGCCCGGACGCGTGGAAGTGATGGCCGGGCTTTCCGCAGGCGAACAGGTCGTGGTGTACGGCCATCTGCAGCTGGATGACGGCTCCCCGGTAAACATTGTCGACACCTGGGATGAAAACTGGGCCGCTGATCTCACCAACACGTCGATTGTCCAGGGAGGTTGACCCCGTGATTTGGAATATATGCATCCGCCGCCCGGTTTTTACTATTGTCATATTTCTCGTCGTTGCCATCTTCGGGGTTTACGGCTACCAGCAGATGCCGGTCCAGGAAAACCCGGACGTGGAATTTCCCTACGTAAGCGTCACCGTGATTCTGCCCGGTGCAGCACCCGAGATCATCGAACAGGAAATTGTCGAACCCCTCGAATCGGAGATCAATGCCATCGAGGGGATACGCGTCCTGATGTCCACGTCAAGGGATCAAATGGCCCAGATCGTCGTGGAATTTGAGCTGTGGCGCGACCAGGACCTGGCCGCCCAGGACGTGCGGGATTCGGTGGAAAGGGCCCGGCGCGAACTGCCCGAAGATGCGGAATCGCCAACCGTTCGAAAGCTGGACCTGGACGCCCAGGCCATCATGTGGATCGCCCTTGTGGGGGATGAACGATGGGACGACACCCGCCTGAGCGAATACGCCGACAACGTCCTGCGCCCGCAGCTGGAAACGCTTCGCGGCGTGGGGCAGATCATGGTCGGCGGCGGGGGGAACTATGCCGTTCGCATCCGCCTGGATCCGAAACGGCTTGCCGCTCACGGCCTGACCGTCCAGGACGTGGTCGGGACCATCCAGAGTGAAAATGTCGATGTCCCTTCCGGCCGCATTGAAGGCCCGTCGCGTGAATTTATCATCCGGACCAAGGGGCAGTTCTCCGAAGCAAAACCCTTTAACGATCTGATCATCACGTACCGGAACGGATCGCCCATCCGGCTTTCCGACGTGGGGGAAGCCGTGGACGGGTTGCGAACCGAACGCGTACTTGCAAGGTTCAACGGGCAACCCAGCTCGGGACTGGGCATTGTCAAGCAAACCGGCGCCAATACGGTAGCCCTTGCCGGTCTGCTCAAGGATTCCATAGAGGAGTTGGCCGACAATTTTCCGCCGGGCCTTGAATACCGAATGGCGATGGACAGTTCCGAGTATATCGAGGAAAACATCCGGGACCTTTTGATAACCGTCCTGATTGCCTCTTCGCTGGTGATTTTCGTCGTTCTTGCCTTTTTGCGCAACTGGCGGGCAACCATCGTGGTGGGCCTCGCCATTCCCACGTCCCTTTTGGGGGGACTGGCCGCCATCTATGTCATGGGCTTTTCCATTAACACGCTGACCCTCCTGGGCATGATCCTGGTGATCGGCATCGTGGTGGATGACGCCATTGTCGTGCTTGAACGAAACTACATGCACATGGAAATGGGGGTCGACCCCCTTCCCGCAGCGCGCGTGGGGACCACCGAGGTCGCCTTCGCCGCCATTTCGAACTCGCTTTCGCTTGGCGCTGTTTTCATACCGGTGGCGTTCACCGGCGGATTGATCGGCCGCTTCTTTTTCGAGTTCGGCCTGACCGTGGCCGCAACCGTGTTTATGTCCACGTTCGTGGCCCTGACCCTGACCCCGATGCTCTGCGCCAGGGTGTTGAAATACAAGCCGAACAAGGGATTCCTGTTTCAACTATCCGAGCGCCACATCCGGAAGCTTGAATCCGGATATGCATGGATTTTGGGAAAAGCCCTCAAAAGGCGCTTCCTGTTGATTGTCATCGCCCTTTTTGCGTTTGCGATGGGCATCATGGCACTTATGAACATTCCCCGGGAATTTGCCGCGGACCAGGACCGGTCCCGCTTCATGCTCATTATTGAAACGCCGGAAGGGACGACAATCGAAGAAACCGACAAGTTCGCCAGAAAAATCGAGGCGATGCTTGAAGAAGACCCCAATGTCAGCCACCAGTTTCTCGGCCTCGGCATGGCCCGGCGCGGCATCGGCCAGCCCAACCAGGGGATGGCGTTTGTCACGCTGACCCCCCGCCAGGAAAGGGACCTTCACCAGTTCGAAATAATGCAGGAGTATCGGGAAAAGCTTGCGGGGCTGACCGAAGGAAGGGCGTTTGCCGTGGAAATCACCCTCACGGGATCCGGCGGGGACCCGGTTCAGGTGGTCCTGAAAAACCCGGACCTGCTCGAACTCGACCGCCTCCAGGAAACCGTCATGGAATGGATGGAATCCCGGCCGGAACTCTACGTGGGGATTCGCACGGACCTCGAACTCAACAAGCCCCAGCTCAATGTGACGATTGACCGGGACCGGGCCGCAGAAATGGATGTTTCAGTGTACGAAATTTCCAACACCCTTCGCTACCTGTTCGGCGAGGTCGATATTTCCAAAATTGAGCAGCAAGGGGAGCGATACGATGTTTTGACGGATGTCATTGGCCGCGGAGAGATGACCCCGAATAGCTTAAAAGATGTTTACGTTCGCAACAAGACCGGCTCGCTTGTCTCGCTGGACAATCTTATCTCTTTTGAGGAAACTGCCGGGCCCAGCCAGATCAACCGCTACAACCGCCTGCGTTCTGCTACCATCACAACGAACACCCCGCCGGGTGTGCCGATGGGGGATGCGGTGGCCGCACTGGAAGACTACCTTGAAAACGAACTTCCGCCCGGAACGGACTACGAGATGGCGGGCCTGTCGCAGATTTTTGCGGAATCCTTTTACTACCTCTCCGTGACCATCCTGTTTTCCATCATATTCATTTACCTCGTCCTGGCAGCCCAGTTCGAGTCCTTTATCCACCCGTTGACCATAATGACGGCCCTCCCCCTGGCAACGGTGGGCGCTTTTGGCTCCCTGTGGCTTTTCGGGCTGAACTTCAACGTGTATGCGTTCATCGGGGTGATCATGCTCATGGGAATGGTGACCAAGAACTCCATATTGCTGATCGACTATACCAATACCCTCGTGGAAAGGGGGCAAACAACGGCAGATGCGGCCTTTATCGCCGCCAAAGAACGGTTCCGCCCGATCATCATGACCGCCATATCGACCATACTCGGCATGACGCCGATCGCGATCGGTTTTGGTGCAGGGGGGGAAGCCAGGGCGCCGCTCGGTCTTTCGGTGGCGGCCGGGCTGATCTCAGCCACCTTCCTGACCCTGCTGGTGATACCGGTGGTCTATACCGTCTATGACCAGATCGAAAAATTCTTTTCATCCCGTTTCAAGGGTGAAACAAAATCCCGGTAGGCAAAGGACGCCCATGAAATTCGTTCATATCACATTCCGGTTTGAATACACGGACCGAATCGATACAATCCTCGAAGACCACGGGGTGGTCAACTATGTGCGCTACCCCATGGTGCAGGGAAAAGGCATCGATGGAAAGCACTACGGATCAAAGGTGTTTCCCGGCAACTTCACGGTTGTTCAGGCGGTTGTCCCCGACGATAAACTTGACGGGCTCCTTGCCGATCTGGAAGCCTTCGGGAAATTAAAAGCCGCCCACCATCACGTGCGTGCGTTCGTGCTGCCGGTGGAAAGTATGATCGGCGCGGAGTACTAGTATTCGGGCGGGGGATGGCTGCCGTAAATCGTGGGCTTTAATTTCAGCGTTGTCGTATCGACTGACCGTGGATTTTACCACAGAGAGCACAGAGGAGACACAGAGTTTCACAGAGGAAACCCAGGTGTTCTCTGTGAAACTCTGTGTCCTCTGTGATGAAACCACTGTTCCCGCATAGATTATTTTTACGCATAAACAGAACAGACCATTGTCTCCGCAGATGCCACTGTCCCCCCTATACGATGCCGCCCTATCCTATCAGCGCCAAAACTTCCGGCAGCAGCTCCCGGGTCGTGGACATGGCCTCGCTGCCGTAAATCGTGGGGACCCCCTTCCAATCCCCGAAATACCCCCCCGCTTCCGACAGAATGGGGGGAAACGGCGCGCAATCCCACACGCTCATGATCGGATCCAGCATCAATGCCACGCGTCCCGTCGCCACCAGGCAATGACCGTATGCATCCCCCCACCCCGCACGGAACCAGGTCGCTTTCTGGACCCTTTCCCAGGCCTCGGCCCGGTTGAACATGGCAAAACTTCCCGCATCGGTAAAGGCCACGGTTGCCCGGTCAAGGGTTTTTCCCGCGGATACGCGAACCGGCCGGCCGTTCAGCCGGCACCCGAGCCCGGTCCCGGCGGCGACCATTTCATCGAGCGCCGGGAAATAGGCAACGCCGACTTCCACGCTGCCTTCAATTTCCAGACCGATGAGCACCCCGTACAACGGCACGCCGTGAATAAAACTCTTGGTACCGTCGATGGGGTCGATGATCCACCGGTGGCTATTTGAATCGTCGCCCGATGCGCCGTATTCCTCCCCGATAATGGCATGGCCGGGGTATTTCTGCTCGATCCGCCGCCGGATAAGCATTTCGGCGTCGCGGTCGGCCGCGGTCACCGGTGTGTCGTCCGGCTTGAAATCAGGTCGTGTTTCGCCGCGAAAATAGCCTAAAGTGAGCCGTCCGGCAAGATATGCGGTCTCAACGGCAAAGTCGAGAAAGGATTGGTATGATTGGCGTACAGAATTCATGGAGTCCCTGTTCCCTTTAAAAAAATGCGAATTTATGAAAAAATGCGCTGCAGGCTGTCTTGGCTGCGGGGGATGCTTGACATCTGGATCAATTTACGTTTTAGTATTTCTGACGGCTTCGTAAAAGCCCAATATCTGTGTTGCGCACAATTTTTGAAGAATCTCACGTACGGTTAAGTACGATCAATTCTTCAAAAACTGCACGCGCCTTGATCTTGAACATTTTACAAAGCCGTCTGAAAACGACTTTTTACGAGTTCATCAGTATTCCCATTGCGTACGAAATATTTTTTCGATTTACTGCGGTTCAAGGGCAATGCGTTGCAAGGCTTGCCCAATGGTCACTACGAGCGATCTCAAAAAAAAGATTTTTTTGAGATGGTTTGTATATTCATTATTCGATATAACCCCACTCTGTCAAGAAATCCATAAGAAACCCGGCTTTCCGGGCAAGCAAACGGGCCAGGAACGGATGCAATGAAAATGGAGCAGATCGATAAAAACTGGGACCTCGTTGTCATCGGGGGGGGCATCACCGGCGCGGGCGTGCTGCGGGAAGCGGTTCGCATGGGGCTCAAAACCCTTCTGGTGGAAAAAAACGATTTTGCCTATGGCACGTCCAGCCGCTCCTCCAAGCTGGTTCACGGCGGGCTTCGATACCTCAAGGAGGGCAGGCTTCACCTTACGTACGAATCCGTGCGCCAGCGCCAGCGCCTTCTCGAAGAGGCCCCGGGCCTGGTGGATGAAATCGACTTTCTCATGCCGGTGTACAAGAAAAGGGGGCCGGGCAGACTGCCGCTGACCGCGGGGCTGGTCCTGTACGACCTGATGGCCGGAAAAAGGTATCATTCCTACCTTGACCGCAAATCCTTTTCAGAAATGGTACCGGGGATCGACCCAACCGATCTTTCCGGCGGGTTTCGCTTCATGGACGCGCAGACGGACGACGCACGCCTGGTGCTCCGCCTCATCTTCGAATCCATCGAAAACGGCGCAAACGCAGTGAACTATACTGCGGCGACCCGTATCCTCCGCAATGAAAAACAGGAGGTTACCGGCGTTTCGCTGGCCGACGCCGAAACCGGAAAGCGCACGGAAGTGTCCGCCCCGGCCGTCATCAATGCCACCGGCGCATGGGCGGAGACGCTTCACCCGGTCCATGAAAGCGACATGCACCTGCGCCCGCTCAGGGGAAGCCACCTCGTGATTCCCGCCGGGCGCCTTCCCCTTTCCCAGGCCGTGACCCTCATACACCCGGACGATGGACGCCCCCTGTTTATCATCCCCTGGGAAGGCGCCCTGATCCTTGGCACAACGGACATCGACCACGGAAAGGACATCGATACCGAGGTCACGGCGACCCGCAAGGAAGCCCGCTACATGATCGATTGCCTGAATGCGTACTTTCCGGAGGCAGACATCGGCCTTACGGACTGCGCGGCATCCTTTGCCGGCATTCGTCCAATCCTCACAAACAAAAAGGGGGCCCTTGATCCCTCGAAGGAATCCCGGGAGCACGTGATCTGGACGGACAAGGGGCTTGTCACCGTTACGGGGGGCAAGTTGACCACCTTCCGCATCCTCGCCGGCGACGCCCTCAAGGCCGCCTCCCCCTGGCTGCCGGAATCATCAATGCTGCACCTCAAGGCGCCGGTTTTTACGGAAAACCCGCAGGTGCCCGAAGCGGGTGAAAACGGCCTTTCCGCAGACATCTGGCGCAGGCTCTTTGGACGATACGGCAAAAAAGCCATATCCATTGCTGCAAATGCCCGGCCGGAAGATCTCGTCCTTGTTCCGGGAACCCATACCCTGTGGGCGGAGATTCCGGTTGCCGCCCAGACCGAGCGCATCCGCCACTTGACGGACCTTCTTCTGCGGCGGGTCCGCATGGGGATGCTCCTGAAAGAAGGGGGGAGGCAGCACCTGGAAAGAATCCGGGAACTGTGCGAACCGGTTTTGCCGTGGGATGCCGGCCGGTGGGACGAGGAGCTTCAGATGTACATGGATTACGTGAATACAGCCCTGCGCGTTCCGAGTGCGTAGCTTCGGGAATCGACAACCCCTTTTTAAAGGAAAACAGCCCCATGGCCACCAGAGACCTTCTCCTTTCCATCGACAACGGCACCCAGAGCCTGAAGGCGATGACCTTCGACGCGGAAGGCCAAATGATCGCCATCGTCAAAATCCCTTTTGATCCTTACTTTTCGGATCAACCGGGATGGGCGGAACAGGATCCCGAACGCTACTGGAAAACCCTCTGCCAGGCCTGCCGCGGCCTCTGGGAGGACAAAAAAATCGACAAGTCCCGCATTGCCGGCGTCTGCGTCACCACCCAGCGCGGCACCGTCGTCAACGTGGACAAATCCGGCAAAACCCTGCGCCCGGCGATTTTATGGCTTGACCAGCGCCGAACCGAAAATCTTCCGCCCATCGGCGGATTATGGGGACTGCTGTTCAAGGTGGCCGGGGCGAGCAGAATCGTCGCCAATTTTCAACGGGAAGCCGAGGCCAACTGGATCCGGATCCACCAGCCGGAGATATGGGAACAGACGCACAAGTACCTGCTCCTTTCCGGTTTTCTCAATTACCGGCTTACCGGCGATTTCGTCGATTCCACGGCCAGCCAGGTGGGCTACATCCCCTTTGACTTCAAACACCTGGACTGGGCCAAACCCTCGGACTGGAAATGGCAGGGGGTGAACGTCCCCCCGGAAATGCTCCCGCGCCTGTTCCAACCGGGCAATGTCATGGGGGACATCTGCGCCGCCGCTTCCCGGGAAACCGGCATCCCCGAGGGACTCCCCGTCATTGCCGGGGCCGCGGACAAGGCGTGCGAGGTCATCGGTTCCGGAAGCCTCACTCCGGATATTGGATGCATCAGCTACGGCACCACCGCCACCATCAACGTCACCCACAGCAAGTACGTGGAACCGGTGTTTCTGATTCCCCCCTACCCCTCCTCCATACCCGGACAATATTCCATGGAAATTCAGATATTCAGGGGGTATTGGATGGTAAGTTGGTTTAAGAACGAGTTCGGGCACAAGGAGATAGAAAAGGCCGAACAGCTGGGAACGGAGGTGGAAGTCCTGTTCGACCGGCTCATCGACGACATCCCCCCCGGATGCACGGGATTGATCCTCCAGCCGTACTGGACGCCAGGCCTTGTTTTCCCGGGCCCGGAAGCCAAGGGGAGCATCATCGGTTTCGGGGACATTCATACCCGGGGACACATTTACCGGGCCATCCTGGAAGGGCTCGCCTACGCGCTGCGCGAAGGCAGGGAACGCATTGAAAAGCGGACAAAAATACCCATTACCCAGCTGCGGGTGTCCGGGGGCGGCTCCCAGAGCAGAAATGCCATGCAGGTCACGGCCGATATTTTCAACCTCCCCACCGCCCGCCCCCACCTCTACGAAACCTCGGGGCTTGGGGCCGCCATCAACGCGGCCGTCGGGCTGGGGCTGTATCCGGATTACGACCAGGCCATCACCGCCATGACCCACATGGGGGACAACTTCGAACCCATCGCGGAAAACCACAAACGCTATGATGATCTCTACCGGAAGGTTTACCTGAAGATGTACAAACGCCTGAAACCGCTATACCAGTCCATCAGGGACATTACCGGGTATCCGGCCTGAAATTAAAGCACTTGGCAATTATACAGCGCTATTTTAGGGTCTTCCGTCATGATAGGATAGCTGTCGGTAATACTTTGCGCGATAAGCATACGATCGAAAGGGTCTTTATGGTGAAAAGGCAGGTCTTTTAGCAATAATGCGGCGTTTGCGCTGAAATCAAGCATTGCGAAACCGCTTTTCCGGGCCACCTCCACCGGATTAAAATCAATTTGCAGTTTTTTAATCGAGGCCTTTATCATGAGTTCCGCAATACTTGCAGCGCTGATATATATTGTATTTGACAGATCCTCCAACACCGCGCGTTTTTCATTCCTTATTCGGGCAGGATCAGATAACGCCAAAAGAAAAATATGCGTATCAGAGACCAACCTGGTCAACCATTCATTTTTCTTGCATAGATACGGAAAACATTCCCGCTGAATATCGGTCCGCAGGGCGCCCCAACTGGGCGTCCCCCCTTTTCTTCATTGCTTTTCTCTGTGGATCTCTGTGTCTCCTCTGTGCCCTCTGTGGTAAAAACCACCCTCCCCGCATTTTCTGCCCCACTTGATCTTTTTTTGAGATGACTTGTATTGACGACTTCGCGAAGTCCGATATCTTCGTTGCGCGCAATCTTTGAAGAATCTCATCAAGAACTTTCCCCCGCAGCGCAGCGATCAATGGCTTCCAGCCGGTCCGTTATGGGCGGGTGGGAATAATTGAGCAGCACGTAAAACCAGTGCGGGTGAAGATTGGCCAGGTTGTGGGACGCCAGCTTTTTCAATGCCGTTTTCATGGCCCCGGGATTCCGGGTCGTCTCTGCGGCAAAGCCGTCCGCCGCATGCTCGTTTCTCCGGGAAACCGCCTGGAAAATCAGGCTGATCACCATGTCGATGGGGGAATACAGAATGGCAAAAAACACGAGGCCCGCGTAAACGCTGGCCTGCTCCAGGAAAAAGGCCTCCGCCAGCATCGGGGAGGTGATAAAAAGGGAGAGCAGGTAAAAAAGGAGCCCTGCCTGTGCCACGGCCGCCCCCAGCATCCAGAAAACGTGCCGTTTCTTGTAGTGCCCCATTTCATGGGCCAGCACCGCGACCAGCTCCTCCACCGTGTGATTCTCCACCAGGGTGTCGAACAATACGATTTTCCGGTGCCGGCCGAATCCGGCAAAAAAGGCGTTGGATTTCCCTGAGCGCTTTGAACCGTCCATGACATAGATGTTTTTTACAGGAAATTTTATTTTCCGGGCATATTCGTAAATGGCGCTCTTCAGCGGCCCGGGGGCAAGGGGTTCAAAGCGGTTGAAAAGGGGCATGATCCACGTGGGGACCACGAACTGCATGACCAGCATGAACAGGGCGACTGCAATCCAGCAATAGAGCCACGCAAGGGAGCCGGCATACACAAAAAAAGCCAGGATACCGGCCAACAGGGGACCGCCGATCGCCACGGCCAGGAAAAACTGCTTGACCTTGTCCGAAACAAAGACCCAGAGCGTGGTTTTATTGAACCCGAAGCGCGATTCGATCACAAACGTGGAATAGACGGAAAAAGGGAGCGAGACAAGGGCTTTTGCCAGACCCAGCACCCCGATGAAAACAACGCCGCGGAGCACCTCGCACCCGGCGGTATCCCCCACCACGAATTCACGCACCCATTGATCGAGGACGGCAAACCCGCCGGCAAACCAGAACCCCAGAAACAGCGCCAGGTGAAAGGCGGTCGAAACCCATGAAAACCGGGTATTGGCCGTCGCATAGGCCATAGACATCCGGTAGCGGTCGGGATCATAATACCCTTCGAACGCCTTTGGCATGGGCTTTTCAGCCTGCCGGAGGTTCAGGATGTCCGCTGCCGCGTGCACGGCGGCGTCGATCAGCAGCGCGAGCAGGATGATGACGGCTACCGGGTTGAGCGACATACGATTCGGGCCTTTCTATGCGTTTGTTCTGCGGGGTGTCATGTCCACGGCAGTTGCTTCGGATTCAGCTGGTTTGCCGCCCGGCGATGAGATGTATGGCACGAATCCGGCAGCATGTCAATTCGTAAAAAGCTCTCCTCCGAAGTGCATCCGACTATTGACAAAAACAAAAAATGCCTGTAGAAAAATAACTGGTTATCTACTGCACCCCGGCAGGGAGAACAGACATTCAAGCCTTGTCAACCCGTTCCATTCATTCAAAACACAGGGGCCGATCATGAAACGAAACGCATATCAAAAGATCAAATATTTCCTGCTCTTTATCGCACTGGCATGTCTGCTGCCCGCCGCAACCCATGCAGATATCGAGGATCATATTATTCAAACCGGCTCCGAGTTTTACTATGTCGTTCAAAAAGGGGACACCCTGTGGGATCTTTCGGAAAAATTTTCCGACTCCCCGTGGCAATGGCCGGAACTGTGGCAGCACAACCCGGAAATCCCCAATCCCCACCTGATCTACCCCGGCCAGAAAATCCGGATCTACGCCAAAACCTGGGAAGACGGCCAGAAGCCGGCGGTCACGGAACAGGAACTTCCTGCGCCGGACGAGTATTACACCTATGCGGGGATCAACGCTATCGGATTTGTCCGGGAAACCCAGGCGGAAAATTATGGATCGGTTATCAAGGTAAAAGACGACAAGCGCCTCATGTCCACCGGGGACAAGATGTTCATTCAGCCCGCGGAAGACGCCCGGCAGCTCGTTGAAGGGGGCATCTACGCAATTTACAGGACCAGCGGCCCGGTCAACGACCCGGTTACGAACGATTTTATCGGCATTCAGCACACCATTGTCGGCATCGGGGAAGTGGTCGAGGTGGAAGACGCCTATGTCGTGGCAGAAATTGTGGATGTTTTCCGCGACATCCGGCAGGGCGACGTCATCATGCCCTTTGAGATGCGCTCCAAAAAAATCAAGCTCCGAGACCCTGTAGAAGGTCTCCGGGGGCGCATGATAAAGGCCGAGGATGGCCGGGCGCTCATCGGCGAGCACATGGTGGCCTTCGTGGACAAGGGGAGCAATGACATGGTCAAACCAGGGCAGGTCTACACCCTTTACTACCGGGAAACGGCCCCTGCCGCCCGAAAGGGGCTTGACCCGATCCTGCTCACGGAAGAAACCCTGGGCGAGATGATCGTCCTGCACACGGAAAACACCACGTCCACCGTGCTGATTACCAATTCTGTGGACAATATTCCCGACGGCACGGCATTCAAGGCGATTGAAATCACGCGCTGAAACCGCACCGCGCCATGACGCCTGTCATTTCGCTGCTGCGGGTCATTCCTGCTCCCACGTGACCCGCAGCACCTCCTTTTCCATGCATCGCCAATGATTCACCCGATTGTTACGGATTCAACAAAGGCATTGTTGACCCCGATAAAATTATGGGGCAAAGCGATGTCTCTCTTTGTCCACTTTTCCTGTTTCTTGTAGATTTCCACAATATGGGTCTGGGTCAGCGGAAAAAACTTGTCCCGGGATTTTTTTCTGAAAAGGCCGTAGAACGTACCGGTGATATCATAAAACGAAGCCCCCGCCATCCGTGTCAGGATATTCACTTCCTTGGCTTTTTCATTGCTCTGTTTGACCATGAACGATGCTCTTTTCTTTTCCCCCTCGTCCCCCACGTTTTCGAGTTCATCATAAAAATAGATGACCTCTGAAATTTTTATCTGAATTTTTTCGAAACGTTTATAAATGGAAGAATCATCCACGTAAAGCCTCACGTCATGCATCATCAGGCCATTTTCGTAGCATTTTTCATCCGGGTTGCGCCAATAGACATTCGAACTGTTGAGAAGATCCGTGGTTCTGAAGGTTTCACTCGGTATGTCGATCTTTCCAGAATATCTTCTTCCCATCGAAGTAATGATGCTCAGCTCTCTTTGAAGAACGGCCATAGCGTGTTTTCCTTTGTTTGACCGGGTTTTCAGATGCGGGCATTGTCGCCCCTATGCCATTTATTCCTGCTCCCACGTGACCCGCAGCACCTCCTCCACCGTAGTGATCCCGGCCAAAAGCTTGCGGATCGCATTTTCCCTGAGCGTTACCATGTTTTCAGACAAAGCCATCTCCCGGACCTTGCCCAGGTCGGTGCTTGCGGTGGTGATTTCCCGCATACCACGGGAATACGGCATCACCTCGAACACGGACGTCCTGCCGTAATACCCGGTTCCCCGGCACTTGATGCACCCCTTCCCCCGGTAGAGGGTAACGCTGCCTTCTTTCCCGGCATCCAGCCCCTTCATCACCAGTTCGGCCGCATCCATTTCATACGACTCAATGCACTTGGTGCAGATCTTCCGCACCAGCCGTTGGGAGATCACCCCCGTCAAGACCGCCTGCACCAGGAAATGCGGGATACCGATGTCGAGCAGCCGGATAATGGCCGACGGCGCGTCATTGGTATGCAGCGTGGACAGGACCAGATGCCCGGTCAACGCCGCCTGCACGGCATTTTCCGCCGTGTCCAGGTCCCGGAGCTCTCCGACCATGATAATGTCCGGGTCCTGGCGCAGGATATTCCGTATGATGGAGGCAAACGTGATCCCCACGTTGGGGTTGACCGCGATCTGGTTGAATTCTTCGTGCACCATTTCAATGGGGTCTTCAATGGTGGTGGTGTTCACCTCGGGCGTGGACAGGCGCCGGAGCGTGGAATAAAGGGTGGTGGACTTGCCGCTCCCGGTAGGCCCGCACACCAGCACCATGCCGTGGGGCCGGTATATCATGGAATAGTAGCGCTCCAGGTCCTGCCCGGTAAACCCAAGGTTTTCGATGTCCTGCAAAAGGATGTCCGGGTCCATGATCCGCATGACCATCTTTTCCCCGTGGGCCGTGGGAACGGACGATATGCGGATTTCCACCTCCACGCCCCCCTTGTCGATCTTCACGCGGCCGTCCTGGGGGCGCCGTTTTTCCGCCATGTCCAGCCGGGACAGGTTTTTGATGCGGCTGATAATGGCGGAATGCACTTTCCGGGGGAGCCGGTACACCGTGTGCATAACCCCGTCGATGCGCATGCGAACAAGCACGTCCTCGCGCTTGGGCTCGATATGGATATCGCTTGCCCGCTGGTCGAATGCATAGCTGAAGAGGTGGTTGACCGCGTTGACGATGTGCTGGTCGTTGGCGGGCAGCTCCTCCGGAGATTTCAAGCGGACGTACTGCTCCAGGTTGCCGATGTCCACGATCGGGGCGGTAAACTGGTGCTCGGCAGCCGCAATGGAGCGCTTGAAACCAAAAAACTCATTGATCAGCCGCACGATGTCGGATTTTGCCGTAACCACCACGTCCACCGGCATCTGGGCCACCCGGGACACGTCTTCGAACACTTCGCTGTTGAAGGGGTTGGACGTGGCCAGTACCAGCCGGCCGTTTTCCTTTGCCACGGGGAGCACCAGGTGCTTCATGGCGAAATTGCGGGGAATGGTGGTGGTCACCAGGTTGAGATCGAGCTTTACCGGGTCGATCTTTTTATAGGGGTGCCCCCATTGGCCGGCAAGGGCATGAAAAATCGCGTCCTCGTCCAGTGCCAGCCCCGGCTCGTCCGCCCGGAAAAGGTTGAGCGATACAATGGCGTCGATGATCGTCACGGGGTTATCAATCCGGTAGGCATCCAGCCCCGGCCCTTTTTTTTCCTTTTTCTTCGCCTCGATCTGCCCCTTGATCCGGTCCCGGTTGTCGAAGATGTCCTTGGCCTGCTCTTTGGTGATCAGGTTGTCCTTGACCAGGGTAAGGCAGACGAACCGGTCGGACAGGGGGTGAACGGGTGCGGAGGGTTTCGGTTTGGCGTCGGGCGCTGTTGGATCCATAAAATCACTTTTCAAACCGTGCATTATACGCTTTCACCCGCTCTTCGTGGTCTTTCAGCTTTTCCTGGTAGACCCGGATCCGGTCGTTAATCTGGTCGACCTTCTCCCCGTACGCCTCAAATTCTGCAAGGGGGGCATCCTCATCCGGAGGATCGCCGATCTGCGCCTTTTCCTCCTGGATGCCCTCGTATTCCGCCTGGAGTTCGGCCTGCTCGCTGCGCAGGGCCTCTCCCCTTTCAACAAGGTCGGCGTCTCCTTCCGCCTGATCACCTTCCGGCGGGTCGTCGGCGTCGGCATCCAGGGCCGTCTCTTCGGTTTGCGCAGGCGGCTCCTGCTGTTCGGAAGGCGTTGAGTAGTCCGGCACTGCGCGAATCCGCCGGACGTTTTCACGCTTTTCTTCCGGGACATTTCCCAGATCGTCGGTAAAACGGATGTTGCCGTCGGCATCCCGGTACTCGTAGAGAGCTCCGGTTGCAGGCGCAGCAATGGACAGGACAAAAACCACCAGTAACACGAAGGATAGATAACGCATGGGCAGGCTCCTTTTTAAACGGCTGTACCCTGTGACATGAAAAGATCTTTTTTGCCGTCTACATTGTATAGCACTTTTGTTTCCGGATTTCAAAACTGAAAAAAGCCATGAAAGGCGCAGAAAAAACCCGGTTGAGCATTTCCTGCGCCTTCATGGCCTTGATTTCTTGAAGCGGCCGCCTGCCGGCCGGCATTTATTGGCCGTTACCGGTCCCGCCACCCGGTGATACGGCTTTTATCCATCTCAAAATCTGCATCCACATCCCCTAATCCGCCCAAAGCATCTGCTTCAAGTAATATTATGGGTCTATCTGATCCACCACGATGAATCGTCATATGTGAGGCAGGCATCCCCTCTTTGGATACTTTAAATTTGAAGGCTGTAATATCAGCTTCTCCATCACCTTCAACCCTATTAACGCTTCCAGGGCTATTTTCCTCCGGCAGAACAT
>JAABTJ010000028.1 GCA_011389935.1 Desulfobacteraceae bacterium
GAGAAATTACGCGTAACGCAGATATTGGACTTTTTACGGTGTCATCAAACGTAAAAGAGGCGAAAAGGCCTGCCGCGCGTCTCTTGTTCTCCAGCAAGCATAACCAATAAGGACCGGAAATGTCAAAACAGGAACAGACAGCGATTTCACCGACGCGAACGGAAAACTACCCCGAATGGTATCAGCAGGTGATCAGGGCCTCTGAAATGGCCGAACTATCGCCCGTCCGGGGATGCATGGTCATCAAGCCCTGGGGCTATGGGCTGTGGGAAAACATTCAACGGCAGTTGGACGACATGTTCAAGGCCACCGGCGTTAAAAACGCCTATTTCCCCCTTTTCATCCCTATCAGCTTCCTGGAAAAAGAAGCCGAACATGTCGAGGGGTTTGCCAAGGAATGCGCCGTGGTTACCCATCACAAGCTGGAAAAAGGAGAGGGGGGACGCCTGGTGCCGGCGGGCAGGCTCAATGAGCCGCTTATTGTCCGTCCTACATCCGAAACCATTATCGGCGATGCCTTTTCCAAGTGGATCCGGAGCTACCGGGACCTGCCCATGTTGATCAACCAGTGGGCCAACGTGGTCCGGTGGGAAATGCGCACCAGGATTTTTTTGAGGACCAGTGAATTTTTATGGCAGGAAGGGCATACCGTTCATGCAACAAAACAGGAAGCCATTGACCGGACGTTCATGATGCTCGAGGTCTACCGGAAAATGGCGGAGGAACTGCTCGCCATCCCGGTAATTACGGGAGAGAAAACAGAATCCGAGAAATTCCCCGGGGCCGAGGTCACCACCTGCATTGAAGCCATGATGCAGGACAAAAAGGCCCTCCAGGCAGGAACCTCCCATTTTCTCGGCCAGAATTTTGCCAGGGCATCAGGGATCCGCTTTCAATCCGCCGAGGAAAAAGAAGAGTTCGGCTGGACCACGTCATGGGGTGCATCCACCCGGCTTATCGGCGGTTTGGTCATGACCCACGGGGATGACAACGGTATTATACTCCCCCCCCGTGTGGCTACTGCACACATCGTCCTGCTCCCGATTCTCAAAAAGGCAAAAGAAACCGAATCGGTCATGACCTATACGCAGGATCTCGCCGACAGGCTCCGGCAGATTCATTATCACGGGGCCCCATTGCGGGTGGAAATCGATGCGCGCAACATCGGGGGGACCCGAAACTGGGACTGGATCAAAAAAGGAATCCCCCTGCGCGTTGAAATCGGCCCCAAGGACATCGCTTCAAACGCGGTTTTCCTGGCCCGCAGGGATATGGACCGCAAGCAAAGCCGGTCCGTTACAAAAGATCGCTTTTTCGAAGAAGTGACCGATATCCTTGATGATATTCAAAAGAAACTGTTTGAAAGGGCGCTTACCTTCCGGGAAGAAAATACGCATTACATCGATGCTGCGGATGCCTTCGACGCCTTTTTTACGCCGAAAAACAGTGAAAAACAGGAAATTCACGGCGGCTTTGTCCGGGCGCACTGGTGCGGCGGAAGGGACTGCGAAGAGGCGATAAAAAATCGGCTTAATGTCACGATACGCTGCATACCCTTTGATGGAGAGGAAGAAGCCGGCACGTGCATCGAGTGCGCCAAGGCTTCCCGGAAGCGGGTTGTGTTTGCCAAAGCCTACTGATGATTTTCCGCGGAATGCCATTATGCATGTAAGAAAACATCAATGATACGAATCACTGAAATACTGGATAAGCTGTACGAGTATTATCCGGATGCCGATGTTGATATCATAGACCGGGCATACATATTTTCAGCACGGGTTCATGCCGGGCAGCTCAGGCTTTCCGGAGAGCCATATCTGGCCCACCCCCTGGAAGTCGCCAATATCCTGGCCGAAATGAAGCTCGACCCCGTAAGCATTTCTGCGGGCCTCCTCCACGATGTCGTGGAAGACACCCATTCCACCCTCGAAGAAATCAGCAGCATTTTCGGCAAGGAAGTGACCCATATCGTCTCGGGCGTTACAAAAATCAGTGCACTGCCGTTTTCCAGCGACCAGCACCGCCAGGCCGAAAACACCCGGAAAATGATCCTGGCCATGGCCGATGACATACGGGTCATCCTGGTCAAGCTCGCAGACCGCCTCCACAACATCCAGACGCTCCATTATCACCATTCGCCGGAAAAAAGAAAACGAATCGCCCAGGAAACCCTGGATATTTACGCCGCGATTGCCGCCAGGCTGGGGATCTACTGGATCAAGCGGGAACTGGAGGAAAATGCCTTTTATTACGCAAATCTGGAAGCGTACAAAAAAATTGAAGACCTGGTAAAAAAGGAACAGGGGGAGCGGGAAAAGTATGTCACGACTGTGCGCAAAATGCTGGAGGAAAAAATCAACCGGTCCGGAATCTCCGGCGAAGTGAATGGGCGGTATAAGCATTATTACAGCATCCACCAGAAAATGAAATCCCAGGGGCTTGAATTCGAGGAAGTCTACGACATTATCGCTTTCCGGATCATCGTGGAGAGTGTTTCAGAGTGCTATGCCACCCTGGGCACCATACACAGCCGGTGGAAACCGATCCCCAAAAAATTCAAGGACTACATCGCGGTTCCCAAGCCCAACATGTACCAGTCTTTGCACACCACGGTGGTCGGCCCCTATGGCGAGCGCATGGAGATCCAGATCCGTACCAGGGAGATGGATTACGTGGCCAACTACGGGATAGCCGCCCACTGGAGCTACAAGGAGGGCAAATCGCAAAATGTCAACGCCGACAAAACCTTTGCATGGATTCAGAACCTGGTTGAAAACCAGAAAAGTTTCAGAGATCCGGAAGAGTTCCTTGAAAACGTCCGCATCGACCTCTACCCGGACGAAGTGTTCGTTTTCACCCCCACCGGCGACGTCAAGTCCCTGCCCAAAGGGGCGACCCCCGTGGATTTCGCCTTTCTGATACACACGGAAGTCGGCAAAGAGTGCACCGGCACGCGCGTCAACGGAAGGCTCGTCCCCCTCTCGTACCCGCTCAAAAGCGGCGATATCGTTGAGATCATAACCAGCAGGGGGAGCCAGCCCAGCAAGGATTGGATCAATTTCGTCAAGACGGTCAAGGCCAAGTCCAGCATCCGTCAGCATACCCGGAAACTGGAAAGGGAGCGCAGCCTTTCGCTGGGAAGGGAAATGTGCGAAAAGGGGTTCAGAAAGCACAAGCTCAACTTCAACGCCCTGTTAAAAACACCTGAAATGGCGAAAATTGCGGAAGAATTCGGCTTCAAGGAGGTCGAAGACCTGATTGCAAACGTGGGCATCGGCAAAATAACGCCCCTGCAAATTGTCCGGAAATTTGATCCGAAAATAAAGGAAAAAAAGGACCTCAACCTGATTGAAAAGGTCATGTCCCGGCAGGCAAGTCGAAAACGCCGTGACAAGGAGGGGGGGGTCATGGTCCAGGGGATGGAGGATATCCTGATCCGCTTCGGCAATTGCTGCCACCCGGTGCCCGGCGATTCAATAACCGGCTATATCACGCATGGCCAGGGCGTAACCGTGCATCGAAGCAGTTGCATCAACGCGCTGAAAATGGATCCGGAACGGCGTATCGCCGTGGAATGGAAAACCGGTGAAAACGAAATGTTCCCCGCATCGCTGACGGTTTCCGGTTATGACCAGGTCGGCCTTCTCGCCGATATCTCCACGGCCATAAGCAAAGCCAATGCCAATATCAACGACGTTCATCTTGAACACCGCGACAACAATATCGTCCTGGTTCACTTTACAATCATTGTCAACAATATCGAACACCTGGAAAAGGTGATCGCGAGCCTGAAAAACGTCCCGGTAATTTCCGATGTCAAGCGGGTGTAGCTTTCAACAACCGGGACGCCTTGACCACCCGGCCGGACCGTATACAACTCGTGCAAACGCTGATTCTTTTCACTTTGCCGTTGTGCAGTGCGCGCACATGCTGGAGATTGGGATTGAACCGCCGCTTATTGACGTTATGGGCATGGCTGACGTTGCATCCAACCATCGGTTTTTTCCCGCACAATTCACACATCCTGGACATTTTCTGACTCCTTATTCTTCCAAGCCACAATTGCTTTTTTCGATTCTTTACAATAAATGAAGGACAAGACCCGCTGGCAGGACCTGCCCTTACCCGAAATAAACGCTTATATATGCCCTATTTTTTTACCGTTGTAAAGGATATTTTTTACCGACTTCGCACTCGGCAGGAACCCTAATACCGATCCGGTCTTGATACAGGTTCGGGGGAAGGCTCCGGGGAGATCAGCGAATCATCGCCAAAGGGGCGGTCATAGTCGCCTGTAAAGCCTTCCGGTCGTTGTGGCGGCGCTTCCTGTTCGGCCATTTTCTTTTCCGCCATTTCCCGGTAGTCCTTTGCTTTTTCATACACCTCAAGGTGATCCGGGTATTGGGATATCACCTTTTCAAAACGGTTGATGGCCGCTTCGTAATGGCCGGACTTGAAGTAAAACCGTCCCACGTAAAATTCGTGGCCTGCCAGATTCTCCAGGCATTCGTCGATCATCGGCCCGGCTTTTTCAGCGTATTTGCTTCCGGGGAACCGCGCCCGGAGCCGTTCAAAGGTTTCCAGGGCGTTTCTCGCGGGTGCCTGCGTCCTGTCAATGGTCCGAATCCGTTCATAATGGCACAGACCCATCTGATAGATCACGTAGGGTATTTCCGGATCATTGGGATATAAATGCTCATACTGCTCATAGTCGAAAATCGCCTCTTCGTATTCCCGGAGGTGGTAGCGGCTGTCGGCCAGGCGCAGTTGGGCCTCTCTGGCATGGGGGCTGTAGGGATACCAATCTTTGAGGCGTTTATAGGCTTCAATGGCCTTGGGATATTTTTCTGCCTCAAAATACCGGCGCCCCTCCTCCGCAAGCTGCGGGGCAGTTTTTTCATCCAGTTTTTTTGCGCAGCCGGCAAAGCCAAACACCAGTGCCGCACAGCATACTGCAACCAAGATTTTTTTCATCATTTTACATTACATGCTTTCAATGAAGTGCATTGCATCATTTGCGGCAATGGCGCCGTCGGCCACCGCAGTTACCACCTGCCTGAGCGGCGTGTTTCGAACATCCCCCGCTGCATACACCCCGGGGATATTGGTCCGTCTGTTCTCATCGGTTATGATGAATCCCTGTTCATCCATCTCCATGTGCCCCACGGCAAATCCGGTATTCGGCACGGTTCCGACCCATATGAAACACCCTTCCGCAGGGATGTCCGATGTTTCCCCGGTTTTCACATTCTTCACGGTTACCGCGTCGACCCCTTCCGTTCCGCCCTTGATTTCGGTAACGGTCGAGTCCCAAAGGATTTCCAGCTTGTCATTCTCCTTTGCCCTTTCCTGGAGAACTTTCACGGCCCGCAGCTGGTCTCGCCGATGGACCAGGTATACTTTTTTGACAAACCGGGTCAGAAAAATGGATTCCTGGACGGCAGTATCGCCGCCGCCGACCGCCACGACAACACTGTCTCTGAAAAAGGGCGCATCGCAGGTGGCACAGGTGGAAACACCGCGCCCCAGGTACTTGTTTTCCCCCGGAACGCCGAGCTTGCTCGGGGAAGCCCCGGTTGCGACGATAACTGTTTTGGCGGTAATGGTTCTATCGGAGAGATCAATCCGTTTGACCGTATCCGTGAGCGCCATTGAAACCACTTCACCGGTTTCGATGCCCACATCAAAACGGTTCACCTGCGCCAGCATGTGGGTCATCAGGTCCGGACCGCTGATCCCCTCCGGGAACCCCGGGTAATTCTCGATCCAGTCCGTTACCAGTATCTGCCCTCCCGGAGCGGCTTTTTCAAGGACCAGCACGGACAGTCTCGCCCTTGCAGCATAAAGCGCCGCTGCAAGACCTGCCGGACCGGCCCCGATGATTACCAGATCATAATCTGTATTTCCCATATGCGCTCGTTCGTTCACTACAGGTTGTTTTTTATGGTCTGCTCCAGCTTGGACTTTTCCACCATGCCGACGATCTGCTCCACTTTTTCCCCGTTTTTGAAAAGAATCAGGGTCGGGATGGCACGGATGCCGTAGTTGCTGGGGGTTGAGGGATTGTCATCGACATTGCATTTGACGATCTTGAGACGCCCTTCAAAATCCTTGCTGATCGTCTCGAGAATGGGCCCGATGGCTTTGCAGGGGCCGCACCACGGCGCCCAGAAATCAACCAGGACGGGCATGTCGGACTGTATTACTTCTGCATCGAATGTCGCATCACTGACTTCTTGAATGCCTTCAGCCATATTTTACCTTCCTTTTCATACGTGGTTTACAGTTTTTGGAATAAAAAATTGCCTTCCACCCGGATCCGGGTGACGGCAACCGCGCTTATCCGCTGGGGGTCCTCTTTGAGACCGCCAATATTCCAAAAGGTAAGACAAGGATGAAATAAATCAAATTTTTTTCTACTACAGGCCCCGGATACTGTCAAGCCATACGGATGACCGGGTGTTGAAAAAGCGTGCAACGGAATCAAGCGGCAATGCAAAGAAAAGAAAAAAAGTTGACTTTGATCCGGTCGTTTTTTATCCTTATAAGATTATACAAAAATAAGGCGCGGCATTTGGCAGCTGCATTTTGATTATGTTTCATCTTTGCACATTGTGCAAGGGCAAAAAAACAAACAAAGACAAGTACAGGAACAAACAATGGTTACACTCGACTTTGAAAAAACGGGCGGCCTGCTTCCGGCAATCGTTGCCGATTATAAAACCGGCGATGTGCTCATGCTTGCATACATGAACCAAGCCGCATGGGAAAACACCCTGAATACCGGAAAGGCCACCTATTACAGCAGGTCCCGGGACAAACTGTGGGTCAAGGGGGAAACCTCCGGTCACACCCAGCAGGTCAGGGAAATCCGGATCGACTGCGACCGGGATACCATACTGCTGAAAGTCGACCAGATCGGCGGGGCCGCCTGTCACAAGGGGTACAGGTCCTGCTTTTATACCCGGGTGGAAGACGGGTCGGAAACCATTGTCGAAGAAAAGCTTTTTAATCCGGAAGAGGTATACAAAAAATGAATGACGTACTGAAACTGGGGATTCCCAAGGGGAGCCTGCAAAAAGCCACGATCGAGCTGTTCAAGCGTTCCGGATGGAAAATCAACGTCAACGGCCGGAGCTATTTCCCGGAAATCAACGATGAAACGATCCATTGCACCTTGTGCCGGGCGCAGGAAATGGGCGTATACGTCCAAAACGGCACCCTGGATGCCGGACTCACCGGCAAGGACTGGATTGCCGAATACAACTCGGACGTTCATGTCGTTTCCGACCTGGTGTATTCGAAGGTCAGCGCACGGCCTGCCAGGTGGGTCATCGCCGTTGCGAAGGACTCGCCGTACAACACCCTGGAGGATCTGGCCGGAAAAAAAGTGGCCACCGAGCTGGTCAATTACACAAAACGCTATTTCGCCGAACGGAAAATCGACGTCAGCATAGAGTATTCCTGGGGGGCGACCGAAGCCAAGGTGGTCTCCGGGCTGGCCGACGCCATCGTGGAAATCACGGAAACCGAAAGCACCATCCGGGCCCACGGTCTTCGCATTATCCATGAGATGATGCAGACCAATACGCAGCTGATCGCAAACCACGAGGCATGGGCCAACCCGGCAAAAAAAAAGAAGGTCGAGCAGATCGCCCTGCTGTTGAAAGGGGCCCTGGTTGCCGAAAAACTCGTCGGCATCAAGATGAACGTACCGGAAGAAAGGCTGGAAAAAATTGTTTCCCTGGTCCCTTCCCTCAATGCGCCAACCGTGGCAAAGCTCTACCAGTCGAAATGGTATTCCCTTGAATCCGTTATCAGTTCGGACACGGTCAGGGACCTGATACCGGTACTTCTTGAAAACGGGGCGGAAGGCATTATTGAATACCCGCTGAACAAGGTCGTATAAGCCTGCATCCCCGAAAAATCGGTTCACAGCCGCACCGGGGTATTTGTAAGGAAGTAGTCCGTCACCGTGATGGAGAAAATTTCAACGTGATCATTACATCGGCAACATTTCTCACAAGCGCGGTTAAACCGGCGCAATACCCGGAAACGGACATGCCGGAGATCGCTTTTGCAGGACGGTCCAACGTAGGGAAATCTTCGCTGATCAACACCCTGATCAACCGGAAAAACCTGGTCAAAACAAGCGCAACACCGGGCAAAACGAGACTGATCAATTTTTTTTCAATCAATGACCGGTTTGTTTTCGTCGACCTGCCGGGATACGGCTATGCCAAAGTTTCCAAACAGGAACGGGCCCTGTGGGGGCCCATGGTGGAAGCATACCTGATCGGGCGCCAGAACCTGAAAGGCGTTATTCTTCTTCAGGACATCCGCCGCTCCCCTGAAGCAGAAGAGCAGGACCTGGCTGATTTTCTCCATCATATCGGCGTGCCGTTTTTCTATATTTTCACAAAGGCGGACAAGCTTTCAAAAAACAAGCAGATCTCCCGGGTAAAACAGGTTCGGAAAACCTTTTCCCTCAAAGATGACGAATTTGTCATTTTCTCCTCAAAAACCGGGCAGGGGAAAGAGCGCACCTGGCTGCAGATTATCCGGCTTTCCGGCATTGAAGGGGACAACGCCCCAAAAGAAATGATGGTCGACGAAAAACAGGAAACCCCATGAGCACCAACCACAATGACACCCCCTGGTCCGGTTTCCGGTCCGGATTTGCCGCCATCGCAGGGGCTCCGAATGTCGGAAAATCCACATTGCTCAACCGCATGATCGGCCAGAAAATCTCCATTACGTCCGAAAAGCCGCAAACAACCAGAAACCGGATCGTCGGGGTCATGCACGGTGAAAACAGCCAGATTGTTTTTCTCGACACCCCGGGCGTTCACAAATCCGACAAGGTTTTCAACCGCAAAATCGTCCAGGTCGCACTTTCCGCCATGGACGAAGTAGACCTGATACTGGTGGTGATCGATGCATCCAACCCGGAAGACCAGTCCGAATCGATGATCATCGAAAAGCTGAAAAAACGGGCAAAAATCCCAGCCGTACTTGCCGTCAACAAAATTGACCGGATCGAAAAACCGAAGCTGCTGCGGATCATCGACAAGTGGTCGGGCCTCTACCCCTCTTTTGCCGCAATTGTTCCGATTTCCGCCCTGGACGGAACCCAGGTGGACCAGCTTGTCAACGCCATGACAAACCTGCTTCCCGAGGGCCCACCGTTTTTCCCGGAAGACGCCTTGACCGACATGCCGGAGCGATTTATTGTTTGTGAAATAATCCGGGAAAAAGTTTTTGAAAATACCGGCCGGGAAGTCCCCTACGGTACGGCCGTCACGATAGAGGATTATTCGGAAGACGGCGACATCATACGCATCCATGCGGCGATCCACGTGGAGCGGAATTCCCAGAAAGGCATCCTTATCGGGAAAAACGGCGCAATGCTGAAAACCATCGGCACACAGGCGCGCATGGATATTGAAAACCTCTTGGGTGCAAAAGTGTTTCTCAAGCTGTTCGTGCGCGTCGAAAAAAACTGGAGCCGTGATACCCGGGCCATACGAAAACTCGGTTACTGATGATTCTTTCCTATCACCCCTGTTATTCCGGAGATCAAAACCGGCTTTGCGCAGGCCGAACGCCCGATGACACGGATGCGGCCGCCATCAAAACGGCCGACGCCGTCATCCTGCCGCAGGGATGTACATCCGCCCTTTTTGAAATGGCCGTGGAAAACTGCGCCCATGTTTTTCCCGACTACACCCGGCGGTTCCGATATCCCGGGAAAATCGGCCAGGTGCAACTGTTCCGGAAGTACGCTGCGCCCCATCCCGAAACCCTGGCTTTCCCGTCAGTGGATGATTTTTATCGTTTTTCCGGCAGTAAAAATCCTGCTCCTTCTTTCGGGTATCCTTTTGTGTTCAAATTTTCATGGTCCGGAGAAGGGCGCAATGTGTGGATCGTGAACCATGCGGAGGAATTCAGCCGCCTGCTCGGGAAAGCGGCGGCCTTTGAACAAAGCGGGCAAAAAGGATTTTTGCTCCAACGGTTCGTTGAAACCGGGGGGCGGTCCTTGCGCGTCGTGGTCATCGGTGAGACGTGCCGGTCATACTGGCGGGTGCAGACGGATCCGTCGTGTTTCAGGACACAAACCGCCCAGGGGGCGAAAATCGACCATCACGCGGACAAAGGCCTGCAGGAACAGGCAAGAACGGCGGTCATGCATTTCTGCAGGGGCACCGGCATCAACCTGGCCGGTTTTGATTTGCTGTTTACAAACGGCGATTGCGATCCGGCGGCGCTTTTTCTGGAAATTAACTATTACTTCGGCAGACGCGGACTGGGCGGCGCGGAGGCCTTCTATAAAATGCTTTGCGGGGAAATCGACAAGTGGCTTTATCAGAGGGGGCTGTTACAATGACCTACGTACCCGAAGAAGACGAACTGCGAAGGGAGAAGTATAAGGCCCGGGATATCCGGGCGTCACAATGGTGGAAACGCCGCTGCGCAAAGGGCGTATGCTATTACTGCGGACGGCAGTTTCCTCCGCGCATGCTGACCATGGACCACGTGGTCCCCCTGTCCAGGGGCGGAAAAAGCATAAAAGGCAACGTGGTGCCATGCTGCAAGGAATGCAATACCGCAAAAAAGACCATGCTGCCCATGGAATGGGAAGCCTATATCAAGGAGTTTGGGGCTGGATCCTGAATCAAAAACCGCCGAGCGGCCGTAAGAAGGTGTAGCGTGCGGAATCCATTACCATCTTTTCAAATGCCACCTCCGTGTTGCCGCCAAGGGCGGAAAAAGGGAGGGATACGGTAAAGAACACGGCACCGGTCACCAGGGCTGCGAACCCGACCGGTCGGGCGACGGCAAAATCCACCACCATGGCGGCAGGGTCTGTGTCTCTTGTTTCCATCAGCGCCCTCCTGGTGTCGTCACTGCCCAAGGCAAAGGAACCGCTGGAAACCACCAGCATCGCAGCAATCGATATAACGATGAAAACTTTTTTCACTGTTGAAGATCCCATCCTTTTTCCTCCTTTTGTCTCCTGCCGGGGGGTGCGCATTTGTGTAAAAACAGGATAACAACCCTGTTGTACAAGCTTGACATGAAAGACAAATGCCATGTAAACTGTATTCGTTCTTCCTGCAATTGATATAGTAGTACGATAATCGCATATCGTCAATTTTTTTTATAACCGCCAGTGCTTTTGTTCAACGGACTTCGAATGGAACCTCCCTGTGACTGCATGCGATGCAGCAAAAACAACAACATTGGCTTTGTCGCCACCCGGATTGCCGGAACCGACGGGGTGACCCTGGAAACCCTGAAATGGGCCCGGGTTTTTGAAAACGACGGGTACAACTGCTTTTATTTCGCCGGAGAGCTGGAGACACCGTCGGAACAAAGCTTCCTGTCGGAAAAAGCCCATTTCACCCACCATGAAATCGTGGACATTTACCGGAAAAGTTTCGACGCACGCCACAGGAGCCGGTCAACCACCCTGAAAATCATGGCGTTGAAAGAGGAAATAAAAGACCATCTCTACGATTTTATCAACCGGTTTCGCATCAATCTGCTGGTTGCCGAAAATGCCGTGACCATTCCGCTCAACATCCCACTGGGCCTTGCCATCACAGAGGTGGTCTCGGAGACAGGCATTATCATGATCGCCCACCATCACGACTTTTACTGGGAGCGATCCCGTTTCATGACCAACGCGATATGGGAATACCTGGGCATGGCATTTCCGCCGTACCTGCCCCGCATCCACCACGTGGTCATCAGTTCGGCCGGGGAAAGCCAGCTGGGTTTCCGCAAGGGGACCTCTTCCACAATCATTCCCAACGTCATGGACTTTGAAAATCCGCCGAAACCGCCTGACGAGTATGCGTCCGATGTCAGGGAAGCATTCGGCATTGCCGATGATGAATACTTTATCCTCCAGCCCACGCGCGTTATCAAACGCAAGGGTATCGAGCATGCCATCGAACTGGTCAGCCGTCTCGGGCTCAAGGCGAAACTGATCATCTCCCATGCTTCCGGGGACGAGGGGCACGCCTACGAACGGCGCATCCAGGAATATTCGGCCATGCTCAAGGTAGAGACAATTTTTGTATCGAAGCTGATCAACGAAAAACGCGGCCGCACGAAAAGCGGCCGGAAAATCTATACTTTAGATGATATATACCCCCATGCCGACCTGATCACCTATCCTTCCTCCTTCGAGGGGTTCGGCAATGCATTTCTGGAGGCCCTTTATTTTAAAAAGCCGATCGTGGTCAACTCCTACTCCATTTATTCCACGGACATCAAGCCCAAGGGCTTCGATGTCATCGAAATCGACGGATTCGTGGATAAAAACGCCATCGCCAAAACCCGTAAAGTGCTCAAGGACCCGGTGTACCGTCAGCACATGGCCCAACACAATTTTGAAACGGCCAAGCGCTTCTACTCTTACACGGTTTTAATGCAGAAACTCCGGGGAGTCATGACCGAAATCTCCCCATGCGCGATTCACCAGAACGGAAACGGATATCAATGCTCCGGGAAATCTTTATAAAAAATTTCGCCATCATCGATGAACTGCGAATCGATTTCTCAGAAGGGCTGACCATTGTCAGCGGTGAAACCGGTGCGGGCAAATCCATCATCATCTCTGCGCTGAACATTCTGCTGGGCGGAAGGGCCGACGCCGGCATGATTCGAACCGGCTCTGATACCGCCGAACTGGAAGCCCTTTTCGATATCGACCCCAAAAGCGCAGCAGGACGGATCCTTCAGGAACAGGGGTACGAGGAGACGGATCAACTGGTTATACGCCGGATTTTGTCCGCGGGCAACCGCCACCGCGTGTACATCAACGGGCGAATGACCACCATGACGCTCCTTTCGGCAATCACGCAAAACATTGCCGGCATTTCCGGACAGCATGAACACCTGCGGCTGCTCAAGGAGTCCGAACACCTGCAAATTCTGGATCAATTCGGCGGTTTGACGGACCTGCGCAATGCCGTTGGAGACGCCTACGCAAACATCCTCCCTGAAATAAAAAACCTGAAAGCGCTCCGCCATACCCGGGAGACCCGGGTGGAACAGATCGCGCTTCTGGAGTTGGAAAAAAAAGAAATCGAGGAAGCCGCCCTCCAACCCGGCGAAGACGAATCCCTCCATCAGGAACTGCTGCGGCTGAAAAATGCAAAGGCGCTTTACCAGGGAATCGGCAACGGCGTGGAAACCCTCTACAACAGGGAAGGCGCTATTTCAGACCAGCTCTTTGCCGTAAAAAAAGAGATTGAAAAAGCGGCCGAAATGGACCCGTCACTCGCGGAAGCGGCACAGTCCCTGGAGGAAGCCCTGTTTCGTATTCAGGATATCGCCCATCAGCTGAGATCTTATCTTGATACCATCACATTCGATCCGGCCCGCACGGAAACGGTCGAAGCCAGGATGCACATTATCAACCGGTTGAAAAGAAAATACGGGCCCACGCTCGATGAGGTATTCAACCGGCTGGACCAGCTCAGCCGGGAGCTCGCCGATAGCATGAACATAGACGAACGCATCAAAAACGCCGAGGAAAGCCTTGCATCGCACCATAAAGAACTTGTCCAGGCTGCCCGCCGGCTGACGGAAAAACGCCGGCTGACGGCCGACGAACTTGCCCGGAAAATGGAGGCGGAACTGAGGTCTTTGAACATGCCGGACACCTGTTTCAAGGTCATCTTCCGCCCCGTTGAAATCCGTGCCGACACGCCGGGGGCCCTGTGCGACAACGATTCCGGCATAAACGAAAACGGCGCGGAACAGCCTGTCTTCATGATTTCACCGAATGTCGGCGAAGCGCTCAAACCCCTTTCAAAGATCGCTTCGGGGGGGGAGCTTTCCCGGGTTATCCTGGCGTTAAAAGCCATTCTCGTGGACACCGAACCGGTGGAAACGGTTATCTTCGATGAAGTCGATGCAGGAATCGGCGGGGAAACAGCGGTGGTGGTCGGCAAAAAACTTGCGGGTCTTGCCGGATCAAGCCAGGTCATATGCATCACGCACCTGGCCCAGATTGCCAAATTCGGCAATCGCCATCTCAGGATTGAAAAATATGTCGAAGACGGCCGCACCGCGACCCGGATCATACCGCTCAACGAATCTTCAAGGATAGAGGAAACAGCCCGAATGATCGGCGGCCAGACCGTCACGGAAACAAGCCGGGCGCATGCAGCGGAGCTTCTCGAGGGGACCGGCAGGAAAAATTAGAACGAAAGCCCCGTTTCCACAAAAGGCCCGGAGAAATTGAAATCCATCATGAACCCGCTCTTGTCGATATCATAATCGTCGTAGCGATACCCTCCGGACACGAATACCGGTCCGAAAGCGGTCGCCTTGACCCGGCCCAGCAGGCTGTAGGAGCTGTCGCTTTTGTAGGTCAGCCCCCTGGCTTCCGCTTCTACCGAAAACCGTTCTACCGGCTGGAACTGGGCTCCCAGGTACACCTGGGGAATTACGATGCTCATGGATTCGGCTTCCGAAAGGACCCCTTGGGAAACCGAGGTTTCCGCGTCAATAAACCGTAAATTCAAACCGGCATCCACATTAAAGCGGTCCAGGGTTGCGGTCTGCAGGAAGGGGATGGCATAAAACAGGCCGAAGTCGTATTGGTTGAGATTGAATTCCGCTTCGGAGCTCTTCAAAAAACGCTTACCGCCAAAACGAATGGCACGCGAAGTTCTTTCACTCCATTTCAGGGGATTGGCCATTACGTAAGCATTGGGAATCAGCAGGGGCATATCGACCTTGAGACGGCCGAACAATTCCGTTTCCCTGCTGAAGGAAAAATCATCTTCCATGTCCAGAAAATCATTGTCACTGCCGGTTTTGAGATTTCCGCTCGGGGATGTCCACCAGACACCCACTGCGCCTTCAACACCGATCATTGGCAACCCCATTGCGGCTGCAGGCATTGCAAGTACGAGCAGCAAGCAAATGAGTAATCGTGTTGTTTTGCGCATTCGCCCCTCCTGAGTGGCCCCTCGTTCGATTTCAATTGTTGCCAGCGATGGCAAAAAAAAGCCCGGCAGAACTTCCGATATGAAAAATATAATCCAAATTTCAAATATATCAACTACCAGCAATATCTCTTTTTCAATTTACAATATTTCTTGACGGGAATAAACAAAAAAGTTTATGCATAAGCCTTTACTATAATCCATCTCAACATTCGGATTCCGGTTCAAGATCGCGGCGGCGTCTTGTTTCAAACCGCAGACATAATCGCGTATTTCGAGGATTTAAAATAAGACGCCAACAAAGATATTGGGCCGAATCACAATTTTGAGATAGGTTCTAGTATACTGTGTGATTGTTTACTGTAATGCAAGGAAAGAAGATCATGAGCAACGTTGCGACCCTGACCGTAAACGGTCAAACCATTGAACTGCCGATCATCGAGAGCGTCGAAGGGGACAGAGGCATCGATATCCGCCAGCTGCGCCAGAAAACCGGCTGCATCACCTATGATCCCGGGTACGGCAATACAGGCAGCTGCAAAAGCGCCATTGCCTATATGGACGGTGAAAAAGGGATTCTCCGGTACCGGGGAATCCCCATTGAAGATTTGGCCACGCATTCATCCTTTGTCGAGACCGCATACCTCGTCATCAACGGCGAGCTGCCCACACGGGAGCAGCTGAACCGGACCAGCGTGCAGTTGAACGACCATTCCCTTGTGCACGAGGACATGCAGATATTCTACCAGAACTTTCCAAGGGCATCCCATCCCATGGGGATTCTTTCGGCCATGGTCAACGCCCTGCGCAGTTTTTACCCGGAACTGATCGCCTCGGACAAGGATTTTGAAGAAGTCTATGTCCGGCTGATATCCAAGATCCGCACCATGGCTTCCGTCTCCTATAAGATCTCACGGGGGCACAAGGTCGAATATCCGAGGCCGGACTACACCTACTGCGCCAACTTTCTGAACATGATGTTCAATACGCCGGTAAAACCGTATATCCTGCGCAAGGAGCTCGTAAGAGCCCTGAATGTTTTCTGGATTCTTCACGCGGACCACGAGCAGAACTGTTCCACAGCCGTAGTACGTAGCGTGGGGAGCGCGCAGACGAATATCTACGCATCGATTTCCGCCGGCATCTCGGCCCTTTGGGGGGATCTCCACGGGGGGGCAAACCAGGCCGTGATCCAGATGTTGATCGACATCCATGAAAAAGGGGTCAAGGTAAAGGACGTCATCAAACGGGCCAAGGACAAAAACGACCCGTTCCGGCTGATGGGATTCGGCCACCGGGTATACAAAACCTATGACCCCCGGGCCAAGATAATGAAAAAAAACTGCCACGATGTGCTCGATCGCCTCAACTACGAGGATCCGCTGCTTGACATTGCGATGGAACTGGAGCAGATCGCCATCAGCGACCCCTACTTCATTGACCACAACCTGTACCCGAACGTTGATTTTTACAGCGGCATCATGCTCCGGGCGATGGGGATTCCCACAAACATGTTCACGGTCATGTTCGCCATCGGACGGCTTCCGGGATGGATCGCCCAGTGGCGCGAAAACATGCAGGATGCGGAACAGCGGCTTACCCGCCCGCGGCAGGTATATTCCGGGTATACCGAACGACCCTATATCCCCATTGATGAACGATAGGACCGAGGGCGAAAATCGGACGATACGACTTCTTTGCCTCTATTTCGTGATTTTCTCCCGCAACCGCGCGTATTCCACCAGCGACCACACGGCGCGCGCAGCCCGGTTGGGGCTCGGGAAAACCGGTGCCCCGGCATCGTAGAGCCCCCGGATAAACCGGTTTTCCCCCGTGGCGTAGGAAAACCCGATAAACGGTTTTTCGCAGCCCTTTATGAACCGGGCCATTTCCTGGCTTCGTCCGTCCATGTATTTCTCGACCTCCTCTTCCACCTGCCCCCCTTTTACGCCCATGGCTTCAACAGCGCGCCGCACCGAACTGGGCGGTTGAAGCATATACATAAGGACGGCGTCCGTATTGCCGTCCGCAGCGAGCAGCCTGGGAATGACATCCGTATAATCCCTTGGATCCCGGGTAAAGGTCAGGTCCACCGGATTGTTCATGCTTGCGGTATGGGGCAGGATCTCTGCAAGCTTGTTTCGGGTTTCGTCCGCAAGGGGAGGCAAAACCAGGCCTGCACGGTCGCAGGCATCCGCGGCAACGGCGCCGGGACCGCCGGAATGGGTCTGGATGAGCACCCGGTTGCCTGCCGGTATGGGGCAGGTCCCCAGGCACCAGCAGAAATCGTAGAGCTCCTCGATGGAATAGGCCCGGATGATTCCGCTCTGGCGAAACACTCCGTCATAGACCCGGTCCGGTCCGGCCAGTGAGCCGGTATGGGAAAAACCGGCCCGCCGCCCCGCCTCGGTCCCCCCTGCATAATATGCCACGATGGGCTTGTCCGGCGTAATACGCCGGGCCGCTTCAATAAAACGATCTCCGCGGCGGATGGATTCAATATAAAGTCCGATGGCTCGGGTATTGGGGCATTGGGCAAGGTATTCCATGCAGTCCACGATATCCGTGTCCGCCTCGTTTCCGACGGAAAATCCCGTTGAAAAACCGAGCCCGAACAGGTCCAGGTAGTCGAACATCTGGGTAATGAAGCTGCCGCTCTGGGATGCCATGCCGATGAAACCCGGCTTCTGCCCGTACGTGAGAAACGTGGCGTTGAAATGATGGTGCGGATTGACCGCGCCGATGCAGTTTGGACCCAGAAAACGGATCCCGTGGGATTTGGCGGTTTCCGTTAACTGCTTCTGCATGGCGACCCCGTTTTCCCCCGATTCTCCGAATCCGCCGGAAACCACGATGGCATGGCGGATCCCTTTTTTCCCGCAGGCATCCATCGCCTCCACGACAATCCGCGTGGGCAGGACAATTACGGCAAGGTCCGGGACTTCGGGCAGTTCTTCCACCGAAGAATACGCCGGAAGCCCCAGAACGGTTTTTTCCCTGGGATGAACCGGGTAGATCGGCCCCTTGAAATTCAATGCCTGAATGGAGGAGAGCACGCTGGTTCCCATGGACATGAAGTTGTTGGACGCACCCAGAATGGCAATGCTATCCGGATTGGCGATCTTATAAAGGGGATGTTCTTTCATTATTCGCCCCCTTTCAGGATCACGAGCGCATCCACGGCGACGATCTTTCCGTCGGGCCGGATGATCACGGGGTTCACATCGATTTCGGATATCTCCGGGTGATCGAGCCCGATTTTGCCTATCGCCGCAAGACATTTGCAAACGGCCGCCATATCCGCTTCGGCCTCTCCGCGAAAGGGGCCGAAAATCTCTTTGGCGCGCAGATCCGCGGCCATGTCCATGGCTTCGGCCTCATTTACAGGGGCCACCCGAAACGCCGTATCATTGATGATCTCGGTCATGATGCCGCCGATCCCGATCATGACGCACGGGCCGAACCCCGCCTCCCGGTGCAGCCCCATGACCAGTTCCCGTCGCCCCCGGGCCATTTCGCTGACAAGGACCCCTTCCAGGCGGTCGCCCAGCTTCTTCTCCATTGCCTCATACGCCGTTCTGGCGCCTGTTGCGTCCTTGACCTGCAAAAACACCGCACCCGCCTCGGTCTTGTGCATCAAGTCCCTGCCGTACCCTTTTATGGCCACCGGAAAACCGATCGTTTCGGCCGCCTTTACCGCTTCTGCGGAAGAGCCGGCAAGAATTTCCCGTGTCGCGGGAAACCCGTAGCCGGAAAGCAACTGCTTGGCCTCGTATTCCCCCAGCATTTGCCTGCCGGCCGCCAGGGCGTTTTCAATTATCGTCATGACTTGTAACCGCCTTTCCTTTTTCGTAATTATTCGCAACGATAAGATACCGTTAAAAAAATATTCGCAAAAATCGTATGTGCTGCAATGATAGTCTCGCAAAAAGTCACGACCAGACGACTTTGTAAAAAGACCAAGATCAAGGCTTGCGCGATTTTCGATGAATTGAGCGTACTTAGCGTACGTGTATGTGTACAAGGCGTAAGCCGCAATTTCTTCGGAAATCACGCGTAACGCAGATATTGGCCTTTTTACGAAGTCGTCAATTATGGCTCCCGAAAATAGCTCACCACCCCCCCTTTGCTGTTCGCGGCGATTCTTCCGGCCTTTTCCAGCATCCGCAGGTGGGAAATGGCCTCGCCGGTGGCAAACCATTTCTGCGCCACGGGAAACGCCTCCCAGTTTTCCGCGGTGATATCCCATTTCATGCGGGACGCCACTTCATATGCCGACAGGGGCGGGCCCTGCCCCAGGATCGATTCGACCTCTTGCAGCCGCTTCTCATGATGCTCCTTGAGCGTGTCGATGCGCTCCCGGTAATTGGTGAAGATCCGCCGGTGACCGGGCAGCACGCGCTCAACCGGCAGGTCCCTGATTTTATCCAGACTTTCCATATAGCTTTTCAACGGGTCGTGGTCATCGGACCAGCACTGAATATTGGGCGTGATGTCCTCGAGGAGGTGGTCGCCTGCGATCAGGAAGCGGTGTTTTTCATTGTACAGGCACGTGTGCCCCGGCGTGTGCCCCGGCGTTTGAATGCAAATAAGTTCGTAGTTCCCGTAATTCAGCGCCTCATTGTCATCGATCATGCGCAGGTCCGGCATCCAGTTCGTTCCGTGCCGATACCCCGGGTGCTGCTCTATGGCCTGCCGCAGCGTCTCTTCGGGAAAACCGTGCTTGCCGGCGTATTTCACCATGGGCTCGAACCCCTGCCAGTTTTCAATGATCTCGCCGTCGGGGCGATTGAAATAAATTTTCGTCTCATCGGTTGCAATGGTCGTTACCAGGCCGAAATGGTCCGCATGGAGATGCGTGATGAATATATCCACGGCATCCATTGCAATGCCGATCTCCGCCAACCCTTCCATCATGGCGTTTTTACACTCTTCCCGATTTAAGCCTGTGTCAATGACAAGGCTCTTTCCTTCCCCCGTTATCACGTAGGAATTCAGGTTTTTGAGCGGACTGCCGGGCAGCGGGATTTTTATGCGGTAGAGTCCGGGATACAACTCTTCGGCCATGAATTTTCCTCCATTGGCATTCTATAAAAAAAACGAGCGCTCACTCTTTTTTCAGGTACGGCCTATTCTATCCAAACCATTTTTTTTTGCAAGCAAGAAAATGATGCGCCCGGGAAAAGTCGATTTTGGACGGCAAAGTAAAAAGTTCAAGATCAAGGCACGTGCAATTTTTGAAGAATTGAGTCACGCCTTTGGCGTGATGAGATTTCTCAAAAATTGTGCGCAACGCAGATATTGGGTTTTTTTACGAAGCCGTCAAGAAAATAAACAAGGACAATTTCCATTGGGGGGTGGGGCCTTACCCGTAGCAACTGTGAGGCCTTGGGGCATCTCTATGGCTTGTTCCGCAAAACCCTGCAAACTCGCCCCGCCGATGGCGGGACTCAAACAATGCAGGGTTCTTTGCTCCACTTCGCCAAGAGCTGCCGCCAAGCCCTCCCAATGTTGCTCCGGGCAAGGCCCCACCCCCCAATGGAATTGATCATTTTGGATAAAAACAAATCGATGCTGTGGTTGGCCCAGTGATGGCATACGTAATGATGTAAACAACGAATCGGCATTACGGAAATTCCCGGCTCGCACAGGCACGACATGAAGTAATCACGCAGATCCGGAAATCTTTCGGCCAATAATCTTTGTTGGCGTCTTCTTCCAAATCCTCAAAATGCGCGCGTATATCTGCGATTTGAAAGACGCCGCCGCGATCTTGAAACGAAATCCATATGTTGAGATAGGTTTCAAATGATCAATTCCATTCCGGCCGGGGGAGGTGTTGCCCGAAAGCAACATTGAAAGGGATTGGCGGCAGCTCTTGGCGAAAATACGCCCGGCGCCCTGAATTGTTTGAGCCCCGATAGGGGCGAGTTTTCAGGGCGCGGCGTATTGAGCCATAGAGATGCCCCAATCTCTTTCCGTTGCCGAGGGCAATACCTCCCCCGGCCGGAATGGAATTGTCCTTATAGATCTCATTCGCTTTTGACTTTTCCCGGATTTTGATTCAGGGTATCATAATGCTTCTGCAGCGATGGTTTCCCTGCCGACTGACTGAATCGTAACCATAATAATAAAAAGGCCCTGATGCGCCAGATTGAAGTCGCGGTTTCCCTGCCGGTTCACAACACGTACACATACCTGGTTTCCGAAGCCATGGCCGCGATGGTCTGCCCGGGGAAAAGGGTCATGGTGCCATTTGGCAACCGGCGCCTCACCGGGTACGTGCTTGGCGATGATGCGCGCGAATATCCACCGGACCAGTTGAAACCCATCTGTGACGTAATCGATGAAACACCGATGTTTCCAATATCCATGGTGGGCTTTTTCCGCTGGATGGCCGAATATTACGTGCATCCCATCGGCGATGTGATCTGCGAGGCCCTGCCCGGCGGGATCAACCCGGCCGAATCCGCCGTGTATGAAAAAGTTGGGGACACCGGCAATCCTTTTGCGGAAAAAACGGGCGGTCTCGAAAAAAAAATCCTGCAGGTCCTTGCCGCCGGCCCTGCCCGCGCCGACCGCATTGCAAAAAAAACCGGCTGCGAGATTCCCAAAAATATTCTTCTGAAAATGGAGAAAAACAACTGGATCACAAAAAGAAAAAAGATCGTGCGCGGCCGCACCCGCCACAAAATGCAGCGATACGCAAGACTTTCAGACACGGGGGAACCCCACGCAAAACTGTCCGAACCCAAAACGCAGATCATCGATTTTTTGCGGACAAACGGTGAAACGCCCATTGACCGGTTAAACGATATCGTGCCAAGAGCGGCCAGCCACGTGCGCGATCTTGCCGGAAAGGGGCTGGTCGAAATCACCGAAAAACCGGTCTACCGGGATCCCTTTGGCGACGCGGTGGAACCGGATACCCCGCCCGAACTGACCATGGAGCAGAAGCAGGTGGTAAGGGAGGCCGCCTCCGCCCTGGGGCAGGGATTTGCCACCTATTTGCTTGCCGGTGTCACCGGCAGCGGCAAAACCGAAGTCTACATGCACCTTGCGGCAAAAACCCTGGAAAAAGGGCGAAGCGTGCTGGTTCTGGTCCCGGAAATCGCCCTGATATCGGAAATTGAAAGACGCTTTCGGGCCCGGTTCGGCGAAAACGTGGCGGTTTTGCACAGCGGCCTGTCCGCGGGCGAAAAACTCGACCAGTGGATGCGCATTGCAAAGGAACAGTCCATGGTCGCCATCGGCGCTAGGTCTGCCATCTTCGCCCCGTTTGCCGATCCCGGCCTGATCATCGTGGACGAAGAGCACGATACGTCCTACAAGCAGGAAAACCGCTTCCATTACAACGCCCGGGACATGGCGGTCGTGCGTGCCAGGCTCACAGACGCCGTCGCCCTTTTGGGATCCGCAACCCCGTCCATCCAATCGATTTCCAACGTTTCCACCCGGAAATTCAGGGAGCTCAACCTGACCCGGCGGATACACCGGCAGGGGCTCCCCGAAGTTACCCTTGTCGACTTGCGGAAACAAAAGGACCAGCGCGGCATCGCCCGGTTCATAACCCCGGCGCTCAAACACGAAATAACGGATACCCTTGCCAGGGGGGAACAGGTACTGTTGTTTCTGAACCGTCGCGGTTTTGCCAGCCACCCGGTGTGCGCCCAATGCGGCGCGCCCCAGAAATGCCGCAACTGCGATGTGACGCTGACCCTTCACAAAAAATCCAATATTTACAAGTGCCACATGTGCGGCTATTTCCGTGCGGCCGCCTCCCCGTGCACCCATTGCGGATCGAACGCCATCAAGGCCCTGGGCATGGGAACCGAAAAAATCGAGGCGGCGGTCCGCTCGCTTTTCCCGGCAGCGCGCATCGCCCGCATGGACAGGGATACCACGTCCCGGAAAGGGGCGCTGCTGAAAATCCTGAAAGACCTTAAACACCGGGAGATCGACATCCTGGTGGGGACCCAGATGGTGGCCAAGGGGCATGATTTCCCGAACATTACCCTGGTCGGGGTCATCTGCGCCGATTTGTCCCTTTCCTTCCCGGATTTCCGGGCGGGGGAAATGACCTTCCAGGTCCTGGCCCAGGTGGCCGGGCGTGCCGGCCGGGGTGCCGCGCCCGGAAAAGTAATCCTCCAGACGTACAACCCGGACCATTTCGCCATTACCGCCGCCCAGCAGCAGGATTTCATGAACTTTTACAACCAGGAAATACGGTTCCGGAAAGCCCTTGACTACCCGCCTTTTTCCAGGATGCTGCAGATCAAGATTTCCGGGAAAGACCAGGATAAAACCCGGCGGCACGCCGAAGCCTCCGGCCGGCTGTGCCGGCAGCTTTTTGCGTGCGATGACCCGAAATGCCGCGCTGTCGAAATTTTAGGCCCCATCGAAGCCCCCCTGTCACGGGTGGCGGGACGCTACCGCTGGCAGATCCTGCTCAAATCCGCCTCATCTGCGTCGCTTCAGCATTTCATCCGGCGGCTCTACTTTGAAAACAATGCGCACTTCGGCAACCGCGGCATCCAGACCGCGATTGACGTTGACCCCCTGTTCATGATGTAACAAGACAAAAGAAAGGAAAAGCCTTGCCGGTTTTCCCTTTCTCCTTTATAAAGCGTGATGGCGCTGTAAAAAGCCGATTTTGGACGGCAAAGTAAAAAGTTCAAGATCAAGGCGCGTGCAATTTTTGAAGAATTGAGCGTGCTTAGCCGTACGTGAGATTCTTCAGAAATTGTGCGCAACGCAGATATTGGGCTTTTTACGAAGCCGTCAAGCGTGGGGCAATGCATATAATACAGGAGCGCACGCCTCTCTGCGGTCCTCTGCGCCAGCGCTTCGCCTGGGTTGCATGGCCTTTTCGGTCCCAATAACCGTCCGGGTGCAAGGGACCGGGCGGCATAACAAAAAGATTGCCCCGGCATTCATATACAAGTTGCCGTAAAGAATGATCAGAAGAATCATAAAAATATTTTCCTCGTTCATGGTCGCCCTGCTGGTGCTTGCGCTGCTGGTGCTTGCCGGAGGGCATTTTTACCTCAAGTCCGATCATGGGCAGAACCGGATCAAAGCCGGCATCAACGAAGTCATACCCGGGCACATCGACTGGGAAAGCATCGATATGTCCCTTGTTGGCGGAAATATCCGTATGTACGGGGCGATGGTTACCGATCCCGAAGAAAACCCGATCATCGATGCCGGGCTGATTTTTCTGGATATCGATATCATCGAGCTGCTTCGGGGGAGCATCGATATTGCGGCGCACCTGGGCAATCCACGGGTGATGCTTTCCGTGGACCGAAACGGCGAACTCAATATTGTCCGGGCCTTTGTCCCCCCATCTCCTGAAACAACGCCCCCTTCCGGAAAAGAGGGTAATGAAACAGGAGATTGGGAATTCCCCCTTGGCGTCATTTTGCGGTCCGTTACGATTGCAGACGGTTTTTTCACGTTTCAGGACCACTCCGACAGCGGCAGAGAAAGTCCGGGAGAAATCGCCTTCAACGACATCCACGTCGAAATCGAAAATGCAGACCTTCGAAGAATATCCGGACGAATCTCCGTCGACATCGGCAGCGGCATCATCGACATGGAAGACGCGTACCTCCCCCTTTCGAAATTTTATTGTAACGCCGTCATGGACGATGGACAAATCAAGCCGCTGGCTGCGGGGATATCCCTTGAAGGGGAAAACGGCGCGCATATCAACCTGTCCGGAACGATCGACATCGAAAAGGCATTCAGAAACGGCCTGCTGGCTACACCGACGGACCTGGATACCATCTCCTACGGGCTCACCGTGGATGCCGATAACATCGACTTTGACCGGCTTTACTGGACAGAACCGTACATGTCCGGCATCACCCAGGCCATGATTACAGTAAACGGCACCGGCATCTTTCCCAAAACCCTTTCCGCAGAAATCAATGCAGAAGTCAGCGGCAGGCAGGTCGCCGCCATGACCTTTCTGGCACCTATCGACCCGGAAATTGCGGTAAAAGGGAGAATTCAGGAGGGAAAAGCATTTGCAGACCCCATTGAGATAACCGTCGAAGACTCCCTTCTCCGGGTAATCGGGGAGTACGACATTTTCAGCAATACCATTGACGCCGCCGTCGATCTTGATACACCGGACATGGCGCAGTTTCTGGAGCCCCTGTTTGTCGCCGTGACTTCGGGAGAGGCGAGCCTTTCCGGCACCATCGCGGGGCCGTTACTGCAGCCGGACATACACGCCGCTGCCCAATCCAAAAACCTGGCCTATGAAACCATCCGATTCGGGGATGTCCGGCTGAACGCATCCCTCGACAAATCCGGCCGCGTTTTGATTGAACGCCTTTTTGCAGACAACAGAGGATCACAACTGGATATAAACGGGCGCATCGATCTTTTTGAAGGCGGATTTGCCGGTTTCCGGTTCGATATGCCCGCCGATTTGACGGCGGTCCTGCAGGCGGTGGAGGTTCCGGATTTTTATCCGGAATTTGACCTCAGGGGAAAAATCGACGGGACCCTTCACGTAACGGATAAAATCACCGCCCCCGAAGCAGCGCTATCCATCAATGCAACCGATCTGGCCTATGATGAAACGCGCATCGGCGATTTGAAGGCGGCCGCGTCCTTTTCGGACGGGACGGCAGCCATTGACGAGTTGCGCCTTGCAAACGGACAGTCCCTGGTCCGCCTTACCGGAACGGTTGATGTTTTTACGCCCGGCAGCCTGTCGTTGCTGCCGGTTCCGAACCTTGACCTTGCTTTTGAGGAATCGAACATTTCCCTCGGTGATTTCATGGATCCGGCGCGCGGCCGCATCATCTTTCACGGCCGCGCAGCAGGAGACATTAACGATCTTGAGGCGGATTTTTCGCTTACCGGTACGGACCTGGAAGCCGCCGGCAATGTCATCGGCGACATGGAAGCGCGGCTCGGATTTGCCCGGGGACGGCTGTCGCTGACCCCGCTGGAAATCATAAACAACCGGTCCAAACTGGCGGTGACCGGAAATATCGACCTCTTTATACCCGACACGTTAGATCTGCACGAAGACCCGGCCATCGACCTGAAAATTGCGGCAGACGAGATCTATGTCGATGATTTTCTTGAGGCCATGAGCGGCCGGTTGTCTGTGTCGGGAAAGGTCAACGGCTCTCTCGGCAACCCGAAGGGAGAAATCGCGCTCAACGGGAACCGGATCGATCTCGGGGTGCAGCAGATCGAAAGCCTCCGGCTGAGCGCGATCTTCGAAGACCGGACCGTTTTTCTGGATACCGCGCATATCACCCTTGCGCCCGGTGAAACCATACGGGCCGGCGGTAATATTTCACTGGACAACCGCTTCGTCCTTGAAATCGACTCCGATGACATCCATATCCATCGAATCGGATTGCTTGCGGACGCGGGTATCACGGGAAAAATGCGCATTGAGGCTGCGGGGGAAGGTAGCCTGGACGATCCGGAAATGAAAGGCAGCCTTTCCATCTTCGACCTTGCGATAAAAGACAATGCCATGGCCCCTGTTGACGTCACCTTTACACTGAACGATTCCATTTTCGAGGCCCTTGTCGACGACGGCTTCGTTGTGGAGGCAGCCTACCGGCTTGACACGGGGGATTTCGATTGGAAAGGAACTTTTGACGAGACGACGCTCGATCCCTTTCTGCATACGGCAGATTTCGGCAGCCTGTCCGGCACCCTTACGGGAACGCTTCGCGCAAAAGGCAATATTTCCGAGCCGTTTCGGACAAGTGCGGATCTCTCTATCGAGACCCTCCGTATTCGTCAGGAACAAAGCAGAGAAGCCCCTCTGGAGATGATCACAGTTAGCGGCTTTTCAGCGACCCTTGATGACGGCGCTTTTTTCATACCGCGAAACGAAATCCGCTTATTGGGAACAAACCCTTTTACCGTTTCCGGAAGCGGCCGCACGGACGGCAATTTCACGTTCCGGGCGGAAGGGGAGATCCCCCTTTCGACAGCCGCGCTGTTTTACCCTGAATTGAAAGATCCTGAAGGGAAAATCGATTTTTCAGGCACCATATCCCGGACCGATGGAACGCCGGATATGAATGCGGAAATCCGGCTTCATGACATAGGGCTTGCCGTTCCGGTGCTCATGCAGAAACTCAGCCAGACCAACGGGCGAATCCGCGTTGCCGGCAAGACGGTAACCGTGGAAGATGTTGCGGGGCGTCTTGACGGAGGGCGCTTTACCACGGAAGGGAGCATCGATCTTGAAGAAAGTTTCCATCCGGGACAGGCCCGCTTGCGCGTCAATGCCCATGCCCTTCCCATCCGAATCCCGGAACTGCTGGAAACGACCATCAACGGTGAAATGATATTCAGCGGTACTCCGGACAGATCAAGACTTTCCGGGCAGGTTGTTTTCCTGGACGGCCTGTATTACAGGGATGTCGAGATTAATCTTATCCAAGAGGTCACCCAGCGGCGCCGACGGGGGGCTGCAGCGACCGGGGAAGCAGCGGACTATGACATGCCCTACCTGAAAAATCTCAGCCTGAATATTGACACCAGCTTCCGCAAACCCCTCATGGTGGACAACAATCTTGCCCTGATGACGCTCCGCCCGGAAATTCGGATCAACGGCACCCTGAACCAGCCGAGTGTGACCGGACGCGCCGAGGTGGGCGAGGGCACCGTCACCTACCAGAACATGGAGTTTGATATTGCAAGGGGGGTCATCGATTTTATCGATCCATACCGGATTCAACCGGAAATCGATATCCGGGCCACGTCCAATGTGCGCAAATGGACCATTCTTCTCGAAATTTACGGCACCCCCGACGATATCCGATTCAAACTGACCTCCAATCCCCCGGAGGAGCATGCGGATATTCTGTCTTTGCTTCTACTCGGGAAAACGACACGCGAACTGGCGGAGGGAACCGGTCCGGCCGGAGCTTCCCCGGAAGAAATGCTGGTCAACCTTCTGGCCGACCGGCTGGAAGAAGATATACGCGCCGGCACCGGGCTTGATATTGTCGAAGTGGAATATACCAACGGCGATGCCGCTGAAAGCGATCCGTCCATGAGGGTCATGATCGGCAAGGAGCTGTCCAGGCGACTGATCGTAACATACGGGGTGGAAAGAAAAAGCGGAGAAACGTTTCATCAGCAGACAGCGATTTACAGGCTGCTGGAGTTCTTGTCTTTGAACGCCTTCCAGGATACGGGCGGCACCTACGGCGGCGAAATGCAGTTCCGCCTGGAATTCAGATAAAGGGATATTCATGTCTTACGGAAACATTCGCAGCAGCGAAATCCTGCGGTATGTATGCTGCCTGTTACTGGCGATTCTCCTGGTGCTGATTGCCGATGCCGGCAGGCATGCCGCCGCCGCACAGCCCACAGGTCCGGTTATTGATCAGATACAGATCGAAATTACCGGGGCGGCTGAAAAGGACGCGGAACGCTGGGAAAAAATTGCGCGAAACCTGATATTTCTTGAGGAAGGACGCCCCTTTTCCGATGCCCGGTTCTCCCAGAGCGTCACCGCTTTGAACCGATCCGGGTTGTTTGCGTTGATCGATATTCCCGATCCCGACTGGACCCAACCGTCTTTCACGATGGTTTTCCGGCTGAAACCGGTGGCCAGGATAAAGGACATCCTCATTTCAGGAGGTTTCCCGCTTCTGGAGCGCGAAATCATCAACGCAATGTCCATTTATACAGGAGACGCCTACATTCCTGAAAAATTCGCCGAACAAAGCGAATATATAAAGGAGCTCTTCAAAACGGAAGGATACATCGATCCGGAAGTTGTGCTTTCGGCGGAAAAGGACCCGAAAGACGGGCATTATGTTGTCCATGTGGATATCGAAAAAGGGGCTTATTACCGGATTGACAGGGTCCGTGTGCAGGGGAATGAAAACTTTTCCGGTAAACGGCTTCTGCTCCGGCTGGACACCTGGCAGTCCTCGATGCTCATCGGCGGGGCGACCCGGCTTATCGACAAGGAGCTGGATGCAGACAAAAAAACGCTCCAACAGTTTTACTGGAACAGAAAATTCTGTGAAGCCCGGGTCGATGCGAAAGTACGTCTCGACGAAGACCGGGCCAGGGCGAAAATCGACCTGGTTATTGACGAGGGCCCCCGTTATCAGCTCACCATCACCGGCAACAAGGCCTTTTGGACCTATACGCTCAAAACCGACCTGGTCATCTACGAGCAGGGCAATATCCACGATTTCGGGCTGAGAAGAAGCATCCGCAATATCGAAAACCGGTACAGGGACGCAGGCTACGAGGATGTCCGCGTCAGGCGGATTGATAACCGGTACGAAGAAAACGGACAGCCTGTCCGCCAAATAGAGCTCGCCATCGAGGAAGGACCCCGCTATATCGTCGAAAACATCTCCATTCGCGGCAACACCGATATATCGACCGACCGCATCAAGGACCAGATGCTCACGGAGCCTCCCCGTCTACTGCATGCCGGGCAATTCGTGCCAGCCACGCTCAAAGAGGATATTGCCGCCATAGAATCGCTCTACCGGCAGCGGGGCTACCTCTCCGTCCAAATCGATACCGCCACGGACGCCCGGAAAGCAGAAGACGGGAAAACCATGCTTGTGGATGTGATAATCACCATACAGGAGGGGCCCCAAACGGTGATTTCCAATATAATCATCGAAAATATGGATGCATTGGATGAGGCCGATGCAATGGGGATCCTTTCGCTGAAGCCCGGCGATGTGCACCGGGAGCACCGGGTTCGGGAAAGCCGCAACGCGCTTGCCGCAAGGATATCGGAAAAGGGGTACCCGCATGTCAAAATCGATGCCGAAAAAGTCATGTCCGCAGACCAGACCGCATCCGAACTCCTTTTCCGGGTAGACCAGGGCCCGTATACCGAAATGGGGGAAACCTTTTTCACCGGCAATTTCCTCACCCGCCGGAAAACCCTTATGCGCCGGACCACCTTTGAGAAAGGAGCGCCCTTTTCCCTATCCGATATGCTGGAATCCCAGCGCAATATCCGAAATGTCAATGCGCTCCAAACGGTGCGCTTTCATACCATCGGGCTTGAGGAAAAAGCGGAGCGCGTCACGCTCGTTGCCGAGGTAAATGAAAAAAAACCCTATTTCTTCCAGTTTGCCACGGGGTATGACACTTCCCGGCTGTTTTATTTCAACACAGGGGCGGGCACCATCAACCTCCTGGGCCGGAACAAGGAGCTGCGGGTATTCGGGGAGATGAGCATGATCGGCTACAAGGCGGAAATCGGGTATACGGAACCGAACCTGTTCAACACCCGCATTGTGGCGGATGCGACCGTTTTTACCGAAGAAACAGAGGATCTCAACAAGAACTTCGGCGTCCAGAGCACCGGTGCGACGGTCAACTTCTCCCGGGGTCTTACCCCGCATATCTCCGCAAGTTTAGGGTTTCTCTACGATCACAGGGACCAGTACCGCACGGATGACACGCCGATTTCGCCCGAAGATATGGAACAATACCGCTCCCGCGCAATCCTGGTGACCACGCCGGCCATTTCCTACAACACCACCGATTCATTTGTCCGCCCCACAGAGGGTGTCCGTACCTCCGCCTCGGTCGGCATCTCCAGGGGGATCGACAATGATCTGGACAATTTTCTCAAATATCGCGCAACCGGCAGGTATTACTACACCCCGTCAAGACGCCTCACCTTTGCAGTGATGGGCCAGGCAGGCTACATTGACCCGTACGGGAACCAGGACGCCATTGCCGAGGACCAGTTGTTTTTTCTCGGCGGGACCATGAGCGTTCGCGGATTCTCCGAAAACCGCCTCCGCTCGGAGGAAAACCGCGACCCGGTGGGAGGGCGTACCTTTCTGATGGGGAGCATCGAAGCCCGCTATGACCTCTGGAGAAACTTTGAAATAGCCGTTTTTTACGATACGGGAACTGTCCAGCAGGCGCCCGGGAACAAAGGCTCGGATAAATGGCGGGCAGGCGCGGGGCTTGGGCTGCGCTACCATACCGCCATCGGCCCCATCGGCGTGATGCACGGCTGGAAAATCGACCGTGAAGAATGGGAAAGCCCGGGGGCCTATCACTTCAGCATCGGATACACCTTCTAGTCGCCGTCTGTAGCGCTTCGCCTAAGGCCGCCATGCTGCGTTGCGCGGATTTTGGAAAATGCTCACATACGAAAAGTATGCTGCGCTTTTCCAAAATCCGCGCGCCTTGCCTGACAGCCTTATTCTCGCTTTACAGACGGCTTGAACCCGGATAATAACCGGATAGAACCCATCTCAAAATTGTCTTCCAGCCCTGCAAATTTGACGCTTAAAAGCCCAATCCAGCCTTATCCAGGGATCCCTCCTGATCAGCCGGCATATAAAATAACGAATTTGTCCCGGCCAGCCCCGGGTGTAGCCCGTTGGCAACAATTGCAGGGGGTTGCTGATAGCTCTTGGCGAAGCGCAGAATAGCGCCCTGTGGCCTGGCCTTTCATCAGTGCCCAAAGGAAAATCAGGATTTTTTGTCAAGGTCAAGGAAGGCGAAAATTTTAACCGCAGGAATACTTTTGTCGTATTTCGAGGATTTAAATTTGAGCCTGACGCAGAGGTTGGCAAAAAAGACGATTTTCGTTCAGGCACTTCACAGGGCGCGTCGAAAAAAGCCGTAGAGATATCAGCGTTCTCCTGCAGTTGCCAGGGCAATACCCGGGGCTGACCGGGGCAAATTTTCCATTGCTATTTCCCGGCGGCAATGCCGCTTCCTTTCCCTTTTCGCACGGCCAGCACCACGTTGGCCGAAAAAATCAGCAACGCGCCAATCCACCCGGCCGTCTCCAGGGGCGCCTCTTGGGCCAGGACCGGCCCCAAAATGGCCGCCAGAAGGATCCGGGTGGACGAAATAATCCCCCCCTCCACGGCGGTTACAAACCGGAAGCCAAGGGTCAGCAGGTACTGGCCGCCGACCCCGAAAAATGCGCACCAGAACAGGTAGCGGAGCTCCACGAGATCGGGGACGCGGATGTACCTGAAAAAAAAGACATATATCAGCAGCATCCCGAGCCCGAACATGTAAAACAGAACCGTTTCCGAGTCATGGTACTGGCGGCTCATGTTCAGGTAGATGATGGAAAAGGCGGCCGTGATTCCGGAGGCGAGCCCCCACAGATTTTCGACCCGCAGGGACAACTGCGAGGGTGCCAGGATCATCCAGATGCCGGCAAAAGCGACCAGTACCATTGTCACGGCCACAATGTCGCGCTGGTGCTTCAAAAGGATCCAGGAAAACAGGGCCAGAAAAACCGGATAGGTCATGTTCAGGATATTTCCTTCGGCAACCGAAGTCACGGAAACACTTTGAAAAAAGAAATATACCGCCAAAACGTTGGTCACCGTTCGCCCCACAAGCAGGTGATACCGCACGGGCCTCGGCCCCTGCCGACGGATGAGCATGACCAGGCAGATAAAAACGAAACCCAGCAGAAACCGGGCAAACACGAAAAACGAGGCATCCAGAACGGTTTCTTCCCGTGCCCACCGGATCACAACGGTTGCCATGTAAAAGAAAAATGCCGAGGCGAAAATGCAACAGCCGCCCAGCAGCTGGATGGCCGGCGAAGATGCGGACCGTAAAGCCCGGCCGGTCGCCCTGATATCCGGATCCCCGGACTTGCATCCGCGCATTTGCGCCTTATGTTGTCTGAAAAACGGTTTCAATACCCAAGGTTCCCATGGAATCGTGCTTCTTTGTCAAATGCTTGCCGTTTCATTGTATAAACGCGGCGCGCCATTTTACGAATGTTGACGACCATGTAAAAAGTCCAATATCTGCGTTACGCGCAATCTCTCTGAATTTTACGTACGCGAAGTACGCTGCATTCTTCGAGATTGCGCAAGCCTTGATCTTGAACTTTTTACAAGGCCGTCCGATCGCGACTTTTACGAGTCCGTCAATGTTTGTATTCTTGTATCAACGGGAAAAATATTCCCGCGGAATCCGGGCGACAAACGCCCGCGTTATGGAAATAAACCAACCAAAAGCGAGATTACTATATGAACCAATACCAGAAAATGATCAACGAAAACAGCCTGGCGGATATCGAGTTCCGGGTACAATGGAAAAGCTCGGAGGCCGCCCACACCGATACGACACTGGTCATGGTGAATTTCTGGCGAGACCTCCTGCCGGAAACGGTATCGGATGGTCTGATGGGGATCGGTGAAGGGGAGGAGAAAACCTTTCGGTTTTTACCGGGACAACTGGTACCGGCATACGCCGACCAACACTGCTTTCACCTGAAAAGATCCGATTTTAATGAAAAAATGGCGGCACCGGCCTTTGGCAGATTCTATCCCAAAGGCATTCTGCAGGGGCTGCCGAATGTTTTTCCCCAGAACATGGCGCCGATCCGGTGCGTCGGTGTGGATTCAAAAACGATCACCGTGGATATGAACCACCCCTTGGCGGCCCATGCGCTCGAGGTCACGGCCCGGGTGCATAAAATTTATGACAAACCCTTTGACCGGGGGGGCAACTGCCGGGAACTGGGGGAATCCATCGCCGGCAGCGGCCCCGGTATGCAGGCACGATACAACGGTACGGCCACGGATTTCTTTCACGCCGGCGCCTTTGCCCGGGAGGACGAAGCCGCGGACAGCCGCTTCTATGAGCGGCCCCGCCTTGTGACCCACATCGATGAACGGGCCATTGAAACCATCTCCGGGCTATACGGCGAAATCATATCGTCCGATATGGTGGTGCTGGATCTCATGAGCAGCTGGCGATCCCACCTGCCGGAAACGAAAAGGCCGGATAAACTGGTCGGCCTCGGGATGAATGCAAAAGAAATGCATGAAAACCCGCAGCTTGACGAGTCCGTGGTCCACGATCTCAACCAAAATCCGCGCCTGCCATTTGGCGATAACACCTTTGACAGCGTTATATGCACCGCCTCAGTGGAATATCTGACGAACCCGGCAGCGGTATTTGCCGACACCGCCCGGGTCCTGAAGCCCGCGGGCACGTTGATTCACACCTTTTCCAACCGGTGGTTTCCGCCCAAAGCCATCCGGCTGTGGACCATGCTCCACGAATTCGAGCGAATGGGCCTGGTCCTGGAATATTTTCTGGCATCCGGCCAATTTGAAGAAGTTGGAACCTTATCGTCCCGGGGATGGGACCGGCCGGAAACCGACAAGTACTTTCCGGAGATGCCCCAGTCGGATCCGGTGTTTGCGGTGTGGGGGAGGAAGAAATCCAAGGAATTTCTGCAATGAATAATAGTCTGTTTTCGCACTAAAAAGTCATGGCGTTGTCGCTTACGCGACAACGCCATGACTTTTTTTTACAAGAAAAATACTTCAGAACATCATTAATACATGTATGTCAACTCCTCGTCCTGCCCCGAACATCCCGGAGCCCCGTCTCCACAGGTCGGTTCAAATGTAAAAATCATTTTATCACCCGGCGAG
>JAABTJ010000029.1 GCA_011389935.1 Desulfobacteraceae bacterium
GATCGTCCTTCGCCGTACGTGAGATTCTTCAAAAATTGTGCGCAACGCAGATATTGGACTTTTTACGAAGCCGTCAATGAATAAGGAGGTGGCATGGACATAAGGCAGCGGCGAAAGGAAGTTGAAAACCAGCTTGCCGTTCTGCTCAAGCAGGTGGAAGGGATGGACAACAAAATCCGAATGTATCTTGCGGATCGCCAAAACAATCCGCATCCGCGCCATGAGGAACTGGTGGAAAAAATCCAGCGGTTTCGCATAGACCCCGCCATTAGCAATAAATACCTGGAAACCCTGCTGGATAACCTCCAATGGAAAGTTTACTACCATACCCATGCGTGGAAGCAGTTGTGGCGAAACGCCGAGGCAAAGCGAAGAGAGGCGCGGAAAAAGGAGTTTGCCGGGCAGAACGGACAAAAAGGGAATCCGGCGAAAGATCCGCACGATGACCGGTCCATTTATTCTGTAGACCGGCTTTGGGAGGTGCAGAAACAAAAGCTGGAAGGTCTCGGTGAACACGCGGAACCGGAAGTAAAAGACGATTTCGTCCGGCGGATAAAACAATCCTACGGCCAGCTTGCATCTGAAAAACAAGAGGGGGAAGAAATTTACATGACCTTCGATCAGGATGAAAAACGATGCGTCCTGGAAAAGCGAAAGCGGGGAGGGTAGGGTGCAGGTGCATTTCAAGGGCGGCAGGAAAACCGCCCTTTTTTTATTTTACAGCGTGTTTTTCAGTAATTGGTGAAAATTGGCCATGTCCTCGGGAAGAGGAGCTTCAACGGTTGTTTGCAAGCCGGTTTCCGGATGGGGAAATGTAATCGTCGATGCATGAAGCATCTGGCGGTGTATGGTTGAAATCAGCCCGGCCGTTTCCCCGGGCAGCTTCAATGCCCGAAGCGGGTTTCGGTATCCGTACGTATCATCCCCTACCAGGGGGTGGCCGATGGCGGTGCAATGGACGCGTATCTGGTGCGTCCTGCCGGTTTTTATGCCCAGCCGAAGGAGGCATACGCCATTGAAACGATCGACGACGCGCCATGTCGTATCGGCCGCCCTTCCCTCGGCCGGGTCCGGCGATACCGCCATTTTTTTCCGGTGTTTCTTGTGCCGGGAAATCCGGTGCGTAACCCGGCCGCTTTCATCCACCGGGTTGCCGTAAACAAATGCCAGATAGGTTTTTTCAACTTTTCTGGATTGAAAAAGTCCGGCCAGGTGCGACCGGGCTTTTTCTGTTTTTGCCACAAGCAGGAGGCCGGAGGTGTCCTTGTCGAGGCGGTGAACGATGCCCGGCCGGTCCGGGGGGCCTGCGAGTTTTATTTCCGGATAATGGTAGCACAGGCCGTGGACGAGGGTGCCGCTCGGGTGCCCCGGTGCAGGATGCACCACGAGTCCCGGAGGCTTGTTGATAACGAGAAGGCAGTTGTCTTCGTAAAGGATGTCAAGGTCAAGGGGTTCGGGCAGGATTTCGCAGGGATCCGCATTGCCGGGCACCGGTATTTCCCCGGTAACCTGGTCCATAAACTGCAGGCGGTGTCCCGGTTTTTTTGCGGAGTTGTTCACTGTTATCCGGCCGAGACGGATCATTTGGTTGACGGTGCGCCGGGAGGATTCGGGCAGGTGCGCGGACACGAATTGGTCAAAACGGATGCCGGTTTCTTCTGCTTCCACTGTAACATCGATTTTGAAAAAATCGTTCCTGTCAGGCGGAGGAACCGTCACTGCTGCCGTTTCCGTTGTTCCCTGTGAAGAATTTTTCGATGGTCTGCCAAACGGCCGTTTCATCCTTGCCCAGTGCCGTGCAGAGTTCCCGTAAAAGCAGATTTTTGGAAGTATCCAGCAGTTTGCGCTCTCCGAAAGAGAGATCTTTGGTGAGTTTCAGGCAGTAGAGGTCGCGAAAGACTTCCGCTACATCAAAAAGGGATCCGGACTTGATCTTGTCCATGTACTCCTTGTAGCGACGGTTCCAGGTCTGGTTGTCGTGGATATCGTCCTTTTTTTCTTTTAAAACCGCGTAGACGGCCGGCACTTCTTTCTGGTTGATCACGGCGCGCAACCCGACCGATTTCACATTGATGGTGGGAATCATGATCACCATGGCATTGTCCAGGATTTTCATGATGTAGAAGTCATGCTGTGTGCCGTTGATCAACCGGCTTTCCACGGATTCGATCAGCCCGACGCCATGTGCGGGATACACCGCAAGATCCCCTGTTTGAAATTCGCCGGACGATTGCTCTTTTGCACGCACTTTTCCTGCCATTTTATTTCACCCGAAAATTGATAAGTATGCAATATTTATTCCCAAAAATCAACCATACCATTTTTTCAAGTTAAAATCAAATGAAAAAGGGCCGGTGAAATTCACCGGCCCTTTTTACGTGCCTTACGATCTTACAAATGAGATGCCTTCATATTACAGCAGAAACGGCACCATCAGCAGGGCAACCACGTTGAGAATCTTGATCAACGGGTTGACCGCGGGGCCGGCTGTATCCTTGTAGGGGTCGCCTACGGTGTCGCCGGTAACGGCCGCTTTGTGGGCTTCGCTGCCCTTGCCGCCGAAGTAGCCGTCTTCGATGTATTTCTTTGCGTTATCCCATGCTGCACCACCGGTGGTCATGGAGATGGCAACGAAAAGACCGGTTACGATACTTCCGATAAGCAGACCGCCCAGGGCAACGGGGCCCAGCAGGAAGCCGACCAGAAGCGGCGCGATGACCGGGATAAGCGCCGGAATCATCATTTCTTTCAGCGCAAACTTGGTTACGATATCAACGCATGCACCGTAATCCGGTTTTGTGGTACCTTCCATGATGCCGGGAATTTCCCGGAACTGACGGCGTACTTCTTCAACAACCGCACCACCTGCGCGACCGACGGCCTGCATGGCAATGGAGGTGAAAAGGTACGGCAGCAGACCACCGATGAAAAGGCCGATGATGACGTTAACGTTGCTCAGGTCGAACCGGATCTGGTCAACGACATCCGAAGTTCCGCTGACAATGGCAAACTCCTGCACGAAGCAGGTAAACAGTACCAGGGCGGCCAGACCGGCGGAGCCGATGGCATATCCCTTGGTAACGGCCTTGGTGGTGTTCCCGACAGCATCCAGGGGATCGGTAACAGCGCGCACGCTGTCGTCGAGGCCTGCCATTTCAGCGATGCCGCCGGCGTTGTCCGTGATCGGGCCGTAGGCGTCAATGGCGATGACCATACCCGTCATTGAAAGCATTGCCGTGGCTGCGATGGCGATGCCGTAAAGGTCTGCAAAAGAGTATGCAAGACCGATGGCAACGCAGATGGCAAGAACAGGAGCTGCAGTTGCCTGCATGCTGATGCCGAGACCGGCGATGATGTTCGTGCCGTGGCCGGTGGTGGAGGCTTCTGCCAGATGCTTGACCGGGCCGTATATGCCGGTATAGTATTCGGTGATAATGACGATGAGAACGGTCAGTACCAGTCCGACCAGGGCGGCGTAGAACAGGTTGATCGCCGGAATGTCGCCGATCATGTCGACCTGGGTGACGGTAAAGGCGTAAAACGCGATTGCCGCAAGAATGGCGGATCCGAACATGCCCTTGTACAGCGCGCCCATGATGTATTCATCTTTTCCGAGGCGGACAAATGTCGTGGCGATAACAGAAGCGATGATAGAAATCGCGCCGAGGACCAGCGGGTAAAAGGTTGCGATCGGATCTTCCGGATAAAACAACGCGCCCAGAAGCATGGAGGCCACAACGGTTACGACGTATGTTTCGTAAAGGTCGGCAGCCATGCCGGCACAGTCACCGACGTTGTCACCGACGTTGTCGGCGATGGTCGCGGGGTTTCTCGGATCGTCTTCCGGGATGCCGGCTTCCACTTTGCCCACGAGGTCCGCACCGACGTCAGCGCCCTTGGTGAAGATACCGCCGCCAAGACGGGCAAAAATAGAGATCAAGCTGCCGCCAAAGCCCAGGGCGACCAACGGCATGATGTGCGCCTTGGTTTCGACCACTTCAGCATTGCCCAGCAGGTAAAAGAAATACCCGGCAATCGAGGTCAACGCCAGGCCCGCCACCAGCATACCGGTTACCGAGCCGCCGCGGAACGCCATTTTCAGGCCTGCTGCCAGGCCGTCCTTGGCTGCTTCAGCAGTGCGCACGTTGGCAATAACCGAAACGCGCATGCCAATGTAGCCGGCCAGATACGACGCCACAGCGCCGATCAGAAAGCCAATGGCGGTTTTGGGGCCCAAAGACAGCCAGATCACGATCAGGATCACGATGCCGACGGCACCCATTGATTTGAGCTGCCGGTTCAGGTAGGCGATTGCGCCTTCCTCGATCGCAGATGCAATCTGGATCATCTTTTCGTTGCCCTTGGGTGCGTTTTTGATCATCCCGGCGACGATCAGGGAATACAGAATTCCGATCGCTCCGATGATCATTGCCGTCAAGGGGATGTTTGCCATCAATGTTTCCATACTTCCTCCCTTAAAACATTTTGGTTAATAGAACACATACTGCGTATCAATGCCTTGCCAAAGCCTTGCCAAATTTTTCCTGCGTATTGTTTTGCCTTGCGGTTATCCATTGTACCGGTTCATCGCTGCCGCTTGCCCCTTTTCCAGGACGGTCGACACGGCTTCGCGGACGGTCTCGAAAATCTCTTCGTAATGCTGCATTTCCCGTTTTGAAAATTTACCGAGCACGTAATCCGCTGCATCCGGACTGTCGTGCGTTTCAGGTGTTTCGGTAAAGGCTTCCGGACGTCCTATACCGATTCTGACACGCGTAAAATCATTTGTTCCCAGAGCATCGATGATCGATCGGACACCCTTGTGCCCTCCATGCCCTCCTTTCACTTTAATTTTGATTCTTCCGATATCGATATCCATATCATCGTGGATGATCAAAATATGCGCCGAGCCGATGCCGAAATACCGTGCCAGCTGATATACAGGAGGACCGCTCCTGTTCATGAAATCCATGGGTTGGGCCAGCACCGTCCCCACGTTGTTGATAAACCCGCGGCCATAACGGTTTTTGAACATGGTCCGTTTCAGTCCAATATCATGATGCGCGCCAAGCCTGTCAATGGCCATGAAGCCGACATTGTGGCGCGTCTGCTGATATTTCCGCCCCGGATTGCCGAGCCCGGCGATGAGCCATATGCCGCTGCCGGTCATGCCGGATCCGGCCGATGAACCGGTTCAACGCCTCCGGTATTACTCGTCTTCGCTTTTGCCTTCCGATGCATCCGCTTCTTCGCCTTCTTCGCCTTCTTCACCCTCTTCGCCTTCTTCTTCCTCTTCAGGCGCTTCTTCCGCGGCCTCCATCTTCGGGCTGACAACAGTTACCACGGTAAAGTCAACCTCATACGGAATTTCCACGTCTCCTTCCACCTCGATTTCACTGACATGAATGGATTCCCCGATTTCCATATTCGACACATCAATGTCAATTTGTTCCGGGATGTTTGCGGGTAGACAGTAAACTTCCAGCTCCCGCCGGATTATCTGGAGAATGCCCCCTTCTTCGACCCCTTTGGGGGTGCCGATGGTGTTTACGTAAACCATGGTGGAGATCTTTTTGTCCATGCTTATTTCAAGAAGATCCACGTGGAGATAGTGCGCCTTGACCGGGTCGATCTGCAGCTCCTTGACCATCACGGTCTTTTTGTATGGCTGGCCGCCTTTTATATCCAGATTGATAAGCCCCCGGGAATACTGCGGGCTGTTGAACATTTTTTCAAGTTCGCTGGATTCCACGGATATCCTGATATTATCTACGCCGGGTCCGTATAGGATGCCGGGAATCCTTCCCTGCGCGCGGAGCGACCGGGCCGCGCTCTTGCCGACATTGTCCCGTGTTTGTGCGGTTAATTTTGCAATATCCAAAAGTTTTGCCTCCATTCGAATTGTATATTTTTTCTTTTAAATAAACAAAGAAGTCACTGAATCGCCGGTATGGCTTCTGATGATCGCCTCCCCGAAAAGCCTTGCAATGGAAAGCGTTATAATTTTATTACATTTTTGCTTGGATGCTGTCATGGAAATCGTGTTGGTTACGACCAGTGACTTGATGCTTGATTGGTTGATCCGTTCAATGGCCGGGCCGGAAAGTACGGCGTGGGTACAGCAGGCATGAACCTCGCTGGCCCCGTCGGCCATGAGCGAATTTGCCGCCTCCGTCAATGTGCCGGCGGTATCGACCATGTCGTCCAGGATGACCACTTTTTTGCCTTTGACATTTCCGATAACGGCCATGGCGGTGGCCTGGTTGGGGGCCGTACGCCGCTTGTCGATAATGGCCAGTCCGGCATGGAGCCGTTTGGCAAATGCCCGCGCCCTCTCAACGCCCCCGGCATCCGGGGAGACGACAACCAGGTCTTCACCAAACGTTTTCAGCATATATTCGATCAGGACCGGGGCGGCAAAAAGGTTGTCTGCCGGGATATCAAAAAATCCCTGAATCTGGCCGGCGTGAAGATCCATGGTAATGATCCGGTTGGCACCGTCCGTGGTCAGCAGGTCGGCCACCAGCTTGGCGCTGATCGGCACCCGCGGCGCCACCTTCTTGTCCTGGCGGGCGTAGCCGAAATAGGGGACGACAGCCGTAATTCGCCTGGCAGAGGAGCGTTTGAATGCATCTATGAGAAGAAGCAGTTCCACCAGGTTGTCATTGACCGGGTAGGAAGTCGATTGTACGACAAAAACGTCTTTTGCCCGCACATTGTCGTCGATTTCGATCTGGACCTCACCATCGCTGAAACGCTTCACCTTGGCATTGCCCAGCGGCTGACCCAGGTAATGGCATATCTCATTTGCCAATGCGGGGTTTGAATTGCCTGAAAATATGATGTATCCGTTGTTGTCCATCGCATCTGCCACCGTCGGGTCCGTTGGATCCGGTGTTAAGGTTAAACCAGTATTCCGGTAGAAATGGCTGGGGCGGGAGGATTCGAACCTCCGAATGCAGGAACCAAAGTCCTGTGTCTTACCGCTTGACGACGCCCCAGTAACAAACGGTTTTTTATGCCATCAACCGTGTGCGGAACACCTGCCACCGGTGCTCCCGGGAAAGCCGGTTGAAGGCTTTGTCAGCTGTTTCCGATTCGTTGTAGACGCCATATACCGATGATCCGCTGCCCGACATGAGGGCACCGGAGGCCCCGGAATCCAGCAATTTTTCTTTTATTTCCCGTATCTGCGGGCTGAGAGCAAATGCCGAAGGTTCAAGCGCATTAAAAAGCAGGCGGTGAAGATTCGTGCTCCAGTCCAGCTTGAAAATATTTTTTGTATGTATTTTTTCTTTTTTTGTCAATGTTAAATTGAAGTTTTTGTATACAGCGCGGGTAGACAGGACGTACCTGGGATAGATTAGGACGATAGGCAGGGGGCGTAAACCCGAAAGGGGGGTGACGATTTCTCCGATCCCTTCGGCAACGGCGGGTTCGCCGTACAGGAAAAAGGGAACGTCCGAACCGATTGTTTTTGCGATCTCCAGAAGCGCTTTACAGGACAGGGGAGAGCCGAAATGCATGTTCAGGCCGGAAAGAACGGCGGCCGCATCGCTGCTCCCCCCGCCCAGGCCGGCGCCTACGGGGATGTTTTTCTTGATCTCTATTGCCACACCGTTGTTCTGGCGGCCCGAAGCTGCCAGAAACCGACTGGCGGCACTATGGGCAATGTTCTCCGGGCCGCCGGGAACATCGGGATGATCGCACGAAACGTCGATTTTGCGGGATTCGAAAGACAACCGCAGCGTGTCGTAAAGTTCGATCGGGCACATGAGGGTAACCAGTTCATGATACCCGTCGCGGCGCTGCCCCACAATATCGAGGTACAGGTTGACTTTGGCGAACGCCTTGATTTCCAATAGAGAATCCTACATTTCGATCCTGAGGATCTTTATGCCCGCACGGGGACGGATAACATAAAAAAGAAGCATGTCTCCCTCGTCCGCATCCGCGATAATGCGTTCGTAATCTTCTATGGTCCGTACCGGCTTCCTGTTGATCTCCTTTATGATATCCCCCCGGGCAAACCCGGCACTGGCGGATTTCGTGTCGGGGGCAACGCCTGAAACCATCACGCCGTGGGTGTCGTCCATGTCTAGCCGGTCGGCGGTTTCCCGGTCAATATCGGTTAACTCAAGGCCGAGCGCATCCGCGGCCTTCTCCTTTTGCTGCTTCCTGGGCGGTTTTGCACCGAGACGCGATTCATCCCGTCGTTCAACCGTGGCCGTGACCGTTTTCTTTTCCCCGTCCCTGACAATACGGAGTTCAACATCCGAACCCGGCTTGATGTTGGCGATTTTTCGGGATAGGGCCCTTGGAGAATCGATGGATTCGCCATTAACAGCGATAATGATGTCTCCTTTTTCAATTCCCGCCTGATCGGCCGGTTCATCCGGGAAAACTTCCGTAATAAGGACCCCTTCCGCAACGTTGTAGTAATCTTTCAGGTCTTGGTCAAGTTCCTGGATGCCGACGCCCAGCCATCCGCGGGTAACCTCGCCGGTCTCTTTCAGCTGTTCAATGATCCGTTTCGCCATGGATACGGGTATGGCAAATCCAATGCCGTCCCCGCCGGCGACGATGGCGGTGTTGATCCCCACGACGTTGCCTTCCATGTCAATCAGCGGTCCTCCGCTGTTGCCGGGGTTGATGGACGCATCCGTCTGGATAAAATCGTCATAAGCGCCCGCGCCGATGACCCTGCCTTTCGCGCTGACGATTCCGGCGGTGACCGTGTGATCCAGGCCGAAGGGGTTGCCGATGGCGAGCACCCACTGACCGATCTCGAGGCTTTCCGAATCCCCGAGTTCGAGCAGGGGCAAATCGATTTCCGCTTCGATTTTAATCAGTGCGATATCGGTTCCGGGGTCGGTGCCAATGATCTCGGCATCATAGGATTTACCGTTCTGGAGGGTCACCTTGATTTCATCGGCATTTTCAATGACGTGATTGTTGGTGACGATGTGTCCTTTTTCATCGAGGATGAAACCGGAACCCAGGCTTTGGCGCTGGAACTGCCTCGGATCCTGACGGCCGAAAAAACGCTCGAAAAACTCTTCCATGGGCGATTCCCGCTGTTCTTGGCCGGGAGGGCGGAAAAAATGCGGCAGGCGCTGCCCGTTGGTTTCCACTGTTTGCGTGGTGCTGATATTGACGACCGCCGGGCTTGCTTTTTTGGCGAGCGCTGTAAAGCTTCCGGGGGCGGCAATCGACCGCTCCGCTTTATCTTCCGAGGCGAAAACGTTCTGGCCGGCAAGGCCCAAAGCGCCGACAAGAACGGTGACCATAACGGCAATAATCGGAAAAAAACGCCTTTTCCCTCTGTTGCGGTAAAACATGAATATTCCTCCCCGCTCCTTTTTCAGATTTTATCGAAAGGTTCGACTTTGCGGATGCCCATCAATGTTCGTTCCCGTGTTTCTGAAAGGAAAAAAACCCACTACTTGCAGCCCTTTTCCTTTACATAGAGCAACCGTAATTCATATAATATGTTTGTCAACAGGCGCCTTTCGTCCTCGGTCAGGTTCCCCCTTGTTTTTTCTTCCAGCATGGCGATGACATCGATCGTCTGCTTGGCAATGGGAAGGTTCTTCACGGATGCCTGGCCGGACGGGTCGGGATGGACACCCAGCTGGACCAGGGCGGACGCATTCAGCGACAGAAGAAACGTTGTAAAATTGAGCTCGGGCATCAGGCATTTTTTCTGGTCCTTTGTAAATTCCTGCGCCTGCCCGTTGTCAGAACGGCTTGTTTCGCTCATATCCTATCCTCCTTGAAACCCGGTTCGCATTGATTTGGCCGCAGGGCGCCTGGCCTGCGGGAGCTTTTTTTATCCGCCGGTGATCTTCCGGACGGTTGACTCGACCACGCTTCGTATCTCTTCCAGCCGTTTTTCGGAGAGGGCTTCAAAACGCATGACCAGCGCGGGCTGCGTGTTGGAGGCGCGCACAAGCCCCCAACCGTCGTCAAATACGATGCGGGCGCCGTCGATATCGATCACCTCATATGTTTCACGCAAAACGGACGTGGCTTTTTCCACCACGGAAAATTTCATGCTGTCCGGGCATTCGACCCGGATTTCCGGGGTGTTGAAGGTGGCCGGCACCCCGGCAAGCAGCTCTTTGACGGTTTTCCCGGTTGCGGCAAGGATTTCCAGCAGGCGGCATGATGCATACACGGCATCGTCATACCCGAAATAGCGGTCCGCAAAAAACATGTGCCCGCTCATCTCCCCGGCAAGTTCCGCATTTTCCTGCTTCATTTTCTCCTTGATCAGGGAGTGGCCGGTCTTCCACATGATTGGCCGTCCTCCGTGCTTTTCGATGTCATCGTACATGGTCTTGGAGCATTTGACCTCTGAAATGAATGCGGCCCCCGGTTTCCTGGAAAGGATCTCCCTGGCGAAAATAATCATGAGCCGGTCGCCGTATATAATGTCCCCCTTGTCGTCCACAACGCCGATTCGATCGCCGTCTCCGTCATAGCCGATGCCCACGTCAAGGCCCTTGCGTTTCACCAGTGCGATCAGATCCTTCATGTTTTTTAGCACCGTGGGATCGGCTTCATGGTTTGGGAATCGTCCATCCATATCGCAGTATATGTCGTGCACCTCGCACCCCAGGGCCTCAAACAGCGGCACGGCTACCACGCCGGCGGTGCCGTTGCCCGCATCCACGCCGATTTTCAATGGTTTTTCGAGATGGATGTTCCCCCGTATGTAATCATGATAATGGGGGATGATTTCCGAGGAGGCGGCTTCCCCACGGCCCTCGGCGAATGTTCCGGCTTCGGCGATTTTCCGGATCTCCTGCAGCTGCCCCCCATGGATGGAGTCGGTCCCCTTGCAGATTTTAAAACCGTTATATTCCGGAGGATTATGGGAGGCCGTGACCATTACCCCGCCGTGGCCTTCAAGGTGGCGTATGGCAAAATAGAGAACCGGCGTGGGGCAGACGCCGACGTCGATCACCCCGCATCCTGTTGATACGAGGCCTTCCGACAGTCTTTGGGCGTAAGCCTCGGAGGTAAGCCGGCAGTCCCTGCCCAAAACGAGGGTTTTTGATCCGTGACGGATCATGTATGTGCCGATGGCTTTTCCGAGTACAACCACGTCTTTTTCGGTCACATCCTCGCCGGCGATTCCCCGTATATCATATTCCCTGAATATCTCCGGATTCATCGTTGTCTCCTTCAAGGTTCGCTGGTCCGGGTGCGGCGCGCCGCACCCGCATGGATCATGTCGGGTCGCAATTCGCTTTTCATGGTGAATTGCGTATGGTTTTGTCCGGTTCCGTGACCTTTTTCATCGCCTCACCCCTTAATAACGGCAATGGGTCGAAGTTTCGCCACTTTTCTGGAGATCCCGGATCCGTGGGCCACGCGGACCACTTCCGCAACATCCTTGTACGCCTCGGGCATTTCTTCCGCCATTGTCTGCTTTCCCGTCGCACGGACAAAAATACCCCTGCTTTCCAGTTCCTCCCGCAGCCGCCGCCCCCTGGATGCCTTGACGGCGGCCTTGCGGCTCAAAACACGGCCGGCGCCGTGGCACGTGGAGCCGAAGGTTTCTTTCATGGCGTTTTCTGTGCCTGCAAGCACGTAGGATGCCGTTCCCATGTCTCCGGGAATCAGCACCGGCTGTCCTGCCGCCTTGTATTGGTCGCAGAGTTGGCTGCTGCCGGGGGCAAACGATCGGGTGGCGCCTTTTCTGTGGACGCACACCATCCGGCGGCCCCCCGCTGTCTCGTGGTGCTCCGTCTTGGCGATGTTATGGCAGACGTCGTATACCAGGCGTGCGCCCAGATCCCGCGGGCTGATGCCAAGTACGTCCATAAATACATCCATGGCCATGTGCATGAGCACCTGCCGGTTGGCCCAGGCGAAATTGGCCGCGCAGGCCATTGCATGGAAGTATTGCTCGCCTTCCGGCGAGCGGAACATGGCGCAGGCAAGCTGGCGGTCCGGCAGGCGGATGCCTTTGGGCTGCCTTCGGGTCATCGACGATAGAAAATCGTCGCATACCTGGTGGCCGAGCCCCCGGGAACCGGTATGGAGCAGCACGGTCACAAACCCCTCCGCGATGCCGAATGCGTCCGCGGCAGCGGGGTCAAAGACGTTTTCAACCAGGCCGATTTCGATGAAATGATTTCCTGACCCGAGGGTCCCCAGCTGGGGGCGCCCTCGTTCCATCGCCCGCTGGCTGACCGCGTCCGGGTCGGCATTGGGCATGCAGCCCCCGTCCTCTATCCGCGTCCCGTCGGAGGCGTCCCCGTACCCCTGGTTGATGGCCCACTGGCTGCCCTGTTTCATCACCTTTTTGAGCTCGCTGTTGGTCAGTCGGATCGCCCCTTTTTGCCCCACGCCGGAGGGGATCTGTTTCTGCATGGCAACGGCAAGGGTTTCGAGGCTGCCCTCGACATCCTTTCGGGTCAGCTTCGTGCAGGAAAGCCGGACGCCGCAGTTGATATCATACCCGACGCCCCCCGGTGAAATGATGCCGGTATCACAGTCAAATGCAGCAACCCCGCCGATGGGAAACCCGTACCCCCAGTGGATATCCGGCATGGCAAGGGCGGCGTCCACAATTCCGGGAAGTTGCGCAACATTCACCAGCTGCTTGAAGGCTTCTTCCTGTTTGACCGCCTCGATGAGTGCCGTGCTGGAATATATCCGTGCCGGAACGTTCATGGCGCCGGCTTTTTTGATTTCCCAGCGATAGTCGTCTATCTGAAGGAGTTCCATGCCCATACCCTCTATATATCAAAGATAATGATTGCTTCCAACCCTTCAGGTGTTTTTCGTATATCGCCGCCGGCGTAAGTGACCGCCTTGATCTCATTGCGGATGGCATGTCTTTCAGGATCATATTTTTCACCGGCAATTCGCAGCGTCAATGCAGCTCCGGAAATGGATTGAATTGCAGCGCTTTTGACCAGCAGCCCTTTCCCCGTAAACAGGTAGAGCAGTTCGCGCAGCATGTTTATCAACAGATCGGTTTCGTCCGTCCCCTCGATGACCAGCGTGCGTGTACGGGAGGCCGTGATACGCTTTACATCGGTGATCTGCTCGAACATTCCCCGGGCGGCCTCCGTAAAAAGCGACGGCAGATCGGGCCCCCAAACGCGGATCCCCATATCGGCTGTATGGTCGATGACTTCAAATGGCATCACGGCGTTTTCCATACCAGTTGACCCGTATTTTCGGTATGGTATCCCCCGAGTCCGTTGACCCTGGAAATAAACTCGTCTGAGGCGATAATTTCCAGAAACCGTTTCACCTGGGGTGAATCGGCGAATTTTTCGGGGATGACGATGTCATACGACTCCGTTGCCACGGGCATGAAATCCAGTCCCAGCGCTTTTGCCGCGGCATGTATGCCAAGCCCCGCATCCGCCGTTTTTCCGAGTACCGCGACAGCGACGGCCATGTGGGTGAATTCTTCGTTTTCATATCCGTGTACGCTTTCTGCATCGATGCCCATCTTTTCCATGTGGTAGTCGAGCAGAACCCGGGTCCCGGATCCTGCCTGCCGGTTGATGAATACGACATCGTCCCGGGTCAGGTCCTGGATGGAGCGTATCTGCTTCGGGTTTCCGGGCAATATGAGAAGCCCCTGATCGCGCCGGACCAGGTGGACCAACCGGACGGGCGTGTCCGGGAGGTACTTTTTTATATAGGAGATGTTGTAGGAGCCGTCGGTTGTATCGAGCAAGTGCGTGCCGGCAATATGGCAAAGGTTTTTCCGTATGGCTACCAGTCCTCCCATGGAGCCGACATGGCTGGAGGAGAGGCTGTACCGGTGGCTTTTTGCGCGGATCAGATCGGCCAGAATGTCCAGGGTGTTGTCGTGGCTCCCCACGGCAACGATGGTGTCTTCAATGGCGTTTCTGGACTTGATCAGCCGCGCGGGGACCGCTTCGTTTTCGCGGATTCCCTCGATGTCCGCCGGTATCCGTATGATGCCGTCGGCCTCGGTAATGGAGGTGATCGTACCGGCCCCCCGGGGCAGGGGGGTGGCCACGACCCGGTCATCCACGCGGCCGAGTTTGACCCGTAGAAATTCTTCCATGCCAAGCCGGGATGCCAGCTTCTTGGTGGGGCGCACGGTGATGGACGCTTCGTCGGGCATGGATTTGTTCAGCATGCCGGCAATCAGCGGGCCGATGAACTGTTCGAAGCAGATAATCGCGGATACGGGGTACCCCGGCACACCGAAAACCGGAACATCGCCAACCTTACCGATAATGGATGGCTTTCCGGGCATGATCGTCACCCCGTGGACCAACACTTCCCCAGTATCCGCGATGACCGACCTGGCAAAATCCTCGCTGCCGGCGGATGATCCGCCCAGCACCAGGATCATGTCGAATCGTTCTTCCCCTGTTTCCGGCCGTGCATGGCGCACTACCGTATCCCTGATGGTGTCGATGTCATCGGTTACAATGCCGTGAACCGCAACGTCCGCGCCAATTTCCCCGGCCATCTTGCCCAGTACGTGGGAGTTGGATTCGACCACCTTGCCCCGGGAAAGCGGACCGAACGCTGCTTCGGTGTACGGGACCAGTTCCGATCCGGTCGGCAGGATGAGCACTTTCGGCTTCCGTATGACGGGGACCTCCGTGATCCCCCCCGCAAGAAGGGCTCCCAGGCAATAGGGTGTAATAACGTGGTGCCGGGGGAACAAGAGCTCGGTGGCCACGATATCTTCCCCCATCCGGCGGACGTTCTGCCAGGGGAATGCGGGCGCTTCGATTTCGATGGTCGTTTCATCGACGGCAACGATATGTTCGATCATGATGACCGCGTCCGTCCCCGGGGGCATGATATGGCCGGTATTGATGAAGACGGCATCGGTGCCGATGGCAAGGGTTTTCGGCCGCGATTCGCTCGCCCCGAAAGTGAAGTCCGCCTTGACCGCCACGCCGTCCATGGCCGCGGCGTGGAACGCCGGCGATGAAAGCCTGGCAAAAATCGGTTCCGAAAGGACTCTGCCCACCGCGTCCGGCGGGGGCACCGTCTCGGTGCCGCAGCGTTTCCCCATATCCCCGAAAGCGTCGAACATGGCTTTTCGCGCATCTTCCAGGGAATGCATGTCAAGGTATATATTGCGGGAGCTGGTCATTTCATTTTTTTCCTGTTGAGATTATGAATGGTAGCTTAACAATAATGATCCGCCTTGAAAATTCAAGGCTTTTTTCCGTCTCGTCGCAACGTGCGCGGATGGTCATTTGGTTCCATTTCCCCCGTCAGGGGGGCGGTGCTGCCTTTGGCAACTGTGATGGGCCTGGGATCGCTCTACGGCTCGATACGCGGCGTCCTGAAAACTCGCCCTGCGGGCTCAAACAGTTCAGGACGCCCGGCGTATCTTCGCCAAGAGCGATCATCAGGCCATCCCAATGTTGCCGTCAGGCAGCACCGCCCCCCTGACGGGGGAAATGGATCATTTATATGCCGGATGCATACGCCGTAAAGCAAATAGAAACCCCTGCTGTCACGACTGGAACCGAATCCACGCAGCCAGCAATGCTTTTCCAGGCATGCGATGGTCTAAATGACCAATTTCATTGGGGGGGGTGTGGTATTGCCCGAAGGCAACATTGGGAGAGATTGGCGGTCGCTCTTGGCGAAGTGGAGCCAAACATCCTGTATTGTTTGAGCCCGCAGGGCGAGTTTACAGGATGTGGCGGAACAAGCCGTAGAGCGACCCCAATCTCTCACAGTTGCCAAGGGCTATACCACACCCCCCCCAATGAAATTGAACCTTTTGGGTAAACACGCATTGCGGGAGTTGATCTGTGTTTGTTTGGTCCATTTACGATTGAAAGGGCATCACAAGCACGTTGGCCCCTTTTTCGAGCCCCTCGCTGTTCATGCCGATTTTTATGAGACCGTCGGCCTCCAGCATGGTGCGGATCAGCCCGGACGGCCCTAAAATCGGTTCTGCAAAACAGGCCCCGTCTTTTTCAACGATCCGCACCCGCACATAGTCGATGCGCCCCTGGGCCGATGACAGGTTTCGGGAGAGGGTGGCCGGAATACGGTAATGCTTGCCGGAAGGGGCCTGCTCCCCGCCGATATGCCGGATACAGGGCTTCACAAACACCTCGAAAATCACCATGGCTGAAGCCACGTGGCCGGGAAGCCCCCAGATGCTTTTCCCCCCGGCCTCCGCCAGGATGGTCGGTTTGCCGGGACGCACCGGAAGGCCGTGGACCCGTATCCGGGCCCCGGAAAGGGCTTCGATCACCTCGATGGTCAGATCCCTCGTCCCCACGGAACTGCCCCCGGAAATAATCACCATGTCCGATTCGGCGACGGCTTTTTGGGCGGTCCCGAGAAGGGCGCCGAATCGGTCTCCGACAATGCCGTAGGACCGGGGCGTGCCGCCGCACAGATGAATGGCCGCTGAGAGGGTATAGGTGTTGATGTCGCGTATGCAGCCCGTCTCCGGAATGCTGTCGGCCGGGACCACCTCGTCGCCGGTCGAGATGATGCCGATAACGGGTTTTTGATACACGCGGACAACGGGTTTTCCCATTGCGGCAATGATCCCGGTTTCCTGGGGGGAAAGGCGTCTTCCCGGCGACAGCAGCAACGTGTTTTTCCGGATATCCTCATCTTTTTGGATGACGTGGGTACCGGGCGCCACCCGCCGGTATACCTCGATGGTGGCATCGTCGATTTCGGAGGTGTGCTCGATCATCATGACCGCGTCCGCTCCTTCCGGAAGCATTCCTCCGGTGGCAATCCTGGCGGCCTTTCCGGATGAAACGGCTACTTCGGGTTTCTGGCCCATTGCAATGGATCCGCAGATATCCAGGTACGCGGGGTTCGACTCGGACGCGCCAAAGGTGTCTGACGCGCGCACGGCATACCCGTCCATAGTGGAGCGGTCAAACCCGGGCAGGTCGATATCCGACACGATTTTTTCCGCCAAAACCCGGCCGCCGGCTTCCAGCAGGCCGATTTTCTCAACGGCCGTTCGGGGAAATTCGGATATGTATTCAAAAACCGTTTCAACGGGTGTTACGCTGAAGAATTCCTTTGTCATAGGTGTTCGGCCCCTGTATCAGCTTGCTGCCTGGTTGTGTTCTTCATGGTCAAACATTTCCGTATCGAGCGTCCCCTGCCCGATGCGGGTCACCGGGCCGGACATGGTTACCGCATCGTCCTTTGCAATGGTGATGTCGAGAGTGCCCCCCGGCATATGCACGGAAACGTGGTTTCCGCAAAGCCCCAGCCGGTGAACGACGGCGGCAGTCGCCGACGCGCTGGAACCGGATGCGAGCGTGTATCCGGCCCCTCTTTCCCATATCTCGATGTCAATGCGCGCGCTGTTCACCACCGTTGCAAACTGAACGTTGGTGCGGTTTGGAAAAACCGGGTGGTTTTCGATTTTCGGCCCCAGGTTTTTTACCTTGCCGATATCCAGGACGTCTTCAAGGATAACGCAGTGGGGGTTGCCGATGGTGGCGGCGCAGAAAACCACCTCCGTGCCGTCGATATCGAGGCGTTCGTTGATGACTTCCCGGGGTGGACCTTCCACCGGAATGTTCCGGCTGTCAAAAGAAACCTGCCCCATTTCCACGGAAACGGAGCGCCCTCCGCCGGATACCTGTGCGATCACCTCGCCGCCGATGGTGGAGATGGCAAACGGCGTTTCTGCAACCAGGGAGCAGTCCAGGAGGTAGCGGGCAAAAATCCGCAGGCCGTTGCCGCTTTTTTCCGCCTCGCTGCCGTCCGGATTGAAAATTTTTACCGCAAACGGCTGGTTTTGATCCGAAAGCGGCCCCCATAAAATACCGTCTGAACCGATGCCGTAGTTTCGGTGGCATATTCGCCGGATCTGTTTTGCGTCCGGCTGGAGCGCTACCTCTCGCGGATCCATTACGATATAGTCATTTCCCAGTCCGTGGTATTTGTAAAAGTTCATTTCGTTTCCATCCTTTAAAAAAAGCGGGCATACGGTTTTTTTATGTGCAAAGACGCAGACAAACCTCCCTTTTTGCGAGGCTCATCCGGATGGCCGGGGCGAAAAGCGGCTTTTCCCCCGCCATTTTGTCCAAAAAACACCTGATTTCTTCGTGTCGCTCAAGGCTGCCATGGGGGGTGATTGCGACAATAAGGCGTTCGAATATGATGGGGTGGATTTTCCGGAGTTCCGGCAGATTTCCGGTGAACCAGTCCCACAGGGTGTCTTTGGCATGGGGGTTCATGGCCATCCATGCGACGGGCAGATGCATGTTGCGCTGGGGCACCTCCGCCAGGACAAACTGTTTTGCCCTTTCGATAAGGTCGTCCTGAGAGAAACAGCCCATACCCCGGAGGACATTCTGGCGCTCCTGTTCGCTGGTGGCGGTTTCCAGCCGGTAGGCGAACCAGTCAAAGGCCTTGTCCCCCTCCAGAAATGCCCCGGCCTGAAGAGCGGCACGGCAGATATCCGGGTGAACCTCCCGGCCGCTGATCAGGCGATCGAACTGCTGTGCCGCAGTCTGCGACACTTCGGGCATGTCAAGGAGCACGCCGTACCAGAGCGCCTTGTTTTTCAACCGCAGCATGCCATGGGTGTCTTTTTCTTTCGGGAGGCACCCGGTGCGTGCAAATGTGCTCTCCAAAAAATCCGCCATGGTTTTTCGGACTTTTTCGCGCGGTTTTTCCGCAAAGACCAGGTACAGGAAAAACAGGCTGTCCAATATTACCGAGAGGGGGAGGGGGTCGTTTTCACCACTGAAATGCCGCAGGTCGGCTATCCATTCGTCTGCATCCAGGAGCCCTGCCTTGACAAGGGCGAACCGGTCGCTTATCAGGCCGCGGCGGTCGGATGCCGGAAGGTTTCTGTCCTGGGCCATGCGGCAAAGATGGCGCCAGTTGTCCGCATCGTCGTAGCGGGTGCGGTAAAATCCATTGTGGCCGTCATTGATTTTGTATGCGATCACATCGGGGGCAAGGTCAATGGCAATATTTTGCCCGTCAAACGTTTGGGTGATACGCCTTTGCCCGCCGTTTGCGTCAAACAGGCGGATGACCATGGGTATCGGCCATACCGTCTCATTTTCCCGGATCGGCAGAAAGGAGAAGCGCCTCTGGGAGAGCCGGAGGGTGTTCCCGGAGCGAGCCGCTTCGACAAGGGGATGGCCGGCCTGTTTTACCCATTTTTCCATGATGCGGGATACCGGTTCATCCGATTCCGCTTCCAGGGCATCCCATAGATCACTGCTGTTGGCGCATCCGTACGCATGGGTCTCAAGATACCGGAAAAGCCCTTCGGCAAAAGCGTCCTTTCCTGTGAAGCCTTCGATCTGCCGGAGGATGCCCGCTCCCTTGCTGTAAATGATGGGCGCCGTTGAGCTGTTGATCACCACATGGTCGCCGCCGGGAATTTCGATGGAAAGGGTTTCGCCAAGAGCGTCCCGGTTCATTGCGGGTTCAACTTGCGATTCGGTGAAGGCGTCCCAGATTTGCCATTCCGGATGGTAATGATCGATAACGCCGTAGCCGAAGTAGGTGGCGAAGCTTTCGTTCAGCCACAGATATTTCCAGTCGGATGGAGTGACCAGGTTTCCGAACCACTGGTGCGCCATTTCATGGGCGATCACTTCACAGATGCGTTCTTCGCTTTCCGTATCGGTATTTTTCGGGTCATATAGAAGAAGGTTTTCCCGAAAGGTGATCGCCCCCCAGTTTTCCATGGCGCCGAAGGCGAAATCAGGCACCGCCACCAGGTCGATCTTGGGCAGCGGGTAAGGTATACGGTAATAGTTTTCGCAATAATAGAGGGCTTTACGGGCGAATGCCAGTCCGTAGCGCACCTGGCTTTCCATTTCGGGGAAAATGGCCGCCCGTACGCGCCGGTCCAGGTCATCGACCAGAATCCGGAATTCGCCGATGCCGAAAAACAGGAGGTAGGTCGACATGACCGGGGTCTGTTGGAATTCGACCTGTTTTTTCCCGCTGTCTAGATATATTTCCGATGCCGGCGGCATGTTTGCGATGGGCGTCAGGTGCGGATCGATAAGGAGCACGAATTCAAAGGTTGCCTTGTACAGGGGGTGGTCGATACACGGAAAAGCTCGCCGGGCATCGCTTTCCTGGAACTGCGTGACCGCGATGACGCGGGTTTTGCCTCCCCGATGATACGAACTACGATAGAAACCGGCCATTTTATCGGAGATTTCCCCGTAATAATCGATGATCATCTCAAAATCCCCAAAGATTGCCTCCGGCAGGAAGATGGATAGGATTTCCTCTTCGGGGTCTATCCGAAAAGCAAGGTCAACGGCGTTCTCAGCCCCTTTCAGGATGCACCGGGTGATTGACAGATCAATGCAGTTCAGTCGCACGGTATCGGTTTTTTCAGCGACGGACAGCGACAGTTCGAGCCTGCCGGCAAAACGGAAGTGGGTCATGTCCGGTTCTATGGTTACCCGGTAATTGACCGGACAAATGTTTGTTTCATGCGGCATGGAGAAAACCCTTTTGTGTTTTGTTCACGTTAACGGTTGCATAAACCGTTATTATAATCGCATTCGGAAAAGGATGAAAGCATTAAAGCATTCTTCGCAACATTCTTTGCTCCAAGCGTCCCGGTATTGATGCAACCGTCGTTCGTTCGCGGCAACGCGTGCGGGTGGTTATTCGGTTCCATTTCTCCCGGCAGGGGGGCGGTGCTGCCTTTGGCAACTGTGATGCCCCGGGATCGCTCTACGGCTCGATACGCGGCGTCCTGAAAACTCGCCCTGCGGGCTCAAACAGTTCAGGACGCCCGGCGTATCTTCGCCCAGAGCGATCACCAGGGCCTCCCAATGTTGCCGTCAGGCAGCACCGCCCCCCTGCCGTGGGAAATGGATCATTTATATGCCGGATGCATCCGCCGAAAGGCAAATAGAAACCTCTACTTTCGGGCCTGGAACCGAATCTCCACAGCCCGCAACGGTTTTCCGGGAATGCAAAGATTACAATCCATCTTACCATTCTGATTTCATTCCATTCACTTGTTTCCATTTCGTTTTTTCGGGATCGAAATCGGTTTTTTCAAACCCACGGAACACGACATCTTCCTTGTGACCTATTCTTTTTTTTCGATTGCGATACCGATAGTGATTTCGATTTCGATTATCCAAGAAAAAGATTGGGCTGAAAAATAATTTTGAGATGGCTTTTAGTAAAATGACCAATTTCATTGGGGGGCTGTGGTATTTCCCGAAGGCAACATTGGGAGGGATTGGCGGTCGCTCTTGGCGAAGTGGCGCCAAGCATCCTGTATTGTTTGCGCCCGCAGGGCGAGTTTACAGGATGTGGCGGAGCAAGCCGTAGAGCGACCCCAATCGCTCACAGTTGCCAAGGGGAATACCACAGCCCCCCAATGAAATTGACCGCTACCGTATGTTGTTTTTCTTGCAAAAATGGCTGTTTTTGCTTAAAAGATTTCCATGGGATACATATTTGACGCAGAGGATGCGAAACAGTACGAAAAGTGGATGGCCGATGAAAAGAACCGGGCGGTTCTCGATCTGGAGACGCGCCTGATGGCGTCGATGCTGCGGCCGGTATGCGGGGAAAGCCTGCTTGATGTCGGTTGCGGCACGGGGGAAAGCATCAGTCCGTATCTCGGCAAGGGAATCAACCTGACCGGGATCGATGCGTCGCCTGCCATGCTCGAGATCGCACGGGAAAATCTCGGCCACCGGGTCGATTTCCACCTTGGGTTTGCCGAGGACCTGCCGTTTTCCGACAACGCCTTCAACCATGTGAGCCTGTTTTTGACGCTTGAATTTGCAAGGAATCCCGAAGAAGCCGTTGCAGAAGCCTGCCGGGTGGCAAAGGACTCTGTGTTTATCGGAATATTGAACAAGCATTCGGCGTATGTGACGCAATTGAGAGTAAAACGCTTCCTGGTGCCGTCAATGTACCGGAAGGCCCGTTTTTTTAGCATCGGGCAGGTCAGGCAAATGGTTTTTAACCGGCTCGGGCGCGTTCCTTTTTCATGGAAGACGGTGCTGCAGTTTCCGGGCACCTCACGCGGCCCTTGTTTTCATATCGAGGCGGGAGGGTATTTATGGAAAAGCCCGTTCGGCGCGTTTGCCGGCATAAAGGCCATGCCCGTGCCCCGCTTCCAGGCAATGCCGTTGACATTGAAAACAAGGATCGAGCAGAAAGGGGTCGCCGGCCGCCGCGTGGCCAGCTGCCATGAATACAACAGGGAAACGGAAAAGGACGAAAACGGAAATTACCGATGAAAAGGGGGTGGAACGGGTAAAAGGGTTGACATTCCGGCCTCCGGGTTCCAGATTCTTACCAGAGAAAGGATTGCCAACGTTTTTTTAGGGGGGAGAAGCCATGGAAGCATTACTGTATGAGCGGATCAAGGAGAATGTCGTCCAATGCGGGCTTTGCAACCATCGGTGCGTAATAAAAAACGGCAGGCGCGGCAAATGCAGCGTCCGGGAAAATAATAACGGCATCCTTGAAACACTGGTGTATGACAAAATCATTGCCAGGAACATCGATCCCATTGAAAAAAAACCCCTTTTTCATTTTTATCCCGGAAGCCTCTCCTATTCCATCGGCACCGTGGGGTGCAACTTCGGGTGCCGGTTCTGCCAGAACGCCGATATCGCACACATGGCGACGGATCATTCCGGCCGGATCATGGGGCAGGCTTTTACACCCGAACAAATGGTGGACGAAGCGCTCCAGGCGGGTTGTACGAGTATTTCCTACACGTATACCGAGCCCACGGTTTTTTTTGAACTGGCCCGAAGCACCGCCGAGCGCGCCCATGACAAGGGGCTGAAAAATGTTTTCGTTACCAATGGGTACATGACCACGGCTGCCCTTGAAATGATCGCGCCGTATCTGGACGCGGCAAATGTCGATTTGAAGGCGTTTACGGAGGAATTCTACGAAACCCAGTGCAGCGCAACGCTTGCGCCGGTGCTGGAGTCCCTTCGCACCATGAAAAAGCTGGGTATTTTTATCGAGGTAACCACCCTGTTGATTCCCGGATTGAACGACAGCAGGAGCGAGCTTGAAAGCCTGGCGGGTTTTATCGCCTCGGAGCTGGGGGATCAAACGCCATGGCATGTCAGCCGGTTCCACCCGACCTACCGGCTGACCGATCGCCCGTCGACCAGCCCGTCAACGTTGATGGAGGCGAGGCAGATCGGGATCGACAAGGGGCTTGCCTATGTGTACACCGGAAACATGCCGGGGCTTGGCACGGAAAACACTTCCTGCCCCGGCTGCGGAAACGATGTGATTGTAAGAAGCGGTTTTACGGTGCTGGAAAACCGGATTTCGCATAACCGGTGCCGGAATTGCGGCGCGCAAATTCACGGGGTGGGCCTCGGGGAGATGTAGCCGCCCGGATACGGTTATGATGGCGTTTGATGTGGTCGGTGTTCGCATTCTTCGGGGGGCGCAGGCGGCGGTCCCGCTCTTTTCACCGCAAGGATTACGGGTTTGTACTTGTCTGTTTTTTTTGCCCTTCGTTCCATCAGCAGAATCACGCCGATGGCGATAAAAAAAGCTGCAAAACCGAGGCCCGCTGCCCCGGCCGACCGGTCGATGCCGTAGGAAGGGGCAAACGCATCCCCGATGGCCGCGCCGGCGACCAGCACAATGATCGGGAAAAGGTAGAGGAGAAAAGAGAGCTGCAGCAGGCGCAGGGATTTGAAATCGAGCAGGACCGTATCCCCTTCTTTTGCACCGACCGGGTTCACCGCCAGAAAGGCCATGTCTTTGCCGCCGCCCAGGCTGTTGCACAGATTCCTTTCGGAGCATGCCGCACATCCTGCGGTTCGTTCCGTGCGCACCAGGGCGTACTCTCCCGAAAGGCTTACTACTATTGCGGTTTCCTTGGCCATGGGTAATAACGCGTTATCCCGCTTTTTTCATTTCCCGGCGCTGGTGGTCCGGCATGTAGCATATGATGCCGCATTGCAGGCACCGGAATGCTTCGGTTCGCGCCCCTTCTTCGGAAAAGCCCAGTTCAATTTCAGGGCATTTTTCAGAGACCTCTGATACTGCGCAGGCCGGCATGATATTCCGCTTGATGGGATTGACATTTTCCAGCGCGTCGACATCCTGCATTTCCGTGTCGGCGTTCACCACTTTTTCCGGAAGCGCGAGGTCCATATCGTACATGATCATATGAACGGACGCAGCCGATCGCCTGCCGCCTGCAATGGCGCGGATGGCGGCGCTGTAGTCCGTAATCGGTTCGCCGGAGGAGAGGAGCCCCTTCTCTTCGCTGTAAAACGGATTGTTATACGGCTGGATGCCTTCCCAGTAGACCGGTTCGATTCCAAGCGCCGCTTCTTCCCCGGTGCCTGCCGTCCCGGTTCTTCTGAAAATCATTTCCGGCAGCCTGCCGGAATCGATGAACAGGTTTCCTGCCGCAACAACATATGCTTTTTTACTTGTGCGGTCCTCGTACTCGATGCCTGTAAGCCGGTTGTCTTCCCCGGTCAGTTTCGTGATGGACGCATTGAAAACCAGGTTTGCACCGCTGTTTTCAAGCTGTTCCATCTGTTTGGACGCAATTGCCAAGGTCTCTTTTGGCTCACGGAATACGAGGAAAATGTTTTCGGCGCCGCGTTTTCGGCAGATGTCAACGGCAACCGGCGCAACCTCGGCCCCCCCGGCGATGACAACATCCGGATGAATGGAGACAGCCCCGTCCTTTTCCATGCCGGTTTTGATGAGATCGATAAGCAGGTGAACACCGGGCACAGGTTCCTCGACCGCTGCGCCACCGAGTCTTTCCGCCCGGCTGTCGAAACCGCCGGATGCAAGGAGCACGGTTTCAAATTCGTCCTGGAGCAGGGAGGAGATGGTGAAATCACGGCCGAGTGCAGTATTGGTAAGGGTATTGACGCCCAATTCACGGACGCCCTCAATATCCCAGTCGAGAACATCCGGAGGGAGCCGGTAGTTCGCAATGGCTTTCCGGAGCAGGCCGCCAAGCTTCTCCTGCGCTTCGAACACGGTTGGAGAATGTCCCAGGCGCGCGGCAAAAAATGCGGCTGACAAGCCTTCCACGCCGCCGCCGACAACCGCTATCTTGCGTCCGGTGGCCGGCGCCGTATACGGCTGGGAACGCTTTCCGCTTTCCATTTCAACATCGGCAGCGTATCGTTTCAGAAAGTTGATGGCGACCGGTTCATCCACCAGATTGCGTCTGCATTCATTTTCACAGGGTCTCGGGCAGATCCTCCCGATAATTGTCGGAAAGGGATTTCGTTCCTTGATCACCCGGACGGCCCCCGAATAATCCTGTTCGCTGATATGCCGGATGTATTCGCATATATTTATTCCGGCGGGGCAAGCACGCTGGCAGGGGGTGGTACAGTCGTCCGTGGTATATTCCTGCAGAATGCGGCGGGTAACCGATGAGAGTTTTATGATGTGCTTGGGGCATACCCTTTCGCAGGTGCCGCAACCCGTACACTTGTCCTCCAGGACGACGGGGAGGCCGTCTCTGCCCATGACCATTGCGTCAAAAGGGCATGCGCGCACGCAGGAGCCCAGACCCAGGCATCCGATATCGCATATTTTCATGCCTCCATAGAGCAAAGATGCGGCCTGGCAATCGCTCAGGCCTTTATATTCGAATTTTTTCGCCGCTATTTCAACACCGTAAGTACATCCGGGGCGTGCGATGTCGGGCTCTTTTGCTTCAATGGTCATTCCCATGACTGCCGCGATGGTTTCGGCAAGGTCGCTTCCCCCGGCAACGCAGGAAGCCGGTGAGGCCTTGCCTTTGACGATTGCTTCCGCGTTCGGGCCGCACCCGGGATAGCCGCACCCCCCGCAGTTGGCGCCGGGCAGAAGCTCTTCAATCTGCTCCACCAGGGGATCCACGTAAACGTAAAAAACTTTGGATGCCACGGCCAGGCCGGAACCGATAATGATTCCCAGACCTCCCATCATAAGAATTGCAACGATCATAGTTTACTCCGGTAAAAGTATTAAATGGCAAATCACCGCTTACCCGTTCGCATCATGGCATAAAAAATCAAGCCTTTCCTATACCATGCTTTTTTTGCCATGTCCAATTGAAAAAAACGAATACGGAGCCCCCTTCCCACAGGGTCTTCCTGCAAATTGACGCGGGTTTTTTCCGGCGCTTTGGGAAGTGATTTGTATGCTTGACGAATGACGGGGTAAATGCGTAATATGCTTTTTACAAAACCATGCCGGGTGCCGGAGGATAGCGTTTGCAGCCGGTGGCTTGCTTTCAAAATCGGCTGGAGCGGATTTGCGGGAAAAAGATGGAAGAGTATTGGCAAAAAGTGGAGGCCGCCGCCGGATTTCTTTTACGGAAAATCGGGCGGCCGCCAAAGGTTGGATTGATGACGGGAACCGGGCTCGGCAGGAGCCTGTCGGCGCTTGAAACCGTATTTGCCGTGGATTACAAGGATATCCCCGGTTTTCCGGTTTCCACGGTGACCGGCCATGCCGGTCGCCTGCGCGCCGGGAGCCTTGGCGGGAAGCCGGTTGTTGCAATGGAGGGGCGATTTCACCTGTACGAGGGGTATTCCCCCAAAGAAGTGGCCTTCCCGGTGCGGGTGATGCAGGCCATGGGGGTCGGCACCCTGATTCTCACAAATGCCGCCGGTGGATTGAATCCAGATTTTTCCGCCGGGGATATCATGATCATACGGGACCATATCAACCTGACCGGGGAAAATCCCCTTGTGGGGAAGAACGATGATCGCTGGGGGATCCGTTTCCCCGATATGACGGGAATATATACCCCGGCGCTTGCGGAAATGGCGTTACAGGCATCCGTTGAAAAAGGGATCTCCGTCAAAGAGGGTGTTTATATTGGCGTAAAGGGGCCATCTCTTGAAACGCCTGCTGAGACGCGCTTTATAAAAATGATCGGCGCAGATGCCGTTGGCATGTCTACCATACAGGAAGTGATTGCCGCAGTACACGCCGGCATGCATATTCTGGGTTTGTCCGCCATTTCGAACATCAACGACCCGGACCGCCCTGCGCCCGTAACCCTGGAGGAAATTGTCCGTGCAGCTGAAAATGCGGCCGATGACCTCGCGGCCATGATAACCGTGATTACGGAGAGGATGGATGCATAAGGCCGGAGAGAAAGATATTGTTATCACCAACGGTATTGTCGTGACGCAGGACGATTCCGGTGCAATCGTTGAAAACGGATCGGTCTGCGTTTCGGAAGACCGGATTTCGTATGTCGGAAACGCCGGCAGCATCGATATCCTCGGCGCCGGCCGTGTGATGGATGCCGCCGGCGGCATCATTATGCCGGGGCTTATCAATACCCATACCCACGCCGCCATGACCTGCTTTCGGGGTCTTGCGGACGACATGGAGCTGATGGACTGGCTCAACAATTACATTCTTCCTGCGGAAGCCCGGCTGGATTACGAAACCGTCTACACGGGAGCGAAGCTCGCTTGCGCAGAGATGATGCTCTCGGGGACGACCTGTTTTTCGGATATGTACCTCTTCGAGGACGCGGTGGCGGAAGCTGCCCATGCGGCCGGTATGCGCGCGGTCGTCGGTGAAGTGCTCTATGACTTCGATTCCCCGAATTACGGGCCGATCGACAACGGGTTTGAATACACGCGCCATCTCATTGAAAAATGGCGGGAGGATCCCCTGGTGACCATCGCGGTGGAGCCGCATTCGCCGTATCTGTGTGCGCCGGATCTGCTTGAAAGGGCCGCTGCAATGGCAGAAAAGTACGATATTCCGCTGATTATTCATCTTGCCGAATCAAAGCAGGAGAGAGCCACGATCCTGGAGCGCTACGGGAAATCGCCCGTGGCGCATCTTGCCGGTATCGGCGCCCTGTCCCCCCGCGTTCTGGCATGTCACTGCGTGGATGTGGATGAAACGGATATCGAACTTCTCAGCCGTTGGGGGGTAAAAGTGTCCCACAATCCGGAAAGCAATATGAAGCTTGCTTCGGGTGTCGCACCGGTTCCGGCCATGATGGAAGCGGGTATTTGTGTCGGACTCGGTACGGACGGCCCGGCGAGCAACAACAACCTGGACATGTTCATGGAAATGGATACGGCCGCCAAGATCCACAAGGCAATCCTTTTGGATCCGACGGTAATGAATGCGCGCACCGTTCTTGCGATGGCGACGCGCAATGCGGCCCGCGCGCTTGGGCTGGAAAATGAAACCGGATCGCTTGAAATTGGGAAAAAAGCGGATATTATTGTGGTGGAGACGAATAAACCGCACATGACCCCCATGTATGACGTTGTTTCCCACCTCGTGTATTCGGCTTCGGGGAGCGACGTGGCGACCGTTCTGATCAACGGGCGACTTGTGGTTGAAAACAAGAGATTGCTTGCTTTTGATGTGCACGAGGCAATGGCGGCGATGGGGAAAGCTGCGGACAAGATCCGAACGCTCCATAACTGGCGGTCGAATTGATCTTTCCCGGATTTTTGGCACGTTACGGTTAAATAACAGATGTCTGGATCGGGTGGATGACGATAAGGGCTTACGGGGTGGAATTTATGGATGCGGCAAGGTTTTGGTCATGTCGGTTGTTCAGTGTTGACGGCTTCGTAAAAAGTCCAATATCTGCGTTGCGTACAATCTTTGAAGAATCTCACGTACGGCTAAGTACGCTCAATCCTTCAAAGATTGCACGCGCCTTGATCTTGAACTTTTACCTTTGCCGTCCAAAACCGACTTTTTACGAGTTCATCCGTGTCGGCCGGATTTTTCTTGCAGCCCTGTTTTTGACATGGTGTTTCTCCGGGCCGGCAGTGGCATATTCCCCATTGGAATCCGATGAGCTGGAGCAAAAAGACCGCGACACGCAACAACAGGTTGATGAAGCGGTGGAATTCGATGAATTCGATGAATTTGATGAATTTGACGGCTTTGACGATTTTGATGAATTTGATGAATTTGACGAATTCGATGAATTCGATCGGCATGATGAAGCGGTGTTTGATCCGCTTTCCGGTTACAACCGGGCCATGACCACATTTAATGACCGGCTGTATTTTTGGGCGGTCAAGCCGGCCGCCACCGGATACGCCAGGATCACCCCGGTGCTGGTGCGGCAGTCTGTAAACAACTTTTTCCGAAACCTGGGATATCCGGCACGTTTCATCAACTGCATTCTGCAGCTCAAGGGAGAGGATGCAGTCAATGAAACCGCGCGGTTTCTACTGAATTCAACGGCTGGTATGGCGGGATTTTTTGACCCGGCCCGGGATTCGCTCGGCATTGAACCCCACGACGAAGATTTTGGCCAGACTCTCGGCCGGTACGGGTTGGGCGGCGGATTTCACCTTGTATTGCCGTTTCTGGGTCCGTCCAACCTCCGGGATGCAACAGGGCTTGTGGTTGACATGTTCATGGACCCGGTTTTTTACATGGAAGGATATTATACGGGGAGCATTTCCTGGACGGTGGACGGCTTTAACTACGCATCGCTTCACATAGGCGAATATGAAAGAATAAAAAACGAGGCGATCGATCTTTACGCTTTCCTGCGAAATGCATATGAGCAGAACCGTGAAAAGAAAATAAGGGAATAGGGGTATGAAAAAGCTGATTGGGGCATTGTTTATATTGTTGCTTATGGGGAACGTCGCTTTTGCCGAGAAGACGGATGCGGATGCGCCGGAAGCGGCTGAAGCGCTTTTGAGAAAAAGCATTGAATCGGTTTTTGACGTGCTCAAAAACGAGGCGCTGACCAGCCAGGAGCAAAAAGAGAAAATCGAGGCGATCGTGGACCCCGTGTTTAATTATGAACTGATTGCAATGCTTTCACTGGGGCGCCGAAACTGGTCGCGGCTGGACCCGGAGCAACGTGAGGTGTTTGTTGAAAGATTCGTCACCCGCCTGAAGGATTCCTATTTTGAAAACATCGCCATGATCCAGGGAGATGCGGAAACGAACGTCGACTACGGAGAGCGGGAAGTGGAAAGCGGACGGGTTCATATTCCTGTCCGGGCCGGGATGAAGGATTCCTCCGTGGATATGCGATACAAGTTTCACTTTTCCGAAGGTGAAGGATGGCGGATATACGACGTGGAGATCAACGGCGTAAGCATCGTGGCAAGTTACCGCAGCCAGTTCAACCAGGTTCTTGCAAGCCAGTCGGTGGACGAGATGCTCGAGGCGCTCAAAACGCTGGAAGCACCGGAAGTGGAATAAAAAAAGGGGCTTTCCGGAAATCCGGAACGCCGCACGGATGCGACGCACCTATGATGGAAAGACGGAATTCCCGATGGCAATGCCTACCGAACCGATGAAATGGTTTTACGATCGGATTTTGTTCAAACACCCGATCGTCGTTCTGCTGGGTTTTTTTGTTGTGATGGGCGTCCTGGCCGCAAATGCCAGGAATTTCCAGATCGAGGCCTCCGCGGAGACGCTCATTGACCAGACGGATCAAAACTATCTGTATTTTCAAGAGGTAATAGATACATACGGGTTTGATGATTTTGTGTTCATCACCTATTCCCCCCACGAGGGGGATCTTTTATCCGATCCGGTTCTATCGGAGATTGCATCGCTGCGGGATGAAGTAAACGCCCTTGAAAGCGTCGATTCGGTGATGTCCCTTCTCGATGTGCCGCTGCTCGAAAGTCCGCCGCGCCCTATCGATGAAATAGTGAAGAATCTCCGGACCCTGCGCGATCCCGGCGTCGATATGGAATTGGCCAGGACGGAATTCAAAACCAGTCCCCTTTACAGAAATCTTCTGGTGAGCCCGGACTTTACAACAACCGCCTTGCAGATCAATTTCAAGCCCGATGAAATCTATGAATCCCTCTGGGAAAGGCGCCAGGATCTTCGGCAGAAAGAAAGCGAGGAAGGGCTCTCGGCAACGGAAAAGCAGGAATTCGCCGAAGTCAGAAAGAACATCCGCGAGCGTCAGGGGGTCATGGACGCCAATCGGCACCAGGATATTCAAAAAATACGCGCGGTCATGGATCAATTCGCGGACGGGGCAGATCTGTTTCTCGGAGGGATCAGCATTATCGCCGATGACCTGATGGCGTTCATCCGCTCCGATCTCAGGGTTTTTTCGCTGGCCGTCCTGGCGTTTCTCATCGTTGCGCTGGGTGTTATTTTCAGGAGCTTTCGCTGGGTGGCGCTTCCCATTTTGTGCTGTGCGTTCTCGGTGATCGCCATGACCGGACTGCTCGGGCTTTTCGGCTGGCAGGTCACCATTGTTTCGGCAAATTTCGTTGCCCTGCAGTTGATCTTTACCATGGCGATTTCCATACACATCGTCGTCCGTTACCGGGAGATCGCTGCGGACAACCCGGATGCGGACAACCGCCATATCACGCGGGAAGCGGTTCTGGCAATGAAGACGCCCATTTTTTATGCCGGGCTCACCACCATGGCCGGCTTCGGTTCCCTGTGGTTTTCGGATATCCTGCCGGTGGTGACGTTCGGATGGATGATGTCCGCCGGTATTTTCACGTCCCTGGTGGTGACCTTTGTCTTTTTTCCGGCCATGTCCGTGCTTCTGCCCGGCAGGGGGCCCACGCCCGCCGCCGGGGCCCCAAGGTCCCGGTTTGCGCTGCCGGCGATCCTGTCTGATTTTACCGCAGCCCACGGACCAGTGGTATTGATTGTGAGCACCCTGGTTTTCATCATCGGCGTTGCGGGGATCTTCCAACTGCGGGTGGAAAATTCCTTTTTGAATTATTTCAAAAAGTCGACGGATATCTACCAGGGGCTCCTGGTTCTTGACCGGGAGCTCGGCGGGACCACCCCCCTGGATATTATCATCGGTTTTGATGAGGACCGAGATAGTGAGAACGTCGCCGGCATGGCGGCGGCATCGGAGGACGAGTCTGACGAATTCGATGAGTTCGACGAATTCGATGAGTTCGACGCGCCCGGGGGGGATGGCCGGTACTGGTTCACCCAGCACCGGCTGGAGCGTATCGAGGCGGTTCACGACTACCTTGATGAGATCGAATATACCGGCAAGGTATTGTCCCTTGCGGTGTTAAACAAAATGGCCCGGCGGGTGACCGGGTCTGCGCTCGATACATTTCAGTTGAACCTGGTGTTCAACCAGTTTCCCGAGGAGTTCAGAAAGATTCTGGTTGCGCCGTTCGTGTCCATAGAAAAAAATGAAACGCGCATCAATCTTCGGGTAATCGATTCGGCCGAGAACCTGCGGCGCAACGAACTCATCGGGCAAATACGCCGCGATTTGACCGAAGACTTCGGTTTCAGGGCCGAAAACGTCCATCTTACCGGCATGATGGTCCTGTACAACGATGTTCTCCAGCAGCTTTTTTCCTCCCAGATCCTGACCATCGGTGTGGTCCTGGCGGCGCTTCTGGTCATGTTTCTTGTTCTTTTCCGATCTGTAAAGGTCGCACTTATCGCGCTGTTTCCGAACATTCTCTCCACAAGCGTTGTTCTGGGCATGCTCGGATGGCTTGACATTCCGCTCGATATCATGACCATCACGATCGCCTCGGTCAGCATCGGCATCGCGGTGGACAATTCCATTCATTACATTTACCGATTCATGCGGGAATTTGCCAAAACCGGCGACTATATGGAGAGCATGCGCCGCTGCCACGGAAGCATTGCCTATGCCCTGTATTACACCTGTATCACCATTGTGGCCGGGTTTGCGATTCTATCCTTGTCCAATTTCATTCCGACGATTATTTTCGGCCTGTTTTCCGGGCTTGCCATGCTTATCGCCCTGATCGGGGCGCTGACCCTTCTGCCGCGGCTGATCATTCTTTTCAAACCCTTCGGGCCGGAGGGGGAAACACCGGCGGAAGCCTGAAGCCGAAGCGTTTTGCGGTATGCTGTGTTTGGTTAGGTTCATTTTTATCATCACACATGATTATGATAAGATTCTACGGGTCAAAGGTTCAATTTCCCATGGCCGGGGGGTGGTATTGCCTTCAGCAACTGTGAGTACCTGGCGACCGCTTTATGGCTCGATACGCCGCGTCCTGAAAACTCGCCCCTAACGGGGCTCAAACAATTCAGGCCGCCGGGCGTATCTTCGCCATGAGCGGTCTGCCATGTCCTCCCAATGTTGCTGTCAGGCAACACCACCCCCCGGCCATAAGGAAATTGATCATTTTGTTGTATGGCCCGTTTTTGCATGTCGTTAGTCGCATGATGCATAACGAACAGGCTTCGGAAAGACATATGCCTGACAATAGTGGCGCCAACAGCATGAATGATGCAATTTATAAAATGGCCAATTTCCTTTAGGGGTGGGGGTTGCTGCCCGTGGGCGACATTGGGAGTGATTGTCGATCGCTCTTGGCGAAGTGAAGCAAAACATCCTGCATT
>JAABTJ010000002.1 GCA_011389935.1 Desulfobacteraceae bacterium
TCTGATCCGGAGCGCACAGTTCTTCTGCAAGACAGTGCTCCCGACCACCGAAGGCAAAATGAATTCCATCCTGGCCTCCGACAGCGCGGCCATTGATATTGACGAGGCTTCCTTTATCGGATAATGTAACCAACAGAAAATAAAACAAATAAAAAAGGGTTTTCACCTCGGTGAAAACCCTTTTTTAATGAAACAAAAAAGCCGGATGTAGAAAAGATTACTTGGCTTCGTTGATGGCCTCGGTCAATTCAGGCACGAATTCCAGGATGTCTTCCTCGATGCCCACATCCGCAAGCTGGAAGATCGGTGCCTTGGGATTCTTGTTGATGGCGATAATGAAGGGGTTGCCCTTGATTCCGCCCATGTGCTGGAAGGAACCGCTGATGCCGAGTGCAAGATATACCTTCGGCTTTACGGTCAGTCCGGATGTGCCGACCTGGCGGGATTTTTCAAGCCACTTGGCGTCCACGATGGGCCGGGAGCAAGCCACGTCCGCTCCCATGGCTTCTGCGAGCTCGTGGATGATTTCGAGGTTGTCCTGGTCCTCGATGCCGCGGCCGACGGAAACCAGCACTTCTGACTTGGTTATATCCACATCGCCGACTTCGGCAACAAGCACTTCAAGATATTTCCGTTTCGCGGACACGTCGCCCGCATCCTTGTCCGTGACACTGCCGCCGGCGGATTTGCTTTCGTCCGGCTGAAACACGCCTGGACGTACCGTAATAACAGCGCCGCCGGACATGTCGACCTTGACGTGGGTGCTGACCTGTCCGGAAAATTCCTGGCGGATAACCTTGATATCCGTGCCGTCAACACCTTCGAAGTCCGCTACGTCGCTGACAAATGCCGAGTCCAGCTTGATGGAGAGCCCCGGCGCCAGGTCCATGCCAAAGGTGTCGTGGGGCATGAGGATAACGGCGTCGGAAGGCAGGTTGTTGAGAAGGGCCTTTCGCACCACTTCTGCATTGGGATACGCCAGTGCGTCATTGCTGATTTTCCATACTTCGGGGTAGGAGGCCGCGACTTCATCCGCCACTTTGTCCAGATCTGCCCCGGAACCGGTTACGATGGCCGTAACAGCCGCCGACGGGTCGATTTTTTTGGCCGCGTTGATCAACTCCAACGCGGAATCGTCGGCAGCACCATTTTTGTGTACAATATATGCGAAAAATTGAGCCATTACTTTATCCCTCCTTTGGCTTTTAAGAGTTCAATCAGCTTGGCAACCTTTTCTTCCGTGGAGCCTTCAAGCATTTCAGCGCCTTCGCCAAGTTCCGGAACAAAATAATCGAGCCGTTTGACCTTTGCCGCACCCGCTCCAACAGCATCGGCGCCAAGACCCAGATCCGATGCCCCATGGGTCGGGATTTCAACGGATGCCACTTTCCGGATGCCGCGGATACCGACATAACGAGGCTCATTGATACCGGTCTGTATGGAAAGCACGCAAGGCAGTTCGATCTCGTTCATTTCCTGGTTGCCGCCTTCAATTTCGCGTCCCACTTTCAGTTTCTTGTCATCGGAAACGTCGATGAAATTGACCAGCGAAGCATAGGGCAGATCCAGCATTGCTGCAAGCATGCCCCCCACCTGTGCGGCGCCGTCGTCCGCCTGGGCGCCTGTAAGAATCAGGTCATAGTTGCCTTTTTCCACGGCGGCTTTCAGGATGGCGGCAATGCCTTTTCCGTCGGAGCCCTCAAAGGCATCGTCCTCAAGAAGGATCCCGTTGTCGGCGCCCATGGCCATTTCCCGCCGGAGCACTTCCTCGGATTCCTCGTCCCCGACGGTCACCACGGTTACGGAACCCCCCACTTTGTCCTTGATCTGAATGGCTTCCTCAACGGCATAATTGTCCCATTCATTCACGGAGTATACCAGGTCATCCCGTTCGATATCCGTACCGTCGCTGTTTACCTCTATTTCATTTTCAGAGGTATCCGGCACTCTTTTGACGCAAACCAAAATCTCCATGTTCTTCCTCCCCAAAAAGTTGATTACATGATGCCGAAAAGCCGGCAGATTTTATATTCCTGGCGGCTTTTCAGTAAACCTATCCCTTTTGGACCTGCCGGGCAATGAGTTCCGACAGGTCGATGGCTTCCATCTGGCCTTCAAGGCCGGCCACCTTGATCGCATCTTCCATGTTGACCAGGCAGAAGGGGCAGCCGGTGACAATCACGGTTGCACCCGCTTCCTTTGCCATTTCCACACGCAGAACGCCCATCCGCTGCTCTTCCTCGGGCTCGTAAAAGAGCATCAATCCGCCGCCGCCGCAGCAGAAGGAGCGATCCCGGCAGCGATCCATATCCACCCGCTTCAATCCGGGTATCGCATCCATTACCTCTCGCGGTGCATCGTAGATTTCGTTATGCCGGCCGAGGTAGCAGGGGTCATGGAAGGTATATATCTTGTCCTTCTCTGAATCGTCAAGCGGTTTGAAGGCAATGGCGTTGCTTTTCAACTGCCGCAGGGTAAATTCACTGATATGCTCGACGGGCGGCATATCCTTGTAGTCTTTTTTCAGGGCATTCAATGCATGGGGGTCCGATGTGACGATATTCGTGGCGCCGCTTTCCAGGATCATATCGGTGTTGTGGTTCCGAAGCTCCTGGAAGAGCATTTCTTCCCCGAAACGCCGGACTTCATTGGCACTGTCCTTTTCATTCTTCCCGAGTATTCCGGCATCGGTGCCGGCTGCGGAGAGAACGGTCGTGGTGGCGCGGGCAAGATCGGCCATCCGGTCGTCATAAGAAGTGATACTGTCCACGAAGTAAAGGGTTTCCGCAGTATCGCCGCCGGAAAGATCCTTTATCTTGACGTCCTCCGGAAGGTCCTTGGTCCATTCCGCCCGTTTCTTTTCCATTTTTCCCCATGGATTGCCGCGTTTGCCAAGGGCGTTCAACGGCTTCTGCAGGGATTGGGGAACCATTCCCTCATCGACCATGCCGCGGCGGAGGTCGACGATTTTATCAATGTATTCAATGGTTACCGGACATTCTTCTTCGCAGGCGCCGCACGTCGTGCAGGACCAGATTTCATCTTCTTCGTAAATCCCGCCGATAAGGGGTTCCCCTTTAACCATGGGCCCTTTCAGCGGATAGTGGGAAAAGGCATAATTCCGCCCCTTGAGGGAGATGAACCGCGGGGAGAGGGGACGCCCCACGGCATTGGCCGGGCAGTGTTCACTGCACCGGCCGCAGTCGGCGCAGGAATAAAAATCCAGGATGTGTTTCCATGTGAAATCCTCGAATGTTTTTACGCCGAAGGACTCCAGATCCGCGACCTTTTCGTCATCCACGCCCCACTGAACCGGTTTGACGCTCCCCTTGTCGAGTTTTTTGAAAAATACGGTCGCCGGCCCGGTGAGCATGTGAAACAGGCGGTCAAAGGGGACGAGGTTGATGAAAACGAAAATACCGATCAGAAGAATAAAGTATACAAGCGTGTTGACGGTGCCCGCCGCTGATGCCGAAAGGCCGCTCATGATAAACGCGGCAAACCAGGTGCCGGTCAAGGGAAGAATATACCGGTAGGTCTCGCCGGCGGCTTGCGCAGCCGCGGCGGCGCTTCCCAGAAAAATCATGTCTAGCAGAGCGATGGCGCCCAGAACGGAGATCAGCAGTATCGCCATCGGCCTTGACTTGTCCTTTCCGTATTTTTCAGGGACTTCATAACGGGCCGGCCGGGCATATCCCCTGCGGACGGCGGCAAAAATGCATGCGGCCAGAAGTACGGTCAGGGCAATGTCCGCGATGACCGAATAGACCACGCCGATCGTCCATTCCGTCCCCGGCATCTCCAGACCTGTAAATCCGCTGTAGATAAGCATAAGCACATGGATGGACAGCGCCACCAGGCTTAAGATGATGGTGATATGGGTGTAGCCGATCGTTTCGTATCCCGGCCGGGGCATCCGGTGGTGCGGAAAGTGATACAGGGCGAACAGGCGTTCGCCGATGCGATCCAGTTGGGGGCCTTGTGCGGCCCTGAAAAGCGGTGCCATGCGCTTGGCGAGCACGTATACGAATGCTGCCACGCCTGCCGCCACAATAATTAACGCCAGGATTGCTTTCATTGGATTTGTATTCTCCCTTCGTTAAAATTTTTATTATATGTATAGTAATAATTTTAATATGTTACAGATGCCGGACGCGCAAGCGGAAACCGCTTTGCCGGGGCAAGCCGTCATTCACAGGGGCCGGTTACGAAGGAAAATTCTTTCCCGGATTATTTCATAAAAAGTCCGGTCCGATCGAATGAATGAGCATTCACTCATTTATCAGAAATATCCACATCCTGTCAAGAATGTTTTATTCCATTTGCAAGGGGAGAACAATAGGGAAGGCAATGAACAACGGGAGGGAAAAGCAAGAAAAAGCCCCTGACAGGAGACAAAGGGGAAACAACCGGTGGCAATGGGAAAACAGTGCCACCTCCGCGTAACGGGTAAACCGGCGGATAGGAATCTTTTTATTTGTCAACCGGCGCAGGGGCTGCAGTGAAAGGCGCCCCGTATGTAACCGATTACCACCCCTTGCTGATAATGATGTTGCGGACTTCTTCTTCGGCTTTTCTTTCTACAAGGATCATTTTCCGCGCCTGGGCTTTTTTGATTTTTTCCGTCAAGCTTTCCAGATCGGCCGGTTTTTCGACAAAATCCATCGCCCCCAGCCGCATGGCTTCCACGCCTTTTTCGATGCTCCCATGGCCGGTGAGCAGAATAACCTGTAATTCCGGATTTTTCGCCTTGATGTTTTGCAGCACTTCCAGACCGTCCATTTCCGGCATCATCAAATCGAGGACGATGGCATCGAAAGATTGGTCTTCGGTAAGTGAAAGCGCCTCCGTGGCGGTTGCCGCCGTGCTGACATCCATTCCGCGAATCTTCATTCTTTCCCCCAAAACCTCGAGGAAATCTTTTTCGTCATCAACGAGAAGGACTTTTGTAGACATGACCTGTACTCCTTTTGTTATGTTTGGCTGGTAAGGCCGTTTCCGGCTATTTACTGATCCATTGTCTCCGGTAAAAAAAGAATCAATGTTTTTTCCGGGGTGTTTCCATGAAGCGCTGCCCCCAGAAGCGACATCAGCCCTTTTTCGGTGTTTTTGCCGCTGAAAAGCTGTTCCGGGTTGTCCGGCACCGTCTCAAGGCCGGAAAAAACAATATATGCTCCCCCTCCGCCGGGGGCCGGTTCCGCCCGCATCTTGAGCGCGCCTGTTGTGCCCGCGGTATTGATACTGAATTGAATCAACCCCCAGAGAAGGTAATGGAGATAAAAGGGTCGCGTAACAATATTGAGCGGCTGTCCTCCTTCTTCCGCTTCTAAACGGGCACCTGCCGATGCGGCAAGGCGCCGGCATATTTGGGCGACCAGTCGGAGAAAATCCGCTGTTTCGATTTGCCGGAACGGTTCGTCCACGAGGTGTGAAAAGCGGTTCATGTTCCGGATGATGTCATCCGTGCGTTTGATCTGCTGCTGGACCATTCCGCTCAACCGTTTGATTTTCGCGGGATCGATTTCCCCCCCTTTTTCCGCCATGGCGGACAGATCCACCAGCAATCCGGCACTTTCGTTCATGATGGAAAGGGTGTTTTTCAGTTCATGGGAAATTGATGCCGACATCTGGCCGAAAAATTTCAATCCATCGGGTGCCACTGTATTGACCGGTTCTGTCATGTCGATCCTTTTTTTTGTTATCCCGGCTGCCGCTTTTGTCCGGCGCTGCGGTTATCCATTTCGTCTTATGGCGTTGCGAATTTTTTCAACCAGGACCTCGATGTCCACGGGTTTGATCAGGCAGTCGTAAAGGTCGGCCTCTGTGTTTTTGCCGGTGAATCCGCCGGGGGATCCGTGCCCCGTCATGAACATGAAATGCACCTCCGGCGCTATTTGCGCCATTTTTCGTTGAAGGTCAAACCCGCTGATACAGGGCAGCTTGACATCCAGGATCGCAACGTCGTATTTTCGTTCACTCACTTTTTCACAGGCTGCGTCCGCGCTGGTTGCCCATTCGGCGTTGATTCCCCTTATTTCCAGCCGTTCCGCCAGGGTTGAAACCAACTCTTCCTCATCGTCAACCAGGAGCACTTGTATCGGTTTCATTTTTTGCAATATCCGGATTGAATGGCAATGTTATGGAGAAACGGGTACCTTCGCCCGGTTGGCTTTCAACGTCGATGGTACCCCCGATTTCCTCGACCAGGTTTCGGGTGATGGAAAGGCCCAGGCCGGTCCCCCCCTGCTGCGTGCGCGTGGAAAAAAACGGTTCGAATACACGGGGCAGGTCTTCGGGCGGAATCCCGCAGCCGTCGTCGATGACAAGGACGCGCAGTCTTTCCCCGGACAGCTTCCGCGCCTTTATATTGAGATACCCGCCGTCCTCAAGAGCGGCAAAGGCATTATTCATGAGATTGAGAAAGATCTGTTCGAGTTTTCCCCGGTCGCTTTTGATCAGGGGAATATCCGGAGCGATATCGATATCAATCTGAATGTCTCGGTATTCTGCCTCTTTATTCAGAAAACCGGTCACGTTGTCGATCACCTCGCCGATATCGATCAAGTTGAAAGCGGCTTCTGAATGGCGGGCAAAATTCAACAATCGCCGGGTAATGCGCGAGCAGCGGTTTACAGACTGCAGGATGGCATCTGCCAGCGTCTCGATCCGGTTTCGTATGGGAGATTCTTCCATTTGCAACAGGAGATCCTTCATAAGGCCGGTTTTTTCGTTGATAATTGCCAGGGGGTTGTTGATTTCATGGGCAACCCCTGCGGAAAGCCGACCGATGGAAGCCATTTTGTTGATGTATTCCACTTTGTGCAGGGCGGCCACGCGGTTCTGGTCCGCCGTATGAATTTTGCTGACCAGGTAGGTGGCCACGACAAGCACCACGATCAAAATGACCGCAATGCTCCCGATCAGGTATGTCACAATCTGATCCCTGGCTTGATACCAGGATTGCATCAGGGAGGACTTGTCCCTCGCCGCCATCAGGATAAAAGGGGTGTTTTCCAAATAGGCATACCCCAGAAAAAGTGCTTCCCCGTCCGGTCCGGTCGCTTCAAGAACCCTTGTGGATTCCGAATATTTGGGGATTTCCAGAGCGATTTCCCCGAAAATGCTGCCGAACCGCTTTGAAGGGGTTTGAAGGATGCCCTCATGGTTTGTGATTAGCAGCTCCTCTTCGCTGCCGGATTCGATCTGCAGCAGTTCCTCGTGAAACTGGGATGCTTCCACGGTAGCGCGCAGTATATATCCATTGCCATTGTTCTCCGGATGCGTAACGGCAATGACCATATGGGGATTCATGCGGGACCCCATAAAAATATCACTGATGTAATCGCCGTGGACGAGGACCTCTTTAAACCAGTTCTGGTCGCGATAATTGGTGGCCTCCAGGTTATAGGGGCCGCTGTAGGCGATCTGGTTTCCGCGGGTATCAATGGCCTCAAGATCGGTAAACCGGCCGAAACTGTCTTTCAAGTTTTCCAGGATGGTATCCAGTCGCTCCTGGTTTCCTATTTTTTCCAGGGAATTGTCCCGTGCAAGAAACTGCAGGGCATACTGGCGCTCCGTGATAAAAAAAGAAACGGTCCGCCGGGTATTGGAAACCAGCCGGATCGTACGGTTGATGTTTTCGGATTCAATGGCGTTGCGCGTCACACGGTAGTCAATAACCGTCAGGAAAAACACGGGAATGATGGCTGCGCTCGCAATGAGCACGATGCTCAGGAGCCATATGCGCCGCAGGTTGAAGAGGTGGCTGTGAAGCCCTGCAGCCACGTCGTGATGTTCCCAGAAATCGGGTTTAATGCGTTGCCAGAACGACATTTTTCAGGCATTCCTTTGCTTGATGGCGTCGTAAAAAGTCCCATCTACTGCGCCTTGTATATGGAACTTTTAACTTAGCCATCTGTTCTTTATCTTGCGACTTTTACTTGTGCATCTTGCTTGTTTCGGTGCATTTTTTCATTGGCGCGCATGAGAGTATTGCTCAGGACATCGATGTCCACGGGTTTTTCCAGATAGGCAAACGCCCCCATCTTCATGCAGAGATCATGGTCTTTTTTCGTACCGTGGCCGGTAAGGATAATGATTTCAATTTCCGGGCGGGTCTCTTTTACCGTTTTTAAGACATCAATGCCGTTTATGCCGGGCATTTGCAGATCGAGCAGCATGACGTCCGGTTCGTCCTCGGAAATCATTTCAAGGGCGCTCTCCCCGTCATAGGCCACTGCGGACCCGATATCCCGCATTTCAAGCCGTTCGGACAGTGTCTGGACAAATTCGCGTTCATCATCCACCAGCAGCACCCGGGAAGGGGTGTTATGGTTGTATTTTCGGTACACTTCTCCCTGGCCGGCTTCCGGGTGGACGTTGACAGCTACGTCGCATCCCTGCAATATACCCGTGACGATGGATGTGAGTTCTTCCTCGAGCCGTTCAAGCATCATGACCGGCCGGTCGATCGTCAACGTGACCTGATTCCCCCCGTATGTTACCTGTGCCACGTGCCCCTTTTCCGCAAGTGCGGTCTCGATGCGGGCTTCTTCCAGGAAAACCGCGGCTGCCTCCATGCCGGGTTTGGAAGGGGCTAACGCACTGGCGTTGATGCCTTTTTGGATAAACGCGAGAATTTTTTCCGTATCAAGGGTGTTGGTCGGCAGCACCATGTCATAAAGGGATGGCTCCCATGGATCCTCAACCCCTTTCAACTGCTTTACCCAAGCGGCTTTACGGGCGTCTTCTCCGGAAATTCGCGCGGCGGCAGATTCCTGGTCGATATTGCAGCATCGGCTGCAGTCCCGGATGCGATAGGGCCGGTCGGCGATGAGACAGACGTGAAGGGCATGCGAAATGGATGGGGGGATAAGGTGGCTTGTGTGCCCGTGCAGGATAAAGCGGGTGTTTTGCAGGTATTCAGCAAGGGCGAGTTTCAGCCAGGCAAGGGAGCGTTCAAATTCCCGGGTAAAGGGGTTGAAGACCGACGACTTGCCGGATAAGCACCGGAAAAGGCGTTCGTCTGGAATGGAAGAGTGCTCTGACGCCCGGGAAACGATGTCGTTGTCTCGTAAAAGGGTGTACCCGGTTGCCGTTTCAAGCGCTTCGGCCACCTCTTCACCGCGGCAGAAGCTCCCGCTGAAAATTGATACAACCGCCATCTTATGCGCTTCCCTATGGTTTTGGACAAGGGGGTTGACAATCCGTTTTTGTAGTGAGTACTCAGTATAATAACGGAATCAAAAAAATTGTCAAGAAAAAAAGCGTTTTTTGGGCCGTTTTATGGCCGGAGCATTTTGCGGCAGCTCAGGAGAAGATGCTCGTAGAGCGCACTGGAATCATATAGATTGAAAGTTTTGAGCCGGGCGACCCCGTCCACCATGGCAAAGATGATAAATGCCGTTTTGGCGGCATCCGTATCCCCGATGGAGCCGTCCTGCCGGCCTTTCCGAATGCCGTCCTGGAAGGTGTCGAGCAGAAAAGAATAGATTTTTGAAAAATGCTCCCGGAAAACCTGGTTGATTTGCGCCATTTCGTATGCATCGTAGCGGTGAAGGACCAGAAACATTTCTTCCCGGGTACCCACCAGGTAGAGGTAAAAAAATATGCTCTGTTCAATCTTTTCAAGGCCGGTTTCGAATTCTTTGCCGGCAGTGTAGCTTTCAAATTCATGGATAAGGGTTTGCTCGATGTTTTCGAGAACCGCCTGGAAAAGGGCTTCTTTTGTCTTGAAATGGTAATAAATGGTCCCTTCCGCCACCTGCGTCCATTTTGCGAGCTCCGCAATCGAGGCGTTTTTGTATCCTTTCCCGGCAAAAAGACGCATGGCCCGTTGAAGGATTTCCGCTTTTTTGGACATGGCTTTGTTTTTGCACCTTTCCGGGCATCGCCCGTTTTTTGCCTTGATACCCCTGCCGATTATCGGAAAACAGTTCCGGAACCGGCCGTGTATGGCGTTCCGCCTAGGATACGGGGTTACATTGACAGTAGCACCGGGCTATAATGGAATTCAAGCAAAATGGTCCCCGGTTTTGCTATTTTCTGGTAGAATTGATCTAAGTCAAGGCTTTATCTTCTTTTCCGGGCGAAAAAGGAATAAAAGATAAATCCGCCAATACAAAAAAAAGGAGGCGTTTTCAATGTTGAAAAAAATCGAGGTGTTCAAGGAGAACGACTTTTCGGAAAAGCAGTTCAAAAAGCTGCTGGTGCATGATTCCCCTTATTTCAAGGTCATTAATTTCAATTTCAGGGGAGGGCAGGAGCTTCCCGTACATTCCCACGACATCGAGGGGCAGCTTTCCATCACGGTGCTTGAGGGAGCAGGCGAGTTTCTGGGCGCAGAAAATGCGGTGATCCCGGCCGGTCCCGGCGATGTGTTGATATCGGATATCAGCGAACCGCACGGCGTCCGCGCCAAAACCGATATGCGGGTGCTGGTGACCATTGCCCCGCCCATATGATACCGGCAATCTGAAGATTTTATACCGGCAGAATGCTGCCGGTATAAATGACCTCTGTGTTACCCCGGCGCCGGATGATCAGCCCGCCGTCCGGCGCCAGCCCCTCAATTGCGGCCTGAAACGTTTCTTCCGGACTTTTTCGGACGGTTACATCCCGTCCGATCCATGCCAGCCGCTGCGCAAGGCGTCTGACGAATGCCTCCGGGGTGGTTTGCTGCAGCAACCCGAGCAGTCGCTGCCTGCCGGATGCAGCAATGCGGACCCATAGTGCCAGGGGGGTGGTTTCCACGCCAAGCGCCGCCAGATGCGAAGCCGGGATCGAGAAGGAATTCTCCAGTTGTTTTTCGGACGGGGCCCCGGCAAGGTTGAGCCCGATGCCGACGATGATCCGGCCGTTTCGTTGCTCTGTAAGAATGCCGCATATTTTACGATCATGAACCAACAGATCATTGGGCCACTTGATCCGGGGGGAAAAGCCATAGTCTTCAAGGGCGGCGGCCACCAGTTCGCCGGCCAGCAGGGATGCCATAAAAGACCATCCGGGGGAGGCCCCTTTGATATCGGCCAGTTCGGGCCAGTACCAGGACGCGTATATGTTTCCCGGAAATGACAGCCATTTCCGCTGGTGCTGCCCCCTGCCCGCGGCCTGTTCAACGGCAAGGACCGAATCCCATGGTTCCAGGCCCATGGTGTCGATCAGGTGCCGCAGGATATCCATGGTGGATGAACTTCTGCCGCAAACCAGGATGCGGGTTTCCGTGCCATCCGCTTGACGGCGCCATAGCGGTCCGCCGGAGGATTTTTCCCCTTTATGTTTCGCGGATCCGGACCACGGGCCGAATTGTTCAACATCCGCCTGCCACAACGGGTGCGCCGCTGAAAGGGCTTCCGGGGTAAGCGCGTCAAACAGCCCTTTCCTTTTGAATCCAATGAGATATATGCCATGGTCCATGTTGTCTGTCACCTGTGTACCGTGTCGATGCCTTCCGTCATACCGGTGAGCCGCCGCTGTCAAGGGGAGGCGCTCCCTGGCCGGAAAGGCTTTCCGGACGATCGCTGCTGCCGGAAATATCGGTTAAAACGCTAACGAGCATTTTTCGGAAGGATACGGAAGCCGTCCCCGTCCCCCTGGCGTCCTTTTTTTTAAGCGATTGGAAGAATTCGCGGGATATTTTCCGGTTTTCCGCGGGCCACGCGCCGCTCAGGTGCGGGGTAATGTCTGTTTTTTCAAAAGCGCCCGCATCGGGTGCATCTCTTCGGCTGTGCGTCCAGTGGGTCACATGGTAAAAATAGACAAGGCACCGGTCCGTCAGGACATACAAAAGCGCGTCGTTTTCCACGGGGCCGACCTCGATTTTCACCCCGCCGAGCCGCAGCCCCTTTATTCTGGCACCGGCAATTTTTTTCATACCCGCAGCCGCCGATCCCGCGCCAAAGGCCGACCCCACGGCCGTGAAAACGCCGAAGGTGAGCCCCCCTAATGCCAAATCCACCTGGGCGCCGATGCCTGCGCCAATGCCGGCCCCGGCGATGGCCATCTGGCGTCGGGAAAGGCCCAGCACCTGCCATGTCTTTTTGTCGAACAGATCGTGCCGGAGGATCGACTGGGGGGGGAGCTCATAGGAAAAAAGGTTGTGCTTGAAGCGCTTTTTGATTTCCTGGTGGGCCTGTTTTTCAAATTTCGTGATCCGGTCCTGGTAGGATCTTGTGAGCGCTTCGCGGGCCGCTTCAATATGCGCCGTATCTTTGCAGACGGTCTCCATTTTATGCCCGGTCACCGTTTGCAGCAGTTGCTCGATAATTGCGGCGGTTTCTCCGATGCGCTGGTGCCAGTCGGCCCAAAACGCCGCAATCGTGTTTTCCAGGGCCGGCTGCCCTTCGGGATCGATATGTTTGATGCTTTCCAGTAGCCCAATCCGCTGGGCAAAACCGGCCCGCTGGGCGTCAAACATCCGGACGGTGTTGAAGTGCTTTCTGGCTTCCTGTTTCCACACCGCGATGTTGTCCGTGGTTTCCCTGTCCTTGGTATTGATGACGATCATCCGGGGAAGGCCCGTTTTCCTCAGGATTTCCATTTCAATGGCATCGACCTGCCGGAACGGACGGGAACCGTCGACCACGAAAATAATCCCCGCACCATCCGCAAGCGGTGCCAGCAGCTCGCACTCGTCGGAGAAATCGTCGCCCCCCCGGTGGGTTCGGATAAATTCGGAAATCATCCGTTCGTCCGGTCCGGTGTATGCGTCGAGCCACTCCAGGGTTCGCCGGGGATTCTGAAAACCGGGAGTGTCAATGAAGCGAAGAATGGTTGCCCCGTCTATGACGACCGGATATTCCCGGCACTCCCGCGTTTCACCCGGTGTAGGGCTTATTTTGACCCGATCGTCTTCGGCCAGCGTGGATACGACCGAGGACTTCCCCTCGTTCGGATGTCCGAGTACGGCGAAGACCGGCGTTTTTCTGTTCACTTTTGTTTATCTCCTCCCAGCGATTCGATCCGTACATAGGGATCGTTGAGACGCTCTACGGCCTGCTCCCATGTTTTCTGATCCAGGGCCGAAGGTGGTGAGAACAGGCTGTCCTTTCCGGGTTTGCCGGTAAGGGCGATGATCATCCCTGCGGTTCCGCCGGCTGCGGAGCGAAGGCTGTTGATCCAGGACATGATCTCTTTTATGGGCGGCTGCCAGGCCTCCTGCACGATCACGATCCGGAGGGGATCCTTTTCGTCCTGTTTTTCGGAAAGGGCCTGCCGCAGTGCAGCGCTGTCAGCCCGTAGGTCCATTTTTGAAAAAACAAGGGCTGCCGGACGTATGCCCATCGAATCGATCAAAGCATTGTCGAGCCTGGCCCGCATGGACGGATCGATAATTTCTTCCGGCACCAGGACCACTGCGGCCAGTGGATCCGAAGGGTGCGTCGCGGTGTCCATGCCGCCGGCAAAAGTTCCGGCCTCTTTTTCTTCGGTCGTCTTCGGCCGGTAGGGCTCGCTGGACGTGTTGAGCCGGGGGGATTGCATCCGCATTACCAGCCGGTCGCATGCCGCTTGCGTGAAATCAAGGGAGGAAAGCGCCCTTCGTTTCATCACGCCGCCTGCGCCGGCAAGCAGCAGGCGGGGCAGAAGGCCGTAAAACGAAACGCAAAGGAGTATAAACGGCCACCAGGCCACCAGGTCGCCCGTGGCAAGATGGAATATGCCCTCCTTCAAAATCATCTGGGATCCGGCGATCTGGGCAAGCGTGGGATGGGAGACGGGCGGGTCTAACAGCCAGGACCATGGCAATGCGGCAATCTCCACCAGCCGCAGCACGGTTTCCGGCGCGATCTGCAGGGTGGTCTGCCAGCCAAAGGCAAGGTCGGTAATGGCGACCTTTATCAACAGGGCGCATAGTATCCCCGTGTTGAACAGAATGCCCGCTATCTGTCCGGTCAGAAATACCGGCCAGAAAAAGACAGGTGCGTAGAGGCGCCGGGTTTTTTCCATCAGCGCGTACGCCCCGCTTATCCGGTTTGCCGTGTCGGCATTCATCCGTTTTTTCGCAAAGCGGAAGGGTTTTTGCATCAAGGTGTAAATCATGGCGCCAAACACCGGATAAAACCCTTTGAGCGATGCAACGATCCCCACTTTGCCGAGCGCGACCGATCCCAGCAGGAAAAGCAAAAGGAGCACCTGCGGTACCACGAGCACCCAGATGCACGTGAATACATTGACGGCCTCCCTGCCCGTGTAGGACAAAAGGCTCCACGCCAGGCCCGCCCCGAAGAGAAAAGCCCCTGCGCTGATCAGCAGCTTTACGATCCGCATGGTATCCGTAAAAACGTCCCCGGGCAAAAGGGGTCCGTCCGCGTCGCCGGTCCTTTCCTGCGCCCGCCGCTGTTCCAGCCAGTAGCGCAAAAGGCGCCGCCGCTGCGATATTGGATCCCCTGCCGGCTTGTCCTTTGTATAGGACAAATACACGCTGCGGTCGAAATCCGCCCCCCCGGATGCTTCCTCGTCCGCCCTGCCGGTGTATTTTTGTCCGAGGAAATATTCCAGGTCAATGAGGTCTCTGATTTTCCAGTTATCGGTCAAAACAATTATTTTCCTTCTTGAACAAAACAAAAATCCATCTTATTATACAGGGAATTTGTATTTTCGGCAGCCGCGCCTGTTTTTTTAAAACGCAGGTGTTTTTTCAAAAAAACGGGCAGACGGAAAAGCCGGTGGAAAGCGGAAAATCGACAGCGATTTTTATTGCGCCTTTCAACAGCCGCATGTTGGATGCATGCAACATGCGGTCTTCAATGTATAGCAAAAACGGATATAATTCAAAAGCCATGTTTTCACAAACCGCGAAAAGCGACAATACCTGTATTTCGGACATCGAAGACAACCACCGCGTCATTTTCGGAAAGCCCGCTCTCCCGGCGCTTGCCCGTTCCTATACCGTTGTGGATCTTCATTTTCATTCCCGGTATTCCGACGGATTCAACTCGGTGGCGGCCATTGCCGGAAGAGCCCGGAAACTCGGTATCGGTATCGCCGTCACCGACCATAACGCCATTAACGGAGCCGTGGAAATGGCCCGGTACAAGGATATCCTTTCCATTCCCGGCATTGAGATCACGGCAAGGGAGGGGGCCCATATCCTGGCCTATTTTTATACGATAGACGACCTGATCGGTTTTTTTGAGACCGACGTGTCGCCGTGGCTGGGGAAAAATGTCATGACGTCATGCGCCATGAGCATGGAATCGATTATTTCGTGCGTTCGAAAATACAACGGGCTCGTCGTGTTTCCCCATCCCTACTGCGCTGTGTATACCGGCGTGTGCAACCCGATTTTCAGCAAGTCCCGACAGGAGTCGCTCCTTGCCATGGCGGACGGCGTAGAGGTGATTAACGCGGCCAACGTCCATCGCTGGAACCTGAAATCCACGGTGCTTGGTTTCAACATGAATACGGGGTTGACCGCCGGTTCCGACGGCCACAATCTGTTCCAGATGGGGGCCGCTGTCACCTATGCCGCCTGCGAAAGCAATTCCGCGGCCTTTTTGGACGCCGTGAGGGAAAAAATGACATGGACCATGGGCAAGGAAGTGGGGTTGCTGCGAAAAGTGACCTCCAGCAGCATGAAACTCCGGACCAATATGAATAACACCTCGGATCTGTTGGGCAAGAACATGCGCTACGGCCGTGCGCTGGTCAATTCCGGCTCCCGGAAAGTGCGCGACCGCGTTCATGAAAAAATGGAACGGCACAGAACCTTGAAAAATCAGCGGAAACACAATCCGGAATTTACTCCTTCAAAGGCCGCTGTTTTTTCAAGGGAAGCATCTGCGTATGAAAAAGTACCCGGAGCTGATGGTTCCTGATGCAGCATCCGGGCCGGGGCCAAGGTGGTAAGCGGCAACCGTAAGCGTCAACAGCATGGTTTTTCGGTCACAGGTAGGGGGAAAACAGCCACACCACCGCATCCCTGGTTTTTGCCAGTTTTGAACGCTGGTGGATTATTTCAAGGGTAACCCGCCGGGATCTTTTGACCGCTTCATCGATATGGTCCGACATTGTTTGGGCAAAATCCCTGTGATAAATCTCCACGTTCAGTTCAAAGTTGAGCAGCAGGCTGCGGGGATCGATGTTGGCCGAACCGATCTGCGCGTATATGCCGTCGATGACGAAAATTTTGGAATGAACGAACGGGGGGGGTTGGAAGTACACTTCCACGCCGTATTGAAGCAGGTCTGCCAGCATGTTGTTGCCGGCCCACTGGATAAACGGCAGGTTGTTGCGCTCCGGCAGAACGATTTCCACCTGAATGCCGCGAAGCGCGGTAGTCTGCATGATGGACACCATCTCGGTGGAGGGAAGGAAATAGGGGGTCATGATCTGGACCCGTTTTCTTGCCGCGGCGATCGCCCCCACGAGAATTTTGGACAATTGCTGGGCCTCTTCGTTCGGACCGTCGATAATCGTGCGGCATACGGCTTCCCCGGTCGGCACGGGCGGGCGCTTGGTAGGGGGGATGGCCTGCCCCGTGCAGAAAGACCAGTCTTCGATGAAAGACTGCTCCAGTTGTCTCACGACCGGGCCGGTAAACAGGAAATGGATGTCCGAAACCCTTTCCCCGTATGGCTCCTTTTCGATCATGTGCCGGTCCCGGATATTCATCCCCCCGGTAAATCCGGTATCCCCGTCTGCCACCAGTATTTTCCGGTGGTTTCTGAGGTTGATATGAAACATCGGCGGGATCAGCTTCGGGGGGAGAAACCGGACATGTGGGATTCCCTCTTTTTTAAGAAGCGCGCTGACCCGGGGGAAGGAATAGTATTCTCCGACCCCGTCCACGATGACCCTCACATCTGCGCCCCGCCCCGCGGCCCTTGACAGGGCATCGACAAAGACGGTCCCGATGTCGTCGGTATCAAAGATGTAGCTGGACAGAAAAAGCCTTTCCTTTGCGTTTTCAATGGCATCGAGCATGGCCGGGTAGGCGTCTTCCCCTTCTTTGAGCGGTTCGACGCGGTTCCCCCCCAGCATGGGGAGCCGGCTCAAATAGTCCGACATCCGCGCGATCCGGGTGAACGCTTCCGTTTCGGCAAGATCGGTGAAATGGAAGGTCAACGATTCGGTCAAGGCCATGTCGTCGGCCTTGATGGGGTACGGCGGACGCTTGACTTCGAGCTTGCGGGCGCGGTTTTGCACCCTGTTGATGCCGAACAGGAAATAAAAAAAAGGGCCCACGAAAGGAAACATGAGGCACACCGCAACCCATCCCAACGCCGATTGCGGGGTCTTCTTGAAAAACAGGGCGTGCCCGGCGGTCGTCAGGGAAAGCGAGACGTTGAACCCAAGGATGATCCATTCAATGACGTTCATATCTGCGTATCAGAGATCCGTATGGTTGTTCGCTTCGGGTGCGATGGCGGATACGACGGGATCCCTGAGTATCCCGTCAATGGCCTGCTTCGCGGAGTTGGCCGCAGCCGGAAAAACACCGGATAGGTTTCCGATGTGACGAAGATTGTCAGCGGTGCGCATGATCAGCATCGCCAGGTCTCCCTCGGCACTGTCCCAGAACGCAAGGACATCTTCCCAATCGTCGCCGTTTGCCCAGTTGTATAATGCCAAGGCGGGTCTCATATACAAAACCGGCGCTGCAAACCCGGCGTCCTCCAGCTCGCTGGAAAACGGCATCAGGCCTTCGCTTACCATTGCGAACGCCTCCTGCAGGCCATCCGATATCTTTTCCGGGGGGATGCTTGCATCATCGGTTTCCCGCTCATTTACAAGGGAGGCCATGACGGCGGCAAGCAGCGCGGGATCCGATTCCGGAAAAAGATTTGCGCGAAACCCCTCTGCGACCATGAGGGGGTGATCGATTCGCAGCTGGGATGCCCATATGCCGTCATCCGTCAAGGTGTCATCTTTTGAAACGTAGTCTTTTTTCTTTAAAAATTCAAGATGGTGCAAAAAGTTCTGCCACAGAAACTCCGTGTCCTGGTACCGCCCGCCGGAGGTTTTTTCTTTTTTGTCGGTCTGCTTGAACTGGTAGGTGGCAAAGGATTTGTCCAGCAGGTCCCGGATCTGTTCGGGATGATGGGACAAAAGAAGGTTCAGGGTCATGGAGAAGTTGATCTTGATCTGGCTGATCACGTCCGTGGCCCTTGCGTGAACCAGTCTGGCCACATACGAGATGTCCATGTAGCGGCCCGGCACCGCGAGGGCGAACCCGATCTTGTCCATGCCCCGCCTGCCGGCCCGGCCGGTCATCTGGTGGAATTCCGTGGGGGTGAGGGGTGAAAATTCACGCCCGTTGAACCGGTCCGAATTGAAAAAGACAATGGAGCGCGCCGGAAAATTTACCCCCGCGGCAACAGTGGAAGTGGCAAAGACCGCATCGAGATACCCTTCGGTCATCAGGGTTTCAATAATGATTTTCCAGGCGGGGAGCTGCCCGCTGTGATGGGCGCCGAGTCCTTTTTGCTTCAGGATCTGCATCTGTTTGTGCCCGGCGATGTGGGGCACTTTGGCCACCAGTTCGGCGATCCGCTTCTTACGGTTTTCCCGCCGGGTCTCATCTTCAGACGAAGAGAAGGTCGCCCCCGCTGTCAGGGCATTGTCGCAGTCGGCCCGGGATTTTAAAAAAAAGATGGCCGGCAGAAGGTCGTACTTGTCCAGGATGCGCAGCAAATCGGGCACCGGTGGGGCCTGTCCCCTGAAAGACCGGCGCTGGTCCTTCCCCTCCTTCACAAAGCCTGAGGCCTTCCGGTGAAGCTGCTTCTTTTTGTCCGTCTGGTTCAACAGGGGAAAAAGCGTCCCCGATGGATGGAGAAAAAGCGGGAACAAGGGAACCGGACGGTTTTTCTCCTCGATGGTGGTGCACTTCCGGGAGCGGATCGATTCCAGCCAGTCCGCAATCTGCCGGGCATTTCCGATGGTGGCCGAGAGCATGAGCAGCGGAATCCGGGAGGGGAGGTAGATCATGGTCTCTTCCCACACGACCCCCCTGTCATAATCGCCCAGGTAATGGGCTTCGTCTAACACGACCAGGTCGGTGGAGATGTTCTCTCCCCGGTGCATGGCGTCGTACAATTGGTTCCGCAGGATTTCGGTGGTCCCCACCAGGATGGGGGCGTCCGTGTTTTCCTTCCGGTCGCCCGTGAGGATCCCCAGATTTTCTCCCCCGAATATTTCCGAGAATTCCTGGTACTTGGCATTGGTCAGGGCTTTCAGCGGGGAAGCATACCATGCCCTGCCGCCGGCAGCGAAAACCTGGCGGATGGCTTCCACCGCAATCCATGTCTTGCCGGCCCCGGTCGGGGCCGTGACCAGGCAGTCCGCTTTTTTGATGGCCTCCACTGCTTCGGACTGGAAGCGATCCGGCGTAAACGGCTTTTTTTTCGGAACGCCGATCGATGCGAAGATCTTTTTCAGACTCTTGTCCGACCCGGGCTTGACGGGCGGGCGGCTTCGGGGCTTCCTGTTTTTCCGGGGAATATATCGCCTTTTGCTGTTCATATAAGATCGGCCGCTATTTCAGCTATTTTTACCCTGGTTTCCGAATCGACCTCGTACGGGGAGCGTCCCTGGAGGTCGGCTTCTATGAGGGCGTCGTCATAGGGGAGAAAACCCAGAAATGTAAAATCCGCAAGGTTTTCTTTCAAAAAGCGGGCGTCTTTTTCATTCCTGATTTTGTTGCCCACCATGGAAATCCGGCTCAATCCGATCTCCCCGGCCAGTTTCCTGATGTGCAGGGCCGTATCGATGCTCCGACGACCCGGCTCCACGACCACCACGAGGCGATCGACGCTGCCGGCGGTGGCGCGCCCGAGGTGCTCGATGCCGGCTTCCATGTCCATGACCACCACTTCATCCCGGGCGAGTACGATGTGGGTGATCAGGGCTTTGAGCATCGTGGATTCCGGGCAGATACATCCGCTGCCCCCTTTTTTTACCCCGCCCAGGCGCATCAGCTTGATGTTTCCCAGCTTTGCGGAAAGGGAATCGGGCAGATCGTCCACTTTCGGATTCATCTTGAAGAATCCCCCGATGCTCCCCGGTTTGGCCTCGGTGCGTTCATATACCAGGTCTTTCATTTCCGATATGGGGACGATGTTTTCCGCATCGGGTATCCCCACGGCCGCCGCCAGGTTTGCATCCGGGTCTGCATCAATGGCCAGAACTTTTTTTCCCTGGTCGTTCAGTGTTCGTATAAGCATGGCTGAAAAGGTGGTTTTCCCCACCCCGCCTTTTCCGCTGACAGCGATTTTCATAAGTGGTTGTCCTTTTTTGTTAGTAATGATTTCGACAATACATGAATCGGTTATGCCGTCCGCGTCTGTTGCCTGCTGGATGGCGATGATCTTGTTTACATATAAAATTTTATATACTATCATTAATCATTTTTACGTACAAGTCCATAGCCGGTTGTTGATATATGCCAGTCACCCTTTGCTCGGCGCGGCAGGTAGCCTGCCGGTGGCATCGATTTTTCAATACGGGCTTCCATGCCGATAGTGGAATCAAATGACCCAAAACCTGATTGAGAAGCCGGAAATCCTGGCGCCAGCCGGCGGCAGGGCGGCGTTTCTCGCCGCCATTGCCGCCGGCGCCGATGCCGTATATTGCGGGTTAAAGCATTTTTCGGCCCGCATGGCGGCAGAAAATTTTACCGTCGATGAATTGAGCGCCCTGGCGCGCCTTGCCAGGGAAAAGCGCACAAAGGTGTATGTCGCGCTAAATACGCTTGTAAAACCGTATGAAATGGACGCCGCCGGAGAGATGGCGGTGCAGTTGACCCGTCATGTGAAACCGGACGGCTTGATCGTATCGGATACGGCCATGGTCTCGCTGGCGGCCCAGGCCGGTTTTAGAGGAGAGATCCATTTGTCCACACTGGCCAATGCCGGCTTCCCCTCGGCCATGAAGGCGCTCTCCCTTTTTCCTTCAATCAACCGCGTCGTTGTGCCCCGGGAATTGAGCGTAGACGAGATCCGGAAAATGGCGGATGCTTGCCCTCCGGGGCTCTCGCTGGAGGTTTTCGTGCACGGGGCCCTTTGCTACGCGGTTTCCGGCCGTTGCTACTGGAGCAGCTACCTGGGGGGGAAAAGCGGTCTTCGGGGAAATTGCGTGCAGCCCTGCCGCCGGATGTATGCCCAGGGGGATACACGTGCACGGCTGTTTTCCTGCCAGGACCTCTGGATCGATGTGCTTACCAAGGTTCTCATGACGGTGCCGAATATTGCCGCGGTAAAGATAGAGGGCCGGAAAAAAGGCCCCCATTACGTCTTTTATACGGTAAAGGCATACCGGCTGCTGCGCGACCATCCCGGCGACAACGAGGCGAAAAAAACCGCACTTGCATGCTTGGCCTATGCCATGGGGCGCGGCGGCACCCATTACAATTTTCTAAGCCAGCGCCAGTGGAATCCCATTGACCTCAAATCCCAGACCGCTTCGGGGCAGCTGGTGGGCAAGATCCAGGGTAGCATGCTCAAGCCCTATGTTGAGCCGCACCGCCAGCTTTTCCCAAAGGATATACTGAGAATCGGCTACGAAGACGAACCCGGGCACAAAACGGTTCGCGTCTCCAAGAGCATCCCTAAAAGAGGGCGGCTCTTTTTGAATATTCCCCCAAAAGAGCGACCCGTGAACAAGACCCCGGTTTTTTTGATAGACCGCCGGGAGCCGGATCTCCTTGCGGAAATCGATACGCTCGAAAGCCAGGTTCCCCGTGTCGCAAATGAATCCGCCCCGTCATCCGGGTTCCGGGTTCGTATGCCGGCGGCTGGATTTTCGGAAAAGTTGCATCCATTTGAGATGCACGTGGTGCGCGGTGCGGCAAAAGCCAACGCATCGACGGGCATCGCCGCCGCTTGCTGGGTGGATGCGGAATTGCCCAAAATATCGGCATCCCGGGCAAAACAGCTCTGGTGGTGGCTCCCGCCGGTTGTCTGGCCGGACAGCGAGCCCGCCATAAAGGAGGCGATCGGGCGTCTCCTGAAGGGGGGAGGATATCGGTTCGTAATCAACGCCCCCTGGCAGACGGCGTTTTTTCCGAAAGACAAAAAAATCATCCTGTGGGCCGGCCCTTTCTGCAATACGGCCAATCCGCTGGCCGTGGCCAGCCTTGCGGCCATGGGGTGCCGGGGGGTGATCGTAAGCCCCGAGCTGGGGCAGAAGGATTTTCTCCGGCTTGCGGAAACAAGTCCGATCCCCCTGGGCATTGTTGTTTACGGCAACTGGCCTCTTTGCATCTCCCGGACCAAGTCGGATTCGCTTGCCGTGGATGTCCCGTTTGCCAGCCCCAAAAAGGAGCGCGCTTGGGTGCACAGGCACGGCGACGATTACTGGGTCTACCCCGAATGGCCCGTGGACCTGCGCGATTGCGTCGATGTCCTGAAAAAAGCCGGCTACCGCATGTTCGTCCACCTAAACGAGCCGCTGCCCAAAGACCTCCAGATGAAAACCCGCCCCGGAAGGTGGAACTGGGATGTGGGGTTGAAGTAGGGCGGCGCAGGCTTTGTCATTCCCGATCCCGCGAATGACCAGCGGTTCTGTAATGGAATCAGGCCTTGATTTTTGTATTCGAATGTGGTTACTCTCATCGCCATTTGGATATCAGATCAGCCGGTTAGGGAGGCCAACATGCAGGTGGAGCTCAAACCCAAAAAGACAAGGCGCGTCCTGCCGACGCCCTACCTTCAGCAGACCGCGTACTGGTCCAGGTTGAAGCAGAAGCAGGGGCGGCGTACGGCGGCCTTTGATATTATGGTGGATGCGGCCGGCCGGAGCGGTGATATGGCCGGGCATGTGGCCGCAGACGGCGACATGCTGGTCGTTTTGCGCCCCATAGCGCACAATGTCACCATGGCATACGTGCCTTTCGGCCCGGAGCTTCTTCCGGACGAGGAAATGCGGGGCGTTTGGCTGGAAGAGCTTTCCGAGCAAATGCGGCCGCATCTGCCGGATAATTGTCTTTTTGTCCGTTATGACTTGCCGTGGCGCTCTCCATGGGCGGATGAACCGGATCGGTATACGGAAAACGCAAGTTGGAAAGGGCCGCCCAAGGTAAGAATCCAGGAAATTCGCATGAACTTTGATACCGAGTACTGGAATCTTAGAAAGTCGCCGACCGACCTTCTTCCGACGGATACGGTGATCATAGACGTCGGGGTGGACCGGGACCGGATCCTGTCGCGCATGAAGCCGAAGACCCGCTACAATATCCGGCTTTCGGGGCGCAAGGGCGTACGGGTCCGGGATGCCGGAATCGACGGGCTCCCCGCATGGTACGAGCTGTATCGGGATACGGCGATACGGCATAAAATGGATTTGAATGACATGGCGTATTTCAGCGCCGCGTTCAATGTCGTCGATTCGGACTGTGATTCCCCGGCCCGCATGCACCTGCTGCTTGCCGAGGTCGGTGACAGGCCGGTGGCGGGCATCATGCTGGCGATTTCCGGAAACCGCTCCACCTACCTGTACGGGGCGTCCTCATCCGATCCGCAAGACAGGAAATTCATGGCGTCGTATGCGCTTCAGTGGGAGGCCATCCGCCGGGCCCGAAAGGGCGGATGCAGGGATTACGACATGTTCGGCGTTTCTCCCGTGCCCGACCCGGTTCATCCCATGTACGGTTTGTATCGGTTTAAAACGGGTTTTGGGGGGCGCATGCAGCATCGCCAGGGGTGCTGGGATTATCCGTTTGACGAGGCCCGCTATGACGTGTACCGGGCCTCGGAGTTGGCCGCCTCCCCCTTTGCCGGCGGGTAAAAGCCGGTATTGTTGTGCGGTTATGCCAGGCGCCGGTAGAGCGTCCGCCGGGCAACGCCCAGTATGTCGGCTGCCCGCTTTTTGTTGCCGTTTACCTGGTCGAGGACATATTCGATATAGCGCTGCTCGATTTCGGCCAGGCTGGGAAGGGGCTCGACGGCCCCTTCCCGGTAGAGGCCGGGAATGGTTCTCTTGCTCCGTATAGGCGCGTATTCTCGGATTCTTTCGGGAAGGTGCTCGATGGTGATCCGGTCGGTGTTGCAGAATGTCACGGCGCGCTCGATGGCGTTCCGGAATTCCCGGACGTTGCCGGGGAATGGATATTGCTGCAGCATTGCCATGGCCTCGTCGGAAAACCCGTTTATCCGCTTTCCCATATGGGTGGCAAAGTTGGTTAAAAAGCGGCTGGCCAGCATCTCGATGTCCTCTGCGCGATCCCTCAGGGGGGGGATTTCCAGGGTGAACGTTTCAAGACGGTAGAAGAGGTCCTGCCGGAAGCGACCGTTTTTGACTTCTTCTTCCAGGTCCTGGTGGGTGGCGGCGATGACCCGCACATCCACCTGCTGTTCCCGGTTGCTGCCGATGGGGCGGAATTTCCCGTCCTGCAGGATGCGGAGCAGCTTTGCCTGCAGGGGGAGGGGCATTTCCGCGATTTCATCCAGAAGCAGCGTTCCCCCCTCGGCTTCCGCAAAAATGCCCTGCCTTGCCTTCCGGGCGCCGGTAAAGGATCCGGCCGTGTGGCCGAAAAATTCGCTTTCCATCAAGGTTTCAGGGATGCCTGCACAGTTTACCGCAAGAAAGGGGCTGTCTTTGCGGCCGCTCTCGTGGTGCAGCGCCCTGGCCACAAGTTCCTTGCCGGACCCGCTTTCCCCCGCAATAAGCACGGGGCCGCTGGCAGCGGCGACTTGGAGGATCTGGTCGAAAAGAATTCGCATCGACCGGCTCTGGCCGTACATGCCGTGAAAGGTTTCCACCGAGAACATCTGCCTGAAGCGGTTTACTTCCTCCCGAAGCCGCCTGGTTTCCAGGATGCGAACGACGCGGTGCATGAAATGATCCAGGTCGAGGGGTTTTGTCAGAAAATCGTCCGCCCCGGCTTTCAGGGCGCCCACTGCCTGGGATATGGTGCCGAATGCCGTGATCACCAGAAAGCCGGGTCGGGCATGCATCGTACGGGTATGCGTCAGCAGTTCCATGCCGTCTGCGCCGGGGAGCCGCAGGTCGCTGACCACCAGGTCCGGCTCCCAGTCCGAGAGTATGGGCAGGGCTTTTTCGGCGCTTTTGACCCATTTGGAATGGAGCCCCGCATCGCCTGTTTCGTCTGCCAGGAGGCGGGCCAGCCCTTCGTCGTCCTCGACGATAAGGACCTTGTGCCCCTGGATGGTCGTATAATCATTCATCGTTTCCATTGTCCTTGTTATAGGCTTCGTCGGGTGCGATCTCCGGAATATACAGGGAGAAGCATGCGCCGCCCAGTCCACTTTCGTCGATGTCGATGGTTCCGCCGTGTTCTTCCACTATTCCGTGGACCACTGCCAGCCCCAACCCGGTGCCGGAGCCGACCGGCTTGGTAGTGAAAAACGGTTCAAACAGTTTTTGTTTCACTTCGTCGGTGATTCCCCCGCCGCTGTCTTCCACGCGGAATATCGTTTCTGCAGTACCACTTTTCCAGGTAATGCGGACGGTTCCGTTTTTTCCGGCCGCCTGGATGCCGTTTCGGATGAGGTTGACCAGGACCTGCTCCATCTGTATGGGGTCTGCGCAGAATGCATCCTCAGCCGCCCCTTCGAGGATCGTCCTGGTGTCGAGGCGTTCGGTTTCACGGGTTAGCGATGCAACCGCCGATCCCGCAAGCTGGGCCGCTTTGATCCGCTTGCGCCGGATTTCGCTTCTCCGGGAAAAAGCAAGAAGCTGCCGGATGATCTGTTCCATTCGCCGCAGTTCAAAGCGGATATCTTTGATATCCCCTGCGGCGGATTCCGGCATCCGGCCATTTCGCAGGGCCCGTTGGGATTTTCCCTCTATAACGCTGAGCGGGGTGCCCAGTTCGTGGGCTACGCCTGCGGCAAGCTGGCCGATCGCCGCCAGTTTTTCGGCGCGGCGCAGCCGTCCCTCCAGAATTCGCTCGTTTTCCCGGCGCTGCCGGATTTCCATTTCAGCATTGTTTATGTTGTCCATCATCTGGTTGAAGTGAACTCCCAGGGCATTGACTTCCCGGGGGCCTCCAGAGTGGTAGCGATGTTGCCGTTCCCCTTCCGCGATTTTATTCATGCTGCCGGAAAGTCGGTTGAGGTATTTTCCCAGGGCGCGGTGGTGGCCGTAAAAGACAAGGCCGGTCAGGCACAGGAAGGCGGCCATGAAGATGCCCGCCGCTTGGTAGCGGGCTTTCCGGATCTGCTCCTGGAAATCGCTGGTGCGCCGGGTCAGTTGCAGCAGTCCGGTAATCCTTCCCCCGGAATCCTCAAGGGGAACAAAATAGGAATAGACGTCCTGTCCCCCCACTTCGCCGAATTCGCCGTAATCGCGGCCGCTGTCTTCCATTTTCTTTACCTGCTCCTGCCCCGAATCCGGCTCTTTTGAGCCGGTGGTGGAAATTTTTTCCCCCTTGGCATCATACACGTAGGCCCCGTACACCTGGTCCACGGAAAATGCGGATTTGAGCGTCTGCGCAATGCTCCCTTCCCGGTCCCTCTTGATGGCATGGCTCAGGGGGCGCTTGATGGCCCGGGCCACCATTTCCAGGTCGTATTGCATCCGTTTTTCCACCTGCCGCTCAAAGGCGTGGAGCCCCCAAAGCCCCATGAAAAGGGAGGCCGCAGTCATGGGTAGAAGAACATAAACAACAAGCGCCGCACGCAGGCTCATTCTTCGGCCCAGCTTGTCGAATAGGAAGCGAAAGGGTTTTTTCGGGTCGATATGATACATGTGACAAAAATATACAAAATTTGCCCTCACTGTCAACCCCCTCCCTGAAAGCGGCGCCGCAGGTTTTTTGTCCATATGTTATTGATCTCCATCGTTTTTGAAGGTACAGTAAAACGAAAAAGGCTTGTTGGCATGGGAAATGCTATCTGTAAGCGTAACAGGCAAGTCAACCCAAACGGCTTCAGGAGTTGTCTGAAGCCGGCGGGTTGATAAGGGAACACCAATCAAAAGGAGGTTTTTTTTATGCGTAAAGGTACTTTTCTCAGTCAATTCAAAAGCACCGGCAAAATAGCGATGCTTACCCTCCTGCTCGTTTTCGGACTGGCGATACCGGGTATGGCCCAGGATTACGGCGCAGCGGAAGGACAGCAGGGGCAGCAGGAATACAATCCCCAGGACCAGCAGCAAAATCCCTGGGAGCAGCAGCAGGCGAATCCGGCTGATTTTTCCGATGAAGAAATTGACAAGGTAGCCAGTGCGTACGTAGACATTATTGATATCCGGGAAGGCTACCATGAAAGGCTCGCGAACGTAAAAGATCCCGAGGAGGCCCAGCAGATCCAGATGGAGGCCAATGAAAAAATAACAGAAGCGGTCGAAGAAAACGGCGTCAGCGTTGAAACCTACAACGACGTTATTACCGCCGCGCAATCGGATGAAGGGCTTATGAACAATCTTTTGAGCAAGATCGACGAGCTGCAGCAATAAAAAACGGAATCAAGCGCAAAATGCAAGGGGGTGACGCCGGAAGGCCGGGCGTTGCCCCCCTTTTTATGTTTCTTTTGGATATAAATTATTGATTTGCAATATTTTTAAATGTATATTCGCTTGCATGGAAACCCCTGCCGGCAAAACGTTTTTTGAAAGGGCTTGCGCGCCGGTTGAAGAAAAAATGACAACCCAATACCAGGAGGCCTTGCAATGCGCACAGGTGTTTTCACGCAGATCAAAAACACCGGTAAAACAGCGATGCTTTCCGTGCTGCTGGTCCTCGGTTCGGCAGCGTTTGCCCCGGCGCTTCCATATGATTTTACCCGGGACGAAATAGAGAAAACCGCCCAGGCGTATCTGGAGGTCCTCAGGATTCGCGAAGCGTACCTCCAGGAATTCGGGGATGTGGATGATCCGGATATTGCCGAGCAAGGCCAGGTGGAAGCGAATCAAAAAATTATAGAAGCGGTTGTGAACAGCGGCATCAGCGTTGACACCTATAACGACGTCATCGCCGCGGCCCTGATGGATGAAGCGCTTATGGACGACCTGCTGAAAACGATCGACCGCCTGGAAAAAAACAGGTAGAAAGACAATCGCCGCAATGACCCGGTACACCTCATTTCCGTCCAAAGAGATCTCTTGACTTTCGTCCATCTGTTTGTTTGCATTTCGTTTTTTCGGGATCGAAATCGCTATCGAAATCGAAATCGGTTTTTTCAAACCCACAGAACACGACATCTTCCTTTTGAAATACGGAAATCACCAAGCTTTTCGTGTCCAAGTGACCTATTCTTTTCTTTCAATTGCGATACCGATAGCGATTTCGATTTCGATTATCCAACAAACATATTGGGCCGAAAGACAATTTTGAGATAGGTTATAGCTGTCCCCCGCAACCTGGTTTATGTGCGCTGCGGATCTTTTTTCCCGACGATCAGGAAATGCTTTGGCAGTTCATTGAAAATATGTACGCCTGTAAATCCGGCATTCATCAATTGTTCTTTGACCTGCCCGGATTCACATCGGATTTCCCGGGGAGGACCTTCCGCCATATCCTTTTTTTCCCAATCAACAATAAAGATGTTCCCGCCGGGTTTCAATATCCTGTACGCCTCTTCAAGAATCAGCGCTGGATGGTCCAGTTCGTGGTGAAGCGTAATCATAAACACCAGGTCTGCGATTCCATCATCCAGCGGTACGGCATTTTCCGTTGTTTTCACGGGAATGATGCCGGGATACGTTGGAACAATATTTTCTTCCATCCAGTGGATCATCGCTTCCGACACGTCGCAGGCATAGATTTTCGACGCGTTGGCCTGCCGAAGAAAAGCAATATCGAAAAATGCGGTTCCGGCGCCGATTTCCACCAGTACGTCGGGTTTTTCCATGTCCAGCTGGTCCCAAATATAGTCCGGCGGGATGTCTTTTAATCGTTGGGGGTTATTGAGCTTATGCAGTTTTTTGGGGTCAAATTTCTTTTCGGTCATTGCCGGAAGCCTCCACTAGATTGGACCTGTGGCAAAAATCTTTCCCGCCGCTGCGGCGCGCCAGCGAAATGGCGCTCAGGCGGCGTGGTTTTTCGATATCATTGCTGCTTTTTTGGAGAAACCCACATTGCGATAACGGCGCGAAGGACCGTTTCATCGTTTGTATCGATAATATTCACACTCACCGGAAACTCTGTTGCGACGCCGAACGCTGGCGCGGATTCAATCGCCGCCACCGCACGCAAGTCGGTTTCCGCTTTCCGGAGATACGTCACCTTCATTTCTTTGGGAATCCAGCGATGGCTCGGCGGTATCGTTATTTCCGTCAGGGTTCCGCCCGCGAGCTCCACCATATTGCACATGGCAATGGCGTGAACCTTACCAATGTGGTTCAGCACGTTGCGGCGTTTGGCCATATACACTTCGCAATACCCCGGACGCAACTCTGTAAACAGCGGTGCAATACTGGAGAAATAAGGCGCTTTCCAGCAAACCAGCCGGGAAAATGCCCATTTGCCGCCGGGGATTTTCGACATCCGCTTCCAGACCGACATGGTTGTGTTGGACGGATTCATCGCCTCTTCTTCCTGTGAATGTTGGCCGTAACCGGCAACACCAACGTCGCTTTCCGCAAAGCCGCCGGCTTTGCAGCGGTTTGATCTGACCTGCGACGGGCAGCGGGGCATATGGATTGCAGGCGGTATGGGAAAAAACAAAATACCGGGGAGTTATTTAGCGCCACGACGGAAAGCTCCCCTTCGTACAGGGGCGTGTCTGTATCCGTGGCGTGCAACCCCCAGGAACGCCGGGCTGGTTAAGCGCCTCATGGTCATTTAAATTCGTGCACCTTTCGGGCATGTGGAACCAGTTTTTTATATACCCCGGTTTTCCAGCTCTCCAAATCCGGGCAATACCATCTTGAAAACCGTCGATCGGAGGGGCCGCCCGCCATATTGGTGTAAATATCATCCGTGGCCATATCGGTGATCATCCGAAAAGACGGGGCAAAGGTGGTTAGCCGCCCCGCGCTTTCAAATATCTGCCCCTGATGCGGCGTGGCCAGGCTGCCGATGATCGTTACGGGCCCCCGGTCAAAGCCTAAAAACCGGGGCAGTTTCCCGTCAAACAGGATGTTTTTCAAGATCACCTTCCGGTTGTCACCCCATTTTTCCGGGTTGTCTGTAAGCGCGATATCCGCTGCCCCGCGGTACAGGTCTGCTCTTTTTTTACCGGCAAACCAGATCGACTCCTCGGACAGCAGAATCCGGTCGAAATTGATGTAAAAATCATTCAGCATGCCGGTGTGCGCGGCAAGATGGTCGAATGCCGCCTCCCCGAATCCGCGTACCCCGAAAATCTGCCGGTGGAGTTCCCTGTAGAACCGGTCAAAAAGGGGCGCCCCCCTGGAATCCGGGCCGTATTCACAGTCCCAGTGTTTGAGGATACCCTCTGTTCCGGTGTCTGACAGCAGCGGACCCAGGATCTTCATAAAGGCCTCGGCCTGGGTGGAATAGACATCATAATGGAGGCGGGCCATGTCTTCGCGGGCCCAATCGTTTTTTTCAGCCAGAACCCGGCGGATGCGGTCCGATCGATAAGGGCCCATACCCACGTTAATAGCATTGACCCGGCCGTATTCATTTAAATTCTGATTGGAAGTGACAAAATAGCCGCATGCTGGATTGAGGCACCGGGGCAGGTCTTCAGGGGCTTCAAATCCTTGCCAGTCGTTTTCTTCCTCCCATCCGGGAAGCGGAACAAACCCGGAAACCCCGGCTCTCCGTTTGGGCATCAGGCCGGTCATCTGATATCCGATATTGCCGTCCGTATCCGCAAGCACGAAGTTCCAAGATGTTTCTATGCGGCTGGCAAGGGGCATGGCTTGTTCAACACTTATGGCGTCAAAAATGCCCAGGATGCTCTCAAGGGTGGCGGCGCCCGAAACTGACGGCGCCCAGGCCGTGGTCAGGTAGTAGCCCTCAATGTGCGGATCGCCTGCCAAAACGCCGCGGTGATTTTCATAAAAAACTACCTGTAGAGGCGTTTTTTTCTTTCGATGAATTATTTCTTCTCTTTTGGTAAAGAAATGCCACGTATCATCCCCGGCCCGGTACTTGCCGTCCCTGCAATGCTCGATCCAGGAATCCGTGCCGTCCATGAATGTATAGGTGGCACCCCAGGAAAGATATGGATTGCGGCCTACAAGCAGGGCCGGGAAACCCGGCATGGTGCCGCCCATGGCATAGGTGTCATCGGTGTTCAACACCATTTCATACCAGACATTGGGGAGCCGGTTGATTTCCAGGTGGGGATCATTTGCCAGCATGGGCGAACCGGACGCGGTTTTGGTGCCGGACACCGCCCAGTTGTTGGACGCCATCATAACCGGCGGCGCAATATGCCAGAGCGAGGCCGGGTCCACCAACCGCTCCTGGAGCGAAATCTTTTTGATAAGCGCCAGGTCCATGCCGCCCAGAATTCCCGGAAACAATTCTTGGAGCCTTTCTTCATCCACCCCGGCCTGGGCCATTTCGATGAACAGCCGCTCCATTTCCCCCTGGGATTGCGCCAGGGTCAGGTAGCCGATCATGCGCGAGATCAGGATGCAGTCCCCGGCCTGCCACGGCTCGGGCTTGTATCCGAACAGCTTGAACTCCCATGGAGTTTTTTCGGAAAACGCCTGGTTGAGGCCGTTTACATAAGCATCAATGATTGCTTTCGCCTCGCCGGAGAGCATTTCGACCTGTTCATCCGTTTTTCCGGCCCAGTTCATGCGCCGGAAAAACTTGTCAATCGCCACGATTTCATCATTTGCATCCAGAATCTCCGCCGCCCGGCCCCGGCCCAGTATCCGCATAAGAAGTACCTGCATCCCCCGGTCCCTGCCGTGGGCATACCCCATGAGGCCGAATACCTCCACCTTGTCCTTTCCCTTCACATGGCAGACTCCGTTTTGGTCCCGCCAGATCTTGCCGTTGATATTCATGCTTGCCTCCCATGGGATATGGTACTATCGTATTTTTTGAAGATAGTATCTGCAATATCGGTAATTTGCAATTTTTTTCCTGATACCGCATTTTGTAAGGGCCGGGGCACGCCGGGCACCGCCCCTACACGCTTTCATTCGCTGCCGGGATGCTTTCCTCCGTCCACGTGGAAACCCGGTTTTTCCCCGTTTTTTTGGAAAGGTAGAGCGCCTCGTCGGCCATGCGGATCAATTCGGTTTTGTCGGCGGTATGATCCGGGAACGTGGCGGACCCGATGCTTGCGGTGATGCTGAGGACATGGCTGTCGTGTCGTATCATGACCTTTTCAATCGCCTCCCGGATTTTTTCGGCGGCCGCTTTTGCCTCGTTGGCCCCGGTTTCCGTCAGGATGACCACGAACTCCTCCCCGCCGTAGCGGGCTGTGATATCCGCCGCACGGGTGTTTTCCAGGAGGGTGGCGGCGATTTTCTTCAGGACCTCGTCTCCCAGCAAATGGCCGTAGGTGTCGTTGAAATGCTTGAAGTCGTCGATGTCGATCATCAAGAGGGAGCAGGGGTGCACGTAGCGGCGGCTGCGCTCAAGCTCCTGCTCGAGGAGCATGTGGAAGTACCGGTGAACAAAAAGCCGGGTCAGCCCGTCGGTGGTGGCCATTTCAAACAGCCGGGCGTTTTCCAGGGAGATGGCGGCCTGTCCCGCGATGATATTGAGGATCTCCAGGCGTTTTTGCGTAAACGCGCTGGTGCTGAGGTTGTTCTCCATGTAGAGAACGCCGTTGATGCTCCCCTTGTTGAGAATGGGCATGCACAGGACGGATTTGCAGGCGTTTTTCATGACATGCGCGTCGTTTTTAAAGGGCCCCTGGGCGGATGCATCCGCAAGGATGACCGGTTCCTTGCTTTGAAATACGTAGTTGACAATCCCTGCGGACAGCTCCCCGCAGTCCTCCAGGGGTACCGGCTTTTCAATGCGGCGTATGTTCTGGTCCGGGTCCGTGCCGGCGGCCACGACCCTCTTTTCGTCCGCTTCGAGTATGAGAAACCCTTTCTGTGCGCCGGCATTGGTGATGGACAGGGCCATGATTTTTTCCAGGAGGCGGTCCAGGACGATTTCGCTGGAAATGGTTCTGGACATCTTCATGACCGTATCGATGTCCAGAAGTCCGTCGGCGGTCCGGTCCGGTCCGGCATCCACTGCCCCTTTTGGGGTCCGCTCGTCCTGCGGTCGGAGTGAAAAAAACCGGGGGTGCCGCGATTCAAGGGAGACCTGGAGCGCATGCGCTTTCCAGTCGCCGTAGCGCTGATGGGCTTTTTTCAGGTACATGCCGGCTTCTTCACAGGCGTCCATGTCCAGGTAAAACTGGGCAATCCGTTCGCATGCAAGGGCTTCCTCGTTGACGTATGCATGCTGCCGGGCGCCGTTGACGGCTTCGTGATAAAGCTGCAGCGTCCTGCAAAAATCGCCGCCGCCTTTGGCGCTGGCCCGGGCGGCAGCCATCTCCGCTTCCACCAGGGCATGCTTGTGGCCGAAATTATCCGGGCACAGCTCCGCCCATCGTTTCATTTTGCGCTGGTGCTTTCTGATTTTGGCCAGAAGCGCCTGTTTCTTGATCCCTGTTTTTTCCCGGGCGACAGCGGCAAGGGCCAGGCTGTAGTAGAAATAATGGGCCGGGACCATCAGCGTGCCGATGGGCGCGTCAATGTGCCGGTCGAGGTCTCTGGCGGCCTCCAGGGCTTTTTCATACCGGCCGTGGAGATAAAACAGTATGACCTTGTACAGCAGGGAGTAGCAGAGGCCGAAGATGTTGGTTTCCCGGTGAAGGAGTTCACTGTAAGACTTCTCGTTAAATCCGTTTCCGTCCAGGCTCAACGGATCTCTGGTGCGCCCCATGAGGCATCTTGCCATCTGGATGTTTTCCCTGAAGCGGGCGGCAATAAACGGGTCCTTGACATGGTCCATGAGTTTTTCGTGTTTCCGGCTTTCTTCCAGGATCTCGTCCAACGGGTCCCCGATCAACAGGCGACAGTCGGCAGCAGCATTGACGCTGTGCCCGGCAAAGATCAGGTTGCCCGCAGCAAGGCTTTGCTCGTAGACTTTCCTGTAAATCTCGATGTCATGGCGGGCATGTCTTTTCCAGTGCTGGATGAAAAAGGCAAAGGAATGATGGACCTGGCCCGCAATGGAGCGGTTGTTGCTTTTTCGGTTCATGGCCAGGGCCATTTCCCCCATGCGGAAACCCCGGTCATATTCGCCCAGTATGTTCTGAAGGATGGCGGCCAACCCCATAACGCTGATTTCCGAATGCATCGAAGGCCCGTTTTGGAGCAGCTCGTTGGCCACTTTCAGGACGATAAAGGCGAACAGGTTCCGGTTGACGTAGTAGGCAGGCGTTGCCATGGCAAGGAGGAGGTTGTTTTCCGCAATGCGCCGGGGATGGTTTGTCCTCGCCATGTTGGGGATTTCATGGATGTCGGTTTTCCCTATGCGCCACCTGGCCTTGATCAGTTCCAGGAGCACCGGCAGTCTGCCGATATCGGCCGAGATCCGGATGTCGAACAGACCGAGCGCCTTTACACCCAGGTCAAGGGCCTCTCCGAAGGACCGCTTGTTGGTATGCTGGACGATCATCAATGTGGCGGCTTTGACCTTGTCCGTACTGTCTGCGGCGTTGGCCGTGATGATATTGAACAGCCGCTCCGCTTCGTCAAAATCCCGGTCAATATACCGGCACTCCATCTGCTGACTGTACAGGGAATAGGCAAGATCGTAATCGGCTGTCCATGCGTCTTCGGGGAGCATTTCGATGCCTGCGTCCAGGTAGTTCACGGCCGCGGAGAACGCCGCCGTATCCTTGGCCTTGATGCCGGCCTGCAAGTTGAGGCGGGCCAGCTGACGGGCTTCGTCCGGGTCCGTTGCTCCGCCGCGCCCCAGGTTGAGCTGATCGGCAATATAGAAGATCTGGTTGGAAAGCTGTTCTTCCGGGGTTTTTTCAAGCATCCGTCTGCCGATCCGGTAATGGCGATCGGATCGTGTGGCAGGATCCAGAAGAAAGTACGCCGCCTCGTAGATGCGGTCATGGCCGAAGCCGTAGTCCCCTTGCCGGTAAATTAAAAATCCTTCCTGCATGAGTCCCTCCATGACGCGAAGGACATCGCCGATGGGTATTCCGGCGGCTGCAGCCAGGGTTTCGGCGTCGAACCGGTTGCCGATGCAGGCGGCGGTTCCGAGCATTGCCAGGGCGTCGGGGGGGAGCTTCTCCAGCTTTCTGGTCATGAAGTCGACCACATTGTCGGTGACCTGGAGCCCGGTTATGGCGTCGACGTCAAACTGCCAGGACCCGGAAGAATCCATTTCCAGGTACTTTTCCTCATAGAGGGTCCGGATGAACTGGTTGACAAAAAAAGGGTTTCCCAAAGTCTTGTTGTGGATGACGGCTGCCAGGGGGGCGCAAATGTCCTGGCGGCAGTGAAGCAGGGCGGCAAGGAGGCGCCCCACCTCGTTTGCGTCCAACGGGGAGAGGGTAATGTTTCGGAAGGAGACGCCCGATGCGGTGAGGGCGGAAATGGTTTTCCGGAGCAGGGGGTTTGTTTCCGTTTTGCCGTCCCGCCATGCTCCGAGCAGCAGGAAATAGTGAAGGTCGTCGTCGCCGGCCAGTTTTTCGATCAGGTCGAGGCTGGCCGGGTCCGCTTTCTGGAGGTCGTCCAGAAACAGGACCACGGGGTGTTTCGGGCCTGAAAAAGCGTTGATGAATCGCTTGAGCGCGTCGTTGAACAGGTTTTTCGCCTCTTCGGCCCCCAGCTCCGGAAGCGCCGGCTGCACCCCCATAACGGTTTCCATCCGGGGGATCATGTCCGTAATGATTTTGCCGGAGGCGCCCATGGCCGCGCCGATCTTTTCTTTCCAAAGCGCGATCTCCTTTGCGCTTTGGGCCAGGATCTGCTCCGCAAGGCTTCCGAACGCCTGGATGATTGCGCTGTAGGGCACCTGGCGGCCGATCTGCCCGTATTTACCGGCAAGAAAAAAGCCCTGGCGGGTGATGACGGTTTTCTCAAATTCGCTGGCCAGGGCGGACTTGCCGATGCCCGCTTCCCCGGAGATGAAAATGACCGCTGTTTTGCCGGAGGCGGACATCTGTGCAAAGGCGTCGGCCAGTTCCCCGGTTTCGCGGCGCCTGCCCACCAGTATGCGGGGCACGTGAAACGTCAGGCAGATATCCTGCTCCCCGAGGGGGAACGGGATGTTTTCCTCCCCGCGCTGCATGCGCTCCCGGCATTTCCCAAGGTCGGACACAAGGCCGAACCCGGTCTGGTAGCGGTCCTCCGGGTTTTTTGCCAAAAGCTTGCGGATAATGGCTGCAAAGCACGGCGGGATTTCAGGGGAAACGTCTTCGATGGGACCGGGCGGCCGTGCGATATGGGAATAGACGATATCCATGGGGTCGGAATCGGAAAAGGGCGGCCTGCCCGTGGCCATTTCATAGAGGACCACGCCCAGGGAATACAGGTCGGTCCGGTAATCGATATCCCGGTTGATGCGCCCGGTCTGTTCCGGCGATATGTAGGGGAGGGCGTTTGCAATGATCCACGGGTCGTAGATCCGCTTTGCCGATCCGGTCAGCTCGCCTGCGATGCCGAAGCCGGTGATCTTGAGGATGTCGGACAACGCATCGTAATAGACGTTGCCGGTGGTTATGCTCCGGTGGGAGAGGTTGTGTGCATGAATGTTTTCAATAATCCGGGCAATCCGGATGGCCATGTCCATGCAGGTGTCCGCGGAAAGCCGTGAGGGGAGCGCAGCGCGGGTGATCTCCTTTACCGGGCGCCCCGGGAGATCTTCTTCCGCTACGGCCAGCCGCACGCCCATGCCGTCGTCCGAAACGACCATGATGTCGAGAATCCTGGCGACGCCGTCAATATCCGCGTTTTGGATGAGGGCGTATTCATGCCGGAAGCGGGCAATTTCAGGGGAGGGGGGGTCGGAAACCTTCAGCAGCTTGATAATGGCGGTCTCCGTCGATGCGGCAATGCGGGCCCGGAAAATCAGGTGATCCGGCGTTTCATCGAGATGCTCCAGTATATCGTAGCCCGGAAAGTTCATCATAGAGTTTTGGCAGCCATTGTCGAATTTCAGTATCTGTTGTATTTCGCATTAACGGATGGGAATGTCAATTTTTAAACAAGGCGGTATCCGCGTTTTGCCGGCCGCAAATGCCGGTTTGACACAGATCTGTTTTTACGGTAGTTTTTGAAGCATTCACACCAACATCCTAAGGACAAGGACGACTCATTATGACAAGCGATATCTGCGGATGGACCGGGAAAATCCTTCGCGTCGACCTGGACGGCGGAGCGGTTACCGAGATGGATACCATGCCCTATGCCCGGCGTTTCCTGGGGGGGCGCGGCATTGCGACGCGCATTTACTGGGACGAGGTGTCCCCGGAAATCAATGCGTTTGACCCTGAAAATCGCCTGATATTCATGAGCGGGACACTTGTTGCCACGGGGGCCCAGGGGGCGACCCGGATGAGCGTGGTGGGCAAATCCCCCATGGCAGTGCCGGAAGGGTTCTGCTACGGCAACCTCGGCGGATTCTTTCCCGGTTATCTTAAAAAGGCCGGGTATGATGGCATAATCGTTTCCGGGCGCGCGGACCGGCCGGTGTACATCATCGTCAATGATAAAGACGTGCGGATCGAGCCGGCCGATGATCTGTGGGGGAAGGGGACCTATGCGGTAAAGGCCGCGCTTAAGGAAAAACACGGCAAAACCGTCCGTTTTGTGGCAGCCGGCCCTGCCGGCGAAAACCGGTGCCGCAGCGCGGTCGTGATAACCGACCACGAGGGGAGCGCCACGGGCGGGTTCGGCGCGGTCATGGGGGCCAAAAACCTGAAGGCCATTGCCGTGGTCGGCACCGGAAGCCCGGCGGTTGCGTCCAGGGAAAAATTGACCGAGTTCAACAAGCACGTCATCCACATGAGCAAACGGGGGACGCTGCGGATGCCCGTTTCCAAAAAGCAGATGGAATTTGTCAAGACCGCCTCGTGCTTCCAGTGCGCCATGGAGTGCGGCCGGGGGCTGTACCGCACGCCCGAGGGGAGAGAGGAGGTCCGCAAGTGCCAGGCCATGGTGATGTACATGCCATACGCCCAGCGGCACCCCGACCAGGGGATCGACGTCTCCCTGGATGTCACGGGGCTTTGCAATGATTACGGCCTCTGCACCATGGAGATCCAGAACCTGCTGCTGTGGCTGGAGGCGTGTTATTTTACCGGCGTGCTCACGGACGAGCAGACCGGTTTGACATTCAAGGATATCGGTACGTACGGGTTCGCCGAGCAGCTGATTTCCATGATCGCCATGCGCCGGGGCTTCGGGGATATCCTGGCCGAGGGCATCCTGCGGGCAGGGGCCAGCCTGGGCAGGGAAGCCGAGGCCCGCTTCGGCGAGTTTACAAAGGCGGTCGGACTGGACGGCATGTACGCCCCCCGGGAATACACGCTGACGGCCCTGCTGTATGCGATGGAGCCCCGGCAGCCCATTGCGCAGCTCCATGACATCAGCCATTTGATCGCACGGTGGCTCCTGCACCGCATCCGCCCGCACCTGTCGCCGACAACGGCTGAAGTCTTCCGAAAAGCGGCCGTGAAATTCTGGAAAAGCGAAAAGGCGTGGGACATGACCACTTTCGACGGGAAGGCCGAGGCCACGCGCCACGTCCAGGACCGGACGTATGTCAAGGACAGCCTGGGGCTTTGTGATTTCGGGTGGCCCATCATGGATTCCTTTCACACGGAGGATCACACCGGGGATCCGACCCTTGAAAACCGGTTGTTTTCCATCGTCACCGGAATCGACGTTGATGAGGCGGCGCTCAACAACCGGTACGGGGAAAGAATTTTCAACCTCCAGCGGGCCATCCAGCTTCGCGAGGGGTGGAATCCGTCCGAGGACGACGCCCCTGCGGCATTCAATTTCGAGGAGCCGCTCCTGTTCGACATGCTCAACCCGGAGCTGATCGTTCCGGGGTCCACCGAGGAGCCGGTTTCCGTAAAGGGGAACACGCTGGATCGCGGGGCGTTTGAAAAAATGCGCCGGGAATATTACCAGTTGCGCGGGTGGGATCCGGAAACCGGCCGGCCCAAACCCGGCCTTTTTGAGCGGCTGGATATGCCCGGAGTGGGGGAGGCGCTGGGAGCCAAGGGGCTGGTGTAGCCCCAAAGCAACAGACGGTATTCTAAATCCCCCACGGGCCGGGAATCCTGTCAGTCAATTTCTGCATTTCTCTGTGGGTAGGCCATTTTTTTTACAACCAGGTGATCTCCGGTTCGTTTCGGAGCGGCAGCCGGTGATATTTGAATTTCGGGTGGCCGACCATGAGCGCTCCGCAGCAGGTATGATTTTCCGGCAGCGCCAGTGCTTCCTGCATCGGCGGCCAGAACAGGGCCGCTGCGGTAAAATAGCCGGCCCAGCAGGCGCCCAGCTCAAAGCCGGTGGCCGCCAGTTCAAAATAGGCCAGGGCGATGGTGGCTGCTGTCTGGGCCGTTGGATCGCTTTTGTGCCCGTGGGCGATGACGAGGTGGGGCGCATCCCGGGTGATGGGGTCCATGCCGTATTCCCATCCCTGGACAATCCGCCCCATCTGCATGGCCTCCGCAAACGGGGACTTTTCGTCAATCAGCTGGCGCATCCAGTCGATGACATGCCCCGAAAGGCGTTTGACATCTTTTTTCTCCTGGACGATCTTCCACTTCACGGGCTGGGTGTTGCGCCCCGACGGCGCGTATCTCGCGATCTCAACGAGACGAACCAGGGTTTCCTGGTCAACCGGTTTTTCCTTGTAAACCCTCGTGGAACGACGATTCCGCAGAAAATGCTCGGTCTGCTCCGCCCCCAGAAGCCATTCTTTCCGGACAGGGGGGCAGTCGGCCGCCCCCATGCTTTCATGGTTCATGGCCCCGTGTGGGCATACGGCGACGCAGTGGCCGCACCGGATGCAGCTCTGCTCCCCATCTTCGATCATTTCCGGGTAATCGGTTTCAGATGGAAGAACAATGATCTTTGCCGGGCAAACCGCGGCGCAGATGCCGTCACGCTTGCATTTTTCCTTGTCGACATGCAGCAACGTCATGTGGGAACCTCTCTTTGTTATTGCGTTATTATAAAGATTGACGGCTTCGTAAAAAGTCCAATATCTGCGTTGCGCACAATTTTTGAAGAATCTCACGTACGGCGAAGTACGATCAATTCTTCAAAAATTGCACGCGCCTTGATCTTGAACATTTTACAAAACCGTCTGAAAATCGACTTTTACGAGTCCATCAAGATTTAGGGGGGCACATTCCTCCATGAAGCTTGCCTGCCGGGGTTTTTCGACAGCCAGGAAATCACCCCTCCTGCTTTTTGTCCGGCCTTCGCCCGCTGTCCCCCGATCTGCCGGCCAGGAAAAAGCTTGCGATGGCAGCGAGATACGCTGCAGCAAAAAAATACAGGGTAAAACGATAATTACCAAGATAATCGTATGCAAGCCCGTTGACATACGTGCCCGTGGCCCCGCCCAGGGAGTAGGCAATCCAGATGACCCCCAAAAGAACCCCAAAGGACATAAGCCCCCAGAACCGCCCCACGGCAAGGGGCATGAGAACGACAATGCCGCCCATTGAAAACCCGAAGACCATCGTGTAGATCCACGTGGCAGAAGGAATATCCATATGGCGCAGCAGCATCACCGCAACGGCCTGGAGCCCGAAGCAAAGCAGGACAACATGCGTAAACGGCCATGCATCCGACAGCCTGCCGAAGCAGAGTTTGCCCAGGCCGCCGAGCCCGGCTGTCAAACCGAGTGCGGCGGCGGCCGTTGGCTGGGCTACCCCCTGGATATCCATGAGCATGGGCACTTGGTGCTGCAGCAGCCCCATCTGGGCGAACGAGGCAAGGAAAAAGGATGCAAAGATATACCAGAAGGCGCTGCTGCGAAAGGCTTGTGCGGCCGGTACGCCTGTCGGCACCCCGGCGCCGGCCGGTTGCGGACCGGAGGGGTTGCCCTGCTCCGGCGCCGTGCCGTCGGGGAGCAGCCCCATTTCCCCGGGTCGGTCTTTTATCACAAAATAGACCATCGGCAGGGCGATCAGCCAGACCATCGTGCCGATGACGACAAACGATGTTTTCCAGCCGAAAGTAAGCGTGATGACTCCCACCACGGGGGCCAGTACCAGCCCCCCCGCGGAAATTCCCACCATGGCGATCCCGGTTGCCGTTCCCCGCAGGCGGGAAAACCAGTTGGCCACGAGGTTGCTCACCGAAATGACCCCGATGCCGGAAACCATGACGGCAAGAAAGGCGTACGCCAGGTAAAAATACCAGAGGGAAAACGTCAAGCTCACCAGCATGAAGCAGGCCCCCGCGCCTGCGGCGCATGTCATCATGACGTTTTTCGGGCCGAAGCGCCCGATGAGCCTGCCGATGACCGGCGCCATAAGCCCGCTGACGATCAGATAAATGGACATGGTCAGGGATATGGCCCCGCGGCTCCAGCCGAAGTCATCTTCCACGGGTTTGATAAAGATGCTGAAGGAATAGAAGCCGGAGCCGGAGAAAAGCATGCAAAGCAGAAAGCAGGCAGCAACGATAACCCATCCGTAAAAAATCTTTCCCCGGCCCATGCCCCTGTATCCTTTTTTACCGCACGACCTTGTTTTCATAGGTTTTCAGGATCTGCCGGGCCAGAGAGACCTTGTGCACCTCGTCCGCGCCGTCGTATATCCGGGCGGCCCGCTCATGCCGGAAGAGAAAAGCGATGATGGTGTCGTCGGTCATTCCGAGCCCGCCGTGGACCTGGAGCGCCTTGTCGATGACCCGCTGCATGGTGTTTGCCGCCACGAATTTGATCATGGAGATGTCCTTCCGGGCTTCCTTGGCGCCGTAATTGTCGATCTTCCATGCGGCATGCAGCACCATGAGGCGCGCGGCCTGGATTTCAGCGGCGCATTCGGCGATCCATGACTGGATGATCTGCCGGGAGGCCAGCTTCCGGTCCGGCGCGATGGTCCGGTCCCGGGCATAGGCGCACATAAGGTCGAATACCCGGTTGCAGATCCCGATCCAGCGCATGCAGTGGTGGATGCGCCCCGGGCCCAGGCGTTCCTGGGCGATGATGAAGCCGTGCCCCTCGGGCCCCAGCAGGTTTTTTTGCGGTACGCGGCAGTTCTGGTAGAGGATTTCTGCGTGGCTGAAATACCCGGACCCGGTGTGCCCCATCACCGGGATGTTGCGGACCAGGTTGAAGCCCGGCGTGTCCGTGGGGACGATGATCATGCTGGCCTGCATGTACGGGGGGGCTTCCGGGTTTGTTACGGCCATGACAATGGCGAATGCGGAGCCGTCCGCTGCGGTGGTGTACCACTTGTGGCCGTTGATGATGTAGTCGTCGCCGTCTTTTACGGCCGTGGTTTCCAGCATGACCGGGTTGGAGCCCGGCATGTCGACTTCGGTCATGGAAAAGCAACTGCGGATCCTGCCTTCCACCAGCGGGAGCAGGAATTTTTCCCGTTGCGCTTCGGTGGCGTACTTGTGCAGGATCTCAATGTTCCCCGCGTCCGGCGCCATGCAACCGAAGGTGTACAGGCCCAGGGGGCTTCTCCCGAGTGCCTCGAATATCAGCGCGCTTTCCACCAGGCTCAGCCCCATGCCGCCGAATTCCCTTGGGTGCAGGGGCGCCCACAGCTCCATCTTGCGAACCATTTCCCGCTTTTTCTCCAGTTCCGGGAGCAGCGTCTCCTCTTTGCCGGCGAGAAAGTCTTTTTCCAGGGGGATCAATTCCTTTTCGAGAAATTCATCGATCATGGATAAAATGGTCTGCATTTTTTCTGAAATGGTGAAGTCCACGGTAGCTCCTTTTTCATATCGGGTTGCGGTTTGCCGGGGGCGGCCTTCCCGCCGGGCGTTTGTTTGTCCTCGCCGTTTCGGTGGTTGATGACGGGGCGAATGGTTTCTGTCTTGTCCTTATTACCGGGGTTTGACCGTACAAGTCAATAAAAAATCGAACGCTCGTTCTTTTTTTTGTTGACACAGACGGCCTGCCGTCCTTACTATGAAAGATAATATGCTCGACGCAATCCGCCAGTGACAGATTGCCATCCGATGGATATTGCCAGGCAGCCCGATACATTCATACAATTTTGCATTGGCCATGAAAATACTCGTATGCGCCAAAGATGTACCCGATCCCGATCATGTGGTTGTCCGCGTGCGTGAAGACGACCGTGCGGTTATCGGGGAGGTCTCCGAATACCGGATGAACCGTTTTGATGCGTTTGCCGTGGAGGAAGCCCTCCGGATTCGGGAGGCGCTGGGAAATGCGGCCATAGACGTTCTGACAATCGGCCCTTCGCGCGCAAAAGACGTTCTCCTGCGGGGGGTGGGTATGGGCGCGGACAGGGGGATTCACCTTGAAACGCAGATGGACGGATATCTCCGCCCGCGGACCAAAGCCGCATGGATCGCCACTTACGCCCGGGGAAAGGGGTACGACCTGATTCTGACCGGCGCCATGTCGGAAGACATGATGAACGGGCAGGTGGGGCCGATGGTGGCGGCATTTTTAGACCTGCCCTGGGCGACCCAGGTGATCCGCACACGGCTGCCCCGGGGGGGAAAAAATGCGTTGGAGCCCGTTTCGGCCGATATCTGCGTGGAAAGGGAAATCGAAGGCGGAAGCAGGGAGATACTGGAGATCGCGCTGCCGGCCGTTCTTGCCGTTCAAACGGGGATCAACGAACCGCGCTATCCGTCCCTGTCAAACCTTTTGCGCGCAAACAAGCAGGAGATGGAAACCGTTGCCGTGGTTTTGGCCGGAGAAGGGAATGAAAAAGCCATGGAAGAAATGGCAGGTATGGAGATGCCCCGGAAAATGCGCGCCGGAAGGCACCTGGAGGGATCTCCTTCTGAAAAGGCCGGACAGTTGATTGCCATTTTACAGGACAAGGCGCTTTTATCCTGACATGAATGAGAAAAAGAATACCGTCGTTATCGCCGCCCATGCGGACGGGCACATCCTGCCCGAAACGTGGGATCTCGCGGCATTTGCGCAGCAACTGGCAGGCGGGCGGACAGAAGCGATCGAAATATATGTTGTCGGTGAAAATATCGGCCCGATGGCCGAAGAAATCGCCGAACAGACCGGCCTTGACGTCCGGGCGGTATCCTGTGCCGGTCTGCGCTATTTTTCGTCGGAAGTCTATTGCCGTGTTATGGGGCAGATGCTCTCCAACAAAGGAGTTTTGTACATCATCGCCGCGCATAATTCTCAGGGGCAGGAGTATGCACCGGCCCTGGCCGTAATGCTGAATGCGGGATGCATATCCGGGGTAAACGGGCTGCGCTTTGATGACGGAGCGGTGTTGTTCCAGAGGGACGTGCACGGCGGAAAGGCAAGGGCAAACATGATTTCCCACGCCGAAACCACGGTGCTGACCGTGCAGCCCGGCGTTTTCCGTCCGGACGCAGCCCGTCGGGCCGCCCCCGGCAGGGTCAGCCGACAGGAGGCGGAATATACCCCCGGCCGCACTCGGGTGTCGGGCATCCAAAAGGCCCGGGCCGATGCCGCGGGCATTGCCGAGGCCAAGGTGGTGGTTGCCGCCGGAAGGGGCATCGGCGAGGAGGAAAACATGCCCCTGATGGAGAGCCTGGCGGAGATGTTTCCCCGGTCGGCCGTGGCAGGGACCCGGATCGTCTGCGACCGGGGATGGCTCCCCTACAGCCGGCAGGTCGGCGTGACCGGCGCCACCGTGGCCCCCGCGCTCTACATCGCCTGCGGGATATCCGGGGCGTCCCAGCACGTGATGGGCATGCGCGGTGCGAAGTTCGTGGTCGCCATCAACACGGACCCGCAGGCCGCCATGTTCAACGAGTCCGATGTCTGCATCGTGGAGGACGTAACAACCTTTGTTCCGCTTCTGCTGGACGTTTTCCGGCAGCAGCAAAACGACAATCCGGTGCCGACGGCGCCGGACAACGAAGAATCCGGAGGATGACATGGTATCTTTTTCACTTACGAACAAGATTGCGCTCATTACAGGGGCCAGCAGGGGGATCGGGGAAGCGATCGCGCTTACGCTTTCAGAGTACGGGGCAACCTGCATCCTGGTTGCCCGAAAGATTGAATCCCTGGAAGCCGTTAAAAAGAAGATCACGGAAAAGGGGGGGGAAGCCGAGGCCGTCGCCTGCAATATGGGGTACATGGACCAGATCCAGGCGCTTTTTGAGAAGGTCCGGTCGGAGTACGGGAAGCTCGATATCCTGATCAACAATGCAGCCACCAACCCCTATTTCGGGTCGCTGATGGAGGCCCCGGAATGGGCCATGGACAAGACGTTTCAGGTCAACCTCAAGGGGCCCTTTTTCATGAGCCAGTATGCCGCAGCCCTCATGCTGGAAAACGGCGGCGGCTCCATCGTCAACGTGGCCTCCATAAACGGCATCCGGCCCGCCCCCTTCCAGGGCATCTATTCCATCACCAAGGCCGCGGTGATTTCCATGACAAAGGCGTTTGCCAAGGAGCTTGCCGCAAGCAACATCCGCGTGAACGCGCTTCTGCCCGGACTTACCGAAACCCGGTTTTCCGCGGCCATTATTGAAAACAAGGATATCTACAATTACGCCCTCGGGCAAATACCCATGAACCGGCATGCCGTACCGGAGGAAATGGCGGGGGCCGTCCTTTACCTGGTGTCCGACGCTGCATCCTTCACAACGGGTGCTACCATAACCTGCGACGGGGGCGCCCTGACCTAAGGAAGCTGCCGGCTGCCCAACGATCAATGCACCGCAAGCAAATACACAAAAGGAGAAATCATGTCCGACCAGATTTACCGGGAGCTGCAGCAGCGGCTCGACACCTATTCCCTGGGATTTCCGGCAACCGCCTCCGGCATCGAGATCCGGATCCTGCAGCGTCTTTTCTCCGAAGAGGATGCAAAAATGTTTCTCGCTCTTTCCCCCATGGTGGAACCGCCGGAACCGGTGGCCGAAAGAATGGCCATTTCCGTGGAAGATGCGGCTGCTCGCCTCGAGGACATGGCGAGAAGGGGGCTTCTGTTTCGCCTGGCAAAAGGCGGTGCGCCGCGCTACGGCGCGATTCCCTTCATACACGGCCTCTATGAGTTCCAGGTCAAGCGGCTGGATCCGGAATTTGCCGAAATGGGGGAGCAATATATGAAGGAAGGGCTTGACCAGGCAATGGCCGGGGGCGCGGAATATTTTCTCCGCACCATCCCCGTGAACGCCTCCGTTGACGTGACGCAGCAGGTGGCCTCCTACGACGATGCCTGCGAAATACTGAGAAGCAGGAAGCTGATTGTCGTGACCGACTGCATCTGCCGCAAGCAGAAATCGCTCGTGGGGGAGAGCTGCGGCAAGCCGATGGAAGCATGCTTCATGTTCGGGTCCATGGGGCAGTATTACCTGGATCATGACATGGGGCGGCAGGTCACGGTGGCGGAAGCCGAAAAGATCCTGGCCGATGCCAGGGACGCCGGCCTGGTCACCCAGCCGGCCACCGCCCAGAACCCAGCGGGCATGTGCAACTGCTGCGGAGACTGCTGCGGCGTGCTCCGGGCGCTCAACATGCACCCCAAGCCCGCGGAGATCGTTTTTTCCAACCATTACGCGGTTGTGGATGAAGCGGAGTGCACGGGCTGTCAGGCATGCGAGGACCGGTGCCAGATGAACGCCATTGCGGTTGGGGATGCCGACATTGCCGTTGTACATCTCGATCGCTGCATCGGCTGCGGGCTGTGCGTCACCGACTGCCCCGCCGGGGCCGTCCAGCTTACCCCCAAGGCCGAAGACAAACGGCGCATCCCCCCGGCCGGCAGTATGGACCAGATGCTGGCCATGGCACGGAAACGGGGATTGATGTAACAAAATTCGTCCGGAGAGAACCTATGGCGGGAAAACGTGTACGGACCATCTGTTTTGAGTGCCACTCGCGGTGCGGCGTGCTGCTGGATGTTGAAAATGGAAAGGTGGCCGGCATCCGGGGGGACAAGAGCCATCCCCACAGCCGGGGGTATATCTGCCCCAAGGGGAAGGCCTGCATGGAAATCATGTACCACCCGGACCGGATCCTGAAACCGCTGATGAAGGTTGGCGGAAAAGACAGCGGTCGTTTCGAGGAAGCCTCCTGGGAGGCGGCGCTGGATGCGGTAGCGGAAAACCTCCTGGCGGTAAAGGATAAATACGGCCCCGAAGCGGTCGTGTTCGGCTCGGGGACTACGCGGGGAATGGCCCCTTATCTGAACCGCTTTCTGGCCCTTTTCGGCTCGCCCACGTTCATGGCCCCCTCCAACATGAGCGGTGGCCCCATCGTCATGGGGAGCGCGGCTACCTGCGGCTTCACCCTGGTGGACCCGGACTATGCCAACAGCAGGTGCATCCTCTTGTGGGCGCATAATCCGGAAGCCTCCTGGCCGGGGCTGTACATGAATGATATCAACGACGGCCTGAAAAACGGGGCCGTGCTGATCGTCGTGGACCCCCGGCAAACCCGGCTGGCAAAGAAGGCCGACCACTGGCTGCGGATCCGCCCCGGAACGGATACCGCCCTGATTTTGTGCGTTATCAACACGGTCATTCAAAAAGGGCTTTATGACAAAGACTTTGTCGAAAACTGGTGCGCCGGTTTCGACGAGCTGGCTGAACATGTTTCCGGATTCACCCCGGAAAAAACATCTTCGATCACCTGGATCCCCGCCAAGGAGATCGAGGCGGCCGCGGAAGCCTTCGCCCAGTCGCCGCCGGCATCCATCGGTCCCGGCATGGGGGGCGTTTGCCAGCACAACGACGCGTTTGATCTGTGCCGGGCCCTGACCATCTTGTCCGCCATTACGGGAAACCTGGCGGTTCCCGGCGGCAACCTGCAGTGTTCGCCGCCCACGCGCAAGAGAAGCTGCTACGGTTCGGATTATGACGCGTTTTCGAATCTGCCCGAAGCACAGGCGAACAAGAAGCTGGGGCTCGACCGGTTCCCGCTCTTCCGGTTTATCCCCATTCCGACACCGCCCCAGGCGGTATGGCCGGCCATCGAGTCGGGAGACCCGTATCCGGTTCGCGCTTTGGGACTGTTTGCCAACAACAGTGTATGCGCCTATCCGAATTCTCAGCGGGTGTACAACGCGCTGCGGTCATTGGATTTTCTGTTTTGTGTGGATTATTTTCATACACCCACCACGGCCCTGGCCGATGTGATCCTCCCCCCGGCCCACTGGGCGGAGCGTGACGACATCGAAGATTTGCTCATGAAAAATCACGTCATGGCGCAGCCCGCAGCGGTCGATCCCCTTCCGGAATGCCGGGATGAAAAGCAGATACTGATCGATCTGGCCGGGAAAATGGGCATGGAGGGGTACTGGCGGTCCGTAGGCGAGGTTCTGGACGATCGTCTTGCCCCCCTGGGGGTCACGTGGCGCGAATTCAAAGAGATGGAGCGGTATTCCACCCCTGTGGTGCACAGGCTGTATGAGCGCAAGGGGGGCTTCCGGACGCCTTCGGGAAAGGTGGAGCTTTGCGCCGAATACTTGAAGGGCCTTGGGATTCCGTCCCTGCCGGAGTTCCGGGAACCCGCAGAAAGCCCGGCGTCCCGCCCGGACTTGCTGGAAGAATATCCCCTGATCCTGACCACCGGTGGAAGGCTTCTGGTCTACTACCACTCATCGCACCGCAATATCGCTTCGCTGAAGAAGCGCGCCCCCGACCCGGAGCTGCAGATACACCCGGAAACCGCGGCAACGCTGGAAATTCAAAACGGGGAGTGGGTCAAGCTGTCCTCCCCCCGGGGGGCGGTCCGGATCAAGGCGGTCTTTGATGAAAATATTCATCCGCAGGTGGTTCATGCGCCGCATGGCTTCTGGTACGGCGTTGAGGAGGGATGGAAGCGCCTCAACATCAACATGCTCACCGATGATGAAAACATGTGCCCCGTTACCGGTTCGGTGCCGATCAAGTCGCTTCTGTGCCGGGTTGAAAAGGAAAGCCGGCATTGAGCGTCAGCAATGCCGGTAATCATAATTCCCCTGTTTTATTTTTTTACCGGGATCACCAGAACGGGAACCTTGCTTCGCCGCAGGACGCGCCGGGCCGTTGAGCCCATGATGGCATCGGTCAAACCGCCCGCCCCGAGAGTTCCCATGACGATCATGTCGCACTGCCGTTCCTGGGCCGTGGCAATGATCTTCTCCACGGGGTTGCCCCTCCGGACGATAATTTCATCGGCAATATAGTCGCATTGAGGCATCTCGGACTTGATCGTCTCACAGAACTCGTTGATGCGGTCTTTCATTATATTCACCGCATCGTCGTCGATCCGCTGCTTCAATTGGTTCCACTCGCGTTCAGAAAAATAGACCTGAACCGAAGGGTATGTGCTCGCATCCTCGATCACGTTGAGCATAAGCAGCCTGGCATCGTGCTTTTTCGACAGCGCTATGGCCCATGCGAGCGTCTTGCGGGAGCTTTCGGAGAGATCGGTTGCATAAAGGATTTTCTTGATTTCCGGGATCATTGCAAAATCTCCTTTCCGGGGGTAATGGACAGGGCGTTATCATCCAATTTGGGATCGGCCGATGTTTTTAGCAATCGCACGGTTCGGTTTTCGTGTCAAACCAAAATGCGCGGCAGCGCGCTCACGGGCAGGTTGGGCAAAGGCGGGATAGCTGTCTGTCCTCAGGAATTTTTGGACCCGGGATCACGCTTTTCCATCAGGGCGCAAAGGGCTTCATGGTGCTCTTCCGCGCAATGGCAAAGGGCCTGGAACGCCGCGCTCTGGTCCAGGTGCTGGGCCAGGGGGGTATTCTGCCCCGAATAAAGCAGGCGTTTGGCCATGCGAAGCGCTTCGGGGGGTTTTCCCGATATCTTTCGGGCCATGGCCATTGTTTCTTCCATGAGCGATACGTGAGGCACCACGCGGTTCACCATGCCGACCCTTTCCGCTTCGGCAGCATCGAGGATATCGCCGGTAAACGTCAATTCGCATGCCTTGGCCATACCCACGGCGCGGGGCAGAAACCAGGCGCCCCCATCCCCCGGTATGAGGCCGATATTCAGAAACGTCTCCCCCATCCGGGCCTTTTCCGAAGCGATCCGGATGTCGCACATGAGGGCGAGATCGCAGCCCGCGCCAATTGCCGGGCCGTTGACGGCGGCGATGGTCGGCACTTCGATCCCGTGGACGGCAATCGGAATCCGCTGGATGTTTTTCCGGTAGTTTGCCATTATTTGCGCGGGCGTGCCGCCGAACATGCCTTTTTTCTCGCGCATGTCCTTGATGTTCCCCCCCGATGAAAAGGCCGGGTCCGCCCCCGTGATGACCAAAACCCGTGCAGTGGCATCCGCGTTGACGGTGTTGCAGGCGGTTTCGATTTCTTCGATTATTTCCGGTGTGGATATGGCATTCCGGGTGTCGGGACGGTTCAGGGTCAACACCGCGATATTGTCGAAGCGTTCAAAGCGTATTTCATTGAACATCATGGGAGCTCCTTTTTCGGGAAGCGGAAAGCCCCAAGTGAAGGCGTCCTGCTGTAAATGGGCACCGAAATTTTTGCACTTGCGGCGCATGGTGTCAACATGAAAAACCCCTCCATTGCCCCCCCCTTAATTTTTTTGACGCCGACCCGTAGGATGTGTACAATAAAAACAGCGGCTCACATCCGGCCAAAAACCAGAATATCAGGAGGGATTTATGGCGCAGCAGGAAAAATACGATGCTCACTTGCCGGCGTTCGAGAAGATGGCTTTTGTTTCCGGTCTGGGAGAATACAAAGATCTCTACGCCCGGTCCCTGGATGATCCCGAAGGATTCTGGGGCGAACAGGCGGACGTCTATCTCACGTGGGATAAAAAATGGGATACGGTGCTCCGCTATGATTTTTCCGAGGCTGAAATCGAATGGTTCGGCGGCGGCCGGATTAACGCCACCCGCAACTGCCTGGACAGGCATGTGGACGCCATCGGCGGGAAGGTCGCCTATTACTGGGAAGGCGACGATCCCGACGAGACCCGGACCGTCACGTACAAAGAGCTCTACAGCCAGGTGAACCGTTTTGCTGAAGTGCTCAAATCACGCGGGGTCCAGAAAGGCGACCGGGTCATCATTTATATGCCCATGATTGTGGAGCTCGCCGTTGCCATGCTGGCCTGCGTCCGGATCGGGGCCATCCATTCCGTTGTTTTCGCGGGGTTTTCCGCGGACGCCATCGCCAACCGGGTCAAGGACTCGGGCGCCCGCACGGTGATTACCGCAGACGGGGGATACCGCGGCGGCAAATCGATTCCCATCAAGGCCAACGTGGACAAGGCGCTTGAAAAATGCCCCGGGGTGCAAACAGTGATCGTGTATAACCGGACCAACGCGGCCATCGTACTCGACCCGGAAAAGGAAGTCTGGTGGCACGAGGCAATGGAGAAGGTGCCTGCGGACGCATACGTCGAACCGGAATCAATGGACGCCGAAGATCCTCTGTTCATCCTCTATACCAGCGGCAGCACCGGGAAGCCCAAGGGCGTGGTTCACACCCACGGCGGGTATCTTCTGTATACGGCCATGACCACGAAGCTGGTGTTCGACCTGAAGGAAGATGAAATTTTCTGGTGCACGGCGGATATCGGCTGGATTACGGGGCACAGCTATATCGTGTACGGCCCCCTGATCAACGGGCTGACGAACGTGATGTTCGAAGGGGTGCCCAGCTACCCCGATTTCGACCGGTTCTGGGCCATCGTGGAAAAATACCGGGTCAACAAGTTCTATACGGCCCCCACGGCCATACGGGCCCTGGCCAGGGAAGGGGACCACCACGTTCAAAAGCACGACCTGTCCTCTTTGAAACTCATCGGCACTGTGGGGGAACCCATCAATCCGGAAGCGTGGCGGTGGTATTACCATAATGTGGGTGGCGGCCGGTGCCCGGTCATCGATACATGGTGGCAGACGGAAACCGGCGGTCACATGCTGACCCCGCTCCCGGGGGTCGGCGCCAACAAACCGGGCTCCTGCCAGTTTCCGTTTTTCGGCATCGATCCGGTTATCATCGACGATACCGGCCAGCCCGTGCGGTTCCCCGGCGAGGAGGGGCTGCTCTGCATTCGAAAACCATGGCCCGGAATGGCGCGGACCGTTTACGGCGACCATGAACGGTTCCGGGAGACGTATTTCAGCCAGGCGCCGGGGATGTATTTTACCGGCGATGCAGCCAAGTGTGACGAGGACGGGTATTACTGGATTATCGGCCGGATCGATGACGTGCTCAATGTTTCCGGACACCGCCTGGGCACGGCCGAGCTGGAATCGGCCCTTGTGCTGCACAAAGACGTCTCCGAGGCCGCCGTGGTCGGCTTTCCCCATGATATCAAGGGGCAGGGCATTTATGCCTTCGTGATCCTCAAGGCCGGTGCAGCGCCTTCCGAGGCGCTGCAAAAGGAGCTCATCGCCCAGGTCCGGACCGAAATCGGCCCCATCGCTACCCCGGATGTGATCCAGTTTACGGACGGCCTGCCAAAGACCCGAAGCGGCAAGATCATGCGCCGGATACTCAAGAAGATCGCAGCCGGCAAAACCGATGAACTCGGGGATACCTCCACCATTGCGGATGAGACCGTGATCGAGCGGCTCATCGAGAACCGGGTGGCGGCTGCGGGAAAATAAAACCGGTATGGCATGCGTGCGGGCACCGGATGGGTTTTCCCCTGCTACGGGGAGCTGTGGCCGGAACCTGTATCAGAGATGTGCCGGTCGAAGGCGTTGATCCGATTTTTCCAGGCATAGCGGCGGACCATTTCGGCGGAAAGCATTTCGCGTTTTGCCTCGAAATCCCCGGCACGGGTTAACATCTGCGACAGTTTTTGCACCAGCTCGCCCCGGGAGGCGTAAATGCACGTATCCTGAAATGCGTTTGGAATGATTTCCGGATAGGACAGGCGATCCGGTACAAGGGGGAGGCACCCGCATGAGGCGGCCTCCACGATGGAGATGCCGAAATTTTCCTGTTTTGCCGTGCTCACAACAACCGCACCCTGCTGAAGCCATTGAATGTAGTCATTCCTGTCCGGCTCATGGCCGAAAGCGACTATTCGTGACCCCAGCTCCTTTTTTGCTTCGTGAAAAACCGAAGGGACCCGTTCGAAGGTTTCGCCCAGCAGGGCGACCCTGAAATCGATTTTCCGGTTTTGGACCTCCCGGAGCGCCCGGAAAAAGGTCTCCGGATTCTTGTCGTGCTCCCACCGGTGGTTCCATATGACCAGGGGCGGCTCCGTATTCCGGGAGGGATGCGGGAAAGCCCCTTTTATCTCGCATCCCGGGTAGCAGACAAACGCCTTTCCCCGTATGGCGTCCGCCGCCCATTGGGGTCGGAAATCGGGCATTTTGCGTATAAACCGGTGCATGTGGGCAAAAAACATGTCCATGTGGGTCTGCGAGTTGAACAGGATCCGGTCGGCGGCCAGGGCGGAGGTGATATCGGTGAATCCGAACTGGTAGTCCATTCGCTCCCCGTCGGACAAGGGGTAGGTGAACTGGTTTTCATGGAAATAGAGCAGGACGGGGGGGCACCGGGACCCGGCCAGCGCCTTAAAATCCGCTGTGCTCATGAGCCCGGACGCAAGGATTCGTTGATATTGTTCAAGGGGTTTCGCCTCTTGGAAAAAATGGAGGGCGGCGCCGCGCATCCGCCATTTCCAGAACCTTGCGGGCATTTGCAGCAGATGGATTTGGTGCCGTGAATGCGCAGCGAGCCCGTCGGCAAAAGCCTTGTGGGACCCACCGTAGAAAGGCTCCAGAAACAAGATTGTAAGCGGTGCTTCTGTCATCTGTCCTGTCGATATCCTGTCTGCCGGATCTGCGATGCTGCTGCCTTATATGCGCCCGGCCGGTGAAAAACCCGTTTGATTCTTTATAATGTGCTTGATAATATCAGGTACCGTATTATACTGATTTTTGCATTTTTGTATAGACACGATAAATATTCCCACAGAATATTGGCCCGCACGGGGTGCCCTTACGAGGTCCTCCTGATTATCATGCCTATTGATAAATGCAAAGAATTGTCAATAAACCGGTGTTGGTATTCCAAACAATCTTTTTGGCGGACATGCCATTTCCCCCGGCAGCAGAGGACCGGTGCGGCCCGGAAATCCGAAAACCCGGCGCAGCAAATAGACCCCCTTTATTGCGGCGCCTGCCCACGCAGGAGGTGACACGTGAACCGTTATTTGCCATGGTTTTTATTTTTGATCGTCGGCCTCTTGCTGAGCGGATGCATCGCTCCCCAGGTCAGCCTTTTTTCAGATGCCTCGGACCCCCTGAACGAGTACCGTCTTTCCGGCTCCCGGGCGGGAAAGGTGGTGGTGATTCCGGTCCAGGGTACTATATCCGACGAAGTGGACGACCGGATGTTCAGGAGCAAACCGGGAATGGTCCAGGAGGTTGTTTCCCAGCTTGACCTTGCGCGCCGCGACAACGAGGTCGGCGCAGTGCTTTTGAAAATCGATTCCGCAGGAGGCTCGGTCACCGCAAGCGATATTCTTTACCATGAAATTGAACGGTTCAAAGAGGAGACCGGCATCAAGGTCGTGGTATCCATGATGAACTTTGCCGCGTCCGGGGGGTATTACATCTCTCTTCCGGCCGATCATATCATTGCGCACCCCACAACGGTTACCGGGTCTGTCGGCGTGATTTTTATCCGTCCGGATATCCACGGGTTAATGGATAAAATCGGCGTGGACGTAAAAGTCGATGCATCCGGCAAATACAAGGACATGGGCTCTATACTGCGCCCCAGCACGGAAAGTGAAGATGTTTTGTTTCAGTCCATCGTGGACGCCCTTGGCGACCGGTTTATCGAAAAAATCAAAAAGCACCGCAATCTCTCTGATGACGCCGTCAAGGACATCCGGACCGCCCGCATCTACCTTGCCGATGAGGCAAAGGCCGCGGGATTGGTGGATGAGGTCGGCTACCTCACGGATGCCGTGGACAAGGCCAGGTCCCTTGCCGGGCTGCATCCGGATTGCAAGGTGGTCGTTTACCGCCGCTCCTATTTTGCCAATGACAATGTGTATAATCCCGTTCTGATGAATGCCGGTCCCCGGGTGTCCCCCCTGGTCGACCTCGGTTTGCCGCAGCATATGGCCCGCAATCTGACCGGTTTTTATTATCTGTGGATGCCAGGCCTGGACAATAGGTAGAGATGCCGAGTAAATTCGATCACAAAATCAAAACCATCCTGCAGATCCTGCATTCCCGCGGGTATACCGTAAAAGGGATAAACCAGGGCATCCGGTTGAAGATGAACGGCAACGTTGACGTCGATATTTACACCTTGAAATTCGATGCGAACAAGCTGCGTGCCCGGTTGAAGCTCCATATCGACGATGCCGGGGAGCGTATTCAGATTGCCGGCCGTCTCGGCGGAAAGCTCCGGGAAGCCCTCGGCAACACCCTGGATATGGAGGAATTCAAGTTTTCGCGGTGTATTTCCGGGGACTACTATTATTATGCCCGGCTATTCATGCTCGATCTGAAAATAAAAAGGATCATGAAGGCGATGCGTGCCCGGGGGTATTGCATCAAAGGGATCCGGCAGGGCATCCGGTTGAAGATGAACGGCAACGTTGACATCGATATTTACACCCTGCAATTTGATGCGAACAAGCTGCGTGCCCGGTTAAAACTCCATATCGACGATGCCGGGGAGCGTGCCCGTGTCATCCGTGACGTCAGTGAAAAGCTGCGGGAGGACATGGGCAGCACCCTGGACATGGAGGAATTCAAGTTTTCGCGGTGTGTTTCCGGGAACTACTATTATTATGCACGGCTCTTTATGCTGGATGTCCAGGATGTCGGCAGTTCGGAGGAGAAGCCGGAAGTCCTCGCGGTCCGGAAAAGGGGGCTTTCGCGGGAGGCGGAAAACACATCGAAGAGAGAAGACCTTCAGACGGTCGTTGAAGCGTTTGAATCCGTGGATTCAAAAATGCTTCGAAGATCCCTCGACGGGTTGGGGATTCCCCGCACGTCGATTCTTCGCGTGGCAATTTCACGCATTTTCAGGGCGGCGACGGATTCGGAGGAGTTGAAAGCGGCTGTCCAGGAAGAAGCCATGAGAATATCCGATCCCAAAGACCGCAGCGACCTTGATGCCATCGTCTCGGTAAACGACGTGGCTTTTCTCGATGCCATAATACGGATGCTGCACCAATCGGTTTCCGAAGGGCCCGGCGGAATGGGTGGGATCATAAACGATCATTGATCCCTGACGGCTTCGTAAAAAGTCCAATATCTGCGTTGCGTACAATCTTTGAAGAATCTCACGTACGGCTAAGTACGATCAATTCTTCAAAGATTGCACGCGCCTTGATCTTGAACTTTTTACTTTGCCGTCCAAAACCGACTTTTACAAGTTCATCAATCCTTGACGGCCCTTACTACCCCGCATTCCCGCGAATCCCGCCGTGTTTCCATGGCTTTCCCCCCGGGAGAGACGGTAATGGTGTCGACAATCTTGTACCATTCTTCCGAATAGCCGGAGTAGCTGTCCGCAGACCAGTACCATTTTTCTTCGAGCACCGGAAACGCCGGATCGGTTTTATAAATGTTTGAAAGCTCCGTTGCCGTGGGAAGCCGCCAATCTGAATAGCCGCCGGTGGAGAGATCCTCCGTATATGCTGCGGCGTCGTCAAACGGCATGCAGGGCTTGTCAGCGGTGGCAGCGGAATCCAGAAGCGTCCACATCAATCCGGTTTCCGTGTCTTTTACCACGCCCTCCCCCGTTTCGATGAACCGGCCGCCGGAGGACCGGATCATATCCGCCAGCTGATTTTTCATCCGCTCTGCCTCCGCTTTCCGGATAAGCCGGTCCAGCCTGACGACTTCTTCGTCAATTCGTTTTTTGATCGGGGTGTTCGGGTATGCTTTCAAGTAGTCCGTGTAAACACGCCTGGCGCGGACGTAATCCTCTCCGGCATGGGTCGCTTTCTGCTGAAGGGCCTGAAAAACCTGCTCTTGGCGAATATTCTGCCGGTAACGGGCCAGCTCCCCCTTGAGCGTGTCTGCATGGCTGTTGTCGTAGAGCTCGATGTAGCCCCGGGCCAATGCTTCGCATTCTTCCCAGTTCTTATCCGCCTCTGCTTTTTCAAGGGCGTTTTCCACATAAATATAATATTCATTGCCCATATCGTTTAACATATCCTTTACTTGGGAAAGGTTTTTCCCGTCCGGATATTTTTCGATATAGTCGGTCAGGGCCCGGATCTTTTCGGCGATGTCGGCTTCGATAACAATCCGGGAAAGCGCTTCAAAATCCCTTTTTTCCGCCATGGAATCGATTTCGGCCATTTTTTTGCGGGCGTTGGCGACGTATTGCGCGGGCGGATTGGTCTCCAGGTAATCGGCAATCTGCGATTTTGCCGTATCGAAATCTTCATCCCGGAGCCATGAATCCACCCGGCTGCTCATTTCCGCGTACTGCTTTTCGTCCTTTTTCGACAATCGTATGTCGATGCGCCTGCGCGCATCGTCCACCAGGGCCTCATATTTCTTATCTCCCTGGTGCGACTGGATGAACTGCCGGAGCGCGGAAACCTGCTCGTCTACGTTGTTCGAAGCATCCACCCGGGCGATAAGCCCTTCATATTGCCTGTTTATGGCCTGTTCCTCCCGGTGGTTGACATAGAGAAATCCCGCCGTTGAAAGGACAGCCAAAAGGACGCAGACGCCGGCGGCAACCATCATAAGTTTGCGCTTTGTGCCTTTCGGCGGCTCGATGGTCCATTTTTTCCGCTTGCAGTAATCCTTTATGTAGCGTTCCGCTTCATGCTTTTCCATACCGAAATCCATGGCTTTTCGGACCAGAACTTCGTAATATTCGTTGCGGATTTTTCCGTTGAATCCGGAGACGTCGATATCGGAATCGAGTTCGGCCAGCCTGGATTTTGCAAGGCTGATATCGTAGGCGATGCGGGTTTCTTCATTTTTAAAAATGGTGACGCAATACCCGGCCAGCGTGTTCCCTGCCGTCACCCGGGCATCTTTTTTGCCGGCGCTTGCCAGTTGTTTTTTCTTTTCAATGGCGGCTTCCTGGAGGGCTTCCAGCTCGGTGCTTTCATGGAGCGAAAGAAAATCATACAGGGATTTTTTGTCGACGATTTTCAGGTTTTCCCGGATGGATTTTTCAAGGGATCGGTCCATCTGCCGGGGCGCCGAAGGGGTTTTTGTCTTGCCGTTTTTCAGCATGGGATTGTAAACCCTTGACTTGATGTCCTCGGGTTTGAAGTTGTGCCGTTTGGCCAGCTTGTTTATCTCTTCTTCCGTAATATACCCCTTGGCCATTCGCAGGCTCAATTGCTGGTCAATACGGGTATATTTTTCGTCCTTTTTTATCCGGATGCGATCCTGTATTTCGTTTTCCGCTATTTCATGGACCTGGGCGAGGCGGACAATATCTTCCTTGGAAATATATCCCTTGCCCATAAGAATATCGATATGGCGGTCGATTTCGGCGATTTTATCTGTCTTGTCCTTTACGTTGCTGTCTTTTGCGGCTGCGGCTTCCTTTTCCCGAAGGTCCGGGTCGTTCATTACCCGCCGGATTTCCGGAATCATGCTGATGTATTTCTGCGCCTGCAGCCCTTTGGTGGGATGGTTGCGCATGCGGCTCCACTCGGACTGCTTCCGGGTAATGGCGGATTCGATCGTTTCCGGATCCGTTTCCGGGGGGTCGATCGAAAGCTCAAGCAATATGTAAAAATTTTCGCGTTCCATAGACTTCACGTGTCCGGTTTGAAACAAGACGCCAACAAAGAGATTGGGCCAAAATCCGAATGTTGAGATGGGTTGTACTGATAAAAGGGTTACAATACCATGTGCTTCTGGGTTCTGATCTTGGCCTGTTCAAATTCTTCCCCGCTGATAACGGATGCCGTATCCACGACCACGTCGATTTTCTGGGCATTGGTGGTTTCTTCCGCGGTAATATGGAGGCGTCCTTCCTCGTTTAACTCGTATTCAATCGCGATGGGAGAGTCTTCCGGCAGATCGGAAGGAAGGTTCAAAACCGCCTTTTTGATTTCGACGGCGTTGTCCACGGGAATTTCGACCTTGCTGGTTTCACTTTCCATGATGCGGATCAATACTGTCTGCTGGTTGTGTGCGGCGGTAAAGAATTTCTTTTTAATACGAACCGGGACCGGGGTGTTCCGGAGCACCAGGTTGAAGATGATCTCCTCGTTGTTCGGGTTGTGCGCGACCACCCCGAAGCTTTTGCTGGTGACATTTCTGACCTGGAGCATTGCATTTTCGACGCTGGGAAGAGTATACCCGCTTTCATCGGCAAGCGCCATGGCGGCTTCCCTGAAATCTTCGGCCGAGATTTCCTGCTTGTCTATCATTTCGGTCAGCGTTTCAGGGCGTTCTATGACTTTTTGGGTTTTTTCCGACAGGCGCCGGATGAGATCGTCATTCAATGCCAGTTTCCAGCCGTAAATGGCGGCTCCCTTTGCAACGGCCTCATCCGGATCAAAAATCTTGGGGGTGATATTGAATTCCTTGGATATTTTTTCAATAACCTGGGGCATGCGTGTGGCGCCCCCCACCAGGATGAATTCGTCAAATGACGGAAACCCCTTTGCTTCAGCGGCTTCAAGCATTTCTCTGGTAAAATCGATGGTCCGGTACAGCAGGTCCTCGGTCAGTTCCTCGAATTTTTCCCGTTCCAGCATGAGCTTGATGCGCTGGCCGCCATGGGTTATGGCGATCGGCGTCTTGTTCCGCTGGGACAGGCTTTTTTTCGCTTTTTCCGCGGACAACTGAAGATCCTGCCATGTGTCCGGGTCGTCCAGGATATCTTCTGTAATGCCGGTTTCTTCCTGGAATTTTTCCACCAGGTACGCGACGATCCGGTCGTCCCAGTCCTTGCCGCCCAGGTTGTGGTCTCCGCCGGTGCAGACCACCTCCACGGCTTCCTTGCTGATATATATCATGGTCACGTCAAATGTGCCGCCTCCCAGGTCGTATACGAGGACGGTTTTCTTGTCGGTCGTTTCAAGGGAACCATACGCTATGGCGGCGGCCGTAGGTTCGTTGATGATGTGGCGCACGTTCAGGCCCGCGATTTCCCCGGCCTTCCGGGTGGCTTCCCGCTCATTGATGCCGAAATAGGCCGGGCAGGTAATCACTACGTCGGTGACTTCCTCGTTCATAAACTCCCGGGCATCCTGTGCGAGTTTTTTGAGGATGTATGCGGATATCTCTTCCGGCCGGTATCGCTGCCCCGCAAACTCGAAAATGAAATTCGGCTCCCCCATGGAACGTTTGATAAAGCTGACGACCTCGTCCGGATACAGCTTGGCGCTTTCTTTGGCCACCTCTCCGACCACGATGTTTTCTTCGTCGAAAAATACGACGGAAGGGGTAACGCGTTCGTTTTCCGAGTTGGCGATAATAACGGCCTTGCCGAATTCGTCAACGTACGAAATCGAGGAATATGTCGTGCCGAGATCGATGCCGAAGATGCGCTTTATCGATTTTTTATTCAACTTTCGCCTGCCTTGTCATTTGATGAGTCGTTGTAAACATAAACCGAAACCATTTCCGGCCGAATCACTTTTCCTTCCCATTCATACCCGGGGCGCAGGCTTTCCGACACCAGCCGGTTGTTTTCAGGGATTTCGGTAGGGATTTTTTTTATAATGCGCTGCCTGGCGGAGTCAAACGTATTGGATGGGCTGGTAAAGGGGTATACGCCCTGAAAGGTGAAAAGATCTTCCAGATCCGATATTATCTGGTCCATGAAGTCGAGAAGGATGACCGCGGCATTTTCCGATTGCACTTCATTTTCGTAGTGGTATTTGAATTTTCTCGTATCGTCTATGATTTTGATGATGTCCGTGATCATGGAGAGCAGGTGTTTTTTAATGATGCCGTCCCTGAAATCCTGCAGCTGGTCATGGAGATCGTCGATAATTCTGTTTTTATGCTCGTCGTATTTGATCTTGCCTTCGAAATGAGCGGTGAGCTCCTCCATTCGACGGCTGATTCCCTTGATTTCGTCCAGGATGTACGGGATGATGTCCGGCATGTCGGTTTGCCGGGGCGCAGCTGTTCCCTGATTCCCGGCATGTTCGGACGGCTCCCCGGCCGGTGAGGGTTTTGCCGGGGATTCTTCAGGGAATTTTTCATGCACGCCGGTATCTTCTTCAGCGGGCCCGCCTTCCAACGAAGACTTGTTTGAAGCCGTCGGTTTTTCATCCATCATAATACCGAGTTCAAGCATATCTCCGGGGTCGTCTTCGGGGCTGTTTTCCTTGCCGGTATCGTCTTTGTCGCTGTCGTTCATGCATCGTTTCCGAATGATTGGCGCCTGTTGTTTTTGGATCAATAGATCGCTTGACGAGAAGGTATTACAGATTGGACCGTATTCGATATGCGACTATTAAACGGCAGCCCGTGGTTTTTGTCAAGCAAATTCTGGGCGTTTGCCGTATGAAATGCACTTTAAATAAAGATGGTTAGAGAGATTTTCCTTCCGCCGGAATGGCGTGTTATGTCAGAAAAGCGGACAACTCCCCCTTGAGCCATTCCGTCCACTGGGGAATTCCCTGGCCGGTTTTTGCGGACACCTCGAATATTTTCATCGTTGGGTTGAGCCGGGAAATATGGCCGCGGAGTCTGTCCATGTCGAAATCCGTCAAAGACAGCATGTCTGTTTTGTTTACGATCAAAACGTCGCATGTAGAAAACATCAGGGGATATTTCAGGGGCTTGTCATCCCCTTCCGGCACGCTGAGGATCATGACGTTCTTGATGGCGCCGGTATCAAATTCCGCAGGGCATACCAGGTTGCCCACGTTTTCGATAAAAACCAGGTCAAAAGTGTCGCTGCCCAGTGCCTCCAGCCCCTGTTTTACCATGAGCGAATCCAGGTGGCAGAACCCGCCGGTTCTCAATTGAACGCTTTCGACGCCGGCTTCCCGGATTTTTTCCGCATCCACCATTGAATCGATGTCCGCTTCAATGACGCCGGTTTTATACGTCTGTTTCATCACGGCGGCGGTCTGCAGCAGAAGCGTTGTTTTCCCCGCCCCCGGAGACGACATGAGATTGACCAGAAAGGTTTTGTTCTCCGTCAGCTTCCGGCGCAGTTCCCGGGCGGCACGGTCATTGTCCGTAAGAATTTCCTCTTTGATTTGGATCAGCTTGATTTCATCCATATAACGACTATCTCGCCTCCATTTCCTTGATATGATACTGCCTGCCGGACAGCAGGGAGAAGTCACCCGAGGCCTTGCAGTTTGGGCAGGTGGACTTTCCGATCATCGATTTTTCGATTTCAAATGTCTTTTCGCACGTGTTGCATTGAAGCACGATGGGAATGCGGTGAATCTTCAGTTTTGCGCCTTCGGCGACCGTCCCCTTGCTCAGGTAGTCGAAGTAGTGCTGCATCCACTCGTCTTCAATATCGCTTAATTCCCCGATATCGAGTGTTATGGAGACGACCTGGGTCACGTTCCCTGCCGCGGCATGTCTGCAGACAATGCTCAGGATGTTCTCCGTTATGGGCAGTTCGTGCATATAAAAACCTTTCATGCGGTTTTGTCTGAATTCCGGCGACCGGTCAAGCCGGTTCGGTTTGGTCAATGTCTTGTAATCTGGAAATATAATCCAAATAATTGGTTTTTAAAAGACAAAAAAGGGACGGGCGTTCAACGGTCCGTCTTTATTTTTATTCATCGTTCCGGGGCCGCACGGTTGCCCAGAAAACAAGGGGGGATTATTGAAGACCGCTGCCACCGTTATTATAATTACGGGGAAAGGGTATTTGCCGGTTTGTATGCGCAGCCCTTCTTCTTCAGTTTTTCAGGCATCCAGGTATTTTTTTATGACTACAAGCCATCTCAAAAAAAAGATTTTGGTTCAAGATCAAGGCGGAGGTGAAATTGAAACCGGAGGCATACTGCAGTATTCCGAGGATTTCAATTTTACCGCCAACGAAGATATTGGGGCAAAAGATTTTTTTGAGAAGGCTTGTATCCTGCGTTGTATGCTGGTTGTGGCGGTATGGTGCACCATGGCGGGTATGTGGCCGTCCCATAGTGATGCAGCAGCCTATCCCTGCAGTATTCCGCATGGCCCGGGGGGCGCAGGCAAGCTCATGCCGGTGATTGGTTTCATGGATTCCCATACGGTGAGGGAGGGGCAGACGCTTCTTGACATTGCCAGGAAATACGGCCTTGGGTACAACCAGATGGTTTTGGTTCACCCGGAGATGGATCCCTGGCTGCCGGAAACGGGCGCGGTAATCGATATTCCGTCCAAATGGGTGCTCCCCTCCGCGCGGCATTGGGAAGTCGTGATCAATATACCTGAAATGCGGCTTTACAGGTTCTTTAAAGCGCACAATATGGTCAAAACCTATCCCATCGGCATCGGGCGGGAAGGCTTTGATACGCCGGTGATGGAAACCCGGGTGGTGGAGAAGGTCAAGGCCCCTTCCTGGACCGTGCCGCCCGGCGCCCGGGCAAAATACGGCCGGAATTTTCTGCCCCCCGGCCCGGAGAATCCCCTGGGCGATTACTGGATCGGGCTGTCCGTCGGAAACATCGGCATTCACGGAACGAATTTTCCATGGGGCGTCGGGCGCCGGGTAAGCCACGGATGCATTCGGTTGTATCCGGAGCATGCAAAGCAGTTTTTTAATGAAGTCGAAACGGGCACCATCGTTGAAATCCTCTATGAACCGGTCAAGGTCGGCGTCCGGGGAGACCTTGTTTTTCTGGAGGTTCATCCGGATATATATGGCCGGGTCCCGGATATGGAATCCCATGCATGGGGCCTGATCAAAAGCGGGAAAGTGGCTGATGCTGTTGATCCGGAGAAAGTCATCCGGTGCATTAATGCGGCAAAAGGCGTTCCAATACGGATCAGCAGGGATTCGTAAAGCCATTTTCAAAAAAACGTTTGTCTTTTTGGTGCAATGTCGGGGATGCGCCGGTAAGGAACGGGAAAGGCGTTATCCAAAATACGAACATAAAAGGAAAGGGAGTTTTGACATGACAAGGAAAAGCATGATTCTGGCGTTTTTCATGGTATCCCTGATGGCAGCGGCGTTGTTCAGCGGCTGTGCAACCACGTCCCAGCTGGAAGAGGTCCGCGCGCTGGCGGAACAGTCCATGAGCAAGGCGGACAGTGCAATGCAGCGGGCGGATATGGCGTATCAGAAAGCCGAAGAATGCTGCGCGGATTCTGAAAAATCGGCGGAAGAAGCAAAAGCTGCCGCAAAACGGGCGGAAGCCGCCGCAGAAAAATCCGAGAGAATTTTTGACAAGATCAACGCCAAGTAATCCGTTTTCTGTTTTTCAGCCATGAAACGGGGGCGTCGAGTGCATTGACTCCCCCGTTTTTGATGGGGTTGCTTTTGATTGGTTCTCAAAGCAGGCCATTTTTGGTATTATTTTTCCGGAAAATCCTTTTTCATCCAAAGGGCCAGCTTTTCCGGGGGATTTACGATCAATTCGTTTTTGAGCAGTTTCTGGAAAAAATAATCATCCGTCCGGTGGTGCGGAATGACATTTTGACGGTTGACAATGCGCATGAAGCAGCAGAAGTCAGAATCCTCTGTGACCGGGTCGGTCAAGGGGGCGCAGAAGCACGCGAAATTGAACGACGAAAGCTTCATCGTGTGCCAGGTTTTCAGGATATGGGACAACCCTTCCGCCAGGTCCGCAATATCGCTTTGTGAAAACTGCAGAAAGTTTTGCAGGCTCGGCCATACCGCCTGGATTTCATTGTAGCCCGTGGGGGCGAAGGCGGTAATCCAGTGCGCCTTGCCGGTTCGGCCGATGTAGCGCTGGTCGATGGATTTTTCCGCGTTTACCAGATCCGCCCAGTAGGAGGCGTTGTTCTGCTTCTTGTATTGGCGGCTTTTTTCCAGCAGCATCTGGTGGTGACTGCTGGGCGTGGGGCTGTTCAATATCTGCATGTGAGGATGCATCAGGCTGGCGCCTGCCGGAAGCATATAGTTGATGTTGAGCGTGGGGAAGCGCATGGTCGGGTCGAATTCAACGCTTTTGCGCACAAATTCAAGGGCTACGGTAAATCCGTCTGCAAGAAGATCCGGAGGGAGTTCGTCGAGCTTTCTGAAGTGCCTGTCCCCGAGCCGGATGACGCTGTGGTAGGCTGCAACCGGGAAAAGATTCGGGAAAAGGGCGGCCTGGCCGTGTTCCAATATGCCTGTTGGGAGAAATTCTTCTGGATAGGCCGGGGTGTTTTTCCGCCAGTCCGCGGGGCAAAGAAAGCAGGTGCCGACGGTTTCTTCCGCCCGCTGCGCCATGTAGGTGTAGTCCGTATCCGGAAAGAGGATCTGGGCTTTCCCCTCCAGGCCGGTATTGAACACGCTCTGGTGGCCGGTTAACGGGTCGGTCCGGATCTCCAGGGATTGGGTTACCCGCTCAAAGTTCTGAAAGGGATTGTGAAACACGGATTCCTGCCGGCTGACAGCAAAGTTGATTTTACTCATGGTCTTGCCCTCTTTATATAAAATTGACGGTTTAGATAAAAACCATTGTATTCCTTTCAGAATATACTATTCATTACCAATAAACCGGTTGTAAATCAAATCAATTTCTACTGGCGTGGATTTGATACCAGGCCCCGCGGCCGGGGCAGGAAGGGATGGGAGATTTGACATGGATGTGACCGTTGATCAGATGGTGGTGTTTGCGATTCTGCTGGGGACCCTTTTCCTTTTCGTGTGGGGTCGCTGGCGGTATGATCTTGTGGCCATCGGGGCGCTTCTACTGGTATACGTGGCGGGGCTGAGTTCGTCCGAGCGGGTTTTTGCGGGCTTCGGGCACCCTGCGGTCATTACCGTGGCGGCGGTCCTGGTGTTGAGCCGCGGTCTTTTGAATGCAGGCGTAATCGACAGCATGTCGCGCTCCCTTGCAAAGGTTGGAAACCGGGTAACCGTCCAGGTGTTGACCCTGACCGGTATTGTGGCAATCAGTTCCGGATTTATGAACAACGTCGGGGCGCTGGCGCTGTTCATGCCTGTTGCAATATGGCTTTCGCGCAAGAGCGGTCGGTCTCCTTCGGTACTGCTGATGCCCCTGGCGTTCGGTTCCCTGCTGGGCGGCCTGATGACGCTGATCGGAACGCCGCCCAATATCATTATCGCCATGTACCGGGCAGAAGCGAATGAAACCGCCTTTCGGATGTTTGATTTCCTGCCGGTGGGCGGCGGAGTTATGCTGGCCGGGGTCCTTTTCATCGGTTTTGTGGGGTGGCGGCTGACGCCCATGCGGGACGGGGGCGGCTCCTCCGGAGATCTTTTTCGCATCGAGGACTATATCAGCGAGCTGGTGGTGCCGGAAGATTCGAAAATCGTGGGGCAAAGCATCTACCACCTGACGTCGAAGCTGGAAGAGGACGTGGAGGCCACGATAGTCGGGCTTGTGCGTCAGGAAAAGCATATACCGCTACCGTCCTGGCACCAGATTATCGAGGCGGGCGACATCCTGGTGGTGGAGGCCACGCCCGATGATCTCAAGGCGATGATCGACATCGTGGACCTGGAGCTGGCGGAATGCAAGGGGGATTGCAAGGCCACCCTGGGGTCGGAAGATATCAGCATCATTGAAGCCGTCATCACCCCGGAGTCGTCCATGGCGGGACATACGGCGACCAGTCTCAGCCTTCGCAGGACCTATAAGGTCAACCTGTTGTCCATCGCGCGCCAGGGAGAGCGCTTGAAGACCCGTCTCGGCCAGACCCGGCTGGTGATCGGCGATATTCTGCTGCTGCAGGGGAGTGATGACAACCTTCAGAAGGTGATCAAGACATACCGGCTGCTGCCGTTGGCCGAGCGTGACCTGCGGCTGGATCAGCCGAAAAAGGTGGTGCCGGCGGTGGGGATTTTTGTTGGCGCCATGGCGCTGGCGGCGTTGAACATACTGCCGGTGCATGTGGCGTTTACCGCGGCTGCACTGGTCATGGTGCTGGTGGGGTTGATATCCGTCAGCCAGATATACCAGAGTGTCGATTGGCCGATCATTGTCCTGCTGGGGGCCATGTTCCCGCTGGGGGAGGCGCTGGAAAGGACCGGGGGGGCGGAACTGATCGCCGGCCAGCTTTTGCTTTTGTCGGAGCAGTTTCCGCCCATCGTGACCGTGGCGATATTGCTGGCGGGGACCATGATGCTTTCCAACGTCATCAACAATGCCGCCGCAGCCGTTTTGATGGCGCCCATCGCCATCAGCCTGGCCCATGGCATGGGGGTGTCGGTGGATCCGCTCCTTATGGCAGTGGCGGTCGGCGCGTCGTGCGCGTTTCTGACGCCGGTGGGGCATCAGTCGAATGCCCTGGTAATGGCGCCCGGGGGATACCGGTTCGGGGACTACTGGCGCCTTGGTCTGCCGCTGTCCATATTGTCCGCCCTGGTTGCTGTTCCGTTGATTGCACTGGTATGGCCGTTGTAAGGGGTCTTCGGTCGAGGTATGCGAGGGGTTGCGGAATTATTCCCAACGCCCGCCTTTTTTGTTGAGCTCTATGGTTTCATCGTCTCCGGATCCGCGTTTGGGGCCTTTTCCAGGACCTTTGGTCCTGCCGGGGCCCGGCGGGCGGCGCATGCGTCCCGAATTGCCGGTATCGGCGACGACCATGGTTAGGAACCAGTTGACGATGCTGATGGTGATGGCACCGAATATGGTGCTCCAGAAGCCGACGACGTCAAAACCGGGAATGATGCCGGAAGCCATTTTGAGCATGAGCGCATTGATAAGGAAGGTGAACAGCCCCAGTGACATGATGTTGATCGGCAGCGTAAGGATCAGCAGTATGGGCCGGAAAAACATGTTGAGAAAGCCGATGGCCGCCGCAGCGAACAGGGCGGAAAAAAAACCGGAAACGTAGATGTTTTCGATGAGGTACGCCGCGGCAAGAACCGCCACGGTCAAAATAAGCCATTTGGCCATCAGGAGTCCCAGGAATGTTACATGCGGCGGCTGGTTCCCCTGGTAGTAAAAGCGGCCGTTGATGAATTTGAATTTATGGTTCAATGTCTGTCTCGTCAATGGTGATGTGCAGCCTGCCCGAGGGATCCCGGTAAAGGGATACGGCCGCATCGCTGTTGCCCCGAAGCGCGGGGTATCGGTTGCGCAGCAACCCGAAATCAAAAGTTTCAAGGGCTTCCTGAAAGATGTCAATGCACTCTTCCACGCTGCCCGCCGGGTCTCCGCCGGATTTGAAGTAATCGGAGACAGCCTTATTATAGCGTTTTTTGATTTCCGTTTCAATACAATGTTGTGCAAGGGAAAGTTTATGGTTCATTTTTGGCTTTATTTCTGGTAAAAATTTACGGTTACTGGTTTTACGATTCCACCAGCTCCGGCAAAATGTTCGGGGCTGTATTTTTTCAATTCTTTTTCATGTATATTTGCAGGAGAATCTACCTATGTATGTACCACGTTATATATTTTTTACCAAGGGGGTGGGGACGGACAAGGCCAAGCTGGCATCCTTTGAAAATGCCCTGCGGGATGCCGGTATCGCGCATTTGAATCTCGTCCAGGTTTCGTCGATCTTCCCGCCGGGGTGCAAAATTATCGAACCGGAAGCGGGCCTTGCCAAGCTCGAAGCGGGAGAGATCACCCACTGCGTCATGGCCAAGCAGGAAAGCCAGGAGCCTGGGCGGCGCCTGGTGGCCAGCATCGGACTGGCGCTTCCCGAGGGGAATGAGCGGTACGGGTATCTTTCCGAGCACCATGGCTTCGGCCAGACGGAAATCGAGGCCGGCGATTTTGCCGAGGATATTGCCGCATCCATGCTGGCCACGACGCTTGGCATCGAGTTCGACCCGGAAAAGGACTATGATGAAAGACGGGATATCTACAAGATGTCCGGAAAAATCATTCATTCGCAGCATATCAGCAAGGCGGCGCTGGGTGCAGAGGGGAATCTCTGGACCACGGTGATTGCCGCTGCGATTTTTGTAAAATAGGCAGCCTGTAACAATGAGCATAGATCACTTCATGCACTTCGGCGGTCCGGACGTCCGTTTTGAAGAAGCGGACAGGGCAGCCGTGATTGTTCTGCCCATCTGTTACGAGGTGGCGCCTTCGTATGGTTCGGGGAGCGGCCGGGGCGCATATCATATACTCAGGGCGTCTTCGGAGCTTGAGTGTATGGACGAGGAAACGCTTGTGGACTGGGGAGATATCGGAATTCATACCGCATCCTCCTTCGTCCCGGATGCCGACCCGGATACAGGGTTGCATCAGATACGGCAAATGGCGTCGAAGTACATGGGCACCGGGGGATTTTTGCTTTCCCTGGGCGGGGATCACGCTGTAACGATCGGTCTGGCCGCAGCAGCGGCGGAAACGTTTGAAGATGTCGGTTTGCTGCAGATTGACGCGCACCTGGATTTGAGGGATCAGTATAACGGCAGCCGAAACAATCATGCCTGCGTGATGCGCCGGGTGGCCGAGGACATGATGCTCCCCTTCGTGCAGGTGGGCATCCGTTCCGTTGCGCCGGAAGAGGGGGCGTATATCCGGGAGAAAGGCCTGCGGCCATATTTCGCCCATGACATCGCCGTGTCGGACAACGGGTGGATGGACGAGGCCATTGACCGTCTGCCGGAAAACGTTTACCTGACGTTGGACCTGGACGGCCTGGATCCATCGGTTGTCCCGGGGACGGGAACTCCCGAGCCCGGGGGGCTTACCTACAGGCAGGCGATCAGGCTGATTCGGAAGCTCGGGGCAAGGCGGCGGGTGATCGCCGCGGACATCAATGAACTGGCAAAAATCGAAGGCTCCCAGGTGTCGGAGTTTGCCGCGGCAAAACTGGCGGCCAAGATTATCGTGTACTGCGCCATGGGGGAAGGGGCGCAGCGCGCAGGCCGTATCGGATGAAAAGGTCCTTGTTTGGGACCATATCAACGGAAATACGGCTGATTATATGAACAAAAAAACCCCGGAGAAAATACTCCGGGGTTTTTTTGTTGTTGCCGATCGTAAAAGGGGACGGATGGGATATCCCGCCCCAGGGCGATTGTATCGCTGTTAGAACAGGCCGGTGACCTTTCCGGTGTCCGTATCGACGTCGATGCGACGGAAAGCCGGGTTGGAGCCGGTTCCGGGCATCAGGCTGATGGTTCCCGCGCAGGGGCAGAGGAACTTGGCGCCGGAGTAGATCAGCACGTCCCGGATGGGGAGCCGCCATCCCTTGGGCACGCCCTTGAGGATCGGGTCGTGGGTCAGGGAGAGGTGGGTCTTGACCATCATCGTGCTGAAATCTGCATATTTGGGATCATCCTCGAGCATCTTGGCCTTGGTCGTGGCCTCGGGAGACCAGTCGACACCGTCGGCGCCGTAAACTTCGCGGGCGATCATGTCTACGCGATCGCGGAGTTTCATGTCCAGCGGATAGAGGAACTCGAACTGGTTTTCTTCCTCGCAGGCGTCGATGACGGCATCGGCAAATTCAAGCGCGCCTTCGCCGCCCAGCTCCCAGTGCTTGGATTCCGCACAACGTGCGCCGGCCGCTTCCGCTGCCTTCTTGACGATGGCGACTTCTGCGTCCGTGTCGGTGTAGAAACGGTTGACGCAGACGACCGGGTTGATGCCGGCCTTGCGGATGACGCCGATCATGTGGACCATGTTTTCAATGCCCTTTTCCACCAGTTCGAGATTTTCCTTGGTGTACTCTTCCGGCAGGGCCTTGCCCGGAACGACCTTGGGGCCGCCGCCGTGCATCTTGAGCGCCCGGATGGTGGAGGTCAGTACGGAGACGTGGGGCTTGAGACCGCTGTTGCGGCACTTGACGTTCCAGAACTTCTCAAAGCCGATGTCAGCTGCGAAGCCGGACTCGGTGATGTGATAGTCGAACATCTTGAGGCCGATACGGTCGGCGATGATGGAGCTCTGGCCGACGGCGATGTTGGCGAAGGGGCCGGCGTGCACGAAGCAGGGCTGGTATTCGGCGGTGCACATGAGGGTCGGGTTGATGGTGTTTCTCATGAAGGCCGTCATGGCGTTGCCCACCTCGAGGTCTCCACAGGTAACCGGCTTGCCGCTCTTGTCGAATGCCACGGTGATGTTGTTGATCCGCTCCTTGAGGTCTGCCAGGTTGGTGGCGATGGACAGGATGGCCATGAGCTCGGAGGAGACCGCGATGGCAAACCTGGACTGCATGGTGAAGCCGTCGGCCCGGCCGCCAAGGCCGATGACGATGTTTCTCAGCGCCTGGGCGCAGAAGTCGATGATCCAGCCCATTTCCACGCGGGTCGGGTCGATGTCCAGCCGGCGCATCCCGGTAAGGCGCGAAAGCTGTTCGTCGTTGTAGTTTCTTTCATGCTGCATGCGGGCGGTCAGCGCCACCATGGCCAGGTTGTGGGCGTTCATGATGTCGTTGATGTCGCCGGTCAGTCCCAGGGAAAACTCGGTCATGGGGATCAGAAGGGAGTTGCCGCCGCCGGCCGCCGTCCCCTTGACGTTCATTGTCGGGCCGCCCGAGGGCTGGCGAAGGGCGCCGCCGACGTTCTTGCCGCGTTTCCCAAGCCCTTCCATGAGGCCGACGGAGGTGGTGCTTTTGCCTTCGCCAAGGGGGGTCGGTGTGATGGCGGTCACCTCGATGTATTTCCCATCCGGCTTGTCGAGCATGCGATTGATGACCTTGAGAAAGTCCACCTTGCCAAGGCGTCCCATGGGAAGCATTTCTTCTTTTTCGAGGCCGAGTTTCTCCACCCATTCTTCGGGGGTCGGCATGTTTTTTTCCGCTTCTTCGGAAATCTGCCAGTCTTCCATGTTTACTGCATCAAATGCCATGATCTCTCTCCTTTGGTTTTCGGTTTACAGGTTCAATCAATGATTATTGATGATAATTGGGTTTTGCCGGGTATTGCGCCGGCCGGAACAATCCGTATCGGATGTATTCAATTTAGTTGAAACGCATATTGCCATATTTCAATAGGAAGCCCGGTATCGCAACCTGAAACGGATGATATCGGGCAAAAAGGATAAAAATAAAAGCAAATGTACCCTTTACCACGACCAAAGTCCATTGACAAGAAGTATTTGCCCCGTAGCCAAATGAAACCGTGTCGTACAGCCATTGGTGCAAACGATAACCCCTCTCAATATTCGGATTTCGGTTCAAGATCGCGGCGGCGTCTTATTTCAAACCGCAGACATACTTCAAGTATTTCGAGGATTTGAAATAAGACGCCAACAAAGATATTGGGCCGAAAGACAATGTTGAGATGGGTTATAGAAAATTACGCCTCGGCGTTTACAAGCCGGTAGTAGAAACCGCGTTTCCGCATCAGTTCGCCATGGGTGCCGGATTCGATGATTTTCCCGTTGTACATGACCAGGATGCAATCGGCGATTTTGGCCGTTGAAAGCCTGTGGGCGATAATGATGGCGGTTCGCTCGGCCATCAGGTTGAGAAGCGCCGTCTGTATACTGGCTTCCGTTTCCGAATCCACGTAGGATGTCGCCTCGTCGAATATAATGATTTCCGGGTCGGCGGCCAGCGCCCTGGCGATGGAAATGAGCTGGCGCTGGCCGGAGGAGAGCATGTCTCCCCGTTCGTTGAGGTTCGTATTGAGGCCTTCCGGAAGCCGGTCGATGATTTTTTTGCACTGGGCCTGATCCAGAATCCGCTCGACCTGCCGGTTGTCCATATTCGACACATTCGTCCCCGGCGGGAAAATATTGCTCTGGATGCTGCCGGAAAAGAGGAATGGGTCCTGGGCGACAATGGCCATTCTGGCGCGCAGTTCGTTGCTGTTGAACCGCCGGATGTCCGTATCGTTAATCTGGATCGTGCCGGCATCCGGATCATAAAACCGGACGAGCAGGCTTATCAAAGAGGTCTTCCCCGCCCCGGTGGGGCCCACCACGGCAAGCGTGCTGCCAGCGTTCATCTCAAAAGAGACGTCTTGCAGCACCGGTTCCCCCGGCGTGTACGAAAACCGGACATCTTTGACGCGAAGGGATTGGATGCGGCGGGGGACGGGCAGGGCGGCACCCGGCGCCGGCTCCGGCAGCCGGTCCTTTTCGTCAAGGATCAAAAGGATGCGTTCGGCCGAGGACAGGGCGTTCTGGGTGATGTTGTATTTTTCGGCGATATCCCGGATGGGCCTGAAAAACATGCGTACGTAGGAGATGAAAACGACCAGTTCCCCTAAACTGATCCGGCCGTCAATGATGCGGGCGCCGCCGTAAAAGATCACAACGGCCAGTGCCACGCTGCTCATCATTTCAATCACCGGCATGAACAGGGCGAAAACGGTGACCTGCCGCATGCCGGCCCTGTAGTGCTCCCGGTTGATTTTTGCAAACGCCTGGTAGTTGTTGCGGAGTTGATTGAACAACTGAAGGATATGGATGCCGCCGATGGTCTCCGAGAACCGGGAATTGATCTCCGCGATTTTTATCCGCAGCGTACGGTAGGCTTCCCTGGCGGTTCCGGCAAACCGCCAGGCCGCGTAAAACACGGCCGGAAATACCGCATATACGGCGATGGCCAGCTTCCAGTCGATAATGAAAAGCACGACGGTGATGCCGAAGATCAGAAACAGGTCCTTGATAACGAAAATAACCACCGATGTCAGCATTTCATGCATGTTGGCGATATCGTTGGTCACCCGTGTGACGAGCCGGCCGACGGGGTTTTTATTGAAGAAATGGATGGAGAGCCCCTGTATGTGGGAAAACAGTTTCAGCCGGATGTCATGCATGATTTTCTGGGCGGCGTACTCCATGAGCCGCACCTGGGCGAAGGTCGTCAGGAAATTGAAAAACACGACCATCAGCAGCAGAAGCGCTGCCATGCCAACACCTTTCATATCGCTTTGCCGCAGGCGGGCGATATCTTCGGACGGCAGCTGCTGGAGGTCTTCATAGGATATGCGCGCTTCCGGATAATCGATGGCAAAAAGCCGGGGATATCGTTCCACGACCGCCTGGACATGATTTTCTTCCAGTGAAAATGTGAGCTGCCGGACGCGGTCTCTTGCCGGCCCCGCGTCCGGGATGCCCGTGGATGGCGTTGGCGCGTCTGTTTGTACGGGGACAATATAGCGGTCGATGGCTTCCTTGGTGATATAGGGGGCCGCCAGTTCGAAAACGGTGGCCGCCAGGATCAGCAAAAGAGACAGCAGCATGATCAGCCGGTACGGGGAAGCAAAGGGGGCAAGCTTGCCGATAAGCTTGTAATCGGCGGATTTTCCGATGTCCTTTTCGGCGAATATATCCTTTTTCTGGTTCATGAGGCGGCGCCTCCCGTGCTTTCCAGGCGCTGCAAAGCTTCGGCCCGTGCATAATATCCGTTTTGGGCCACGAGCTGGTCATGGGTGCCTTCTTCGACAACCCGCCCGTTTTCCATGACGATGATCCAATCGGCAAAAGCGGTGGCGGCAACCCGGTGAGAGGCAATCAATACGGTCTTTTCTCCGGCCATTTGCCGTATGGTACGGATGATGACGGCTGCGGTTTCGGTGTCGACCTGGCCGATGGGATCGTCAAAAAGCATTACCGGGCAGTCCCGAAGAAGGGCCCGGGCAAGAACGATGCGCTGTTTCTGGCCGCCGGACAAAACCACCCCGCGTTCTCCCACGGGCGTGTCGATGCCACGGGGAAGCATCCGGAGGGTTTCGTCCAGGGCCGCTTTTTGTACGACGTCCTGCAGCCGGCTTTCATCCGGAGATGCACCAAAAAGAATGTTGTCCCTGATAGTGCCCGAAAACAGATATGGTTCCTGGGGGACAAGCGCCATCTGGCAGTGAAGGTCGGCGATTTTGATATTCTTGATATCCATGCCGTCCATGGTAATTGTTCCGGAAGTCGCCTCATAGCGGCGGGTAAGGAGTTCCATCAGCGTGGTTTTTCCGCTTCCCGGGGGGCCGGCTATGCCGACGGCCCTTCCCGCAGGGATGTCTATGGAAAGCGATTCAATGCTGTTTTCGCCCGTATCGCCCGTAAAGGCAAAGGAGACGTTTTCAAAGCGGATGTGCCCGTTTGCGCGGTCAAGAGCGTGTGCCTCCGGAAGATCCCTGATTTCGGGCTCGGTTTCCATGATGGCGTTGATCCGGTCCAGGGAGGCCATCCCCCGCTGGATCAGGTTGGTGACCCAGCCGATGGCCATCATGGGCCACATGATCATGTTGAGATAGCTGATAAAGGCCACAAAATCCCCGGGGGTGATCCGGGCGGTAATGGCCTGGCGCCCCCCGACCACGATGACGATGGCCAGGCTGATGTTGGTGAAAAAAACCATGAGGGGGAAAAACAGGCCCGTGATGTTTACGAGTTTCATGTTTTCGCCGATGTATTTTTGTGATATATCCCGCAGCTTGCGCTGTTCGTCCTCCTCCCGGTTAAAGGCCCGGATGATGCGGATGCCGGCAAAACTTTCCCTTGCCATCTCGGTCATCTCGGAGAAGGTGGCCTGCACCCGGGTGTACATCCGGTGCATTTTTTTTCCGAATATACGGGTAAAGAGGATGATGACCGGCATCGGAATCATGGCATAGGCCGTGAGTGTCGGGTCGATATAAAGCATGAAGCCGATAGCCGCCGATCCCAGAAAAATGGCGTCGGTCAGGGCCACAACGCCCATTCCGACCGCCATGCGGATGTTGTTGATGTCGTTTGTGGCATGGGCCATGAGGTCGCCCGTTTTTTTTCGGTCGAAATACGGGGCGGAGAGCGTCTGGATATGGGAAAACAGGCGGTTTCGCAAGCCTTCTTCAACAACGCGGGAGGTGCCGATCAAAAGCCGGCGCCAGAAAAAGCGCAAAACCGCCATTACGGCGGCGATGGCGATGATATACCCGGCATAGACGGCAAGCCTGGAAAAATCCAGGTCGAGTGCTGCAAGATCGTCCACGGCCCACTTGACGACCCGGGGGATGAAAAGCTGCAGCACGTCCACTGCCATCAGGCACAAAATGCCGGTTGCGATCAGCCGGCGCCGTTGGACAAAATAGGGTTTTATGAGATGTATCGAGCGCATGTTTTTCATGTTTCAACCGATTGAGGCTTACTATGGGGCAGGTATTCGTGTAAAGGTTTTTTCATATTGAAAAAAATCTTTTCCAGATGCCGGTGATCGTCTTCCCGTGCGTTCGGATATCATTGAATTTTTTTTATTTACCGCGTATAGTAACAAATTGGAAGTACTGGCAGAAAGGGATTGTTTCGAAGGGGCCCCACCCCGGAGACAGAGGCGTCATCCGCTCGGGAATCGTTTCGATCTCGAGGCAAACAGAAAAAAGTTATCTGAAAGACATTGATGAACCTGAAGAATTTGGCGGACATACGGAGCTTCCATTTCCTGGCAGCGCGTATTGCGGTGATGCTTTGCATCATTTTGTTTTTTTGGGGAGCGCCCGCATACCCGTGGAGCGAGGCCGAACATCCTTCTGAAAAGCCTGCGGCAAGACGGAGTGCGGATCCGTATGAAGCGCTTGAACAATCTTTCCGGAGGGCGCTTATTGTTGAACAGGAAAAGCTGGCGTACCTGTCTGCAAGGTTGTCGCGCGCTGAATCCCGGATGGTTGAACTGGGGGAGGCCTATGCAGGGCACCAGGTAATGATTTCGAATCATGCCGGCATGCTGGCCGCGACGGATACCGACGTGCAGAGCCTTACCCGGGCGCAAAAGAGACTGGCTGTTGAACAGGGGTATATAGAAGATCGGATTTCATTGTTTTCAAGCAGTATTCGTGAATTTGAAAACAGGAAGGGCGATACCGAAGAACAGTTGTCATTTTACATCCGGCAGATTGAGAATGTAAAAGCCCAGCCGCCGAACATCCCTTTAAATCAGAAGATTCTCGATCCCCTTGAATCCCTGGTGGAGGTGCTGCGGGAGAAAGAAGAGAAGCTCGCGCTGCTCATCGATCATTATACATACTGGCAGGAGCGGTTTCTTGCGCTGGAAAACGACATAAAGCGCCTTTCCGCCAGGTATGAAAGCGTCGTATACGAAAGGGAGCGGGAACGCATCCTGCAGCAGGATGCAAGCCCCATGGTCCGTATCGCCCAGGGAGCCCTCCGTGCGGATTTGGACCGCTTTTCAGAAGATATGCGGGAAATCCTCTCCACCCGCTTCTGGTATAAGCCGGAGGACGTCCGGTGGGACGCCTACGCGATTTTTCTGGCCACGTTTCTGTTTTTTTTCCTGATCCTGCAGAGCCTTCTTCACCTGCTGACCCGTTACCTGGGCGTTTTAAAAATGCAGGAGTTTGAAAAGCATTACTTTTACCGCCACCTTTTTCTGAAGCTCGTCCAGCGCTCGCTGTACATTGTCGGGGCGATCGCTTTTTTCCATTTTTACCCCGTGCGCCCCGCATTCCAGCTGACGCCATTTTTTGTTTTGTTTCCCGTATTCATCCGGATTCTCGTCCTTTTTTTGGGCGTCCACTGGATTCTTGTGTTTTTGCGGGGGATGCGGCACCATACCGATGATCCACTTTTCTTGCGGCTTCTTACAATGCTGCGCGCCCTCCTCGCGGGGATATTTTTCTTCGGTACCGTCTACATATTCGTCAGCCGCATGTTTTGCGCGGATTGTCTACTGCTCACGAGCTGGCGCCTGCTGGGGCAGCTGCTTCTGCTCGGATGGACGGCATATTTTTTGAAAGTGTTTTATGTGCATGCTTTCGGATCTGTCCTGGCCCGGTACAAATGGTTTGAAAACGCCCGGATCGTGGTCATCGTAACCGGATTGGCGGTTGTTATGGCAGGCATCCTCGCGGAAGTGACCGGTTACGGGGGGGTAGCGGTCCTGTGGTTTCACGGGCTGTGGCGCACCATCCTGGTGCTGTTGTGGGGGTTTATCCTGTTCGGCGTTTTAAAGGAGTCGGATGTTTCCTTTTTTATTGAGAAATCCGACGACCTCTCGGGGGATGAATTCGAAGAGCAGCCGTATCCGGTCAGGTGGCTGATCGTTCGGGTCCTGCGGCTGGCGCTCGTGATACTGCTGTTGTTTTCCCTTCCGTTGGCGTGGGGCGCAGGCCGTACTTTTCTGATTGATCTTTTTTATGCGGCCAATTTTCGGGTGACAATCGGGGATTTTGAATTCCGGGCAATGGGCGTGGTGTATGCCGCCATGGTGCTGCTGATCATTCACACGCTGTCGGTGCTGTGGAAATCCGTTCTGAAAAGCCGCATTCTTTATGAATCGGACATGGAAGAGGGGGTCAAGGATTCCATCACCCGGATATCCGCATACGGGTTATGGGGTGTCGGTATTATCGTCACGATGCAGATGATCGGTATATCCGGCACATCGCTGGCGGTTGTATTCGGTGCCGTGGGTATCGGTCTCGGGTTCGGCCTGCAAAACATTTTCAAGGATTTCATCAGCGGTATCATTTTGATGTTCGAGCGTTCGATCCAGGTCGGCGACGTCGTGGAAATCGAAGGCACGTGGGGAACCGTAAAGGAAATCAACGCCCGGGCCACCTATGTCAAAACCTATGACAATGCAGACCTGATCATCCCCAATGCCGATTTTGTCAGCCGGACGGTGATCAACTGGAGCTTGCGCGATCCTCGCATCCGAAGACGGATACAGGTCCGGGTGGCATACGACTCGGATATCCGGCTGGTCAAGGAAACCCTGATGAATATCGCATTCAAGCACCCGCGGGTGCTGCGCCGTCCTTACCCGGAGGTCTATTTGATGGATCTGGGGGAAAGCGCCATGCTGTTTGATTTGCGGATATGGCTCCACATCGACTATTTCATCACCGTGGAAACGGAAGTACGGGATGATATCACCAGCCAGTTCAGGGAGATGGGCATCCGCATCGCCTTCCCGCAGCAGGATATCCATATCAAGGAAACGCCGGCATCTTCCGTGTTTTCGGATGCCAATTCTTTGGCGGACGAGGCGGATCCGGAAACGGCGCCATTTTCTGAAAAGGATACATGATTGGACAACAGGAACCCGGCAACCATGGGATCGTTTTTTGACAAAGAGCCGAAACAGGGCATACGCCGGAACATGAATACGGGGTTTGCAGGAAAAAGGAGTAACCGGTAATGACGGTGCATTTTATTCTATTGGCATTTTTATTGGCGTTGTCCGGGTTTTTTTCGTCCTCGGAAACCGCCCTTTTTTCCCTGGGCCGAACCAAAACCCGGCACCTTCTCAAGAACGGGGGAAGGGTGAATCAGTTGATATTTCTGATGAAGCAGGAACCGCACCGGCTGTTGAGCACCATTCTGATCGGCAACAACCTGGTCAACATCGGGGCATCCTCTCTTGCCACGGTAATAACGATCCATTACTTTCCGGGGCGAAGCGCCGTCGGCATCGCAACAGGCATCATGACGCTGCTGGTGCTGGTGTTCGGTGAAATTTTTCCCAAGACAGTGGCTGCCCAGAAAAATGTGCTTGTCTCCCAGATCGTGATCATCCCGATTTACTGGTTATCCCAATTGTTTCTGCCGGTTATCTGGCTGCTCAATTTTATTCCCCGCATGGCCGGGGTGGACAAGGGACTCCCCCCGGTCACGGAGGAGGAATTGATCACGTTTGTGGACGTCGTCCACGAGGATGGCGAGATCAACCCCGATGAAAGGGAATTGATCCATAACATCATCAAGCTCGATGATCTGAGCGTGTCCGAGATCATGACCCCTTCCGCGGACATGTTTTTCATTGACCGCAACCAGGACCTGGCCCTCGACCAAATTCTTGATTCCGGTTACACGCGGATTCCCGTAGTGGAAGGCAATATCGACAAGACGATCGGGCTCGTCAACGTCAAAGACCTGTTTAATGAACAGATCAAAAAAGACGGCGCCGTGGATATCGAAAAAATCATCCGGGAACCGTACTTTGTCCCGGAATACAAGAAGCTCGACCAGCTCCTCAAGCAGTTCAAACGGAAAAAAGAGCATGCCGCCATTGTCGTCAATGAATACGGCGAGGTGGTCGGGATGGTTACCCTTGAGGATGTGCTCGAAGCCATCGTCGGGGATATCGTGGACGAAACCGACATTGTCAAGCCCAAGGTGGTCAAGGTAAAGGACAACGAATGGCTGGTTTCCGGCTCCGCCGATATCCGCCTGGTCAATGAAAAGCTCAAGACCAATATTCCCGACTCTGCGGATTACGAAACATTCTCAGGCTTTATCCTGGAGCAGATCGGCCGCATTCCCACCGAGCAGGAGCAGATCGTATTCGGTAAATTCATTGCCACGGTAAAACACATGGAAGGAAATCGAATCACCTCGTTTCTCGTGCACCGCAAATAGGTTCGGAATCGGGTTCCCGTTGACTTGGGCTTATTGAGTTGATATAAATATAGATTTTGCCCGACAATTTTGATGAACTCGTAAAAGTCGTTTTCAGACGGCTTTGTAAAATGTTCAAGATCAAGGCGCGTGCAATTTTTGAAGAATCGATTGTACTTCGCCGTACGTGAGATTCTTCAAAAATTGTGCGCAACGCAGATATTGGACTTTTTACAAAGCCGTCAATTTTGGTCGGGTTCATTACGTATTGCAGATATGTTTCGGTGGCCATGATCCTATGAACGGCGCGTCATTTCACCGGATTTTTATTGTGCACCGAATTTAACCACTAGAGAAAGCGCCGTGGATTGCGACACCAATTGATGGAACCGGGAACAATCGTTGAATATATCGACCAGCAGAGAATATTTTGCGCCGTCGTACTGGAGGCCCAGGACCAGCGCCTGCGGCTGCTCAATGAAAACAGCCGTGAACTGAATCACAAAAGGGCCCGCCTGTCCCATATCTCAAAAGACAAAATCGACATCCGCCAGGACCGCGATCATATTGTTGATGCCCTGAAATCCTTTGCCCGAAAACGTAATGCCCTTGCACGAAGCATCGATATCCGGGAAATCTGGGAGGCGATACACGCCTACGATGAATGGATCGACCTGGATTCCATGACCGGCTTCTGCTTTGTGGGAGAGCCCACGAGCGACCGCGAGGCCGCCGTAATCCGAGCTTTTTTTGAAAACCGCATCTACTTTAAATTCGACAACGACGCCTTTTACCCGCATCCGGAAACGGTCGTTGAGCACAATATCGCAAGGCAGGACGCCGAAGCGCACCAGGAAAAGGTCGTATCCGCCGGCGCCGCCTGGTTTCAGGCGGTAATGAAAAATGAAGCGCTGCCGGAATCCGAACAGGTCGATGAAGCCGTCGAAAGCCTCCAGCAATATTATCTTTTTGGGAAAGACGCAGTCAATGCGCCCCTGGCAAGGTCGATTCTGAAGAAAGCGGGTACGGAAAATCCGGAAACGATTTTTTCGGCAATGGTCAAATCCGGAAAATGGAGCATAGACGAGAACCTGGATCTGTACCGGTTTGACATCAGCCCCGGTTTTTCCGAGCGGGTCATGGAGGAGACTGCCCGGATAACGCCGCTACCGGAGCATGTAAAAAGCGACCCGAAACGGGTCGACCTCACCGGCATGCCCCTGATAACCATCGACGGATATGGCACCATGGATTTTGACGATGCCCTGAGCATCGAAAAAGAGGGGAAAAATTACCGACTCGGGGTTCATGTGGCGGACGTGGGTGCGTACGTGGAAAAAGGGGGTGAAATTGACCGGGAAATCATCGGTCGGGGGACCTCCATTTATATGCCCGACGAAAAGATTCCCATGATACCGACCGAACTGGCGGAAAACACCTGCAGCCTCATCAGCGGCGAAATCCGGCCCGCAATCAGCGTCATGTTTACGGTAACGCCCGCAGGAGAAGTCTCCGATTCGGAGGTCCTCGCCTCTTTCATCCGGGTGGGACGCCAGCTCACCTATACCGATGCCGACATGATGGTTGAAGATGACGAACAGCTGGCCATACTGCATGAAATGGCGTGCAACTTTCGCAAAAACCGCCTGGAGCAGGGGGCTTTGCAGATTCTCCTGCCGGAGATAAACGTGCGCGTTTTCCCCGGCGGCGAGGTGACCGTGCGGACCGCCAGCCGGGAAGGCCCTTCCCGGATACTGGTTTCAGAAATGATGATCATGGCCAACTGGTTGATTGCCAGGTTTTTATCCGAAAACAACATGCCGGCTGTTTTCCGGGCGCAGCCCGAACCCAAGGGGCGGCTCTACAGTTCGGCCGAGGAAGGAACCCTTTTCGAGAACTGGATGCAGCGTCGTCTTCTTTCCCGCGTGGTCCTGGGCCCCGACCCCGGCCCCCATTCCGGCCTGGGACTCGATGCTTACACAACCGCCACTTCCCCCATCCGCAAGTATTTCGATCTGGCCACCCAGAGGCAGGTGAGGGCCTGCCTCGGTCTTGAGGAGCCGTACGCGGCGGAAGAGATCGAATGGCTGCTGCAGGTGCTCAAGGAGCCGCTCGGTCACGCGGCCATTGTGCAGTCGCGCCGCCACCGGTACTGGCTGCTGAAATACCTGGAGAAGAAAACAGGCTCCCGGGCGGAGGCCATCGTTCTGGAAAAACGAAAAGACGGATATGTCGTTCTGATACCGGAGTACCTCCTTGAGTGCAAGGTTTCCGTTTCCGGCCAGATGAACCTGAAGCCCAAAGACCTTGTCCAGGTCACCTTTCAGCACGTAGACGCCATGCGGGATAAGCTCACCGTCTTTTTCGGCTGACTAATGACCCCGTAAAGTCACAAGATAAGGAACAGATGGCTAAGGTAAAAGTTCCATATACAAGGCGCAGTAATTTTTCATCCGCGAAGGCATACATGTAGTATGTTGAGCGGATGAAAAATTGCTGCAACGCAGTAGTAGATGGGACTTTTAACGACGCCATCAATGTTTGAAGCTTCGCTGCCCCGTATAGACCATCGTCGCATTGTATTCGTTGCACGCCTCGATGGACTGGTAATCGTTCAGTGAGCCGCCGGGCTGGACCACTGCGGATACGCCTTCCCGAAGACCGACATCGATGCCGTCCCGAAACGGGAAAAATGCGTCGCTGACCATGGTGGCCCCGATCAATCCCCCTTTTTCCGCGGCCACGGTTTCAACAATGGCCATTTTTTTGTCTTTGTCATCAATGTCGTTGATGCCGACGCCGAACTGCTCGAAGCAGTAGCGGTCCTCGCGCTTCCGGTAGGCCTTGTCCCTGGCGATCTGCGCCACGCCCACGCGGTCCTGCTCGCCGGTGCCGATCCCGACCGAGACCCCGTCCTTGACATACAAAACGGAATTCGAGGTAACGCCCGCCTCAAGAAGCCACCCGAATTTGATGTCTTCGATTTCCTTTTCGGAGGGGCGCCGTTTGACCTTGTAGGTGTTTGACTTGTATTCCGATTCGGCCAGCTTGAAATCCTCGTTTTTCATGGCCTCCGGCATAAAGGACAACTGGGCGATGATGCCCCCGTCTATCAGGCTCTTGAAATCAATCACCCGCCTGGTGGCAAAGGCCTGCAGCCGGTCGATATTCCGGATGCGGATGACCCGCAGGTTTTTGCGTCTGGCAAGGATGTCGAGCACCCCTTCCTCAAATTCGGGGGCCACCACCACTTCCGCGTACTGCTGCGATATGGCCTCTGCCGTCGTTTTGTCGATGGCACGGTTGACCGCGATGCATCCGCCAAAGGCCGCCACCCGGTCTGCCATGTAGGCTTTTTGGTAGGCGTCGGGAAGGCTGTCGGAGCGTGCCGCGCCGCAGGGGTTGTTGTGCTTGACAATGATCACCGTCGGTTTTTCGGTCATGTAGCGAAGAATGTTCAATGCATTGTCGGCATCTGTGAGGTTCGTCTTTCCGGGATGCTTTCCGGACTGGAACAACTCGATGTCCGATACCAGGTATTGCCCCGGTTCGATGGTCCGGGCATCGCCGAGAACGAGGTTGCCGTTGATCAGCTTGTAAAGCGCCGCTTCCTGGCCGGGATTTTCGCCGTAGCGGAGCCCTTTTTTCACATTGTCGACGATCCAGTCGACTTTTTCATAAAACAGCGTCTGCCGATGGTCGCCATCAACAAAGGCGATTTCCATCTGCGGGGAGAAATGATCATCCATGATGGTTTTATACATGGCCTTGATATCATCTGACATTTTTAATTCTCCATACGATTGGGTAATTTTGACGGCTTCGTAAAAAGTCCAATATCTGCGTTGCGCGCAATCTTTGAAGAATCTCACGTACGGCTAAGTACGCTCAATTCTTCAAAAATTGCACGCGCCTTGATCTTGAACTTTTTTCAAAGCCGTCTGATCAAGACTTTTTACAGGAGTATCAATTTTTATACGATCTGTTCATATGCCCCCTGGATTTCCGCAAAGGAGCATCCGGCGAAGTATTTCGCAATATCGGCGTCATACTGTGCGGTATGCGCAAACGCCTTGCGCGCCAGGTCCGATCGCAGCTCCAGGGTGGTCATCCCTTCCAGTACGTCCAGTTCCGTGATGATGGAATCATAATCTTCCGGATCCACGACCGATGCCACCCGTATGAAGTTCTTCGCCCCCGCCCGGATCATGCATGGCCCTCCGATATCGATGTTTCCCCGGGCCTGCTCCACGGTGACATCCGGTTTGGCCACGGTATTTTGAAACGGGTACAGATTAACCACCACCATGTCTATGGGAACCCCCCCCGTACGCTTCAGATCCTCCCGGTGGTCCGCATTGTAGGTTTCGGTCAGAAGGCCGAGATAAATTTTGAAATCAAGCGTTTTTACGAGCCCGCCCTGGGTTTCCGGCTGCCCCGTATACTCGGAGACCGACATCAGGTGGGCATCCGCCTCCTTCCCGAGGATTTCCTTGATACGGTTGAACGTGCCGCCGGTGGATAGGATACGTATCTCCGGATTGATGGAAACAAGCGACGGTACGAATGCTTCCAGCCCCGTTTTGTCCGAGACGCTGATCAGTACCGTGTTGACCTTTACCAGGTTGTCGATTTTCTTTACTGTGTTGATGCTCATGATCTTTTCAGCCGGATACCGGCTGCCTCCTTGCATTGTTCCATTGTTGAAGCGATAATGTCATGGTTGCCGCACCTTTTACGCCGGAACCGGGTCGAGAAGGTGAGACAGCGATTTTTTGACAAACTCCGGGAGGGCGAATGCCGCCCGGTGGATCTGGGCATTGTAGTATCTCGTCCGGAAATTCGCAGTTTCCGCTCTGTCTTTCTTGAAGTCTGCAATGGGGCAGGGTTTTTTGGATGCAAACCCGAAGCTCCAAAGCCCCCCCGGGTATGTCATCGTCGAAAAAAGATACATGTGGAGCTTTTGGAACCAGGGGCGCTGGTTTGAAAACATCGACAATTGAATATCCGGATCGTAGAAGGGGGATTCGGACTGGGTGATCATGATGCCGTCCGGCGACAGCCGCCCGGCGAGATTTTGATAAAACGCCTGGTCGAAAAGGGGCGCGGCCGGGCCGACGGGGTCGGTGGAATCGATGATGGCCACATCGAAGGTCTTGTTTGTATTGGTAACGTATTTTACCCCGTCGTCAAACAGGAGCTCGAGCCGGGGATCGTCTGCTGCACTGCTTACAGAGGGCATGTACCGGCGACAGGCATCGACCACCATCCGGTCGATTTCGACCATGACGACGTTTTCCACCCTTTCATGCTTCAGTACTTCCCGCGCTGTTCCACCGTCGCCGCCGCCGATAATCAGTACCCGGCGGGGATCGGGGTGAACGAAAAGCGGTACATGGGCGATCATTTCATGGTATATGAACTCGTCTTTTTCCGAAAGCATGACGATCCCGTCATTCAAGAGCATGTTGCCGTGCCCGGCGGTTTTGACGATGTCGACCTTCTGGAACGGGCTCCGGCCGGAAAAAAGGGTTTTTTCCACCTTGAATCCAAGGGATACCATTTCCTTGTGTGTTTCATGAACCCAGAGCGCCGGTTTGCTGTTTTCGTCCATCACCCTTCCTTTCTGTTGCGCCTATGCGATTTTTGCATAATTGAAAAAGCTTACGGCATACCCGCAGTCAAACTCGTAAAAGCTTTTTTCCGTGCAACGATAGCCGGGCATTTCATAGGGGAGCCGCTCGTCCTGCGGCACCTGGTCTTCGTCCTGGTTGCCCGTCATGACCAGGGTGAACCGGTTGGGTTGAAAAATACCGGTTACGCGCGTGATGGTCTGTGTATAGTCCGCCTCGGGAAAATTGGTTTCAAAGCTTGCATAGGAGCCGGAAGGCTCCGGGGTTACATGGACGGTCATGTACTTTTCCCCAAGGATCTTGTTGAGGGAATAGCCGTAGGGTTGAAACTGGAGGCTGTCGCTTTCCATCTCCGGGTAGAGCCGGTCAAGCCCGGTCCGCTTCTCAAGGGCTGAAACCGTATCGTTTTCTTTGGGGATAAATGCGCTCAGGACGGCCGGATGCATGTCGTGCATGAGGACTTCGAGGGTGACATCCTCTTCCACCCATCGTTCCGGGGTCGAATAATAGAAGATATGAACGTGATCGCGGTTCGCCGGGCCGAGGCGGTAGCTTTTGCCGGTAAAATAGGCGGAAAGCGCCTGGACCTCCATTTCAAAATCCGAGTTCTGCAGGTGCGGATACATCAGGTTTTTACGTTCATAGAAAAAGAACGCGATGTTTTCTTTTGAGACGATATCCAGGATGCCGGGTACGGCTTTTACCAGGGAAGTTGTTCCGCACGTGATCATAAGCACCCGGTCATCCCATACGAAAAGGCTGGATTCCGACAACAGGTACGCGTCGATTTCGGCGGTATGTTTTTGACGGACGATTTCAGCGCCGCAGGCTTTCACTACTCCCGTCCAGTGGCCGTCGGCGTTGGTCCGGATTTCGGGGCGCCGTTCTTTCAGAATAATTTCGAGTTTTTTTTCGGGTCCTTCAAAGGGTACCATCATCAATACGGCCTTCGTATATTTTCTATTCTATACGGGAAGTAAAGGGGCATTACATAAAATAATAATTATACCACCCATATAAAACAGAGTAAATCGCAAATTGTTTCCATCCCTGCAGATGCACACCGGGCAGGTCTCTGCAGGGATGCCGGGTAAAAAAAATTGACTTCGAATGCGCAATGGCATAGAACCTCAACATGGACAAAACGGCAGTGCCATCCGTCATATTCGGCCCCATGCGGTTGCCTTTCCTGCTGCTGACGCCCGTTTGCGTTATTTTGGGGGCGGCAGCCGCGTATTATGGCGAGGGCGCTTTTCGCATGGACTATTTTCTGCTCGCCCTTGCAGGGGGTCTGTGCGCCCATATCAGCGTCAATGCCATCAATGAGTACGACGATTTCAAAAGCGGCCTGGATCACAAGACGACGCGCACGCCGTTTTCCGGGGGGAGCGGCGCACTCCCCCGAAATCCGGATAAAGCCCATTTGGCCGCTGCCGTGGGTGCGATTTCCCTTGCCGGCACGATTCTGACCGGGATTTATTTTTTGCGAATCTGGGGGGCGATGCTCCTGCCGCTCGGTATATTGGGCGTTTTGACGGTTGTTCTGTATACCCGCTGGCTGACGCGCGAACCCCTTTTATGCCTGCTCGCCCCCGGGGTAGGATTCGGCCCCTGCATGGTCATGGGAACGGATTTCGTCATGACAGGGAGTTACAGTCTTACCGCTTTTGCCGCGTCCCTGGTCCCTTTTTTCCTGGTGAGCAACCTGCTTCTGGTAAACCAGTTTCCGGATATCGCCCCGGATGCCGGTGTGGGGCGGCGCCACCTGATGATCGTTTTCGGAAAGAAAGCAGGCGCAATCGTTTATGGGCTTTTTCTTGCAGGGGCCTTCCTGTCAGTCGTTTCCGCCTGGCTTGCAGGATGGTTTCCGGCATGGGCGCTGGCCTGCTTTCTGACGCTTCCCCTTGCCGTGCATGCAGTCATCGGCATTGCCGGGCATTCCGCTTCCGATGCGGCACTGGAAGAACTGCTCCCCTATATGGGCAGAAATGTCATCATAACCCTTCTGACCCCCGCCTTGCTGGCGGTCGGGCTGGTTATCGGCCGCTGAAGGCCGGCGGCGCTGCGGCAGCGCCAACAAAGAGAATGGGCCGAAAGATAATTTTGAGACGGGTTTTCGTCAATCAGGGAGATAAACAGGGAGATAAACATGCGTGTTCGATGTTACGGCGCTGTCCGGGAAGTAACCGGTTCCATGCACCTTCTGGAAACCGATTCCGATAAGATTCTGCTTGACGCCGGCATGTTCCAGGGGCGGCGCGAGGAAAGCGACCGGAAAAACCGCCAGCTGCCGTTTGATCCGTCCATTATTACCAACGTGGTGCTGTCCCATGCGCACATCGATCATTCCGGGCGTATCCCCCTTCTTACCAGCAGGGGGTTTGCGGGGCACATTTTTTCGACCCGGGCCACCGCTCATGCCTGCGAGTATATGCTGCCGGACAGCGCCGGCATCCAGGAATCCGATGCCGGATATCTCAACTACAAGCGAGCGGTCGATGTTATTTCCGATTTGTCGGGCATCTCCCGGGAAGAGGCCAAGAAGCGCCTGAAAAAAAACGGCCGAAAAGACGCGGAGGCCGTTTCACGGTTCATGGAGCGATATGATATCAAACCGGTAAGTCCGCTCTACACCAGCGCCGATGCCGAGCATGCCCTGAGCTTTTTTTCCGGGCAGCCGTATAATGAACCATTTACCATCGGCAGGGATATGACGTGCATGTTCTATGAGGCAGGCCATATTCTGGGATCCGCCGTTTCCGTGATCAAGGCACGGGAAAACGGAAGATCGTTTGCCATCGGCTACACAGGCGACCTGGGCCGTTTTGACAAGCCCATCATTCGAAACCCGGCAAAGGATTTTTCCGCATCCGGCCATGAAATCGATCTGCTGCTCCTGGAGAGCACCTACGGGAACCGAACGCATGAGCCGGTGGCCGATATGGCACCCCGGTTGAAAAAAATCATCAACGACACCGTCGAGCGGGGCGGCACTCTTTTGATCCCCGCCTTTGCCTTCGGCCGGACCCAGGAGCTGCTCTATACCATCCATGCGCTTTACAATCAAAATGAAGTGCCCAAAATTCCGGTGTACGTGGACAGCCCGCTGGCGACCCGTATTACCAAGGTTTTTGGCGAGCACCCGGAAGTATATGACAGGGAGACCCACCGGCTTTTTCTGGAAAACGGCATGAACCCCTTTATGTTTTCCCAGCTTCAGTTCGTTGCGTCCGTGGAGGATTCCATGGCGCTGATGCGCGAAGAGAAATCGCATATCGTCATCTCCGCGGCAGGGATGTGCGAGGCCGGGCGGATTCTCCATCATCTGCGGCACAAGATTCACAACGCCAAAAACACCGTCCTGATCGTCGGCTACATGGCGCAGCACACCCTGGGGCGCCGCATTCTTGAAAAAGGCGGCGAGTACCGCGATTCGGGACGGCAGGGGGAGCCGCCGACCCTACGTTTCATGGGCAAGGAATACCCTTTGAAGGCGCACGTGGAAAACATGGACGGTTTTTCCGCCCATGCCGACCGGGATGAAATGCTACGATTTTTGAAGGATTCCAACCTGAAAATCAAAAAAATCGCCCTCGTTCACGGCGAGGAAGACCAGTTGTCGTCTTTTGCGGAAACTTTGAAAAACGAGGGGTACGCGGTTACCGTTCCGCGGTATGGCGAATCCCTCAAAATCGGGTAGCCTCCATATGCCGGAAAAGAAATGGAAAACCCCTGTCCGCCGGGGGTTTTCTGTCACCTTCCAATCTTTGATCCCCCCTTCCCAACACTGGATTCGGTTTTCCGAAACAGCATCCCCTTTTGCTTAGTATTTAGAATCACATAAATATTTTATCTGTAATAACGATTTTTCCTTGACAATCTCAATGAATACTATAGATTTGTATTAAATGGTGGAGCAAAGTGGATATTTATGGAGGGATATGTTCCGGGGAAGTTCATATCATACGATTGATGCAAAGGGGCGCATCATCATCCCGGCCCGGTTCAGGGAGCTTGTTTCCCGAAACGGCGGGGATGGCCTGATACTGTCCGGCATGGACGGCGGCCTGGTTGCATATCCCTATGAGAAGTGGGCGGAGGTCGAAGACAAGATCCTCCGGCTCGCCGAAAAAAGCGCCGCCATGCGTCGTTTCCGGAGGGTTTTCATCGGCGGCTCATCCGATTGCCCCCTGGATAAAAACGGCCGTATTCTCGTTCCACCCTCCCTGAGACAATACGGAAACCTGGAAAAAGATATTGTCCTGGTAGGGGTCCTCGATCATTTTGAAATCTGGGCAAGGAGCAAGTGGGACGCGGAAAATCGGAGACTTGAAGAAGAGGACATGCAAAACGAGGAGGTTTTAAACGAAATAGCCAAACTGGGATTGTAACGGTATGCCATATCGACACGTTTCCGTAATGCGCGATGAAGCTGTTTCCCTGTTGAACTGCGCGCCAGGAAAGATCATGGTCGATTGCACCCTTGGGGGGGGAGGGCATGCCGCTGCCATTTTGGAAAAAATATTGCCGGGCGGTCTGTTTCTGGGCATTGACCAGGACATCAAGGCGATTGAAAACGCCCGGCAGGTTTTGCAAGCGTATTCTTCACATATTTACCTTGTTCATGACAATTTTGTAAATCTTCCGTTTATTCTTTCCCGTATCGACATCGGCGCCGTGGACGGCATACTGGTCGATCTCGGACTCTCCCTGTACCAGATTAAATCCTCCGGCCGCGGTTTTACCTTCAGCGAGGATCAGCCGCTGGATATGCGCATGAATACGAACAATGCGGTTACCGCGGCGGCCATTGTCAATGAATCGGAGAAAGAAACGCTTGAGGTGATTTTCCGGGAATACGGGGAAGAACGATGGGCCGGCCGGATTGCAGCAAAAATCGTTGAAAGGCGGCGCAGGTCAGAAATCGTTTCCACGGGGGAGCTGGTCGATATCATATCCGGGGCGGTACCGAAGGCGGCAGCGGCAAAAAGCCGCATCCATCCGGCGACCCGTGTGTTTATGGCGCTCAGGATTGCCGTGAACAAAGAGCTGGAAGTGCTTGACGCATTTCTTGACAGTGCCGTCGACCTGCTGGCCCCCCATGGCCGGATCGCGGTCATTTCCTTTCATTCGCTGGAGGACCGGATCGTGAAACACCGGTTCCGCGATATGGCCGAAACATGCAAGTGCTCTAAAGAACTGCCGGTATGCGTCTGTACGCATAAACCGAAACTTAAGATCGTTGCCCGCAAACCGGTCCGCCCGTCGGAAGAAGAAGTGAGAACCAATCCCATGTCCAGAAGCGCCGTTATGCGGATTGCGGAGAAACTGCCGACAACGGAAGACGAAGAAGAAATGTGAGGCCGTTTTTGCAATGAACGACTTGAAAGCAAAAAACAAAAAGCGAAAGCAGGAAATCTTTACGCCCAAAAGGTTCGCCTTTGCCATGGCTTTTCTTTTATGCTTTCTGGTTGCCGCTTTTTTCGACGTGTGGTGCGGCGTCCAGTCCAGGCGGATGGGGTATGAGATCGTTCAGGCCAGGGCGCAGCGGGAAAATCTTTTGGAATTCCAAAAGAAACTTACCATTGAAAAAGCGCGCCTTACCTCTCCTCAATTGCTGAGGAAGGTCGCAACCGCCCAACTGGCCCTTGAAACGCCGAAACCCGAACAGGTCATTATCGTGCCATGAAGCCCAAAGATAATGAAAAACAGGCGGCAGCGAAACGAAACCGGCGCATCAGGATTGTCGGCGTTGTATTTACCCTTTGTTTCCTGGTTGTGGCGGCAAAGGCCGTATATCTCCAGGCATTTGCGGGCGATGCGCTTTCCGTCCGCGCCGTGCGGGAATACAAGAGAGATTATGAGAGTGTCGGCAAAAGAGGCAATATTTATGATGCGCAGTCCCGGGAACTGGTCGTCACCGCAGGCGTTGTTTCCATCGCTGCCCGGCCGTCCAGAATAAACAACCCGGCAAAAGCAGCGGAAGTTATCGCCGAGATCCTGGGTATGGACCAAAACCGCGTGGCGCAGACGCTTTCCTCCCAGAGACCGTTTGTCTGGATCAAGCGGGATGCATCCCCAAGACAGGCCGAGGCGATTTCAACAGCGATCCCGCAAGGCCTGGAGTTTATCGAAAATTATTCCCGAATATACCCCAACCGGCAATTGGCTGCACAGGTGCTCGGCTTCGCCGGTGTCGATGGAAACGGGCTGGAAGGCATAGAATATTATTACGACGAGTACCTGAAGGGGAAGCCATACCGGCAGACAGTGGTCAGGGATGCATTGGGGCGAATATTTCAGCAGGAGGAAGCCTCTGCACCGGACACGGAGGGCAAAAGCCTTGTTTTAACGATTGACGCCAACATACAGCACATCGCAGAACAGGCGATCACAAGGGCGGTGCGCCGCCACAACGCCCGGTCGGCAATTGCCGTGGCAATGGTTCCCCGAACGGGGGAGATAAAGGCGATCGCCAATTATCCCACGTTCAACCCGAACGCTTTCGCCCGTTTTCCGCGGAGCACGTGGCGCAACCGTGCGCTGACCGATTCCTTCGAGCCGGGTTCGACGCTGAAAATTTTTACCGCTGCCGCCGCAATGGAATCGGGCATTGATCCCGAGCGTTCATTCGTGGATTGCGAGGACGGACGCTACCGGATCGGGAGGAACGTGATCCATGACGTTCATCCCCATGAAGAACTGAATCTCAACGAGATCATACAATATTCCAGCAATATCGGAATCGTTAAAATTTCAGAGATGATCGGTCCGGAAGCCCTGTACTCGACGCTTCGCCGTTTTGGGTTCAGCCGGAAGACCGGAATCGACTGTCCGGGGGAGATCGCCGGGATTCTCCGGCCGTACCAGTCCTGGCGGAAGATAGACAATGCGACCATTGCATTCGGCCAGGGCGTAACGGTGACCGCGATTCAGCTGGTAAATGCCGTTGCCGCCATCGCCAATGACGGGGAGCTCATGAAGCCGAGAATCGTACGTGAAATAAAGAATCCGGATGGAAGTGCTTTCAGGCGGTTCGAACCCGAGACCCTTCGGCGGGCCGTAAGCCCGGTCATCGCAAAGCAGCTCCGGGAAATGATGAACGCGGCGACGGACAGGGAAGGTACGGGTTCCCGGGCGGTGCCGGACGGGTATACGGTTTGCGGAAAAACGGGCACGGCCCAGATTCTCAACGCCAGCGGCAATTACAAAAACAGCGATTATTATGCCATTTTCATCGGATTTTCACCCGCCCGGTCGCCTGAACTGGCCGTGCTGGTGGCCATAGAGGCGCCGCGGGGGAAATACTACGGCGGGGAAGTGGCCGCCCCGGTATTCGAGGAAATCGTGCGGGAAAGTTTCAATTACATGAACGTACCGCCGTTGCATGCATCCCCCTTTCTCATCAAAGAGGATGGAAAGCCGGCATGAAACTCTCAACCCTCATAGAAGCCGTCCAGCCGCTGCAGGCCCCTGCCGGCGCCGTGGCGCAAACGGATCCGGAAATCGACCGCGTCTGTTACCGTTCCGACCGGGTCGCCCCCGGATCGGTGTTTGTGGCGATTAAAGGGGAAAGCGCGGATGGGCATTCCTATGCGGCGGATGCGGCCGGCAGGGGGGCGGCAGCAGTGGTTGCCGAAAAACCGGTTGACGTCGATGTACCGGTCATTCTGGTGAAAGATGCCAGGCGGAGCATGGCGATCATGGCCGATGCGGTTTACGGCTCCCCGTCATCCCGCCTGACGCTTATCGGGATTACGGGCACCAACGGCAAGACCACCACCGCTTGTCTTCTGGAGCATATTTTGAAAGAGAGCGGTGTAAAAACCGGAGTTATCGGAACCATTGACAGCCATTTCGGCCATACGGTCCTGCCCGGCACGCTGACGACCCCCGAGGCGCCGGATCTTCAGGGGACGCTTGCGCGGATGGCAGATGCCGGCGTAACCCATGTCATCATGGAGGTCTCTTCCCACGGGATCGTTCAGGATCGGGTATTCGGCTGCCGTTTTGACGTGGGCATATTCACGAACCTGAGCCAGGACCACCTGGATTTTCACGGAACCATGGATGCCTATCGCGAGGCAAAAACCGCTTTTTTCACCGCGTACATGAACAGCCGTACCACCGCGGTGATCAATTGCGACGCTGAAGAAGGCCTGCGGCTTGCCGGCCGGCTGCTCAAGGGGAAAAAGCTGCTCGTTGGAACCGGCGCTGCATCCGGCGGCGGGCGTGAAGGCGATTTTCCGCTTGATCTGCGGGCGGAGAACCTTTTCTTCGACGAGGCAGGGGTTTCCGGGGACATGGTGCTGCCGTCGGGGGGAATTGCGTTTCACAGCCCCCTTGTGGGGCGTTTCAACCTGGAAAATATCCTTTGCGCGGCCGGGGCCGCGTATGCGCTGGGGGTGGATCCGGCATCCATGAGAAGCGCGATTGAAACCTTTGCCGCCGTGCCGGGGCGGCTGGAGAAGGTCGAAAATTCTTCGTCAAGACACGTGTTCGTGGACTATTCCCACACGCCGGAGGCGCTCGAGAATGTATTGCGCACGCTGAGAGGGATCGTGCCCGGGCGATTGATATGCATATTCGGCTGCGGCGGAGACCGGGACCGGGGCAAACGGCCGCAGATGGGGGAAATTGCCGCGGTCCTGGCCGATCTGGCAATCGTCACCTCGGACAATCCGCGGACCGAGCCCCCGGATGCGATAATAGCGGATATTTTGGTCGGCGTAAGGCGGACCGGTAGTACTGAAATTGAAAAGGAGCGCCTTGATGCCCGGTTTGAAAACGGGTTGTATACCGTGGTGCCGGACCGTTCGAGCGCCATCGCCCTGGGCATCGGCGTCTCTCGTCCGGGGGACGGGGTGCTGATCGCGGGCAAGGGGCATGAAACATACCAGATCATCGGCCGGAAAACCATTGACTTTGACGACCGGGTGCACGCAAAAACGGCCCTGGCCATGTACGGGATGAACTAAATGACGATGCCGATACCGTGGACAATCAGGGAAATTCTGGACGCAACCGGCGGGGAAGCGTTGTCCGTAAAGTGTCCGGCGCCGTTTCCCGGCATCTGCATCGACTCCCGCAAAGTCCAGGCCCGGGAGGTATTTGTCGCCATAGAAGGTCCGCGGTTTGACGGACATGATTTTATCGATGCGGTTGTCGAAAGCAGGGCCGGCGGCCTGGTCATCCGCCGGGAGAAGGCTCACCATTTCATGGACCGGGATTTTGAAGCAAAGGGAATTTGCTGCATTGCAGTGGATGACACCGTCAAGGCACTGGGCGACCTGGCGTCCTACCGGCGAAGGCAGGCGGACATCCCGGTGGTCGCCATCACCGGATCGACCGGCAAGACCACCACGCGGGAAATGACGGTATCCGTCTGCCGCCGCCAGTTTGAAACGCTTTCAACGAGAGGCAATTTCAACAATGAAATCGGGCTTCCCCTCACCCTGTTCAACCTGGCGACCGATCACCGGCTGGCCATTGTGGAGCTGGGCATGAACCATCCGGGTGAAATCCGCCGGCTGTCCGCCATCTGCAGCCCCGATATCGGCGTTATCACCAATATCGGACCGGCGCATCTTGAAGGGCTCAGGGACGTGGCGTCCGTTGCCAAGGCAAAGGGGGAGTTGCTGGAAAACATTCGCCCCGACGGTACGGCGGTTATAAACGCGGATGATGAATATGCCCGGAAGCTGACGGAGATGGCAACAACCGGTGTCGTCCTTTTTGGCACCGGGGCGGATGCATCTGTTCGCGCCGAGAATATCAAGAGACGGGGCGATACGGTTTCCTTTTCGCTGGTTATGCCCGGGGGAAGGGTTGAGATCACCCTTGTCGTATCCGGCGCATTCATGGTGCAAAATGCCCTGGCCGCGGCCACGGTCGCGCATCTGCTGCAGATTGGCCCCGAAACGATCAAGGCGGGCCTGGAAAGCTTCCGCCCCGTGGAAGGACGGATGAGGATCTACGAAACCGACAGCGGGGCCTATATAATTGATGACACCTATAATGCCAACCCCATGTCCATGGCGGCCGCGATCAACGCGCTGGCGGACTTTTCCGGGAAGGGGAAAGGTGTCCTGGTAGCGGGCGACATGCTGGAGCTGGGGGAGCAGGCGGCGTACTACCATGAGCAAATCGGGAAAGTGGCCGCCGGCGCCGGGCTTTCGCGCATATACCTTACGGGCGAATATGCCGGGCAGGTGGCCCATGGGGCAAAAGCGGCCGGAATGTCGGGAAGGGACATACTGATCGGGAGCAAAACGGATATCGTCAAGGATCTTGCCGGACACCTTGAACCGGGGGACTGGGTCCTGGTAAAGGGCTCGCGGTCCACCGGCATGGAGGAAATTGTAGATCGTATGGCCGGGGATGCACGCGTTCGAAATCCTGTTTTGAAACCTGGAGCGCAAGAAGAATAAGCTATGCTTTATCAATTACTATATGGATTGCATGCAGAGATATCGGCCTTCAATGTGTTCCGGTATATCACCTTCCGGACGATTCTCGCCGGATTGACGGCGTTTCTGCTGTGCTTCCTGGCAGGCCCCGTGGTGATCGGCTATATGCGCGAGAAACAGATTGGACAGTATATCCGCCGCCTGGGACCCGAGTCGCACCAGGGCAAGGCCGGCACACCGACCATGGGGGGCGTCTTGATCATCGTATCCGTCATTGCCGCGACCCTGCTGTGGATTGACTTGAAAAGCCATTACATGTGGATTGTCATATTTGTGGTGACCGGGTACTGCCTGATCGGGTTTGCGGACGACTTTTTGAAGCAGATACTGAAAAGAAACAGGGGGCTGCGCGGCTGGACGAAATTTTCCATGCAGGTTGTCATCGCGGCGGCAGCGGGGCTTTTGCTGTATTGCTACCCGGAATTTTCAAGCCGGATTACGATTCCCTTTGTGAAGGGGTTTTCACCGGATCTCGGACCGTTTTATGTGTTGTTTGCCGTGTTCGTCATCGTGGGGGCCTCCAACGCGGTCAATCTTACGGACGGATTGGACGGCCTGGCCATCGGCCCGGTAATTATCGCAGCGGCCACATATATGCTTTTTGCATACGTGGCGGGGCATTCCCAGATCGCGCAGTACCTGCAGATTAATTACGTCGCCGGCGCCGGGGAGTTGACGATTTTGTGCGGCGCATTGGCGGGGGCCGGGTTGGGGTTTCTCTGGTTCAACGCGTACCCGGCGCAGATATTCATGGGAGACGTGGGGTCGCTTCCCTTGGGGGCAGCCCTGGGCATCATCGCCGTTATCACCAAGCAGGAAATTCTGCTGGTCATTGTCGGCGGCGTTTTTGTCATTGAAGCAATTTCGGTGATCCTCCAGGTGAGTTATTTCAAGCTCACCGGCGGCAGACGGATTTTCAAAATGGCCCCGCTGCACCACCATTTTGAATTGAAGGGATGGGCGGAATCAAAAGTGATTATACGCTTTTGGATTATTGCCATTCTTTTTGCGTTGATTTCGTTTTCAACCTTGAAACTCAGATAACAGGCCTCGGGTATAACGGGTTTATGGAACTGAAAGGCATGCATACGGTTGTTTTCGGGCTGGGCAAAACAGGGGAAGCCCTGGTGCGTTTTCTCCTTGACAGGGGTGCCCGCGTTACCGTTACGGACAGCCGGCCCGCCGACCTTTTGAAAGAAGCCCTGGAAAGAACCCGCGGCCTGCCGGTCGAAATGAAGCTCGGCGGACATGACGACCGGGTTATCGAAAACGCGGACCTGGTCGTTTTAAGCCCGGGTGTACCGCATACCCTGGCCTGCCTTGAACGGGCGGAACAATCCAATACGCCCGTCATCGGAGAAATCGAGCTGGCCTGTCGATTTATCGACGATCCCGTGGTCGCGGTGACGGGAACAAACGGGAAATCGACCACAACCCGACTTGCGGCGCGAATGCTCGAACACTCGGGCAGAAGTGTTTTCCTCGGCGGCAATATCGGCAAACCGCTGGTGGAATACCTCAACGAGAACAAGCGAGCGGATGTCGTGGTCATCGAGGTAAGCTCGTTTCAGCTCGATACCATTGTCCATTTCCGGCCGGATGTCGGGGTGCTGCTGAACATCACGCCGGATCACCTGGACCGGTATGCGGACTTTGATGCGTACGCCATGTCCAAGGCGAGGCTTTTTGAAAACCAGCTTCCCGGGGATACGGCCGTACTGAACGCCTCTGATCCGATGGTCGCGCGGGTGACCCGGGGCATCAGGAGCCGCCGGTGCACGTTTAACGAAAAAGCGCCGAAACAGTGCAGCGCCGTGGTGTCCGATGATGGGATTGTTATCCATATGCCCGATGGGACGGAAATGGCCATTGATAAAACCATGGTTCCGCTGATGGGTCGCCACAACCTGGAAAACGCCGCATCCGCGGCATTGAGTGCCCTGGCTGCGGGAGGAACAAAAGAAGGGGTTCTTTCCGGGATTGCCGGATTTGCGGCCGATCCCCACCGTCTGGAATTTGTGGCGTCCGTCGACGGGGTATCCTATTACGACGACTCAAAGGGGACCAACGTGGAAGCGGCCGCCAGGGCTGTGGAGGCGATGGACGGACCGGTAGTTCTGATTGCCGGCGGCAGGGATAAGTTCGGGGGGTACGAAGCGCTCCATGAGCCGGTGCGGAAGCATGTCAAGGCCCTGATCGTCATGGGGGAGGCGGCGCCCTCGATTTTGCAGAGCCTTGGTGACCTGGTTGAAACCCGGCACGCCGCATCCATGGCAGAGGCGGTACAAATCGCATCGCGCATGGCCCGCACCGGGGACAGCGTGCTTCTTTCACCGGCCTGTTCCAGTTTCGACATGTATGAAAATTATGCGGCCCGCGGAGAGGATTTTCAACGGGCCGTAGGGGTCCTGGAGAGAAAAGCCATATGAAGGAAGCCCGAACATATACCCCGGCAGCCTTTTTTGATCCTGTATTGCTGTTTTCCGTGACGCTGCTGAGCGGCATCGGCGTCATCATGGTATACAGCGGAAGCAGCGAGCTTGCGCTCCGGCAGTTCGGCAGCGAGTACTATTTTTTTTCCCGGCAGCTTGCGTACCTGGGGATCGGGATGGCCGGCATGACCGTTGCCTGTCTGGTCCCCTATGGCATCTATCGCCCCTTGACATACGGATTTTTGCTTCTTGCGCTGATCCTTCTGGGCGCGCTGATGATAGACGGTGTGGGGCAAACGGCCGGCGGTGCGACCCGGTGGCTGCGGTTTTCGTGGATATCGTTTCAGCCGGCGGAGTTCGCGCGGCTGGCCCTGATTATCTTTCTGGCATATTCGTTGACCAAAAAGCAGCTCCAGGTGGAGCAGGCCGCAATTGGTTTCATCCCGCATGTTATCGTCCTGCTTTTGTTTACGGGGATGATCATGATGCAGCCGGATTTCGGCACCATTGTCATTTTCTGGATGATGGCCTGGATTATCATGTTTGTGGGCAGGGTGCCGGTTCTTCATTTGATTTCGGCGCTTCTTCTGATGCTGCCCTTTGCCGTGTGGCTTTTGTTTTCGGCGGAATACCGGATAAAGCGGTATATCACCTTTCTCGATCCCTGGAAATATCCGCTTGATGACGGATATCAGATCATTCATGCCATGATGGCCTTTAATTCCGGCGGAATTTTCGGGAAGGGCCTTGGAGAAGGCTACCAGAAGCTGTTTTATCTGCCGGCCCCCCATACGGATTTTATTTTTTCGGTGATGGGGGAGGAAGGGGGGCTGCTCCTGGTACTTGCGATAATCGCGCTGTTTCTGGTCATTCTGTGGCGGGGACTGCAGATTGCCACGGCAGCGAATGACTGTTTCGGCTCGTTTCTGGCTTTCGGCATTACGATATCCATTACGCTTCAGGCAATGGTCAACATGGGGGTGAATCTCAGCCTCCTGCCGACAAAGGGGCTGACGCTTCCTTTTCTCAGCTTCGGGGGGTCTTCCCTGGTCTTTAACCTGCTGGGCGTCGGCATCCTCATGAATATCCGGGCAAGGCTGGTGAAGAAACGATGAGCATGCCCCAGAGTGCACATATCGGCCGGCAAACCGGGCCGGATCCTTTACGGGAGCTGAGAATCATCGTGGCTGGCGCCGGAACGGGGGGGCACCTGTTCCCGGGGCTTGCCGTGGTGGACAGGCTCCTGGAAATGGCGGCCAACGTCAGGCCCTGCTTTGTCACCACCGGGCGCCCCATTGAAAATACGGTCCTGGGGGAACGAAATTTTGAAACGGTCGGGATTGCGGCGGCCGGCATAAAAGGGAAGACGGTATGGGGGAAGGTGCGGTCGCTGGGCCTGCTGGTCAAAGGGCTCCTGGATGCCCGCAGAATATTGAAAACGTTCAAACCGCACATGGTGCTGGGCATGGGTGGGTATTCGGCCGCACCGGTAGTAATCAGCGCCTGGGCCATGGGCATTCCCCGGGTCATTCACGAGCAGAACCGGGTTCCCGGCATTACCAACAGGGTCCTGGGGCGTTTTTCGGACAGGGTTTTCGTCTCTTTTGCGGACACGGTCATTCCCGGAGCGAAGGGCAGATTCCGCTATACCGGATATCCGGTACGTCCGGAAATCAAAAAACGCCCGGGGCCGGATAATGGTGCCGGACACCGGCGTTCCGGGGCGGAAGGAAAAGCCCATATGACCATCCTGGTGCTGGGCGGCAGCCAGGGCGCCCGCAGCATCAACAAGGCCGTCACGGGAGCGCTTGACCATCTCGACAGCGCGGCGGATTTTGAATTTGTCCACCAGACCGGGGCCGCGGATGAGGGGTGGGTCAGGGAGCGGTACGAAAAAAAAGGGGTAAAGGCGGTTGTATCGGCATTTTTTACGGATATGGCGTCCCTTTACCAGGGGGCGGATCTGGCAATATGCCGGGCGGGGGCAGGCACCATCGCCGAGCTTGCCGCTTCCGTCGTTCCGGCGATTCTCGTTCCGTACCCCTATGCCGCAGACGACCACCAGACGGCCAATGCAAGCGGCATGGCCGCGTCGGGCGGGGCACAGGTGCTTTTCGAAGCGCATATGACCCCAGCGGAGATGGCCCGGCTGATGATGCACTACCGATCCCATCCGGAGGCGCTGGAACAGATGAGAAAAAATATCGAACAATATGCCGGGGCGGATGCAGCGGGTATAATTGCCGGGGAAATCCTGGCCCTTGCCGGTTTCGCGCCGGCCGGTCAACAAGAGGCATTCGAATAGAATGTACCGGAAAAAATATCACATACATTTTGTCGGAATCGGCGGCATCGGGATGAGCGGTATCGCGGAGCTGCTGCTGAATCTCGGCTACCGCGTTTCCGGTTCGGATATCGCGGAAACCGATGTGACCCGTCGGCTCCGGGAGCTTGGCGGCACGATATATGAACAGCACCATGCGGACCAGGTGGCCCAGGCGGACGTGGTGGTCACCTCTTCGGCCATACGGCCGGATAACCCGGAGGTAAAGGCCGCTGAGACCCTCTCGATTCCGGTAATTCCACGGGCGGAGATGCTGGCGGAGCTCATGCGGCTCAAGTACAGCATCGCCGTGGCGGGCGCCCACGGCAAAACATCGACCACTTCCATGCTCGCGGCGGTTCTGGGAGCCGGCGGCCTGGATCCGACGGTCGTTATCGGCGGGAAGCTCAAAAGCATCGGCACCAACGCGGTGCTTGGGCAGGGGGATTTCATCGTGGCGGAAGCCGATGAAAGCGATGGATCTTTTCTGAAATTCAATCCCGCCATATCCGTGGTGACCAATATCGATCTCGAACATCTGGATTATTACGGCAGTATCGATGAAATCAAACGGGTGTTTCTGAGCTTTCTCGACCGTATTCCCTTTTACGGGCTCGCGGTGCTCTGTCTGGACAACGAGCACCTGCAGGAGATGATCCCGAAGATCAAGAAACGGTTCATTACCTATGGCGTAAACCCACAGGCGGATTTCCAGGCCGCCAATATCCGGTTTGAGGGGATTCGTACGACTTTCACCGTTTACATCAACGGGCGCGCAATGGGCGATATCCGCCTGAATCTCCCGGGGGTGCACAATGTGTCCAACGCCCTGGCAAGCATTGCGGTGGGAACGGAGCTGGACATTGAATTCGACACCATTCGGCAGGCCCTGGAAACCATAGACGGCGTGGGACGAAGACTGGAAGTCAAGGGGGAAGCCGCAAGTATATCGGTCATCGACGATTACGGGCATCATCCAACAGAGATACGGGTTACCCTGGACGCGGTCCGGCAGAGTTGGCCGGACAGGCGGCTGGTCGTGGTGTTTCAACCCCATCGGTACACGCGGACCCGGGATTTGTTCGATGAATTCACGCGTGCGTTTTATCACTCGGATGTGCTGGTGTTCATGCCGATTTATTCGGCCGGCGAGACGGCAATCAAGGATATGGATCACGAAAAACTGGCGCAGGGGACCCGTGTTCACGGTCACAAAAAAGTCCTTACGGCCCAAAGCGCCCCGGATGCCGTAGCCCTTCTGGAAAAAACGCTTCAACCCGGAGATATTCTCCTGACGCTGGGAGCAGGGAATGTGTGGCAGGTCGGGGAAAGCGTGCTTGCGGTTTTACAGGCCCGTTAAACGCGAAAAGAAATCGGGGAGATATACACGTGTTGTTGACCGGGACCATAAAGCATCTGCTGGCAAAACGGTTTGACGGCAAAATCCGTTTTGATGAGCCGATGGCGGCCCATACGACCTTCCGTATCGGGGGCCCGGCCGACGTCCTTGTGCTGCCCGAAACCGTGGAGGATGTCGTGGACCTGCTGGCCTTGCTGGATGCTGAAAACGTCGGGTGGTTTGTATTCGGCGGCGGGGCGAACCTGCTGGTGCATGACGGCGGCATCCGCGGGGTGGTGATATCGCCTGCCCCGGGGTTGTCCAACATTCACATTGTGCAGGATAATGAAGAAAATATACTAGTTATCGCGCAAAGCGGCGCAACCCTCTGGGATTTGTGCCGTTTTGCGGCAGACAATGGACTTTCCGGGCTGATGTTTGCGACCGGGATTCCAGGAACCATCGGCGGCGCGGCCATGATGAACGCGGGTACCGCGGAGGGGGACATGTCCGGGGTAATCATGTCTCTTGAGATTGTCAGCGGTCCGGGTGAGTTTCGGCGCGTCAGGCGGGAGGAAATGGCTTTTTCATACCGGTCGCTTCGGTTACCGCAGGATGCGGCCGGATATGAAGGCAGACCCGGTATCATCGTGTCTGCAACCCTCCGGCTGGATCGAAGGAATCCCAACGGGGTGAAAAAAGAAATGGAAAAGCGCCTTGCGAAAAGAAAACAGTCGCAGCCCGGAGGCTTTTCAGCAGGCAGCTTTTTCAAAAATCCTCCTGGGGCGTCGCCGGCGGGAGAGCTGATCGATAAGGCGGGGTTAAAAGGCTTTGTCGTCGGCGGCGCGGAGGTTTCAAAAAAGCATGCCAATTTCATCATCAACCGGAAAAACGCGTCGGCCGGCGATGTGCTGGTCCTGATGGAAATGATACGAAAGCGGGTTCATGATGCTTTCGGCATCACTTTGGAGCCGGAAGTGAAAATTGTCGGGGAGCCGGGATAAAGGGGCGGAAACGGCCGGAAAATCCGGTTTTCCCATTCAGGCAAAAACGAGCGGGGTGACTTTCAATGGCGGCAAAGTCCAAGCGGAAAAACAAGTATGCCGGCAATTCAGAACCGGCAGAAACGGGGCGCATGATCCGATGGTGGCTTTCCGGTGCCCTCTGGGCTGCAGCCGGAGTGATGGTTATGGCGGCAATGAGTCTGGTGTGCATTTTCAGCTACGACTGGATAACCCAGTGCTCGTATTTTCGCGCCCGGACCATCGAGGTCACCGGCTGCAGCCGTCTTGATCCGGATATGATCAAGGATCTTGCCGGCGCAAGGGAAGGGACGAATATCTTTTCGGTCAACCTGGCTTCGGCCAGGAAGCGGCTTGTCGCGGATCCATGGATCAAAGAGGCCGGTATTCGTCGGGGTTTTCCGCCAAAAATGAGCATAGCGGTCTGCGAACACGAAGCCCTTGCAATTATGGATTTTGGACGCCTGTTTCTCATCGACACCGATGGGAATATTTTCAAGGAATACGGCGGAAGCCCGGACGCGGCAGCCCTGCCGGTCATTTCAGGCGTGGCGTACAAGGATTGGGCAGCCGAGGATGTCCGGGAATCGGAGGTTTTTCGTTCTGTAATGAAAATTCTGACGCTTGGAAACAGCGAAAAGAGCGTGGTGTCCAATCGCAATATCGAAGCCATTATCGTGGATAAAGAGATTGGTCTGTCCTTGAAGGTCAGGGAGCACGAAACATTGCTGGAGCTGGGATTTGATGCATACGAGAAAAAACTTGAAAGATTGGCGGCGATCGCCGTCCATCTCGAGGAAACGGAACTGGGAAAAGCATTTTCCCGGGTTGATCTCAAAAATCCGGATCGCGTCGTGGCCAGGCCCGTGAGGGAAATGAATGTTGTCGCGGGAAAAGGAGGTTCAAGTGAAGGGACATGAGGAAATCGTTGTCGGGCTGGACATCGGTACGACGAAAATTTGTACGGTTGTCGCCGAAGTTGCCGGCAGCAAGGTCAATATTATCGGCATCGGGAGTCTTCCTTCGGTGGGGCTGCGAAAGGGCGTGGTCGTCAATATGGATTCCACTGTCGCATCGATAAAAAAGGCTGTGCAGGACGCCGAGCTAATGGCCGGATGTGAAATTTCTTCGGTATATGCCGGGATTGCCGGTGGACACATTACGGGGTTCAACAGCCACGGCGTTATCGCAATAAAAGGGAACGAGATTACCCAGGCCGACGTGGATCGCGTCGTTGAGGCGGCCCGGGCTGTGGCCATTCCAATGGATCGGGAAGTGATCCATGTGCTTCCCCAGGAATTCATCATCGACGGAGAGGCGGGTATTCAAAATCCGGTCGGCATGGCCGGTGTGCGCCTGGAGGCAAAAATCCATATCGTCACCGGCGCGGTGACCTCGGCCCAGAACATCGTCAAGTGCGCAAACCAGGCGGGACTGGATGTGTGCGATATCATTCTGGAGCCGATCGCCTCCTGCGAGTCGGTGCTGACTCCAGAGGAAAGGGAGGTCGGTACAGGGCTGATCGATATCGGCGGCGGGACCACCGATCTTGCCATTTTTTCGGGAAACACCATCCGGCATACCTTTGTTCTGTCCCTGGGCGGAAACAACATGACCAATGATATTTCCGTGGGGCTTCGCATCCCCATGGCGGAAGCGGAAAAAATTAAAATCAACTACGGCACCTGCCTGGCGGACAACATAAAGAGCAATGAAACCATCGATCTCCCGGAAATCGGCGGCCGGCAGGGGCGGCAGCTGCCCCGCCAGATTCTTGCCGAAATTCTGGAGCCGAGGGTTGAAGAGATATTTACCCTTGTAAAACGGGAAATCGTGCGGGCCGGCATGAAAGATGAAATAGCATCCGGTATTGTTCTTACCGGCGGCGCATCTCTGCTGGACGGCATCACGGAAGTGGCGGAATCCGTATTCGAAGTACCGGTACGGTTGGGGATGCCTCATTCCATCAGCGGTCTTGTGGATGTCGTCACCAATCCCATGTATTCCACGGGCGTAGGGCTTGTGCTCTACGGGGTGAAAGACGAGGGGCGGAAAAAATTCAGGATCAGGGATGCCAATATTTTTCATCGGATCATCAACCGCATGAAGCGGTGGTTTAAAGAAGTGATTTGAAAAATACAATCAGAACAATATAAACACCAAGGCATGGAGGGATGGACATGGATTTTACCTTTGTAGAAGCGGACAGATCAGCAAAGATCAAGGTTATCGGAATTGGCGGCGGCGGCGGCAATGCCGTCAATAATATGATCAACGCCAACCTGCAGGGGGTGAAGTTTATCGTTGCCAATACGGATGCCCAGGCCCTTGCCAACTCCAGGGCGAACACCAAGATTCAGCTCGGGGAGACACTCACGGAAGGGCTGGGCGCGGGCGCCGATCCGGTGACGGGAAGGGAGGCCGCGCTCGAATCGGCCGACGTGATCCGGGAAGCTCTTGCGGACAGTCACATGGTTTTCATCGCTGCGGGGCTGGGCGGGGGTACCGGCACGGGGGCTGCGCCGGTTGTTGCGGAAATATGCAAGGAGCTGGGCGCATTGACGGTGGCCGTCGTTACCCGGCCGTTCAAGTTTGAAGCCCGTAAAAGAAGCAAACAGGCCGAAGACGGCATTGCCCATCTCAAAAAATTCGCGGACACCGTTATCACCATTCCCAACGACCGCTTGCGCGGTCTTGCAAAAAAGAATGCCACCCTGATCGATATGTTCAAAATGGCGGATGAAATTCTTCATCACTCCGTAAAGGGGATCACGGATTTGATCATGAATCCCGGACTGATCAACCTCGATTTCGCGGACGTCAAGACGATCATGTCCAAGTCGGGAATGGCGATCATGGGTATCGGGGTTGCGAGCGGAGACAACCGGGCCATAGAGGCGGCGGAAAAAGCCATATCGCACCCGCTCCTCGAGGACAATTCCATCGGCGGGGCAAAGGGGGTTCTCATGAACATCTCCTGCAGTTCAGAGCTGACCATGGAAGAGGCGATAGAGGCATCGGAGCGAATATACAACGAAATCGGCGATGATGATGTGGAAATTATCTGGGGAACCACCATGGACGACAGCATCGGCGATGAAATGCGTATCACCGTGATTGCCACCGGCATCGGGGAGGTTGAACTGAAAACGAAAAGCCCCAATGTCGGAAGAAAACCGGTCAGGGAATTTCAGGACGTCACCCGGGGCGTGGTCCGTGATTACACCCCGGAAGACAGGGAATATGAAAGCCGGCTCGATCAGTCGACCTATTACCGGGTAAAAAAGAAAAACGATGAGAGCAGGAATGCAGGCGAAGAAAACTACGCCATGAAAAAGGCAAGCAGCGGCTATGACGAGATCGATATGGACGTTCTCGACGTGCCGACCTTTTTACGGCGCAAGGCCGATTAACAGATTCGTTCCTGTAAATCGGCGAAGATACATCCTCCGTGCGTTTTTTAAGGGAAAATGGCTGTAAGGCGGGAAGGTTTTGCCGGGGGGCAAGACGATGTAATCTTTTCCAGGTTACCTGTTCGGTTGTTGTTGATTTTTCCCGCCTTCCCTTTTCCCTGCATGGACGGGATCGGTATGTGGACCGCAACCGATCCCGTCCATGCCCTATATAGGCGCAGTCCCTTGCATCATCCAATTCCCGCGCAAGCGAAAGCCCTTTTCCGGCCATCATGTCCTTCCCCACCTGCAGCGCCAGACACCGCAATCCCCCCTTCCGTCCTTTACCGTCTTTGACCCCTTTTTGCCACGTGTTGGGGAATGAAAATTCCTTGACAAAATTCTTTGCGAATAATAAGGAAAGTAGTTTAATTTGGGTTTTTTTGGGGTTTGATCGGCCTTGTCGCTGCAAAGGATTGATCGGGGTGGCAAACCCTTTTGCCGGTAGATGTCAGTTACAGTCAGCCCATTGAAAGGAACGAATGGAAAATGCCTGACAAGAAGAATTTGAAAATTGCCTATGCCGTTGCCGGGATATGCATTGTGGTTGCCGTTATCGCATACGTGGCGGCCTCCGCGCCAAGGGCGGAAGAAGCGCCTGTGCGTGTCCATTTTGAAGTCACCGGGACGGAAAACGTGCTTTTCGGTCACATGGTCCACCTGGAAGACTATGGAAATTCCTGTGCGGACTGCCACCACGAATTCGCCGATACCATCGGGAAGATGGAATCCTCCTGCGGGACCTGCCATGAAAGCGGGGTGCTGGGCCAACCGGCGTTCGGCGAAGAGGGGCTTTTCGATCATGAAGGGCACGAATACGACTACGGCCTTTCCTGCATGGAATGCCACCACGAGATGGACGATTTCGGCATGGATCCCGGACAGTGCAGCGAGTGTCACGGCTCGCCGGGAGAGATGGCGGACATTACCCACGCAAAATGTATCGACTGCCACAATCAGATGGGCGGACCGGTGGAAGAGGACTGCAGTTCCTGCCATGTGCCGCGGGGCAGAACCGATGCATTCCATGGGCAGTGCATGGAATGTCATGAACGCGAAGGCAAGGGGCCGATCGAAGCGGATTGCGCCGGTTGCCACGGATTTTAGCAGGACGTGGCCCGGGTGTTATCCCCAAGCTCGATTTTGTGGTTAATCAGTTTATTCATGTAAAGGTAGATCAATGATTAATAGGTCAATTTTCGGAATCGCTCCCCCGAAGCTAACGTATGATGTGATCGATGCGGAACCGCCAAAACCGATTTCTGTCGTTCCGAAAGAAAAAGTGACATTGTTTATCGCGGAGTCCCTGGAAACGTCTTCGGGCCTGTTGATCCAGACAGGCGCCCACGTGACGGCCGGGGAAAAACTGAAGCTGCTTCCGGATTCCGTCGCCTATGCGATCTCCCCGGTGTCCGGCAGCGTTGATTCGGTTTCCCCTTTTACCGGTATTATGGGGAAACAGTTGACCGCGGTGGTGATCAAAACCGAAAACGGGGCGGAAGCGCCGCAGGCCGACGAAGCATTCGGAGAGGCGGCCAAAACACCCGGGCTTGAAACCGCCCTTGCGTTCCTTGCCGGACTTCCCGGCGCCCCTGATTTTTCAGCGCTCGCCAGAAAGGACGACCCGGTGAAGACGATTCTGATCATGGGTGCGGACAACGATCTGATGACGATAACCAATCAGTTCGTGGTCAAAACCGATTCGGGCGCGATCCGGAGCGGCGTGGATATATTGAGAAAAATGACCGGCAGCCGGAATGTCAATATTGCCATGGCCGTTCCCGCCAACCTGGTGCAGGCCGCCGGAGCGTCCGGGGTCAGCGTAAAGGGGGTTTCGAATCTTTACCCGCAGGCGCATCCGGAAATGGTCGCCTTTGATTTCATGGGGAAAGACGCCGCCGGCAGCAAGGACGACATGACCTTTTTCTCCGCCGAAGCCGTTTCAAAAATTGGCCGCGCCTTTACCGAGGGGAAAATTCCTTTCGAAAAAATCATTACCTTCGTTGGAAAAGACGGCGCCAAAAAGATCGTTTCCGCTCCTGTGGGCACTCATGTAAGGGATATTCTGGAAAAAGTGGGTGCATCGGTAAAGGACGGCGACCGGATTGTTTTCGGCGGACCCATGACCGGGGTTTCCGTTTATTCCATCGATCATCCCGTAGAGCCGGATACGGACGCCATTATCGTTCAGGACAAAAATCAAATTATCGCCAGCGAGGATTTGGCATGCATCAATTGCGGGCAGTGCGTCCGTGTATGCCCGACCCATGTGCCGGTCAACGAACTGATCCGGTACCTGGATGCCGGGGAATATGAACAGGCTGCGGAACGGGCCGAACTGGATGCGTGCATCGAATGCGGATATTGCACATACGTCTGTGAATCGCGGATTCCGATTTTTCAGCACATCAGACTGGCCAAGCATGCACTTGAACGCATGAAAGCTGCGGAGGAAAATAATGTCTAATCGGATGCAATTAACGGTTTCCCATGCGCCATTCTGGCATACCGGGAGCAGTGTCTCAGTCAAGTATTATCATATCATGGCAGCGGCGATGATTGCAGTTATTGCCGGTCTGGTGCAGTACGGAATTCCCGCACTGGCCGTGATCGCGCTGTCCGTCGGCAGCGCCATGATATGGGAGTCCATTTTCAACTACCTTGCGAAGCGTCCGAATACCATAGATGACGGAAATGCCGCACTGATCGGACTGATCTTCGCCATGCTGCTCCCCGCGGTAACGCCCTGGTGGGTGGTCATAACCGGTACATTCCTGGCAATCGTTATCGGGAAGCAGATATACGGCGGGCTCGGCGCCAACCCGTTTAACCCGGTGGTCGTGGCCTACGCCATCCTTATCCTGTCGTGGCCCATTTTTCTCGACTACAACGCCGCCCTGGTCGATTACGTATTTTCATTCGACCCGGTCTATCCCATGGCAGCAGTCAAGTTTCAGGGCGCCGCCGCGGTGGAGAATTTTTCCGTCACCGATCTGCTTTTGGGACGTCAGGCCGCCGGAATCGGAACGGGCTTCGGTATCGGGCTGATTATCGGGGGGATATATCTCATTGTCAGGGGCTTTATCCGCTGGGAAATTGCCGTATCTTTTCTGGCCGGCATTTTTGTGACCGCGCTGCTTTTCAACCTGAAAAACCCCGAGGTCTATGCCGGTCCCGGTTTTCACGTTTTCACGGGCATGTCCCTGATCGGGGCCTTTTTCCTGGCAACAGAAGACTCGTCGTCACCCGTGAATTTTGTTCCAATGCTCATCTACGGCGCGCTCGGCGGCTTTTTGACCGTCCTGATCCGGAATATCGGCGTCCACGTGGACGGGGTCATTTTTGCACTGCTCATCATAAGCCTGGTAAATCCGATTGTTGATAAAATCCGGCCCAAAGCCAAAAGAAGGGTTATGAACTATGCGTGAAATGGTAAAGATGGTGATCACCTTGACGATCCTTGCAGCGTTTTCCGGGGGGTTGCTGGCAGCGGTCAAAACGTCCACTTCGGATCGAATCGAACAGGCCGTACTTGAGTATGTGCAGGGCCCTGCGATTCTGTCCATCATGTCGGATGTTTCCAACGATCCGCTTGCAGACCGTTTTACCCTGGAAATTGACGGAACGGATGTCGATTTTTTTGTGGGAAAGAAAAACGGCGCACCGGAGCTGGTTGCGTTTGAAACCAAGGCTTCCGGATACGGCGGTGATATCGGCGTGATGGTGGGGGTAAAAATCGATACCGGAGAAATTTATGGCATCGACGTTACCACTCACAGTGAAACACCGGGCGTCGGTGCAAGGGCGGAAACCGATATACGCTTTAAGACCTCGTTTGTCGGCATCCCGATAATTGATGAAGAAAAAATCCAGATCGGGGACGACGGGGGCGACATCGCCGCCATCGGCGGAGCGACCGTTACCTCGCGCGCCGTATCCCTTGCGGTTCGCCGCGCCGGCAAAATTTTCGAGCAGCATAAATCCGAAATCAAAAAAGAGGTCGACACCTTTTCCGGTTAGGAGTTAACAGATCATGGCAAAAACGATTGCACAGGAATTTAAAAAAGGTTTATGGGATGAAATCCCCCCATTTCGCCTGGTTTTGGGATTATGTCCGACCCTGGCGGTGACCACGTCCGCTGAAAACGGCATCGGAATGGGCTTGGCCACAACATTCGTGCTTGTATGCTCCAATATGCTCGTATCGGTTCTCCGAGGCATCATTCCCTCGAAAATCAGGGTCCCGTGCTTCATCATCATCATAGCGACCTTTGTCATCATGGTGGAACTATTGATGCAGGCCTTTACTTACGGGCTTTTCCTGAACCTCGGCATATTCATCCCCTTGATCGTGGTTAACTGTATCGTCCTTGGCCGGGCCGAAGCATTTGCGTCAAAGAATAAGTTTTTGCCTTCTCTTGCAGACGGCCTGGGTATCGGGGTCGGCTATACCCTGTCGCTGGGCGTGCTCGGTTCCATTCGCGAATCTTTGGGCAGCGGCACGATTTTCGGCAACGCGGTGTTCGGGCCGAATTTTCAGCCCTTCGAGTTCATGGTACAGGCGCCCGGCGCGTTTATGGCATTGGGGCTGTTGTTGTGCATCATGAATATCCTTGGCAAAAAATAACAGTGCTTCGAATATAAATACAGTATCTGCGCAAAAAGCAGGAGACGATCAATGGGCGATTTTACAGTTCTGATCATTAGCAGCATATTCATCAACAACATCATCCTGGCACAGTATCTCGGCGCATGCCCCTTCGTGGGAACGTCCAAGAAAATGGAAACCGCCGTGGGCATGGCCGGGGCCGTCGTATTCGTACTGACCATGGCCGGAATGATTACATGGATCATCAACACCTATTTCCTTGTCCAGCTCAACATCGAGTTTTTACGGACCATCGCCTTTATCATGGTGATCGCCTCCCTGGTCCAGTTCGTCGAGATGTTTCTTAAAAAGAGCATCCCCGCGCTGTACGCCGGGCTTGGCATTTTTCTCCCGCTGATTACGACCAACTGTGCGGTCATGGGTGTCTGCCTGCTGAACGTGCAGGACGAGTTGACATTCTTACAGGCGATCATCACCTCCGCGGCATATGCCGTTGGTTTCGGGGTTGCGCTCGTTCTTTTCGCCGGTGTGCGGGAACGCATCAACCTCGGCCGGGTTCCCAGTCCGCTTCGGGACACCTCGATCGGACTTGTCACCGCCGGAATGCTGGCGATGGCGTTTATCGGGTTCAGGGGGATGGTGTAAGAAGGCAGAATGTGATTAGAACCCAGCTCAACATTCGGATTTCGGTTCAAGATTGCGGCGGCGTCTTGTTTCAAGCCGCAGATATTCCCAAGTATTTCGAGGATTTGAAATAAGACACCAACAAAGATGATGGACTCGTAAAAAGTTGCGATTGGACTTTTTACATGGCCGTCAAAGATATTGGGCCGAAAGATAATTTTAAGATGGGTTCTATTATCGGTTTACGGATAATTCATCATACACAAGGGGTTTGACGTGCTCGCATCGATTCTGTTCACACTCGGACTCGGGGGCGCCTGTGGTATTGTCCTGAGTTTTGCTTCAAAGGTATTTTATGTATACGAAGATCCGCGCATTGCCCAGGTGGAAAATCTCCTGGCCGGTGCCAATTGCGGCGGTTGTGGATATCCCGGCTGTTCCGGGGCCGCCGAGGCGATTGTTGCGGGAAAAGCACCGCCTTCTGTATGCATCCTTGTCGGGCCGGAAAATGTTGCGGCCATCGCTGAAATCACCGGCGGGGAAGCCGGAACCGCGGAAGCCCTGAAATCCTACAACGAATGTATGGGTGGATCCCGCGCGACGGACCGTTTCATCTACCAGGGTGTCAACAAATGCAGCGCCGTGGCTTCCCTGTACGGCGGAAAGCGGGACTGCACCATCGGCTGCCTGGGATACGGCGACTGCGTCCGCGCCTGCAAATTCAATGCGCTTGCAATCGGTGCGGAAGGCTATCCGGTTGTGGACTATGAACGCTGCGTCGGGTGCGGCGCCTGCCAGGCCGTATGCCCCAAGACCATTATCGAGGTCAGCCCCATGTCGGCCCGTCTCATGCATCTCAACCGGGAAGACGACGCGCTGGCGCCATGCCAGCAGACATGCCCGGCGGAAATCGATATTCCCCGCTATATCGACCACATCCGGAAAGGCGAATACGAGGCCGCCGTCAATACCATCCGGGAGAGAAATCCCCTGCTGCTGACTTGCGGCCGGGTATGCCCCCATCCCTGCGAGACGATGTGCCGTCGCGCCATTGAAGATGAACCCGTTTCCATCAACCAGTTGAAGCGTTTTGTGGCCGATATTGAAATGAATTCCGGCAAGCGCTACCCCATCCCCTGCGCTTCGGATACGGGAAAGCGTGTGGCCATTATCGGCGGCGGGCCGGCAGGTCTGAGCGCGGCCTATTTTCTTCGCAGACTGGGGCACCATCCGACCATTTTCGAAGCCATGCCCAAACTCGGCGGCATGATCCGCTACGGCATTCCCGAGTACAGGCTGCCCAAGGAGGTTCTTGACTGGGAGATCCAGGGCATCCTGAACCTGGGCATCGACCATCATGTCAATGTTGAGATGGGTTTTGACTTCGACCTGGGCTCCTTGATCGGCGCGGGGTTCGACGCCGTATTTTTCGGCGTTGGCGCCTGGAACGACTACAATCTCAACATCCCCGGCGAGGACCTCAAAGGGTGCTACACCGGCATCAACTTCCTGGCGCGGGTGGGGAAAAACGAACCGATCGATATCGGCAAGCGGGTCGCGGTTGTCGGGGGCGGCAACACCGCCATCGACTGCGCGCGCACCCTGGTTCGGATGGGCCTTGAAAAGGTGTATCTCGTATACCGCCGCACCCGAAAGGAAATGCCCGCAAACGATGTCGAAATCGTAGCAGCGGATCATGAAGGGATCGAATTCATCTTTCTTGCCGCGCCCAACCGGGTGCTGGAAGACGAGGACGGGCGTGCCAAGGGGCTTGAATATCTAAGGATGGAGCTTGGCGAACCCGATGCCAGCGGCCGGCGCCGTCCGGTGCCCGTGGAGGGGTCCGAGACCGTTCTCGAGGTCGATACCATTATATCCGCCATTGGTCAAAATCCGAATCTTTCCTTCAAACAGCCGGGAACCCGCCTTGATCAGCTGGAAATCACCCGCTGGAACACCTTTGAGGTCAATCCGGAAACGTGCCAGACCAATGTGCCTTATATTTTTGCCGCCGGCGACTCCCAGACAGGACCGGCCACCGTGGTGGAAGCCATTGGCGGCGCCCGGCGGGCAGCGCGGGCCATGGATCAGTTTTTGCGCGGCAAGCCGTTCATCGGCGAGCCCCGGGCGCTGCTTTCGCAAAAAAAGATCGGGGAATCGATTTTCGAAAGGGTGCCGGGAATAAAGCAGACCAAACGGGCGGAAATGCCCGAGTTGCCCGTCCAGGAAAGAATTACCTGCTTTGACGAAGTGGACCTGGTGATCAACGAAGCGAATGCCATGAAAGAATCCAACCGTTGCCTGAATTGCTGCAGGCTGTGTTATGATCCGGACATTTCGATCGATACGAAAAGACCGGCTGCGTGATCTTTGTTTCCGCTGCCGGTTGCATGCACCCGCGTGCCACCGTCAGCCTGGAACCCATCTCAACATTCGGATTTCGGTTCAAGATCGCGGCGGCGTCTTGTTTCAAACCGCAGACAACCTCGCGTATTTCTATGATTTGAAATAAGACGCCAACAAAGAGATTGGGCCGAAAGATAATTTTGAGATCGGTTCTACTCCCCCCATGTAGTCCACAGCATACCGTTTTCCGCGTTTTTTACGAAATACCCCCGCATTTGACGTCTTTTCCAAGCATACACCAATACTCCACCCCGTAGATTAAAATACATTTTTCACCGTATATCCTTTGCCCTCCGATTGGTTTATCAATAAGTCAAAACGGCAGACAATCTGAACAACATCGTTTTTGTTCCGGTTCATAGGTTCGCATTTTTCATTTTTTTTCACCCGAACCGTATTGCATTTCGACGTGTTTTGACCGTGCAGTACAATCTTATTGGGAGGATACCATGTTTAATGATCCGTTGCACATGCCGGCCGGCCCCGAAACCCGTAAAAGCAAAACCCCTCTGATGAACAGGGAAGCGAAAATCGGCGGGGGAAAATCCACGGGTGAATTTGAAAAAAAAACCAATACCCGAATCCCCGCCACCGCCAGGCGCAAGCCCAAAAAACAGTATGACCCGGTGCAGCAGTACATGGCCGATATACGGAGGCATCGTCTTGTGACCCGGGAAGAGGAGCGTGAGCTTGCTCACCGGATCCAGTTTTATGATGATACAGAGGCGTTCCATGAGCTGGTGAATGCAAATCTGCGGCTGGTCGTCAAGATTGCCCTGAAATTTCAGCGATTCTGGAACCGAAACCTCCTCGACCTGATCCAGGAAGGAAATGTCGGATTGATCCATGCGGTCCGGAAATACGATCCCGACCGGAACGTCAAATTTTCCTACTACGCCTCATTCTGGATCAAGGCCTATATCATGAAACACATCCAGGACAACTGGCGGATGGTGAAGGTCGTTACCACCGAGGGGCAGCGAAAACTGTTTTACCGGCTCAAGCAGGAAAGGAAGAAATTGAGCAGCCAGGGAATCGAGCCCAGCATGGCGGTTCTTTCTGAAAAATGCGGGGTCAAGGAGCAGGACATTGCCGAGATGGATCAGCGGCTGCAGAACTGGGACGTTTCCCTCGATGCGCCGGTCCGGGAAGATTCGGATACCGACCGGATCGACATGATCACTGTGGATGAGCGATCCCTTGAAGAGCAATATTCCTACAAGGAGACCGATGCACTGGTCAACAGGAAGGTTAATGAATTCCGCAAAACCATATGCAAAAGGGAGCGGGAAATTTTGGATCTCCGGATCTATTCGGAAACGCCCATGACGCTCCAGGCGCTGGGCGACCGATTGAGCCTTTCCCGGGAAAGGGTCCGCCAGCTTGAAAAACACATTGTCGAGGAATTGAAGCAGTACCTGATCACCCGGATCCATGATTTTGACGCACTGGCCGTAACCTCAAGAATGGCCTCATAGACCGTTTTTTCCATAACCGGTAAAAGAAGGGGGTCGGGTTTTATGCCCGCCCCCCTTTTTTTATATCTTTGGGTCCGCCTCCAGGCCGCAGCCCACCCCTCCCATGATCATTCCACTGAAATATTTCAAAAAAACTACTTCTGTCGGTACAAGAATCTTTTACTTTTTCGTAAACTGATATATAATAAAAAAATCTTTTCGCGCTGAGGTTCTAAAGAAACGGCGCATCCGGCAGAGGGGTTTTTCAGGAGGCGATCACCATTTCAAGCAACCGATGGACGGGTATGGATGGAAAATAAACGAAAAGTGGTTATTGCCGAAGACCATCAACTGTTCCGCGAAGGTCTGAAGGCCATGCTCATGGGCCGGGAAGACCTGGAAGTGGTGGCCGAGGCTCCGGACGGCCTGGCCGCCATCGAGGTCGTCAAAAAGCACAAGCCCGATTTGCTGCTGCTCGACCTGTCCATGCCGAGATTGAGCGGGGTCAGCGTCGTCAAGGAGGTGAAGCGGTTGTTCCCGGAAACAATCGTACTGGCCCTGACCATTCATGAATCCGACCAGTACGTGCTGGAAGCATTTGAATCCGGGGTGAACGGTTACTGCATCAAGGATGCAAGCCGGGAGGAGCTGCTGGTTGCCATCAACAGCGTGTTGAACGGCAAGACATACATCAGTCCCGGCATCGCCGACAATGTCATGGAAGGGTATCTCAAGGGGAGAAAACGGCTGAAGACCCACTCCGACTGGGACACCGTAACGCCCCGGGAGCGCGAGGTCCTCAAGTTGATCGCCGAAGGATATTTGAACAAGGAGATCGGCGAGCTGCTCAATATCAGTGTAAAGACGGTTGAAAAGCACCGGGCCAATATCATGGCCAAGTTGAAACTGCACAGCGCATCCGCATTGACTTCCTATGCCATTGCAAAGGGAATCGTAGACAAAAGGAATTAGAACGAGGCGCGACTTTCTGCGAAAGATTTTGCAACCGGTTCAGAAGTGGTCGGCCTCCAAGGGTATACTCACCTCCACGCGGGTTCCTCCTCCCGGTGTTGATTTTATTGTAAACGTTCCTTCGCAGATTTCCGCCCTTTCCCGCATCCCCAAAAGACCGTAGCCGCTCAGCGGATCGTTGGATGTCAGGCGGGTGGCGGGTTCGAAGCCAAACCCGTTGTCGGATATGGTCAAAAGAATACCCTGGGCGTTTTTTGTAAGGCGCAGATCGATTCTGTCCGCATTTCCGTGCCTGGCGGCATTGGACATGGCTTCCTGGAGAATCCGGTAGATGACGATTTTCATGGATTCGGACAGTTCGCTTTCATCGATATCAATCTTTTGGACGACCTCAATGTGTTTGTAGAAAGTTTTAAATTCGCGGCAAAACCATGAAATGGTGGCACAAAGCCCCAAATCGTCCATTGTGGAAGGGCGCAGGTTTGCGGATATCCGTTTGGTCTCCTTTATCGTCTCCATGAGGTAGGACACGATGCTTTCGAGCGAGGTGATATCTTTCGGGGGCGTCGAAACCATTTTGGCCAGTTTTTCCTCGATGCTGAACTTGATGGCCGCAAGGTTTGCGCCGATGGAATCGTGGAGCTCCTTTGCGATCGTTTTCCGGTCCGCTTCGAGGGTTTCCAGCGTTTTTCTGGATATCTGCCGGAGCGCCGCTTTGGAACGGAGCAGCCTGTTTTCAACGCGTTTCCGTTCTTTTATTTCGGCTTGAAGGCTTTCTACGGTTTCCAGCAGCTCCCGGGTTCGGACGGTCACCCGGTTTTCAAGCTCCTGGCGTACGCGCTGGAGTTCTATTTTTTCGCGCTTTCGCTCGGTGATGTCATGGAAGATACCGACGGCCCCGGCAATTTTCCCTTCCTGGTCCCGGATCGGCGACGTGTTGACGAGGATGTGCTTTGACGTGCCGTCCGGCATGTTGAATTCCATTTCAAAATCCTCGATGATCATTCCCCTGAAAACCGTCCGCCCAAGTGGAAGCGCAATGATATCATTGGGGGGATCGTCTGAATAGCGCGGCGGGGGCTCCTCCGTAAGCGGTCCGGATCCGTCCGGTATCTGCTGTTCATAAAGCCACCGGGCTTTCGGGTTGGACATGATGATCCGGCAATTTTCATCCACCACGACAATCGCCTCGGGAGTACTTTCAAAAATGGCTTTCAGGGCGAAGCGTTCCCGCGCCAGTTCGGATGGCAGACAATCCGTGACGGCTGGTGTTTCGTCCCGCATTGCGACAACGGCCCCGGTTATGTTTCCGTTCATGATCAGCGGGTATGCGGAGACGGAAAAATAGCGGGATTGGTCATTTGGATCGATGAAGCTGAAGCGCTCCCCGACAATGGCATGCCCTGCCAGGGCGTAGCGGATCGGCAGGTGCTCATATGTCACGGGCACTCCGTTGACGGCGGTCAGTTTGAGTTTTTTGAGAACTTTTTCGATCGGGCGGCCCGTGGGGTCGAGGCCAAGAAGCTGCTTGGCGGGTTGATTGGCAAGAACGGGGACCCCGTTTTTTGAAACAAGAATCACGGGTTCATGCAGCGCTGAGAAGATCTGGCTCATTTCCGATGCGATATCTCCGGATTCCCTGCCGGTCTCCATCAGCGCGCTTTTTTTGTTTTCCGCGTCGGAGAAAGCGGCGATCCGCTCCGCCAGAAGAGATATGACGGATGGGAACGGCGCATCTCCCGCGGAAACGCTTTGGGGGGGGTTGCCTGCTATTTCATGTAATTTTTTTTCCATGGATCACGGCGTATGGTTTGATATCGGGCCAGTGCCCGGTAGAGAGCCCCTGCGGCAAGTTCTGCGCAGTGATAGGATGCTTCCGGCAGGGTCTCCAGTTCGCGGGCGATGTCATCCGGCCTGATTTTCCACGCCTCGCCCACTGTTTTGTTTTCAATCATATCGCCCAGCATGTTGGCCGATGCCCGTGTATTGACGCAGCCGTCAATGGCAAAGGAGACCGTCTCGATTCTTCCGTTTTGTATCATAAGGAAAATTTTGATGCTGTCTCCGCAATCCCCGGTGTTCCTGCCGTACGCGTCCGGATGGTGGAGCCGCTCGTCCCTGTCCGTCCGGAACGCCATTTCCAGAAATCGTTCGGAATGCGCCTGGAGAAAATCAAAGTCGGTTTCGTTCATGGTCTGTTTCTTCATCATGCGTACGATTCGTTATTTTTCGCCTGCATGGCATTCCCCGCAGAGAACGGGCCCGGCTTTTTCGTTGAGGTGGCATGTTCTGCACAGGCGGTGGTAGGCGCTGATCAGGTTCATTTCGGAATTCCCCGGTTCGGCCAGGTGGCAGGCGGAGCATTCCATTCCGATAGAGTCCGCATTGTCCATCTTTTTGCCGTCTTCCCACATATGGTGGCACGTGTTGCAATCCTCCACCGCGTCATAGGCCATATGCGCGTCGTGGTCGAAAGAGACGATCGGCCGCATGCGTTCTTTTCCGGAAAATGCGGAATCCTCAACGGTCGTGATGGAAAACTGGGCCTCGGTCGACATGGCAAAAAAAACGAGCCCGGCAAACGCAAAAACCGCCAGCAGCGACGAAACTTTATGATATTGCTTCATGAATTTCCCCTTACTTCTCCATGCACTCAAAGAGAATATCGATCAGAAATTTAATCTCGATGTCGATCTTGTAATGGTGGATAATATCCTCGAGCCCGCCGTGGCAGTTGTGGCAGGGGGCAATGACGACTTCCGCCCCTTTTTCGCGGGCGGCCATGAGCTGTTCGGCCTTGACCCGGTTGCTTTTTACCCGCTTGTTCTTGTAGGGGGGGCCGCAGTTGATGACCCCGCCGCCGGCGCAGCAGCAGAAATTGTGCTCCCGGTTGGGCTCCATCTCGATAAAGGTTTCGCAGCTCTGTCGTACCACGCTGCGCGCTTTTTCATGCAGCCCCTGGCCGCGGACAATGTTGCAGGGATCGTGAAAGGTTACGGGGCGCTCGAACTTACGGGCAATCTTCAGGCGGCCTTCCGCCAAAAGCTCGTCATAGAAGGCGACCGCATGAACAACCTCTATGGGCGGCATTTTCCAGCCCAGAAAGCGATTGCCGACGTCATAGACCGAGCGGAAGGCATGGCCGCATTCCCCCATCACGATCCGCTTGCTTCTCAGGCGGAGGGCGGACTCGAAGTGCACCTTTTTGAGCCGTGCGGTCATTTCAATATCCCCGGTATACATGCACATGTCGCTGTTGTCCCAGCCGGGAAATTCCGTCATGGTCCAGTCGATGCCCGCCGCATGCATGAGAACCGCGGCCTGGTATATCAGCTGTGCGCGGAACTTGGGTTCCGGCCCGATAACAGAGTAATAGACGTCCGCGCCTTCTTTTTCCAGGGGAATCCGCAGATCGGGTATCTCATCTCTTGCCTCGTCTTCCTGCCACTGGAGGGTGTCGATCCATTCGTCCTCCTGGACCCACATCTGGTTCATGGTGGCGCTGTGGCTGTGGGCGGTATCCTGTATGTATCGCGGCACGACGCCCAGCTTGTGACAGACCCTGCGAACGAAAAGCATCAGGAAGGCAACGTCGATGCCGAAGGGGCAGTACATCATGCAGCGGCGGCAGAGGTTGCAGTCGGTAAATGCGATCTCGCAGGATCGCATCAGCGTTTCCCGGCTCACCCGCCCTTTCTTTCTGACAAATTCGCCCAGGGTCTGCTTGACCTTGGCCGCCGGGGCCAAGCGAGGCTCCTTGTCACGGGACAGGTAATAATGGCACGCCCCGCTGCAATAGCCGCAGCTCATGCAGGTGTTCAGGTACGCCTTGAAACGCGCCCCGCCTTCGGTCCGGATCATATCGTTGATGACCTGCGCGATATCCTCTTCGCTCAACTTTTCAGCCCCCTCGATGATTGCGTCATCAAGGACGATCGGTTCGTCGTTCGCTTTGGGTTCGGTGGTAGCCATATGGATGATGCTCCGTTTTTGGTCAATTGATGAAATATCGTCCCGCCAATGCCATGCCTACCAATCTTTTGCGTTGCGCACGGCGCCGAATTCGGATCCCGCATAGATCCGGGTCAGGGGGAAGAAAAACATGTGGCTCAACTTGGTAAACGGGATCAATGCCAGAAGAAGCTCCCCGGAGAGCATGTGCAGCAGCGTGGCGATCTCGAATCCGGCCCACCCCCTGGCTGCCCAGAACCCGGTTGCAAAGGGGAGCACCACCAGAAGGAGGATCAGGTAGTCGGCTGTTGAACTCAGATAGCGCACATCGGGCTGAACGATCCGGCGGACAAAAAAATAAACGCAGCTCAACAGGACAATGACCGTCATCACCTGGGCAGCCATGCCCGAAAGCGTCCACCAGGAGATATCGAAGGACTCCTTGAATAAAATGATGTGCGCGAATAAAAACAGCGGCACACCGATCAGGCAGATATGAAATGCAAAGGTTACGGTAGTCAGGATCGGCTGCTGCCGCATGCTCCGGCTGCCGAACGGGACAATCCAGTGAAGCATGGAGCGCATGGCGTAATAGGGGCTGAAATAAGCGTATACCACGTGATCCTTCTTACGGGCCTCCAGGAGAATGGCGGCCAGCCGGTATATGATTCCGCCGAAAAAAACAATAAAGGCGCCCCAGGCCAGCGGGCCCCGGGCGAGTGCGTAGATATCATACATGACGGCCTCTTTTCATTTTCTCGGTAGTGATTCGGTCTCAAGGATATGGCGGCAGTATTTCCCTTCGTCTTTCCCCGTGCCGATCCCCTTGACCAGGAGTTTTTTGCCATCCGGACTGAAAACGGGGTTCCATGCAACCGCAAAAGGAATGTCAAGGAGTTTCCCGTTGACCGCGATCGCATATTTTCCGTCTATTTCCACTTTTACCGCGACATCTTCTCCCCGGGGGGAAAAGACCGGGGGCCAGGCCCTGTCGAAGGGCGTCGGCCACGCCTTGCCGTCAAGTGCCACGTACCATTTTCCGTCGGTTTTCCCGAGGCATGCGATATGGCGGTTGTCCGGGCTGTAAACGGCGTCCATGACCAGTTCCTTGAACGTAAGGTCCCATGGCGTGTCATTTTCAGCGATTGTCCATTTGCCGTATGTTGGTGCGACAACGGCCGCGATGCTTTTGCCGTCGGTGCTGTAAAAGTGATGCCATAGCTGGGAGTAGCGCCTTTCCCAGAAAAGCTCGCCGTCTTTTGCCAGGCACCATTCGCCGGCCGACTTGACCGGCGCCGTAACGGAATTGTCGACCGGGTTGAACCGGGGGCGCCATATGGCGCTGAAGGAAGAGGGCCACATCTCGTCGTTGATGGCGATGGAGTAGTCGTACAGGCTGTGGCGCACTTCAACCGCAACGAGCCGGTTGTCCGGGTTGATATCGATTTCCCAGGCGTTGACGAATGCGTTTTTCCAGGCAACCCCGTTGACCGCGACCGAGAAGCATCCTTTCTGGAACGCGTTGATATCGCCTTCCTTCACGGCCGTGGTCTGAACCACGGCGGCCAATGTCTCGCCGTTGCGGCTCACTGTCAGGTTGTTCATGGAGGAAAAGCCGGTCTCCCAGGGCGTGTCATCCAGAACGGCAAAATAGCTCCGGGCATTCTGGGCGGCAACGGCGATGGCGCTGTTTGCCTTTGAAAACTGCATGTTCCATACAAATTCAAACCAGTTCTCCCAGGTGGCGCCGTCCACGGCGACGCTCCATTCGGCCGTGTCGGAAACCAGGGCCGCAGCCCGGTTGTCCGGTGAAAAACGCAGGGACCAGACCTTGTCGAACGTCTTCTCCCAGGGGGTCCCGTTGACGCAGACGGTATAACTTTCCTCTTCGGTTTTTACAATTGCCGCGATCTTTTCGCCGTCCGGACTGACATACGGCTCTTCAACCGCCGCGTAGCCGGATTGCCATTTTTCCAGATCCGCAACAATTTTTTTTCCCGGTGCCCAGTCCCATTCTTCCATGCTTTTCATCGGCCGCTCCCGCCGGTCTCGATGCCTGTCATTCCCGGGCGGCATACGCCTACATAGGTCCGGGAAGCCCTGTGACCGGCCAGTTTATTGTGAATACGGTTGCAGAATTGCCTTATCGACATTCATATGCCAGTCTACATAAATGGCTCGCTGAAATCAAGGGTTGTTGTACGGACGGATTGTGCCGGCGATCATTGTCAAAAGAGATTCCTACACCAGCAGTGTGGCAAGAAGACCGGAAATGACAATTCCGTCAAAGGTGCCCGCCCCGCCGATGCTTGCAACCCCGGTTTCGATTTTTTTTATATCCTGGAGATGGAGCAGGTCCGCCCCGATGAGGGGGCCCAGCACGCCGGCGCAAAAGGCAATCGGCGGAGCGAAATCCGGGATGAATACGATGGCGGCCAATGCCGCCACCAAAGGCGGGATAAAAGCGGGCAGCGCGATGCCCACTTCGGGGACCGGCTGCGCAAGCCGGTAACATACATACACATTCAACGCAATGGCCCCGCTTACCACGAGCAGGGCATACGGACTGTGAGAAAGAATGCGGATGATCTGGTAGCCGGCAAGGATGCACGGCACGATGCATCCGCCGAAATTAACGGCAATAATAGTATAGTTCTGTTTTTTCGGCGATTTTTTCAAGATTCGGTTCATGCCGAAAAACGTCGGGGACGAATGGTCCAGGAAGCGGTCCTGCGGTATTTTGTGTATGGGAATATTGATCATGCCGCCGAGAAAAATGCCGAACGCGGCGATTACGGAAATTTCCGGGGAAAGGCCCAGTCGCGTCAGGGCGGAAAGCATGACTTCCGCCAGAAAGAGCGGGAGCAGAAACAGAAAAATGAAAAACAGCGCCAGTGGGAGACACCCTTGCGGCAGCATCGGATACCTGACCTTTCTTTAGAATCGGGTGCAGAACAAAAGAACTAACGATAAAAATAACACAGTGCCGTGGCGAAAACCAGAAAATTTCCTTTTGGCCGTTTTTACAAACCGTACTCCGCGCGTTCGATCAACTCCTTCTGCAGATCGCTGTTCAGGGTGACGAAATAGGCATTGTATCCCGAGATCCGCACGAGAAGGTTGCGGTAGTTCTCCGGATGCGCCATGGCGTCTTTCAGCGTCTCGGAGGTGACCACGTTCATTTGCATCTGCATCCCCCCCATGTCGAAGTAGGTCTTTACATAGGAAAACATGCGCTCGATGATGTTTTCGCGCCGGTCATCCCCCCCGGGCACCACCTTGACGTTGAAAGCGATGTTGTTGTTCATGTGGCGGGGGTTGAGCCGGGCGACGTCCCGGATGTTGTCGAGCAGGTTGGCCGACGCGTGAGGCTCCGGCGTCAGACCCGGGGTAAAGGGTTTTCCGGCCAGCTTTCCGGATGGGAGCGCACCGCTCAATGTGCCGTAGATGACATGATTGGACATGGACCAGAAGCCGGCCGTATACGGCCCGCCCCGGTAGTTGGTATGGCTTTTGTAGCGGTCATGGGCGAACCGGGTGACCCGGTCGGCCATTTCCACGGCCTCGTCACTCCCCGATCCGAACAGGGGGACTTTTTTGGTTACCATGGCATACAGCGCCGGGTCGTTTGCAAAGTTGTCGTCCACGGCTTTTTTCAGCTCCGCAAAGCCGACGCGATTGTCCTCGAAAACCAGCTTCTTGATCACCATCAGGGAGTCGGTCACATCGGCCAGGCCGATACAGGCCGCACCGGACGAATTGTACCTGGCGCCGCCGTGGGTGACATCTTTCCCCTTTTCAATGCAGTCTCCGATGAGCGACGAGAGCAGGGGCGTGGGGCGGATATACTGGTGGGCAATACCCAGCATGTTGTTGTATTCGACGGACTGATCGATGAGGAATCCGAACTGTTCGCAAAACGCGTCGAAAAACCGGTCGAATGTTTTGAAGTCGCCCTTCTCCACTGCGCCCGTATCCGGACCGATCTTCCATTTCATCAGGGGGTGGTATCCATCGTGGATGGCCATCTCCAGTGCGGCCACCATGTTGAGCATCTGGAAGTTGGTGTGTCCGATATGACGGCCAGACAGGGTGGGCTCCACGCAGCCGGTGGCCGACCAGTTGCGAAGGTCTTCCGGCGCGTAGTTGAATTCTTCAAGAGAGGTCATCACGGCTGCATCATTGTGCAGGGACGGGGTGGCGGCGGTGATGAGATTGACCTCGCAGAGGCGCTTCAGATAGGCGTCGCTGTTGATGCCGGGATGGAAACGGGCATTGACGTTGGGGTCCCGGATGGAAAGCATTTCGGTGACCTTGAGGAAGATATAGGTCATGTCGCATACCGCGTCGGTTCCCTGGGGGGTGACCCCGCCCAGGGTGATGGCCTGGTCCGAGGAGCTCCCCCCGAAATACCAGTTGGCCAGGTCCGGGGTCAGGGGAAGGTGGTCCGTGCAGCGCATGTAAAAGCAGGCCACCATCTCGATGGCATGGGTGATATAGTCCTGCCGCTGCTTCTCTGTCTCCAGGGCCGCCATGTCGGCTTCGAAATAGGGTTGCAGCCACTGATCCAGGCGACCCAGGGAAAGGCCGGCATTGGTATTTTCCATGTGCAGACCGATCCACGTGATCCAGATGGCGTTTACGGCTTCATCCAGGGTGCGGGCCGGTTGGGCGGGCACCTGCCGGCAGATATTCGCCAGGTGCGCCAGTTCCGCTTTCCTTTTGGGTTCCGTTTCCGCAGCGGCGTCCGTCTCGGCCTGGCTGGCAAGGTTCTCGCCGTAGGCGACCAGCCCTTCCAGGCACAGGGCCATGGCTTCCAACACCGTTTTCTGCGTACCGGTGTCATCTTCGGATGCAGCCTGCTGCCCCCGGATTTCATCGATGATTCCTTTCGCCCCCAGGCGGAGGATTTTTGGGAAATCCGGGATCGTATGCGACAGCGCGGCCTGTTTCCATATGAAATAAACGGCAAAGCGTTCGTCAATGGCCTGGCACAGGGGGCTGCCGTACTTCTCCCGGACCCATTCCTTGAAATTGCGGTGGATCCAGTAGGGAAAGATCTCCTTGTGAAGGAGGTCCACGGTCTCCCTGTCAATGCCGTAGGGGTTGAGACAGCGGTGGGGCACGGTCAACAGTTCGCTCCAGATCATGGTGCCGTGGCTGTCCGGGTAGACCACGACCCCGATTTCTTTGGTGGTCGTTGTGCCGGCGATCAGGTCGTTTTTCCGGATAATGGGCCTTCGGTTTTCCATCAAATACTTGAAGGCATAAGCCTGCCGCAGCTCCGGCATCCAGGGATCGCCATTGCCGTCGGTTTCAAAGCCGTTTTGTTTGTACCAGTCGGTCACCAGCCGGGGACGTTCCGGGCAGACCTCGGCCGTTACCGTGAAATGGGTCTCCAGGAAGCTTCCGATGCGGGGAAAATCGGCCAGACTGTAGTCGGACAGGTACGGGTCGGCCAGGTACCTGACGCCGGGATCGCGGCTTTCGGCCCGCATCCGGGAGACGCTGCGCCGCCGGAGTTCGTCACTGAAAGCGGTGTTTGCCGTGGGGGATGATTTTTGAAGCGCTTTCCTGGAATCGTTTTTTTCCCTGGCCATGAGTTTTTTTTGTTTTTTATGGAGCAGCAGGGACAGATAGAAGAAAAACAGGTTCATATAGGACTGGTTGCCGACGGTTCGCAAATCGCTTTTCATGAGCATGAAAATCTGCTCGGTGGGGGTGGCCTGCAGCAGCTTCCGGACGGCCCCGTCGGATGCAAAAATCAGCGTGATATCGCAGTCTGCCGGTATCTCCCGAAGGACCCGCACTTTTCCCTCCCGGAAGCGGACAGCGGTTGCCACGGACCCGCTTTCAGTCCGAATCCCCACGGTAAAGTCAAACCATCCGCTGTCGGTTTTCAAATACCGCCGCAGGCCAGGGCGGAAATTGAAACTGGCGGCCACGGTGTGAAGCAGCGTCCTGACCAGAAGATGGATCAGGCTCTTGGTCGATTTTTCCCCGGTGTGCAGGGGCGCGGCAGGGTCGGTTTTGAAAAGCATGGTCTTCCTCCTGTTTTTTTTACCCGGTCCGTATTCCGGCCGCCTCGAATACCTCCCGGCATTCTTTCGCAACGGTATTGTCGAGCCATTTGTCCATGGCAGGGGAGCCGTCCGTATCCGGCGGCACCCCGATTTTGCGGTTTTTTTCCTGCCAGAGCGGGTGGTACGGGAGCAGGCGTGCCTCGCTGACGCCGCATTCCTTCAGGAAATCCGCAATGGCACGGATATTGTCCGGCGTATCGGTAATGCCCGGGATCAGGGGCGTGCGAGGAATCACGGGGATTCCGCCTTCCCGTGCCCGGGCGTGCAATGCCTTGAAGTTGGCCAGTATGGTTGTATTGGAAACCCCGCAGTAACGGGCATGGGCCCGGGGATCAAACAGCTTGATATCAAAATAGATGATGTCCAGCATGGGATAGAGCAGACGGTTGAATCGGTCCAGGTCGAAAAGGCCGCATGTTTCCAGAAGCGTGTGAATGCCCCGGTCCTTAAGCGCATGCAGAAGCGCTCCGGTGAAATCCATGAACATCGCGGGTTCGCCGCCGGAAAGCGTCACCCCGCCGCCGGAGGTGTCATAGAAAGGCTTGTCCCGAGTCACAAGGTTCAATATTTCATCAACGCCCATCGCCTCCCCGATGCGGGAGAGCGCGCCCGACGGGCAGGCGTCTGCGCACGTAAAACAAAATGTGCAGGCCGACCGGTCGATAAAAAAGGAATTGTCCCGCGACAGGGCGTTTTCCGGGCAGACGCCCATGCAGGTGTCGCAGCCGACGCAGACGGCCGCATCAAACCCGATTTCCGCGTCGATCCGCTTTCCTTCCGGGTTGTGGCACCATGTGCAGGAAAGGGGGCAGCCTTTGAAAAAGATCACCGATCGGATGCCCGGGCCGTCGTCCAGGGCGTTTCCCTTGATTTCGAGTATCAGCGGATGCGTCATGAACGTCTTTCCGGTGGGTTTTTTTCGCGGAGGCCCGCGGCCGCGCGGAAATTTGCCAGTAGGTTTTCAATCAGCCGGTCTTTGAGCGCCAGCGGTGTTTCGTGCATATAGTCGAGCAGGGTGTTGTTTACGCCGGCGATATACCCGTGGGCCTGGGACCAGAACTGGATCATCAGGAAGCGGGCCTCCTCCTCCGTCAGCGGCCGCCTGCCGTCTGCACACAGGCGAATGGTGTCGATAAACAGCCGGGAGACGCGGAGTGCGGCATCGAGTTCCAGCCATGCTGCGGGCTCCATCTCCGTCCCCACGTAGTCGCGGAACTTGGGCACGTGCCAGGTGAACATCAGGTTGTACAGGTTGGCGTGGGTCAGGCCGAAGTCCACGTATTCGCGGCACATGGCCGCAATTTTGTCCATGGGGTCGCGGTGCGCGGCATTGGCCGCGGCGCATCGTTCGTACAGGGTCTCAAAGCCGCGGGTCAGGATGGCCAAATACATCTCATCCTTGTTTCGGAAATAGTTGTAGATGGTCTTGGCGGCAATGTCCAGGCGGATCGCGAGCTTGCGCATGCTGAACCCCTTGTACCCCGCCTCTGCGATAAGGTCAATGGCCCGGTTGAGCATGTCTTCGCGGATGGCTTCAATTTCTTCGGGCTTGCGCTGTGAAGGGGGCATGTCTGTTCCCCGGCGGTAAAAATTTGTTCAATGCCGTTACGGTAACAGTGTTACTTTCAAATGTCAACCGGTGGAACCGATAGGTGCGTCAAGTGTGCGGCAATTTCCGGTGAAAAGACGGGAAAGTTGACAAAAAAGAGCGATTGTTCTAGAGTGTGCCGGTACCTTCCCTGATGAGGGATATGCCGGGAAAACGGACGCAGTACATTCTCCCACCTTCAATGTATAAGGACTGCATAACGATGAGCACTGATCATTATCGGGACCGGCCCATTCATGCCCGCGGGATCGAAATCAATACCTATGAATATGATGCAACCGCGGTACTGGTGGAAGGGCGCCTTACCGACAACCGGTTTTGCACGACGTATTATCTCAGCGGTGAGGCCCGGCCGCCGGGCGTGGTTCATGACATGATCATCCGGATGGTGGTGCGGGGGGCGGACCTGGTAATCGAATCCATTGACGTGGAAATGAAAAGCATTCCCCGCCAGGAATGTATTGAAACAAAAGATTCCCTTGCGCCGGTCGTCGGCATGAAAATCCGCTCCGGTTTTACGGAGCGGGTAAAGGCGAAGGTGGGAGGCGTCAAGGGGTGCACACACCTGGTGGCCCTGCTTCTGACAATGGCCCCGGCAGCGATTCAGGGCGCATGGGCCACCATGGCCCGGCATCCCCTGGACATGGATGCTTTTGGGGGCACGGCCCTGAAGATTCTCGAAAATACCTGCCGGGTCTGGCGGTCGGACGGCCCCTCCATGGAAGCGCTGCGGGAAAAGATCGGCGAGTAGGAGCCGTCCGTCCGGTACAATATTTCTTTATTGAATAAGTAATGGGTCGGGCATGAGGGGTAACCCGCCCCTGACCGACGCCCTGCTATTGGTTCACGTATGCTGCCAGGTCCGATATGTCAGACCACCCGTGCTCCCGGTGCAGCTCCCTGGAAGTAAACAGGACAAAGGTGTTGTTGGCCGGGGCATAATCCATCCAGACCACGTTGTTTTTTTCCAGGTACCAGTCTTTTACCCGCTCATAGCACTCCTGGGGGTCCGTCACCACCTGGTCGTGGCCCATGACATTCATCAGCCCGGTTCCCGTGTACTCCCAGTACATATCGATCCGGCCGGAAAAAAGGGCCGGCGTGATCACCGCCACTTCCCCCAGTCCGATTTCATCGACCACCGTGAATCCCCGGTCTTCAAGCAGGTATCGGGTCAGATAGCCCAATGTAAGGGCCTCGGTAAAGGTTTTGCTGCCAATGACAATGGGAGTCTCTTTTGTCTCGTCCGCTTCCGGCGGCGTTTCACGGATCAGTCCCTGCGCAAGAAGGAATTCCCTTGCCGCTTCCCGCGGCATGGCCTCATCAACGGAGACTTTTTTGTTGAGCCGCGTAAGGGTTTCCAGGTCGAGCCGGGAAGAAAGCGCCCGCAGGATTTCCGAAAGTTCGGGGTAGATATCGAGGATTTCTTTCCGTACCAGCGGTGCCGGGTTGTAGGCGGGGAAGAAGCGCTTGTCGTCTTCCAGCACCACCAGGTCATACTGGATGATCCGGCCTTCGGTCGCATCCCCCACGCCCACGTGGGCCATGCCGTTGCCGACCGCCTGGTACGCCAGGCCCAGGTCGACCACCTCCACATCCGTAAATTCAAATCCATAATGCTTTTGAAAACCCGGCAGCCCGTCGGCCCGCTGCGTCCATTCGGCGGCAGTCGCCAGCCGGAGGGTTTTCGCGTCCGTCGTGGTCTTGTCGCCGCCGCAGCCCGTTACAAGACCGCCAATGAGAAGGGCGGCTACCATGAATCTGCTGATCATGTGCATGTCGTCTCCTTTACCTGGTCGGTTGGTTTCCTGTTTTTTATTTCCGGATGGACGTCTATTTGATATGCGCCGGCACCAGCATGTATTCCGCCAGCGAAATCAGGCGCTCCAGGATGACGGCCATCATCCCGATATAAATGGTTCCGGCAAGGATCAGCTCGGGTCGGAAAAAGTTGATCCCCGCGAAAATGACCGCCCCCATCCCCTTCCCCCCTACCAGCGCCGCCAGTACGGCCGTGCTCACCGTGAGTACGGCCGATGTTTTTATGCCGGCCATGATGACGGGCACGCTGAGCGGCAGCTCCACATGAAAAAGGACTTCTTTTGGGGTCATGCCCATTCCCCTTGCGGCTTCCTTGACATCTTCGGGCACGGAGGAGATCGCGGCGATGGTGTTGCGTGCGATGGGGAGCAGCGCGTAGATGGTCAGGGCAAGAATGGCGGGGCCGTACCCCAGGCCCAGAAAAGGAAAAAAAATGGCGATAACCGCCAGCGGCGGAATGGTCTGGGCGGTATTGAAAAGCGCCATGACCTTCTCGGCATACCGTCGATATCCCGGGCGGGTGACAATGATTCCCGCCGGCAGGGAAATAAGAATGGCGATGGCCATGGGGATAATGACCAGCTGCAGATGCTCCGGGAGATAGCCCGGGGCTCGACGCAGCAGGGAATCCATGAAGATGTCCATGTTAAAATTCACGATCCGTCACCGCTTACCCGGTTGATATGTTCCTTTATGCCGTTCCAGGTGAGGATGCCCACGATGGTTTCGCCTTCGCAAACCCCGACCTGGTCCGCATTTTTTTTCATCATCATTTCCAGGGCGATTTTTACCGGTTGTACGGCCTGGACCGTGCACCCGTTTCGACCCGGGGATTCCGGAAGCGCATTTGCCGGTTCCATAAGACTGCCGGACCGCGTTAAATCAAGGATTTTCACCCCTCGGTCATCCCCGAGAAGATCCCGGACAAACGCGTCCGCCGGGCTTGTCAGCACCTCGATGGGCGTCCCCATCTGAATGATGCGCCCCGCGTTGAGAATGACCAGGTAGTCCCCCATTTTGATCGCCTCGTTGATGTCGTGGGTCACAAAACAGATGGTCTTTTTAAACGCCTGCTGCAGGTGCAGAAATTCATCCTGCAGCCGAACGCGCACGATGGGGTCGACGGCGCCAAACGGCTCGTCCATCAGCATGATGGGCGGATCCGCGGCCATGGCCCTTGCTACGCCGACCCGCTGCATCTGGCCGCCGCTCAGCTGGTGCGGATATTTGCGGCCGACTTCGCCGGGGTCCAGCCCCACCATTTCCAGCAACTCCAGCACCCTTTTCCGCGTTTTGTCGCGGGGCCATTTCAGGAGGCCCGGCACAATGGCCACGTTCTGCTCGATGGTCCGGTGGGGGAGCAGTCCGATCTGCTGGATGACGTAGCCGATGGTCCTGCGCAAAGTGGCCGGGTTCATCGTCCGGGCGTTTTCGCCGTTGATGAAGATCTCCCCTTCGTCCGGCTCGATCAGCCGGTTGATCATCCGCAGGATCGTGGTTTTTCCGCATCCCGAGGGGCCTGCGAAAACGCATATGTTCCCCTCGTTCACATTGAACGTGACCCGGTCCACGGCATGCCGCTCGGCGCCGGGAAATGTCTTGGTAATATTGTCGACGCGAATCATTGTTTGTCCATTACTGCTCCCCGGCCTGGAAGCGGAGCCCCGGGGAAATAATTTTTCTCTGGATCCGGCCCATGATATGGTCTAACAGCAGGGCGATGATGGAGACGATGACCGCTCCGGCGAAAATCATGTCCGCATTCCCCCGGGTGATTCCCTGGTGGATGAGGCGCCCCAGATTTTTTTCGCCGATAAACGTCGCCATGGTCGCAATCCCCGTGATCAGGACCACCGCCACCCGGATGCCGGCAAACACCATGGGCCATGCCATGGGCACCTGGATTTTGAAGAGGACCTGCAGGCCGGTCATGCCCATTCCCTTTCCCGCGTCGATCACGGCGGGGTCTACGGACTTTACCCCCATATAGACGCTCCGGACCAGGGGCATCATGGCGTACAATACAAGCACCAGCGTTGCGGTCCGGCGCCCGAGGCCCAGTCCGGGGACGGTCATGAAGAGGCCGAACAGCGATATGCTGGGGATGCAAAACACGACGTTTCCCAGCCCGATAACGGCTTCGGCCATCCGGTCGTATCGGCTGATCACCAGGCCGACGGCCGTCCATAAAAGAAGGGACAGCACCAGCACGGTTACCACCAGGGCGATATGGTTCAGGGTGTATTCATAGACAAGGCCGGTATTGTTCAGAATGAAACCGGGAAAGTTCATACGCTTTATCGTCCTGGCAGGTATTGTCGATACAGGCGAAAAAAACCATTTATCTGTTAGAAGAATAAAAATCGGGCATTTAGATTAATATATATAATGGGATTTGCCCCTGATGTCAAATGCGGGGCGATGCATGAGGGCATGAAGGCTGATTTTTCGGGGATCAGGGGTCAAGCGGGCCGTAAAACCGGCCCTGCAGCGGGCACAATTTTTTTGACTACAGGTCGCGATTGGTGGTATTTTATTAAAATCTATCTCAACATTGTCTTTCGGCCCAATATCTTTGTTGCCGTCTTATTTCAAATCCTCGAAATACGAGAGGTTGTCTGCGGTTTGAAACAAGACGCCGCCGCGATCTTGAACCGAAATCCGAATGTTGAGATGGGTTCTATAAAAGACGGTAACGTCGAAAAGTAATCATTATGAAAAAACGGTTGATCATCATTACGTTTACTTCCCCCGGCCGCTTCTCCCGGTTCTCCCGTGAGGTTGCGCAGAGCCGCCGGGTGCGGATACCGCTGCAAAGCCCGCTCCCCAAAAATACGGCCGTGGTGTTGCATCCGGTTGTCCCCGGGGAAAAATCGCCGTCCCCTCTGCACGGCGTCGTGTCCGTGCGCCATGACAGCAGCAGTGAAATCGTTTTCAACGGCGCCGCTGAATCGATTGCAGACGATGCCGGCGCTTCCTTGCCGACCCCGCCGGCTCCGGCGGAAAAAACAGGCGGGAAGGCGGAAAAAACAGGCGGGAAGGGGGGGGCAACGCAAAAATTTGAGTGGCTCCGCGAAATCGTCTCCCACGGCGAACGCCGACCCGTTGAGGAAGAACCCCCCGAGCGGTTCGAAGAACCCGTCAGCGAAAAGAAAACGCTGACAACACAGGAGCAGGAACGGGTCGCACCCATCGGGACGTTTATCATGAACCTCACCAAGGCGATATTGCGCACCGGGTATTATGACCCGGGCCACCCGGGTGCCAAAACGGCCCGGCGGGGGCTGTATGAGGAATTTCAGAAGGTTCTGGCCCATTCAACGGAGCTGATGCTCACAAAAGAGGAATCCCGGGATCATGAGGACTTCTCGATCACCGGCGTCCTGGATTCACCGGTGGCCATCCGGACCATTGTGGGAAAAGGCGTTGCCGCCCTGTTTGTCCCCAAGCTCTTCGAATACTTTGAAAAGAAAAACCTGCTGAGCATTGCCATCAAAAAGCGGATCAGCGAGGAGCATTTTGATGCTTTCATCGCGGTTATGAGCAACCCCGAGGTTGACCGGGCCTCCGATAAAAATGCCGGCCATATATTGACCAATGAACTGGTCAAGCACAATATCACGGAAATATCGACCGTTTTTGCGAACGACCAGTTGAATTTTGAAAAAAATCTGCCGTGGCGGGTCGCCATGGCAATGCATCGCCTCGCCAAGGATCTGAACCTGTTGCCCATGTTTAAGGGAATCAACCCGGATGTGATCCGGAAGATGAAGCAGCAGTCCGTCCAGGACATTATCCGCCCCCTTGCGCACCCCCAATTGTTAAATGATTTTCTGGTCAACTGCTATATCATTGCCGAGCACGTGGTAAACATGGAGCCAAGGGAAATCGAGCAGATCATCGTAGACGCGTTTCCGGCCCGGATGCTGCTGCCGGCGTCGCAATATACCTTTTCCGAGCTTGACTGGCTGAAGAAAAAAGCGGCCGAAGAAACGGACAATGAAAGGATATTCCAGCGCCTGGAAGGCATCAAGCGCATCCTGAAGATGATCGCCGGGCGCATCGTTTTGGAAAACATTGCCGGCGGACAGCATTTTCTGGCGTTTCTCTATGAAAACGACATCCTTTCCTTTGAAGAACTTCCGGCCGACGCCCAGTACGTCATCCATTCCCGGCAGATGGCCGACGATGTCCGCAAGAACATGGCGGATTACCAGGCCGGTTTGCTGAACGTGAAGACGGGCGAAGACTTGATGATCTATGTCAATTGTTTTCGAAGAATCGCGCCATTGCTGATGGAAAGTAAGGACTGGGATATTCTTCACCGCATCGCAGCAGCGCTCGGAAACGCGTCGGATGCAGCCCGAAGCGATGAAAGCCCGAGGCCGGATCTGCGGCAAACGGATTCGGCAGAAAATGCAAACGGCGCTGTCGCCGGGGCAGCGGATACGGAGCAGCGTTTGTTCGGTTACATATTCGGGGAGCAGGCCGACGCACTGGCCCTTGCCTATGAAAACGGCAATGCGGAAACCCGCAAGCAGTTAAACGAATTTTTTCACGAGCTCGGCTATTTCGGCATACGGATTTTCGGGCGGATTCTCTGCGAGAGCAAGGATCGCAACCTGCGCGGACAGGTTACGGACCTGCTTATGCAGCGCCCTTCAGAAACAAGGCAGTGGGTGATCGGGGTTTTGAACAACGCCAAACATCCGTGGTTTGTCTACCGGAATGCGATCCTGATATTGCGGGAGGTCAGCACGGAACCGGCGGACGCGGATTTAATCCGGGTGTTTCTGGAGGACGGGCATCCCCGTCTGCGGCTCGAAGCGCTCAGCACGATGGTGCGCCTGCGGCCGGCGGATGTGGAGGAATTGATCATCGATCGCATCATGGACAGCGACAACCGGGTAAACTGGCGGGCGGTAAAAGCCATTGCGGAGCTTCCGGAAATCAGTAAAAGCGGCATGAAGACCCTCTTGTCCCTGATTACCGCAGGTGTGCCGGAACAATCCGATGCGGCAGCCGACCATGTAAAGCATGTGGCCCGTTTGATCACCGCCATCCATGGATTGCCGCACATACCGAACCCCGGCAAAGTGGAGGGTGAAATCCTCAAATTCGCCGGCGGCATAGCGGTCATGGATAAAAAATGGCCCCGCCTGTTGAAGCGATCCAGGGACACCGGGGACGATATTCTGGCGCTCAAGGCGGCCGTTCCGCTGCTGGGGCGCATCGGCAGGTCTTTTTCCGAACAGTTCCTGACAAGGCTCGCGCGCTCGTATCCGGAGTTGTCGGATGCGGCCCAGCAGGCAATCCAATCCATTCATAACCGGGAAACGGGGGGGCAATGACCGGCGGGAATATTTATCCGGGACTGCGGTCCGTCATGGAGGTGTTTCGCGCCCACGGATTCGGCGTAACCCTCAGTGCGGACGGTTTCCAGGTGGCGCTGGAAGGCGGCGATTATGTGGATATGTACATGCTGTCCTCCGACTCCATGGACGGTGTGGCCTGCATCCAGAGCATTGAACAGGACGAGGAGGCAAACGCGTCCATGCTTGCAGGGGTCCACCGGATGCTGGCGGAAAAAATGTCCGGTATAGCGGAAATAGAGCCCTTTACCCCTTCAAAAGACCCGGACGACCCCTTTTCCTATTATGCCCGCATCGATATGGCCCACGCGCCGGACTATCACGAGACCGTCATGATGGAAGAAGGGGAGGAAGAAGAAGTAGTAGAAGAGGTAGCGGTAGAGATAGAGGGGCAGACCCTCATGGAAAACGAAAACGGCGAGTCCCTGCTGGCGGAAGCCGTGTCCCGGATGGAGACAATCGACGCCGGCATGCTTCGCCTTGCCCTGGACAGTTTGGAGCTTCCCCGGACCGGCAGCGTCCGCGTGGTATTAACCAGGCTGTATCGCAGCGCAATCGATGCTGCGGAACTGAGCGAAGCCCTCGAAAAAGAGGCCGCAAAAATCACCCGGCAATCCGACATCGACCAGCTTGAGAAAGTCCGGCAGCATCCGTCCGCAGCGTTTCTGGTTCCGCTGGTGGAATTGCTGCTGGGCAAGATCGCCGGATAAGACCCTTTGCCGGCCGGCTATATGTATCCCCACTCCTTCAGCCGGGTATGCGCGTGCTGGGCGTATTCCCCCTGGTTGACCTGCTGCAGGTAGTTATAGTATTTCTGCGCGGCATCTTCCCGGCGCCCCATGCCTTCCAGGGAAAATCCCTGGAAAAATATGGTATTCGGATTGCCGGGCAGCCCTTGCTCGTACGCATCGAACTGCGCCAGGGCCTGCTCAAAATTTTTGAGCCGCAAGTGGGTCATGCCCAGAACATGCTTGGCCTGGTGTTCTTCGGGATAGATCTGCCGGGCCTTTTGGGCATACCGGTTGGCATCCTGGTGCTTTTCCAGCGCCATCAGGCACTTGGCCATCTTGAGGTTTCCCGCGTAATCCTCCGGCGCCGTTTTCAGGGAGCGTTCATAGTGTTCCCGGGCGTTTCCCGGGTTTTTTTGCATCATCATTCCGTCCCCGTCCTGCATCGCCTTTATGGCCGGTCCGATCTTCCGCAGGCCGGCAGTGTGGTCCATGTATCGTTCCTTGAAAATGGGACGGGTCTCTCGTTCTTCGGCATAGCCTGATCTGACCGCCTTGACGGCCGTTTCATAGCGTTCGCTGCTCATGGGGTGGGTGGAGAACAGGGTCGCCACGTAGCTCTCGTTTTTGTTCGACATGTCATTGAGCATGTCCATCAGCCCCAGAAAGCCCTCCGGATTGTAATCAGAGAGGGCCATGTATTCCAGGCCCAGGGCGTCCGCTTCCCTTTCCTGGTTCCGGCTGTACCCGGCCAGCAGGGCCCCCGCCCCGATGCCCCCCAATCCCGCAACCAGGTCTCCCATCTGGTCGCCGGCAGCCACGGTCGCACCGGAGACAAGCACGGCGGCGATCAGCCCCCGGGTCATTCTCTGGCTGGTGTGGCGGGCGGATACGTGCCCGGCTTCGTGCCCGATGAGCGAAGCCAGTTCGCCTTCATTTTCCAGGGTGAGGAGGATGCCCCTGGTGATGCCGATGGTCCCGCCGGGAAACGCGTAGGCGTTCACGTAAGCGGCGTTCAATGTGTGAAACGTATAGGGCATTTCCGGGCGGTGGCTGTTTTTGACCACGGATTGGCCCACCCGCGACACGTAGTTACTGAGATCCCTGTCCAGCGACGTTCCGTAATCCGCCGAGATCTGGTGGGGAGAATTCTGCTTGTCTATACTGATTTCCTGGGCTTCGGACATGAGCATCAGCTCCCGCTGGCCGGTGACCGGATTGACCGCGCACCCGGTCATGAAACCGACCCCTGTCATTGCCGAAAGCCACAGAAATTCGCGGCGGGTGATGCCGTATGCGGATAATTCCCGGTTTTCTTTGTCTTTCAATGATTGTTTCATGGTGCTGGCCTCTCTTATGCGTTTTTTGAAAACAATGCGGTACTCTGATTTTTTGTTTCCGCCCGGCTGAGCGCGTGCGTCTGCCAGGTGCGCTGTGTAGAGGTGGCCGCCGGTTTTTTCATAAGCACTTCGTCGATCCGCTTTTGAAGCGTTTCAAAAACCTTGTCCTGGTTGTCAAGGAGCGAGGCGGAAGTGACGGCATCCACGTTTTCATAGGTAAAATCCCACTGTTCGCTTCCCGTGGTCAGCAGCAGGATGACATGGTTGTTTCGCTCCAGATCGTCTATGAAACGTTTGAACGAGAGGTTGAGGTGGCTTCGTGCCCAGCAGCTGTCCATGATCACGATGGCATCGTATGCGTCCGCGTCGATCTCTTTCAACGCCTTGATGTCAATCACCTCGATGTTCGCAACGGGCCTGTAATTGTCAATAAGCCGGCTGCGGAGCGCGTCCTTGAACTCGCTGGCGCTGGATGCGATCAGTATGCGGTGCGCGGCATCCGCTCGAATGAAACGATCTTCCTGCACATGACGGGCGCAGGATACAAGCGCAATGCAAAGGACCAGCAGCATCCCGCCGATCATGACGCCCCGTGTTTTCCCTGTTTTTTCCATGAACCGTCCCCTTTCTGGAAAGAATACCGTTCAGATGCAGCCGGTTTTGCCGTCCGGCGGAGGAAAAAACCACCAGCAGCGGTAAATCGAATGCATCGTATGCCTGTAGTATCAAAAGTGTATGATATTATACGAAATTATATTGACATTGAAAAAATATGTCTATACTAGAATACTATAAAGGCTGTTTCATGCATCTGCAATATATTTCGTGTCCGGCCCGGTCTTCCCAGCATTTTCACTTTCATACCGGGCCCTTTGTACCGCATCAACAGGGACAGGGCGAGAGACCAGCATGGATAAAGTACTGATCGTCGACAGCGACAGAAAACAACTGGCCGCCATCCGGAACGAATTCAAAGACCTTCGCCAGTTCGAACCGCTTACAGCCATCAATGGGAAGGGCGCCCTGGAAACGCTCCAGCAGGTCCGGGTCTCGGTGGTTGTTGCAAACATGATGCTGCCGGACATGGACAGTGTCGACCTGGTGGCCCACCTGACGCGGATCAGCGCCTCTACTCCCTGCATCATTATGACCGAATCCGACAAATCCCCGCCGGTTTTTCCGGCACACAGCCGCAAGGACGCGATGCTGTCCTATATTGAAAAACCCATTGCCCTCAGGGCCATGGGCGCCATGATTTTTGCCGGGCTCAATATCAGGGACGAGGGCATGTCCCTCCGGGGGATCGTCCTCGCGCACCTGCTGCCGCTGGTGGCCCTGTGTCGCAAAACCTGCCAGATGGACATCGTTTCCGAGAGGCGGAAACAAGGGGTTCTCTATTTTCAGGACGGCGATCTGCTGGACGCCCGTTCGGACGGTCAGGCCGGCGATGACGTTGCCCTGGAGATGTCGAACTGGGGCCGGATCGTACTCACATTGTCCCCGCTTCCCGAAAAGGCAATCCGGCCGCGCATCAAGACGGACCTCATCGACATTGCCGGCGCCAGGTGGAAACGGGGCGCACCTGCTACCGGAAGTCCGGAAAAAAAGGCTTCACCGGTCTCCCCTTATGCAGTAGGGGCGGGGCCCTCTCCGGCTGCCCCCCCTCCCGTATCGGAGGGGAGTCGCCTGGAAGTCGCGTTGAGGCGCTATGCCACTTCCTTTCAGGCAATCAAGGGCTACCGGGGGGTGGCTATCCTGGGATCCGACGGATCCATTCTCGCCACCGACACGGGGCCCGAGCCCATTGCTTTCTCCAATTTTGCCGCTGAATTTGACAGCATCGTCTCTTACTGCAGCAAAATCGCCTCGCAGAAAGGATTCAGCCGGTGCACCAGCGTTACGCTGCACACCGAGAACGGGATCGTTATCATGATGAGACCGGATCTGTACCGGCAGGGCAATTTTCGCTTTATCGGGGTCCTGGCCCCCGATGCCAACGGGTATTTCATGCAGGTCCAGCTTGAAAAAACCATTCCGCAGATCCTGGCCGCGATGTAAGCAGGCTTCCGGTTATTTCAACCCCGCCGGTTCTTTCAAAATCACCAGCGCATCCACGGCAACGGGCTCCGCTCCGGCAAGGAGCAGCGGGTTGATGTCGATTTCTCTTATCTGCGGATGCACAAGGGGAATCCGGCTCAAGCGCACCAGGATTTCCGCGAGCCTGTCCCTGTCCACCGCCGGCATGCCCCGATAACCGTCAAGCAGTTTGGCCGTTTTAATCTCTTCTGTCATCTCGCGGGCGTCGCTGTCGTCAATGGGCGCCAGCCGGTACACAACGTCGTTTATGGCTTCCGTGAGCACGCCCCCCGCCCCGAAAGCCACGCAATGGCCGAACTGGTCATCCCAGCTGATGCCGGCCAGAAGCTCCCGCCGGCCGCGGATCATCCGGGCCGCCAGAACCGGCACGGTCCTGCCGGCGGTTTCCTGTATGGCTTGATACGCCCGGGCCGCGCTCTTCGCATCCGTTATGTCGAGAATCACCAGGTCCTGGTCGCTCTTGTGCAGGATGTCCGGGTCGCAGGCCTTGAATGCGACCGGGTATCCGATCTCTTCGGCCGCGGCAAGGGCGCTGTCCCTGTCTGTGGCCAGTCGCTCCTCCGGGACGGGGATGCCATAGCAGGCCAGCAGCTTTTTGGCGGCGTATTCATCCAGGGTGCGCGCCCCTTTTTCTGCGGCCTCATCGATGATCCGCACGGCATCCGGGTGGGCATCCATTTCTCCTGCGGGGGCAAGTGGGGTGCGCTGGCGGATGTTTTTGTATCGGATGAGCGTGGCCATGGTGCGGGCCGCTTTTTCCGGGGCGTCAAGAACCGGCACGCCGGCGTCTTCATAGGCCTCGGTGTAGGCGTCGTCCCGGTCGAAAAAGGAGGAGACCGTCATGGGGATCCCGTGCGCAAAGGGCTTGGCAGCCGTTGCCGAAAGGTCCCGGTTGCTTTGATCGACAAGATCGGTAAGGGATATATCGGGCAGCAGGTGGGCTACATGGGGGAAAACCGCCTTCATGAATCCCGTGGACATGGCGCCGTGGATAACCACGCCGTCGACCTCGCCGCTTTGCATGACCAGGTCGACGATGGTGTCGGTCATGATCGCCATGTCCATGCTGAAGGTGAGGTCCACGGGATTGCCGGCCGGCGCATGCACCGGCATCAGCGGCTTGATCTTTGCCTGCAGCGACTCGCTGAAAACCGGCATTACGCAGCCGTTGGCTTCGCAGGTATCGGCGATGGCCGAGCCCGGCCCGCCCGAGTTGGTGATAATGCCGATCCGGTTTCCCCGGATGGGGGGCTGGGTGGAAAGCGCCCATCCATGGGCATAGAGGTCCTCGATGGACTCGACGCGGATAACCCCGGCCTGCTGGAAAAGGCCGTCATAGAGATAGTTCTTCCCGGCCATGGCCCCGGTATGGCTGAGACCGGCCCGGCCGCCGGCTTCGCTGCCCCCCACGTACTGGGCGATGACCGGTTTGCGGGGGGTGATCTTTCGGGCGACATCTAAAAACCGGCGGGGGTCGCGAATGGTCTCGATATACATGGATACCGCACTGGTATGCGGGTCTTCGCCGAAGTATTCCAGCACATCGATGATATTGACGTCGGCTTCGTTGCCGACGCTCACCGCCTTGCTGAAATAAATCCCCCGCTTCTGCAGATGGACGATGGTCTGGGCCACGTAGGTGCCGCTCTGGGAAATCATGCCAAGCCTGCCGGCCTGCCCGGTCAGCGGCATGACCGTGGTATTGAGTTCCACCGCCCGGTTGATCATCCCCATGCAATTGGGGCCGATAAATCGCATGCCGTATTGATGGGCGACATCTTTGAGCTGCTGCTCCAGGTCGGCCCCCTCGGTGCCGATTTCCTTGAAACCGGCGGTGATAACGATGGCATGCCGGGTCCCCCTTTTGCCGAAGGCTTCGAACAGCGGAAGCAGGTGCCGGGAGGGCAGCACGAAGATGGCCAGGTCCGGGGCTTCGGGCAGGTCCTTGGGGTCGGCATACGCCGGGAAGCCCAGAACGGTTTTTTCAGTGGGGTGGACGGGATAGAAGTTCCCTTTGAAACCGTCCTTGATAATGCTCAGGGCATGCATGGTGCCCATTTTCATCGGGTTGTTGCTGGCGCCGACAATGGCGATGGATTCGGGGTTCATCAGGGTGTGCAGAAATGATGCGGCCATGGCTTCTCCTTTGATTTCAGTGCAATTTTGACCAAGGAAAAACCATATCACTGTCACATGGCCGATGCAACGAAAAAGCGAACGCTCGTTTTATCAGCGGGGCGGTTTATCCATACGCCTTCATCCCTGCGCGAAGTGCCCCCTCGATGGTGCCGTCGACCAGCTCTGCCCCGGGAAACAGGGTCTCCTCGGGGTCGTAATCATCCGCGCTGTATTTGTATATCTCGAACGCCCAGTCATACAGGTCGCCGTTGTATGTGAGGCGGCAGATGGGTTCGGGTCCGATGCCGTCATCGCGGTCCAGAAATACATGCTCCTTTTCAAATCGGGCGCTGTACGCCTTCCCCGTTGCACGAAGCTCTTCCTCGTTAAAGTGCGCGATGACCTGCCGTACGTCCTCCCGGACGTCTTCGGGGATGTCAAACGAAAACATTCTCCGGGTTTCCTCCATTGATTTTCCAGGTTATTCCTCGACGACGATCGCGCCTGGAGCGCATTCCGCCGCTGCCCGGCGAACATCGTCTTCGTATTGGGCCGGCACCTCTTCCTGGGTTACCCGGCTGACCATTTGGTCATCGTCATAGGCAAAGACTTCCGGGCACACCTTGCTGCAATTGCCGTCTCCCATGCACAGATCATAATCGATTCGCACCTTCATCTTTTCTCCTCCTGTCTTTTTGTTGACTGCCGTCATTGGCAGCGTGAGTAAAACAATAATGCCTGAGGCGGCATTTGTCCATCCGTTGCTGCCTGAAAACGGGTCCGGCCCGCAACGGCGCTCGGGTTGTGCTTGATATTTTCCGGCCAGGGGGATATTGTTTTTTATGTCGCTTCCCATGAAATCCCGTGCAGGTGAAATATGCTGGAAAAACCCCTCTGGATCAGCCATCGCGGATACAAGGAAAACGCCGTGGAAAACACCCGGGCCGCGTTTCGGGCCGCTGTTGATCTGGGTTTTTCCTGCCTGGAAACCGACCTGCGCCTCACCCGGGACAAGCGGATCGTGCTGATCCACGACCCGGGGCTGGACCGCATGGCCGGTGTCCGAAAAAGGGTAGGGGACATGACGGCCGCCGAACTGGCCGGTATCCGGTTGACATCGCTGCATCGCAAGGTCGGCCGGGACGAAGGACGGGACGCGTTCGATAACCGGCTTTTGTTTTTTGAGGATTTTGCCGCGGAATTTTCCGGATGCCGGTGGGTTTTGGACATCAAGGCCGAAGCCGGGGCCGAAACCATCCGGGCCCTGTCCCGCTGGGCCGAGGCCGAAGGGCGGGTCGAAGCCATCGCAAAGAGCGCAAAGATCCTGACCTGGCATCCCGAGCACGAAGTGCTGGCGGCCGAGCGTTTCCCCGGGATTGCGTTTTATGCCCGCCGCCGGGAATGCTGGCGGGCGGGGTTTGCGGTGCTCTCCGGCCAGCCCCGGTTCGGCGCGATCCAGCCCGGCAAGATTTACGCCCTGACGCCGTCCCTGCTGGGGATCCCCCTGTTCCGGCCGTCCATTGTCCGGCGCTTCCACGAGCGGCGCGCCAGGGTGGTCGCCTTTCTCCCGCCCACCGACGACCTGGCCCGCCGGGCCGCGGCCGCCGGCTTTGATGAAATCCTCACCAACCGCAAAAAAATCGCCGGGTAGAGACTTGGCTGATATCAGGAAAACAAGGTCGCTTCCCTGCCCACAGACAAGGTCGTGACCGTGATCTCGGGAAAAGCGGACATGGATTGATAGAATTCTTTCATGTTCACACCGGGCAGAATGGAGAGACGGGATTTCAGCGGTTTGAAAAAATTGTCGAAATGAATGGGAATCACCTGCCGGGCCTTGGTAGGGGCAATGATGTGGGTGAGCAGGGAAGGGGTGTCCTTGCGTCCGCCGAGGCTCAAAAATGCTGCATCCACGTGTTCCCGTGAAAAAAGATCCGGCTGGATGCCGGCGCTGCCGTAGTGGAGCATCGTCCCTTTGGGATGGGCAAGGACAATGGCGTATGTTCCGCCTTCACGGTAGGCGGACGCCCGTGCCGGCGGCCGGAGCGGATCGGTTATTTCACCGGGCCACGGAATTCTTCCAAAAAGGGCCGGGCTGTGGACGCTTTTAAGGAAGGTTGCGGTGAATTTGCCGATGCGCACCCGTTCCCCGTCGGCAATCACCCGGATTTTTTCCTCCGGGAGCATTGTCCCGCGTGCAACATTGGCCGTGCTTTCGGAGCCGATGATCACCGCCCCGGTTTTGGCTGCGAAATAGGGGGCATCCAGGGCATGGTCATAGTGGGAGTGGCTCACGAGAACGGCGGACGCCCTGTGGCCGCCGGTCTTTCTGATCCATTGGTCGATCCGGTCGCGGCATGGCTTCAGCCGGAAACCGAGTCCGACCTGTAAAAGGCCGTAGCGGCTGACAAACGGATCGATATACATGCCGGTGTCCCCGTCGGTAACATACAATCCCGCTGTACCCATCCAGACGACCCGTACGGCACCGCCCCGGGCTTCTTCCGCTGGAAGAACCGGATCATCGTCGTGCTCTGTCTGTGTGGGGGCGCAGCCCGTCTGTGTAGCGAATGCCGGCAAGATTCGAAGATTCGTGATCCTCATTTATATTTTTCCATTTTGCTTTATCGCCAGTTCCCGGAAACGTTCAATCACCTGATGGCGCTCCCGGCGCAACAGCTTGACCAGTTCCTCGTTGTTCCAGAAAAACGTTCGCACGAGAATTTTGTTCCGGTAAAGGATAATGCTGCGCCTGTAGCGCAGGGTAGCGAAGCCGGTCGGCGGCAGCAACGCCAGGTAGCCGATGACCCATTTCCAGTTCATGCCGGCGGAATGCCAGAGCCACAAGCCAAAGACGCTGTAGGTGAGCGTAAATGCCAGGAAACCCACACCGAAATAGGCAAAGGCCCGGACAGCCTCTTCTTTGGCAAGGCGCGCCGCATATTTGGTAAAGAGGTAGGGCACCATGTTGTGCAGCAGCCCGAAAATCGCTACCGGGGCCATGATCAGCGTGTATAGGGTCATGCGCAGGCGAATGAGACGTTCGCGCACCGGTTTGTCTATGGAGCCTTTAATGGACTGGCTGAGCTCGGTCTGCCGCAAATGGTCCTGGTAGCGATCCACCTGGCGGCGGAGGGCGGAAACCGCATCCGGATCCCGAAGCGATGCGTTGGCAAGAACGGCGGCAAGATGCTCCCGATTCTGCACGCGGGTTTCAATATCGTCGGGAACTTCTCCGATATCCGGCCGGTACCAGTCCAGCACTTTCCAGATCCAGCGTTTTAATCGAGATGGGGATTTTGGCTCGCGGGTGTCGTCCTGTTTCCTTTCCAGGGCAAGGGGCGTCAGGCGGTACCCCAGGGCTTCGGAAAGATTTTCGGCCAGCTCGCTGATCTGATTGTCTTCCACGTGCGATGCCTGGCGCCGTAGCGACGCCTGGAGATCGGCTGTCAACTGCTGCACGGCGCCTTCCGGATTCTTGCGGTGCATTTCCGCGTAATCCGCCACGGCAATGGGCGGTCCGAAACGGAGCAGCACCGCTGACATGAAGAGTTCCCGGCGCTCGAAGGTAAGCCCGGCAGGGACGATCGTCAGGCCAAGTTTGTATTGGTTTCGCGCCTCAGCGCCCAGGGCGATTCTGGCGCCGCCTGTCCGCAGCTGGAAAACCTGGCCGACCGGCGAGTTCCGACCCTCGGGAAAAAGGCCCAGGCAGCCCCCCCGCTCAAACAGCTCGTACACCTTCTTGAACACCACCTCGTTGCGCATGCCGCTGGCTTCTACCTCCCTGGCGCGGTAGACGGGAATGGCCCCAAGCCACCACAGCAATGCGCCCACAAGTCGATTGCGAAACAAGCCGCTTTTTGCAAGGAAATGGATCTGGCGGCGGGTCTGCATGGCCAGAAGGATGGCATCGAGAATGGAAGCAGGGTGGTTGGCAGCCAGGATCACCGGGCCGGTTTCAGGGATACGTTCCGGGTTCAGGGAGCGTACTTCGACAAAATAAAGATGGCTGAAAACCCGAAACAGCCAGACGATGGCAAGGTATAGATTCATTTGATAAATACAATCCGATATTGGCAAAAGAGAACAAATTTGGTTATAAATGAATATTGTAACCATTTCGGGCCTCCCTGCAAGCGGTTTTCGTCGGCGTGCCGGTTGAAAGAACGCCGATGAACGGGTATGCCCGGAGAGGAGAATCGTGCTTATGGGAAATTTGAATTTTTATCAGGAGGCATTTTATGGCAGAAAACTGGATGATCTATGGCGCTGCCGGCTATACCGGCACAATGATCGCGCGCGAGGCCGTTCGGCAGGGGATGCGCCCGGTGCTGGCCGGCCGCGGCGAATCCGTTTCAGCGCTGGCCAATGAACTGGGGCTGCCCCATCGCCTGTTCCCCCTGGATGACGCCGACAGGATCCGCCAGGGGCTGGCCGGTATGGACCTGGTACTGCTCACCGCCGGGCCGTTTTCCGCCACCAGCGCCGCCATGGTGCAGGGATGTCTCGAGCAGGGCTGTCACTACATAGACATCACCGGCGAGATCGAGGTCTTCGAGGCCGTGCACGCGCGCGGCGGCGAAGCCAAAGAAAAGGGTGTCGTCCTGTGCCCCGGGGTCGGGTTCGACGTCATCCCGACGGACTGCATTGCTGCAACGCTTGCAAAGTCGATGCCCGATGCGCACCTGCTGCGGCTTGGCTTTGATTCGCGCTCCGGGCCAAGCCCGGGCACGGCAAAAACCGCCGTCGAAGGCCTGGCCGGCGGCGGCAGGGCCCGCCTGGACGGCCAAATCCGCCAGGTGCCCCTGGGCTGGAAAACCGACCGCATCGATTTCGGGGACGGCCCCAAGCTGGCGGTGACCATTCCCTGGGGGGATGTGGCCACCGCGTACTACACCACCGGCATACCCAATATCGAGGTCTATATGCCCCTGTCCCCCAAAAGCGTGAAATGGGTCCGGCGCGCCAACTGGGTGCGCCCCCTTCTTGGCCTTGGGCCGGTACAGTCGCTGATGAAAAAACAGGCGGGAAAGGTTCGCGGACCGGACGAGGAAACGCGCCGGCGCACCCCGACCCACGTCTGGGGCGACGTGCGCAACGGGGCCGGCGACGTCCGAACGGCGCGGGTCGTGACCGCCAACGGCTACGACGTAACGGTTTCCGGTTCGTTGACAGTGGTGCGGCACTTGCTGGAAAACCCCGCAGCAGGGGCTGTCACCCCCGCCCGGCTGCTCGGGGCGGGCCTGATCAGCCGGCTGCCCGGCTCCGGCGAGATCATCCTCGACTGATCTACCCGTCTGCGTCGTAGAGAACCTGCCCCGGCGGCCAGGCCTGAAGCTCCTGGCGGATAAGGGCCAGCTCGCCCGTATGGTAGGCATTGTGGTCCGCCGCCAGCAGGATTTCCCGGTATATGGTATATGTCTTTGCGTGGGGAATGGGTCCGTACAGATCCGTCTGCCGGTCGCGGGCCATTTCCTCCAGCACGGCGCGGTCTTTGAGAAATCCCCGGACGCTTTCTTCCCATTCCGCTGCATCGGCACTTTCCGCCGGCGAGGGGAAAAAGGCCTCCGGCCACGGCGGTGACACATAGCCGGGGTCCTGGATAAACCATACGATGTCCTGCTGCGCCCTGCGCATATGTTCCAAAATATGCCAGGCGGAATAGGGCATGTTCGGCACCTTGGCGTTGATCCCGGAAATCGGGAAGCCGTCGACGGCTTCTTCAAAGGTCATGTGTGCATTGTCGCCCGTCAGCAATGCCAGCAGTTCCTTGCGGATAAGGTCTTCCTTTTCCATAACGCCTCCCTGTAAATTTCCCCGGAGCGGTATCCGATGGGTCGGATGCTCACGGCTTATTCCAGGGGCTTCAGCCCCCCAAGGACGGTGGGGATCAGCTCCGAGACCGTCGGATGAATGTGGACCGCCCGTTCAATGACAGTATACGGCGCATCCGCGTACATGATATCGGTTATCTGGTGCACGGCCTCGTCACCCCCCACCCCGAGGATGGCCGCCCCTAAAATTTTTCTGGTTTCCGCATCGACCAAAATTTTCATAAACCCCCGGGTATCCCCCCATGCCTTTGCGCGGTTTACCTTGGTCATGGGCCTTTTCCCGATCAGCGCCTTTCGCCCGGATTGTCTCACCTCCCTTTCCGTGAGCCCGACCCGTCCCAGGGGGGGATCGGTAAAGAGGCCGTACGTGAGAATCCGGTCGCTGACCTTTCGGGGATCGTTGTCCAGAAGATTGGCCGCCACGATTTCACTGTCGTTGTATGCCGTATGGGTAAACGCCCCTTTCCCGTTGCAGTCGCCAAGCGCCCAGACACCATCGGCAGTGGTTTTCAGCCGGTCATCCACGATAATATACCCTTTTTCATCCACATCGATGCCGGCCTTGTCGCATCCCAAATCGTCGGTATTGGGCCTGCGCCCGACCGCGATCAGCAGGTGCGATCCGAGAACCGTGTCCGGGCGGTTTTCTTCGCACGCAAGGTTCACGCCGACAACGTTTCCGTGCTTCTGGACGCGGATGCATTCGGCGTTCACACGCACGTTGACTCCCTCTCCCTCCAGGATTTCCCGTATTCCGTCCGAAACGTCCTCGTCCTCGCGCCCGATCAGCCGGGGGCCTTTTTCAATGATCGTCACCTCGCTGCCGAACCGGCGAAACATCTGCGCAAATTCTATCCCCACGTAGCTCCCCCCGATGATCAGCAGGTGCTCGGGTAGAAAATCAACGTTCATCATATCGGAATTGGTCATGGAATCGACCTTGTCCAGGCCGTCGATGGGCGGGACAAAGGCCCGGGCCCCCACATTGATAAATATCTTCTCCGCGGTTACCTGCTCGTCTCCCACGCGGACCGTGCGGGGGCCTTCAAACCGGCCGTGCCCCTTGTATACCGTCATGTTGGGATTCTCTTTCATCCATTGGGGGATCTGATCGTTGTTCGTCCCCACGATGGCATCCTTCCGGGCCTTGACCTGTTTCATGTCCACGGCCACCGGGGCGTTGATCATCACGCCGTAGTCGGCCCCGTTCCGGGCCATGTGCGCCGCCTTGGCGCTGGCGATCATGGCCTTGGTGGGAATGCACCCCGTATTGACGCAGGTGCCGTAAAAAAGGTGGCGCTCGATAATGGCCACCCGGTACCCCGCATCCGTGAGTCGTACCGCGAGCGCAGGCCCTGCCTGACCCGTGCCGATAATGATTGCATCATATTGAGACATGCCTTCCCCCTTTGTGTAAGCGTGATAAGAATCTTTGATGGCGCTGCAACTGAAAATATAGGATTGCCGGCAAAAAAAGCAAACAACCGCACCGCTATGGCGCTGCCGCAAGCAAACCCGTCGTTTGGAGCGACAAGGAAAAATGCAGGGGTGCATTTTCCGGAAAAATGGTTATATTTTTTCTTTCAGAAGAAAGGAGGAAACACGTATGTCTCAGCTTAAAAGCCCCATGGACATCCTGAAACTGCTGGACAAATCCAACTGCCGGCAGTGCAACGAACCGACCTGCATGGCGTTTGCTGCCCAGGTGTTCAAGGGGAAAAAGAAACTCAGCGACTGCCCGAAACTCGATTCGTCCGTTATTGAACAGTATGGCGAAAGCGTAGAAGCCGATGCGGATACCCCAAAGGCGCGAACCTCCGAAGAGGAAGTCGAGGCGTACGTCGAGCACCTCAAGCAGAAACTGAAGGATATCGACCTGGCCGCGGTGGCGGACAAGCTGGGCGGCGTGTACAGAAACGGCCGGCTGACCGTCAAGGTGCTGGGCAAGGATTTCAGCGTGGCCCAAGACGGCACCCTCT
>JAABTJ010000030.1 GCA_011389935.1 Desulfobacteraceae bacterium
CCGCCGGCGGCTACAACGGGGCATTCAATTATACGGGGGAATACTACATCCCGTGCCTGGACTACCGGACCAACACCATTTTCGGACACGGCAAGTTCAACAGCGGGGAAGTGGCGAGTGCTTTTCAGGCATGGCGCGCACTTCTGGAAAGACTGAAGGGCATTGACACGGCTGACCTTCCGGAGTCGGCGGCCCGTTTCATCGAACGGATCCGTTCCATGACCCCGGCGGTGCTCGAAAACAGGGGGGAAAAACTTCACGCCATCATCGGGGGGCCGGTCTCGGTACTCCCGCCGGACACCCGGCACGTGGAATACGACGTCATCCCGGTGACCATAGCGGACGGCTGTCTCTACAACTGTGGTTTCTGCCGGGTGAAATCCGGAACCGGCTTCAACGTGCGCACCCGCAGAAGCATCACGGATCAGTTGCATTCGTTGAAGCAGTTTTACGGAAGGGATCTGGTCAATTACAATTCGGTGTTTCTGGGGGAGCATGACGCCCTTTTCGCAGGGGCCGAAACCGTCTCTTATGCAGCCGAAAAGGCATTTGAAATCCTGGAAATCGAAAATTCGATCATGAAAGAGCCCCGCCTTTTCCTGTTCGGCAGCGCGGACGCGATACTGCGCACGGACGATGACGCCTTTGCCAGGCTCAACCGCCTCCCCTTTTTTATTTACATCAACATCGGGCTTGAATCCGGCGACCCGGAAACCCTGGCGTATTTGAAAAAGCCCCTGAGCACCGAAAAGGTTTCCGCGGCATTTTCGCGCATGATCGAAATCAACCGGAAATTTCCGAACATCGAAATCAGTGCGAATTTCGTTATCGGGGAGGATCTTCCGGATTCGCACCTTTCATCGATCGTTTCCCTGACGAGAAACCGGCTGGACCATTTCTATCCCAAGGGGGATATTTACCTCTCCCCCCTTGAAAATATCGGGGCCAAGGAAGACCTGCTCGCCGGGTTCAATCGGTTTAAGACCCTCTGCCGGCTGCCGGCATATCTTTATCTCATCCAACGGCTTTGATATACACTTTAGGCGGCACGCATCCGGGCGTCCCCGCAAGGAATGCCATTGCCGCATCCGCATCAGACATCAGATGCCTCCTGCAGGAGTTTTCCCGGAATCATTGCCGGCCTTTCAGCCTTTCCAGTGCATTTTCAAGGGCTGCATCCACTTTGCCGCTGATTTCCGCGGCTTCTTCAATCAACGTGCCGATATCCCCCATCCCCGCATCAGCGGCCCGTTCTGCCCACATCCGGTAGGTCTGCACGTGCTCCCGGTTATGTTTTATCCAGTGGTTCAGCAGTTTTTCCATCTTTTCGGGAAATGCCATTTCCGAGGGCTTGTCATGGTCGTGATCGTGGTCGTGGCCGTGGTCGTGCTTGTGGTGATGGTGGTCATGATGGTCTTCATGATCGTGCCTGTGGGCCATACCGTAAACCTCCTGGGAATGCCGGTTGTTGTCATAATAATGCCTGCTTTTACATTGCCTTATCATCCTGCCTGATCCTGATGTATATTATAGGAGAAATACAGAGGCAAGCAATATTGTGCTTTTACCAAACAGCTTATAGAGCCAGCCAATCTGGAGTTCCGGGTATCGGGCCCCTATAAAAAAAGCCGGGGAACGCATCCCCGGCTGATTGTTTTATTAAAAACCGGTTTTGGCAGCAAGAGCCCTCGCTAGAATTTAAAGCGCAGGCCGGCCAGATACCCCATGTCCGTGCCGTCTTCGTCGGTATCTCCGATTTCGGCATGAACACTGACGCCTCCGCCCAGCTTGTGAACGACATTGGCATACCAGCTGTTGACATCATCTTCATCAGCGGCATCGGGAGACTTCAGGCCGTAGCCCAGGGCGATCTTGGTCTTGCTCAAAATCGGCACAACCACCACCGCGTTCGCATTGTCCTGGTTGTCATTGGTCGTGTAATCCGCCCCCAGGTAAACCGGGCCAAAATCGTAGCCAGCCCGCACGCCTATGGTATCCAAAGAATCGGCATCCGCGTTGTCCTTGTAATTCTGGTACAATACGCCGGCCTCAAGGCCTTTGAAACCGGTATAAATGTATGCCTCGGCGGCGGATTCATTGTCTTCCACCTCGAGATCGCCGGATAACGCCGCTTTTACGACGTCAAGGTCCACGTCGACGCGAAAGCTGTCGCTCCCCATTTCCTCCGGAACAGCGTAGCCGCCGTCAAATTCAATGGCCTCTTCCACCTCGAAATCATCCGAGCCCCAGTCAAGACGGCCCATGGAAACCGAAACCATGCCAAAATCAACGCCGACAAAGCCTTCATCAACGGCGTTGTCTGCATCCCCGTGGGCCTGCCCTTTCCAGTCCATTTTCAACACGCCAAATGCCGTCCACCCGTAGTCCAGCTCCTGTTTCGCGTCAAAGGTGACGGTCAGGTCGTCATAATCGACGTAAAGGTCTTCATCTTCTCCGATATCCTGCCGAAGCTGGATCTGGTAATCCCCTTTTAGACTTAATTTCGTACCGTCTTTTTCGAAAACCGTTGCAGCGCTGGCCGTAAACGATGCAGCAAGAAGGGCAATAACAGCCATTAAACATACCTTGATCTTCATTTTTCTTTCTCCTTAATCATTATGATTTTTCTGTTCGTGTGTATCCTACCGCTAACCCGTTGCTTTGTTCATTCTTTGTAGGCATCCTATTTTCAGATTCTTATGAGTCACCTCCCGCGATCGGCTCTTTGCTCCGGTTATTCAATAAAATCCCCCTCTCCCCAAAAATCAGCGATAACGAAATAATGTGGATTCCCGGACAAGGGAGCGGGCTTATATGTATTGCCAGGAGGAATCAGCGGCCATACATGGGGGGCAACGGTCTCCTTGCCGGGAAACGGGTAAAGCCCTGATCATGCCGCCCGGGATTTTCCATACCCCTTTTCCGGCGAATGGAGGTACAGATCCCAGGTGTCAAGAAAGGCTGCTTCAAAGGATCTGGATTCGATATATTTTCTTGCATTTATTTTCATGCTTTCCAGGCGGGCCTTATCCCGCATCAAGGCCATTACCGTTTTGACAAGGGTTTCTTCATCCCCTGCGGGTACGACCATTCCGGTTTTCCCGGCAATGACATTTTCCTTCGGCCCCCCCTGGTCGGTAACGATGACGGGCAAACCCGAGGCCTGCGCTTCAAGGACCACGTTGCCAAAGGTGTCCGTTGCGGAAGGAAAAACAAACAGGTCGCTTGACGCATATGCCCGGGCAAGCGCTTCACCTTCAAGGTAACCGGTGAACAGCACCTGCGCTTTACCCAACCGCTTTTCCATCTGCTTGCGATAGGGGCCGTCTCCAACAAGGATGAGCTGCACCCTGTCGGTTATGCGGCGAAGCAGGTGGAAGGCACCGGCAAGAACGTCGAGATTTTTTTCCTTTGATATGCGACCAACATACAAGAGCTTGAAATTATTAGATGCAATCGACCAGCGAGACGCCCAGAACCCATTTCCCATTGATGGATGGAAACGGTTGATATCGATCCCCCGCGGATAAAGGCGTAATTTTGGCTTTGCAATGCCTTTCTTTTCCAGTTCAGCTCCCGTCGCCGTTGATGGCACATATACCGAATCCACCTGGTTGTAGAACCAGACCATGGCTTTCCACAGGATCTCTTCCATGGCATCATCACCGGTCAATTCGGCTGCATATTGGGGAATTGCCGTGTGATACGTTGCATGGATCGGAATATCGAGTATTTTTGAGATGGCCAGACCGCAAAGCCCTACCGGACCAGGCGTGGAAGCATGAATCAAGGTAATCTTGTTCTCATAACAATAGTTGAGCATTTTCAACAACGGGGGGCAATGCAGCGAAAGTTCCGGGTATTCTGACGGGGTGTATGTACTTGCGGGTTCGAAATTGACGACGGTATCATTTGTTTTATCCGGGCTGCAGGTTAAAATGAAGAGTTTCTTATCATATTTCCGAGCCATTTTCACCTGTTCCCGGAGGGTCAGGGCGACACCGTTGGTTTCATAATACGTATCGGTAAAGAAGGCTATCCTTGTTTCCTCCCCATCCGAACCGGCGGTGCTTTTCCGGCAGACCGCCCGGCATGTATCGGTAAATCCGCGATCCTTAATATAGAGATTGAAAGACATGAAGTACGGTGCCAGGAGGGTATAGACGGATCCGGCCGACCCTGCCGCCTCAAAAATATTGAAGAGCTTGGCCTTGGAAAGGCTGCTGAGAATCGTATCAGCAAAATTTTTCATTACGGCTTCGGAAACTTCATTGACGAATTCAAACCAGTCCTCCTCTGTTTCCCAGTGATCAACAGCATCTGCTTCCACCAACCGCCTGAATCGCCTGTTTTCCGATATGATCTTTTCCGCTTTTTGCACAATGACATGGGGCGCCCCGTCCGAAAACGCATGAAAAAAATGAAAAAACGAGGGCTTCCTGGCGGTGATGAAATCGTGGAGCCTGGCAAAAATACCTTTTTCAGCATGGTCATCAACGGTCAACGCCGCATGGATGAATCTGAAAAGAGGACTTTTTCCGGCGTACCGGGCAAGATTGTATTTCGAGGAATAATACTGGTAGGCAATCCCATAGAGATTGTGGGCCATGGTTTTGGGTGTTGCCGCAGTACCCATGACAACGGACTGGCCTTCCTCCAAGCCCTTGAAAAACCCTTCGCGATTGGAGACACCGGGAATGAAAGTGTGCATCCGGGCAATGTTTAACGATGAATGGTCGTCAGAACCGCCGATAATATTTTTTTCCCAGAATTGCCGCCCCATGGGCGCAATGCCGTGTTTTTCGCTCAACCGCGCAATGTCCGCCTCTGTAATATTGCACAGAATCTGCTCAAGCGTCCGGTTCTGGTAGTCGTCCCGTGAGCCGTTCAATTCGAAATTTTTAAACAGCAGCAGCATTTTTTCAAAATGCGCGACGGTGAGTTTGTGGTTCAGGTCGAACATGGGATGGGCGACCGCGTGACATATTTTCTCCCTGGCAAGAAATGTGACGAGATCATAGATGTTGGTCCGCAGATAACTGATTTCATGGTGCTGGGACTCATTGATATCCAGCGCGAGAACATGGATCTTGCACTGGTTTTCCGGGAAATAGGCCGTGACTTCCTCGCTGATGAACGTGTCTTCCAGGTGGGCAATCTCGAGCGCGCCGTCGATGGTATTGTGATCCGTAATGGTGACCAGATCCATTCCACGGGATTTTGCGATTTCATAAAGACGCAATGGCGAGGTAAAACTTTCCGGGCAATCGAGTTTCTGAAGTATCCACTGGGAAGGCCGGGTCGACATTTTTGAGTGAACATGCAAATCCGCTTTGAGGCCATCGTCCATATCAGTATCCTCCTTGGTATTCATTTTCGTTAATGAAATTGATATACTTGTATATAGATACCGGTTATGACGATGGGGTGACGCAATTGTGATAAAAAGATTAAACCTGCAGTGGAGGAGAGTGGCGGGTTCCGTGACAAAATGTCAAATTGCCAGCCAAGAAGACGCGGGCAAAAGCCTTCCTATACAAAATACGCATGGGCAGGGATTGTTACACGGATGTTATGAGGCGAGCCACTTTTTGACATGTTTTTCTATCTGGTCCCGGATCTTTCTGAATTTTTCCAGTTTCTGCGCTTCGGTCCCTTCTGCTGCGGCGGGATCTTCAAAATGCCAGTGAATATGCTCTCCGGCATTTCTCAGAAATGCGTATGGGCAGTTTTCTTCCGCATGGCCGCACACGGTGATCAAATGCGCAATATTTTCCTTCCCCAGATATTGCTTCAGACTTTTTGATTTTTGATTGTCAAGACCAATCCCGATTTCCGCCATTGCTTTCACGGTTAACGGATGAATTCCTTTTGGATCGAGACCGGCGCTCAGCGCCTCATACCTGTCTCCGCCATACTTTCTCAGGATAGCCTCGGCCATCTGGCTGCGGGCGGAATTACCGGTACATAAAAACAGCACTTTCGGCTTGTCCATAAAAAACTCCTTTTCCTACAACCGCTTCTTCTGGAGGCGGTTTCGAATAATAATCGCCAGCAGGTTCATCCCCAGCACAAGGGCCATGAGCACCAGTGCGGTTCCATACTGCAGCGGCCTTGTTTTCGCAATTTCCGTGCCGGCAGTAGCCAGCACGTAGATGTGATACGGCATGGCCATGACTTCGTCAAAAATGGATTTCGGCATCTCCCGGGAAAAAAACACCGCCGCGGTAAACATGATGGGGGCCGTCTCCCCGGCCGCCCGGCTCATGCCCAGAATAAGGCCGGTAATCATGCCGGGAAGCGCTTCCGGGAGTACCACCCGGTAGATCGTCTGCCAGCGGGTGGCGCCCAGGGCAAGGGATGCCTCCCGGTTGGCCTGGGGTACGGCACGAAGCGCCTCTTCAGAAGACCCGATGACCAGCGGCAGGATAAACGCGCCTAATGTGAGCGAACCGGCAAGAATGCTCACGCCCATTTTCAGCCAGATAACAAAGAACGCCAGCCCGAAAAGGCCGTACACCACGGACGGGACCCCCGCAAGATTGACGATGCCCATGCGAACGATGCTCACCCATCGCCCGCTGCCGGCATATTCGTTGAGATATATCGCCGTGCCCACGCCCAGGGGGAATGACACGGCAATAGAACCCAGGGAAAGGCACACCGTACCGACAATGCATGGCCATATGCCCCCTTCCGTCATGGATGCTTGCGGCGCTTCCGTCAAAAACGTCCAGGTGATGGCCGATATCCCCTGCACCGCTATAAAGGCCAGAAAGACGAATAATGCGCCCACATTGATAAAGACGGCTGCCCGGACCGCCGTAAAGGCGACCTGCTGGATAATTTTCCGTTTTCTTGTCGTGTTGAACCGCATTTCCCAATCCCCCTTCGCTTTATAAGGATGCCGCGCCAACCTGTTTGTGCTTCTGCGCCAGGTAGGCGGCGATCATGTTAAACAGGAACGTAAACACGAAAAGGACGAGGCCGATGGCAAAAAGGGCATGGTAATGATCGCTGCGGAACGGCGTATGCCCCATTTCGGCGGCGATATTGGCCGGCATCGGGCGGACCGGGTCAAAAATGGACCCGGGGATCATGGCCGCCCCGCCGGCCACCATGAGCACCACCATGGTTTCCCCGATGGCCCGTGCAATTCCAAGGATCACCGCCGTGGATATTCCCGTCAGCGAGGCCGGTAAAATCACCCGGGCAATGGTTTCCCAGTGCGTTGCCCCCAGCGCCATCGATCCCTCCTTCATGTGCACGGGAACACTGTAAATCGCGTCCTCGGAAATGCTCGCAATGGTCGGGACCGCCATGAAAGCCAGCATGACGGATGCATTAAACAGGTTCAGGCCCGTCGCCAGTCCGAACATCTTCTGCAGGTAGGGGGCCACCACGACCATTCCGAAAAATCCGATAACGACCGTGGGCAGCCCTTCAATCAGTTCGATGGCCGGCTTGACCACGGCCCGGACCCGGGGATGGGCAATTTCAGCGAGATATACGGCAGACCCGATGCCAAGGGGGATGGCAATCAGCGAGGACAAGACCACCACGCTTGCAGAACCCGCGATCAATGGCAAAATACCGAAATCGGGGGGATCATAGGTCGGGTACCACATGGTGCCCAGGATGAAATCCTTTACGGAAACCACGTCGAATATGGGGATACCCTCCATGATCAGAAACAGCAGGATCAATGTCAGGATAATAATGCCGCTCGCCCCCACCACGAGAAAAGATATATGGATCAGCAGTTCCCTTGCTCCGCGTCTTGTGCCCATATGAATCACACCGTCTTTTTTTCTTTTATAGCCTTATGGCAGGGGGGCGGGTTCGACCCGGTCCCCCTGCCCTGTACCTTTTAAAAATACCCGGATGTTGGGACAGATTCTAATACAAGGGGATATATCCGACTTCCTTCACAAGTTTCTGCCCTTTTTCCGGGTGCAGCATGTAATTGATAAAAAGAAGCTCATTTCCTTCCGGCCAACCGTCGGTGAAGTAATAGAGCATGCGGGATACAGGATATTCACCGGAAGCCGCATTCTCATGGGTCGGCTGGACGCCGTCAACACGGATGCTTTTGAGGCTGTCATCCAAGTAGCCGATGCCGATATAGCCGATGGCATTCCGGTTGCCGGAAACTGCCTGGGTGATGGCGCCGTTGGAAGGCAGAAGCTGCCCCCTGGGCGTCACACGGCCGCCCCGCAGCACCACCTCATTCCAGACCACGAATGTGCCCGACGAAGAATCCCTGGAGATCACCGTGATCGGAAGGTCTTCCCCTCCGACTTCCTTCCAGTTGCGAATTTTCCCTTCGTAAATGGCCTTGAGCTGATCCAGACTCAAATCGTTGACCGGATTATCCTTGTGGACAACCGGGATGATACCGTCAAGGGCAATGCCGAAAGGAACCGGATAAAAACCGTTATCCACGGCCAGCGCGACCTCCTCCTGTTTGATCCAGCGGGAAGACTGGGCAATATCCGTTGTACCGTCAACAATGGCCTTAATCCCATTGCCGGAGCCGCCACCGGAAATGGAAATATTGATATGCGGATATTCTTCCATAAATGCCTCCGCCACCTTCTGGGTAACCGGCAAAACGGTCGTCGATCCCTTGATTGTCAACTGCTCCGCCGCAATTGCAGCTGTTCCGCCAAAGAAAAACAGCACGGCCGCCATGCAAATCATCTTGAAAATTGTTGATTTCATCTTCTTCATGTTTGAAAGCCTCCATTATTCTGTTATTAAAGGTAAGTATGCCCTCTGCTGGAAAAATTTCTCATTCAAAGGTGAACCCAAACTAACGCCGTAATTTGACGATTGTGTGACGAACCAATGAAGAATTGTGAAAATCTCGTGTCACGCGAATAACAAGGGAAGTACACGAAATTGTAACATTCGGGCCTTATTTATATTTGAGAAATACAGACGGTTATGCAGTGGGCCGCAGGACAGGCAGCCATGGCAATCCCGATGGAGAGTGTCGATACCGCTGCCGACACCGAACCCGTGGGGGAGCCGACGATACAAACAAGCCAATTTCATGCATGGCGGACAAGGAACGCAATATGGCCAAAACAATCCTCGTGGTAGAAGATGACACCGACATCCTGGGGCTGATCGAGTGGCACCTCAAGGCCGAGGGCTACCGGGTAATGACCGCCAAAGACGGGGCAAAAGGCTTCGAGCTGGCCAAGCGGGAAAAGCCCGACCTCCTTCTTCTTGATCTCATGCTCCCTTCCATGGACGGCCTGGAGATATGCAAGCGCCTTAAAAAAAAGGAGACCACCGAGCATATTCCCGTTATCATGCTCACAGCCAAGGGGGAAGAGGTTGACCGCATCGTCGGCTTCGAGCTGGGGGCCGATGATTACATGGTCAAGCCGTTTGCCCCCCGGGAACTGCTGCTGCGAATCCGGGCCATCCTGCGCCGGGCCGATGGCAAGACCGAAAAATCCGCCCTCATCCGGCACGACGAACTGGTTGTCGACCCGGAAAAACACGCGGTGACCATCGGTAAAGACATTATAGAACTGACCGTAACGGAATTCAACCTGCTTTTCGACCTTCTCCGGAACAAGGGAAAAGTCCGGACAAGGGACCAGCTGCTCGACCGCGTGTGGGGCTACCAGTTTGAAGGATACCATCGCACGGTGGACACCCATATCCGGAGGCTTCGCCAGAAAATGGGCCCGCTTGCCGAAGAGATCGAAACGGTGCGGGGAATCGGTTACCGCTTCAGGGAGTGAAAAAATGACCGGAATAAAAACCATGCGCTTCGGCAGCCGGATTCTGGCGGCTTTCTGGATTGTATTGCTCGTTGCAATAGGTATCCCCGGCGTCTATATTTACTATTCCCTGAAAAACGACTTTATCGAAACATCCCGAAAAGCGGCCTTTGAGAATCTCGATTTTGTTGAATGGCTCGCGGCACGGCAACAGCCTTTTGCATCGGATAAGGATATCGATGAGTGGTGCGCCCGGTTTGCCCGGCAACTCGGCTTCCGGATCACCGTGATCGAACCCGGCGGTCGGGTCGCCGCCGATTCCGACGTGGCCTGGAACGAAGTTGCCGGCATGGAAAACCATGCCTACCGGGAAGAGGTCAAAACAGCGCTCCGGACCGGGACGGGGTCTTCCATACGGTATTCCGACACGCTGCACCGCCACCTGATTTATGCCGCACGCCAATTCACGCTTGCAAATTACCCGTCGCCCATGATCCTGCGGATCGCCATGCCTTTTTCCGAGGTGGAAACCCGCCTGAACGAGTATGCAAGACAGTTCTGGCTGATCAACGCATTTATTTTCGCGCTGGCGCTGGGTTTGAGCATCTACTTTACCCGGCGGTTTGAATCCCCGGTTTACCAGATCATCGAACGCATCCGGAAAATCGGCACAGGGGATTTTACGCATGGATATATCGCCGATGACGGCCGGGAGTTTCACCAGCTCTCCGGAAACATCAACGAGATGGCCGATCGCATATCCCTCCAGGTGGAAACCATCACCCGGCAGAAATACGAACTCGCGGTCATCATCGAAAACATGCGCGAAGGAATCCTGCTGCTGGACAAAACCGGCCGCATCAAGGCGGTCAATCATGCCGTGGAGGCACTCGCCGGATGCCGGGGCTCCTGCGTGGGCAAAACACCCATGGAGATTTTTCTGAACAACGAAATCCAGGGGGCCTGCGACGCCGTAATCGCCGGCACGCCGGAATACAGCTTCACCCTGGAACTCGAGGAAGACGTGTTCTACGAGGTATACCTGACAGCCATACCCGAGGGGGGGGCGCTCGTGGTATTTTACAATGTCAGCGAACAAAAGCGCCTGGAAAAAATCCGCCGGGATTTCGTGGCCAATGTGTCCCACGAGCTCAAAACCCCGCTGACGTCCATCAAGGGATATGTGGAAACGCTTTTGTCCGGTCCCTTTTCCTTCACCGATGACGCGAAATCCTTTTTACAGACTATCCATAAAAACGCCAACCACATGAGCGCGATCGTGGATGACCTGCTGCAGCTCACAAGGCTTCAGGACAAGCCGTTTTCAAAACAGATGGGCACCGTGGATGCCGCCGCCTGCTTCACTGCCGCATCGGAAACCATCATGCCCATGGCCCTTGAAAAAAATATCACGATACACAATCAACTGAAGGGGCCCATAGCGGTAAAAGCGGACGAATCCGCCCTGATCCGGGTCTTTGGGAACCTCCTGGACAATGCGATCCGGTATTCGCCTGAAGGTGTTGCCATCACCGCACGTTCAATGACGGAAGCAGGTAAAATCATATTTGCCATCGAAGACGAAGGCCCCGGAATTGCGCGGCAGCACCAGTCAAGGATCTTTGAGCGCTTCTACCGGGTGGAAAAGGAGCGAAGCCGTTTTACCGGGGGTACCGGCCTGGGGCTTGCCATCTGTAAAAATGCAGTTGCCGGCATGGGCGGGGAAATATGGATGCAAAGCCCGCCTGGGGGGAAAACGCAGGGCAGCACATTTTTCTTTTCCCTGCTGCAACCGTATAACCCGGAACAAAAAGAATAAACCAGCTGCCCATAGATGCAGTCCATTAACAAAAATAACGCAATGAAAAGGATATTTACGGCATGACGGATACCATAAAATTCGCCGTCAAAAATCTCGATTTTTATTACGGCGATTTTAAAGCCCTTGACCGGATCGGCATTGAAGTCTCCGAAAAGCAGGCCACCGCACTCATCGGACCGTCCGGCTGCGGGAAAAGCACTTTTTTGCGATGCCTCAACCGGATGAACGATTTGATACCCGGCACCCGGGTAGACGGTGAGATCCTCCTGGACGGAGGAAATATCCATGACCCCGGCGTCGACGTCGTCCACCTGCGGCGGAAAGTGGGGATGGTTTTTCAGAAGCCCAACCCGTTTCCCAAGACCATATTCGAAAACGTCGCATACGGGCTTCGGGTAAACGGCGTTAAAAACAAGGCAACGCTGCGTCAAAGCGTGGAGAAGAGCCTTATGGACGCAGCCCTTTTCGATGAGGTCAAAGACCGGCTGCACCAATCCGCCCTGGGGCTTTCCGGCGGTCAGCAGCAGCGGCTGTGCATTGCAAGGGCCCTGGCGGTGAAACCTGATGTGCTGCTCATGGACGAACCGGCATCCGCCCTGGATCCCATTGCCACACAGAAAATAGAGGATTTGATTCACCAGCTCAAAACGTATTACACGATCATTATCGTTACCCACAACATGCAGCAGGCGGCACGGGTGTCCGATGTCACCGCGTTTTTCTACATGGGCCGGCTCATTGAAACCGGGGATACGGAAACCCTTTTCACCCGTCCGAAGCTCAAGCAGACGGAAGACTACATTACCGGAAGATTCGGTTAAAGGAGGCCGAAACGATATGGAACGCCATAATTTTCACAGGGAACTCGAGCAGTTGAAGCTCACGATATACAAAATGGCCGCTTTGGCCCGGCAATCATTTGACAATGCCTGCAAGGCCTATCTGCATCGCGATGACGACATCGCCCAGGCGATCATCGACGGTGATCGGGAGATCAACCGGATTGAACTGGAAATCGACCGGCAGTCGCTTCGCCTTCTGGCCCTGGAGCAGCCCATGGCGCGCGATTTGCGCATGATTGTAGGCATCATGCGGATCAGCAACGATCTTGAAAGAATCGCCGATCAAAGCGTCAACATCGCCGAGCGAACCCTTTTCCTCTGCCAGCATCCCCCTTTGGAAAATGTCCCGGCCATGGAGGCCCTCATCGATATCAGCAAAAAAATGTTCGCCATGGCCGTGACGTCCTTTCGCGACCTGGACGCCGTGGCGGCCAAACAGATCCCGGCCTTGGACGACCAGGCCGACGAATACACCATGCAGGTGCTCAAGGGGCTTATCGAAGTAATGGCCGCAAGCTCCCCCGGATTTGAAAAGAGGGTGCTGAAAATGCGCCGCTCCATTCAGACCATCATCATCTCCCGGTGCCTGGAGCGCATTGCGGACATGTCCACCAACATCGCCGAGCACGTGGTGTTTATCGCCGAGGGGGTGAACCTGAAGCATATACAGAAATTATAACCAATCCGCATTTTTTTTCAGAATGCGGTTTATTAGAACCCATCTCAACATTCGGATTTCGGTTCAAGATCGCGGCGGCGTCTTGTTTCAAACCGCAGACATACTCGCGTATTTCGAGGATTTGAAATAAGACGCCAACAAAGATATTGGGCCGAAAGACAATGTTGAGATGGGTTCTATTCCCTTATCAGGCCCATCAGCGCATTTATTTCCTTTTTCCCGAGATACCGCCACTTTCCCTCGGGCAGATCCCCGAGCGTCAATCCGGCCATGCGCACCCGGTGCAGGGTTTTCACTTCGTTTTCCACGGCTTCCACCATCCGCCGGATCTGTCTCTTTTTCCCTTCGTAAAGGATAATGCCAAAACTTTTCCCCGATTTGCGCCTCACGATGGCCGGCCGGGTCATCTTTCCGTCCACCGCGATTCCTTTTGCCATCCGGGCCAGTGCGTCATCTGAAATTTCCTGCTTGACCTCGACCAGGTATTCCTTTTCATGGTCAAAAGAGGGGTGGGCCAGCCGGTGGTGAATCCGCCCGTCATTGGTCAACAGCAAAAGCCCGGTGGAATCCTTGTCCAGCCGTCCAACCGGGAAGACGCGCTCTTCCACATCCACCAGGTCCAGAACAATCGCCGCCCCTTCCTGCCGGCAGCTGCTGATATACCCCTTCGGCTTGTTCAGCAGGATATACACCGGCTTTTCTTCCAATACAACGGGCCTGCCGTCCACCATGACCCGGTCGTTTTCCGGGTCCACCTTGGTCCCCGGCGCGGTAACGGTCTCGCCATTCACCTGGACGCGCCCGGCCGCGATATAGTTCTCCCCTTCCCGCCGGGAGCATATCCCGGCTTTTGCCAGAAACTTCTGCAAACGGATGGTTTTTTCGGACATGGGCGCCCTCTAGGAACGGTAGTCCGCGTTGATGCGGACATAATCGAGGGAAAAATCGCAGGTCCATGCAACCGCCCGGCCCGGCCCCGCTTTCATGTCTAAAGAGACTGTAAATTCCGGCCGTTTCAACACCTCGCTTGCCGCTTTTTCCGCATCCGGGCCCACATACAATCCATTTTCCACCAGCCGGACCTCGTTGAAGAAAATATCCACCCGGTCATATGCAAAATCGACACCAGCGCGCCCCATGGCCGCCACAATCCGTCCCCAGTTGGCGTCCTCGCCGAAAAACGCCGTTTTTACGAGGTTCGAGTTGGCCACCGTATCCGCGATCTTTTTTGCATCACCATCAGACGGCGCATTGACCACCGATATCTCCACCAGCTTGGTGGCCCCTTCCCCGTCCTTTATGATCATTTTCGCAAGGATGACAAGGACCTCCTCCATGACCTTTCCGAACGCCTCCCTGTGGGCGGCCGTTTTCACATGGGCGCCCGACATGCCGCTTGCCAGCACCAGCAGGGTGTCGTTGGTGCTGGTATCCCCGTCAATGGTAATGCGGTTGAAGGATTTCTCGTTGGCAGCGGCCACGACGGCCTGCAGGTCTTCCGGGCTCATGCCGATATCTGTGCAAACGAAGCACAGCATGGTCGCCATGTCGGGCCGGATCATGCCCGCCCCCTTGGCGATGCCGGTTACGGTATAGGCGACGCCGTCGATATCCCCTTTGCGCGTTACGATTTTCGGCATCGTGTCCGTGGTCATGATGGCTTCGGAAAAATCAGAAAATCCGTTTTCAGCGCGTTTCCCCGCCAATTCGGGCGCCGCTTTGCGCACTTTTTCAACCGGCAATCGCTGGCCGATCACCCCGGTGGAGGCCACCAGTACCTGGGCTTCATCGATTTCAAGGACCGCGGAAACCGCCTTTCCCATTTCCACGGCGTCTGCCATGCCGGCTTCGCCCGTGCAGCAGTTGGCGTTGCCGGAGTTGACGATAATCGCCTGGCAGGTGCCGGATGCGGCAAGCCGCTTCTGGTCAAGAAGGACGCAGGCGGCCTTTACCCGGTTTTTGGTAAACACCCCGGCGGCGGTGGCCGGCTTGTCGCACATCACCAGGCCAAGATCCATTTTCCCGTTCTTTTTAATGCCGGATGCAATCCCGGCCGCTGTAAATCCCTTTGGCGTGTCCACAGGCTACCCCTTTCCAATGAAAAATGAATCCGCCCCGCTACAGGGAGGAAATATTGCCCTTTTCCCCGACTGTGCCCCTTTTCCCGTAAAAATAAACCGTTGCAAACCATCCCGCGCAACAGATATGATAGCAGGATGGAAGAAACCGAATGCATGAAAAATTTCAAAATCATCATAGAATATGACGGCACGGATTTCAACGGGTGGCAGATCCAGGCGGCAGGCCGCACCGTGCAGGGGGAAATCGAAAAAGCCCTTTTCCGGATGACACGGAAACCACTGCGCGTCGCCGGTTCGGGGCGCACCGATGCCGGGGTTCACGCCCTGGCCCAGGTGGCCGCGTTCCGGTGCGAAACGCGTCTTGACGCCGGGGCATTTTTTTCCGGATTGAACAGCCTGCTGCCCGATGATATCGCCATCCTTTCATGCAAGCAGGTCGATGACCGTTTCCACCCCCGATTCGACGCCACCGGAAAAACCTACATCTACAGGATACGCAACTGCGCCGGGCCGGCCGCCGTCGGGCGCAACCATTTCTGGCATATCCGAAAACCGCTCGATATCGGCGCCATGGATGCGGCAATGCAGCATATCATCGGCACCCACGACTTCAAGGCATTTGAAAACACGGGAAGTCCCCGTTCCCACACCGTAAGAACCATTTATGAGGCGTCGATCGCTGCAGACGCATCCGATATGAACTGCCGAAGCAGGGATCTTCCCGGCGAAGGCATGATCACCATTCGCATCACCGCAGACGGCTTTCTGCGCTACATGGTTCGGAATATCGTGGGAACCCTGGTCGGCGTGGGACTCTCAAAAATCACGCCGGAAGAATTTGCCGCCATAAAAGAGAACAAAGACCGGGGCCTTGCCTCCGCCACCGCTCCCCCCCAGGGGCTGTTTCTCCAAAGCGTCCACTACCGGTTTTAGAACCCCTCTCAAAATTCGGATTTCGGTTCAAGATCGCGGCGGCGTCTTGTTTCAAACCGCAGACATACTGGAGTATTTCGAGGATTTGAAATAAGACGCCAACAAAGATATTGGGCCGAAAGACAATTTTGAGAGGGGTTCTAGACGCCCTGCCCTTTCTCCAGGTCCTGTACCGCCGCCAGGACAGTATCAAACAACTCCCGGATATCGCTTTCCTCCAGGCAGGAAAAGGCCACGCGCAAGTCCGTATCGCCAAGAGCGATAAGCCCGACGCCGTACTTGTCGAGCAGGTGGACCCGCACCTTTTCCGCGTTGACGGTCTTGAGGCGGATGCACATGAAATATCCGGAATTAAACGGATACACGTCCCATGCCGCAGCGTATGTTGGATCCGCCAGAACGGCTTTAACCTCTTTGGCCCGGCGACTCATGAGGAGGTATTTTTCCTGCTTCTGGGCCTGATAGGCCGGATCGAGCAGGGACCGAAGCACAATGGTCTGACTCAGGTGGCTGCAGTTGGAAATATTTCCCCGCACGCACCCGGCGGTTTTCCGCTCCAGGGCGTCATAGAAAAGCGCGGGGTCCTTGCCCGCCGGGCACCCGTAGGTAATAAATCCGACGCGCAGCCCCCACACGTAATTCTCCTTGGTGGCGCCATCCAGTTTTATTGCCAGAAGCCGCTCATGCCTGTCCGTAAGCCGTGAAAAAATCGACTCTTTCAAAATACCGTCGTCGTAGACAAGACCGAAATAGGCGTCATCGCACACCACGATGACATTGGTTCCGCCTTCGGCAACCGATGTCAAAACCCCGGCGATCCGGTCGGCCTCCTCTTCGGTGACGGTGTAGCCGGTCGGGTTGTGGGGAAAATTCAGCAAAACAATGACCTTGTCGCGTTTTTCTGCTTCACGCGCCAGGCTTTCGGCAAGGGCGTCCACATCATACCCCCCGTCTTCCGTGAAGAGCCGGTATTGGCGGATAACCGCCTTTCTCCGCACGCCAAGGATCATATTATAGTTGCCCCACATCATGTCAGGCAAAAGGACCACGTCCTCCGGATCGACCCATATATCCCCCACAAGGCTGATGGCATGGGTAATACCGTTGGCGACAACCGGCAGGGAGATGGTCTTTCCGGCCAGGGATGGATTTTTTCCGTGCATGGCGTCGCGCCATTTTGCGCGCAGCGCCGGCAGGCCGTAGGACGGCGCATAGGTAAGCGATTCTTCCGGCGCCATCCCGGAAATGGAATCCGTGACCGACTGCAGCACCATGGGCCTGCCCGCTTCTTTTGCAATGCCGATGGTGGCGTTCAGCCGATGGGCTTTTTCCTTTGCCTCTGCACTCTGGGCGAGAATCCCCTTCGGGAAAAACAGGTTCTTTCCGACATCCGAGAGCATTTCCAGGACATGGGGGTTCGCATTTTCAATAATTTCATTCAACTGGGAAGCCAGAGGGTTCATTTTCCAAAATCCTCCAAAATGTGGGTTACCAAAGGGCAGATCTGCATCAAATGACGCGCCGTTTTACCGAACCATTTTTCATCGCAGTGTTTTTCTATATGGCAACATCGATAAATGTCAAGAAAGTTCTGATTTTTTTGCCGAATCAATCCTGTTTTCTGCATAATCACCGCCCTGCCGGAAAAGAATTTATTTTACTTGTCGGGCAAACTTTAGTAAATCAAATTGTCCGAATCCGCTGCTGGAAATCTGTTTTTCACGTTACTGTTCCGGTTCCGGCGTATCAGTGGAACAAATGCCGGTAAATCATCGCCAGGGGCAGGCACGCAGCGCGTATTTTGATCAATGCGACGCAATTGCATCCGTAAATGGATATTCATGAAAAACTTGTTGCTATTGTTTTTTTTTCGCTTTGCAGCCAAAGGGTGGCTGCCCGCACGCTGGTTTGAGCCGGACCTGCCGCCGGAAGAAATGCGCGCTGGGCGGACGGGTCGCCTCCATATGGAAATCGTCACCCACTGCTGGAACTATTCCCACTTTCTGGTGTATCAGTTAAGCTCGCTGGTGCTGTTTCCCCCCGAAGACATGGACATCACCATGACGGTTTTTTTCTGTCCTGAAGACAGGAAAACCGCTCATCTTCTGGACTTTTTCTTCCGGCAGGATATACCGGGCGTAACCTGGAACTGGCGCCCCCTGGCCAGACAGCGGCTTTTCCGCAGGGGGATCGGGCGAAACCTGGCCGCCCTGGAAACAACCGCCGACTGGGTCTGGTTCACCGATTGCGACCTGATGTTCCGTGAAAAATGCCTGGACACGCTGGCCACGCTTTTGCAGGGGCGCCGGGATGCACTTTTGTTCCCGGAAGAAGAACGGTGCACCCAGCTTCTTGCCGAAGACAATCCGATCCTGCAGGCGGGTGCAGACAAACCCCGGGTGCTGGATATCGATACCCGGATATTCACCAGCCACTTTCCGGCAAAGGCTACCGGCCCGCTGCAGATTGCCCATGGCGACGTGTGTCGGGCCGTAGGGTACTGCCGGTCCATAAAACTTTACCAGACGCCCTCGGAAACCTGGTGCAAAGCGCACGAAGACACGGCCTTTCGATGGCTGCTGCGGACCCATGGCAAGCCCCTGCCGGTTCCCGGTGTTTACCGGGTCCGGCATATATCAAAGGGGAGATATACCGGCGCTACTGTTCATACCCGGCTGCGAATCATCCTGCGCAGAATTCAGTCAAAAATTCGCGGTTATTAATTGCTTGTAAGGGGTTGCCGGGCCTGTATATCGCAAATGATCGGACGGGTTGCCCCCACAAAGCCGGATATGGATTGTAAAAGGAAACAAAAATGACAGGGAAAACAGACCGGCCGGGCTTTGCCGAGAAAGTAGAAAAACGAATGCCCGCCCTTTTTCTGATATGGCTCCTGATCAGTGTGCTGGGCCCCCATCAGGATCTGTACAAAATCTTCTTCCACGGCATCGTCATTCCGGCGAGCCTGATACTGCTTTTCTCCGGCCGGGCGCGCATAAACTGGCGGGATCCGCTGCTGCTCACAGCCCTCCTACTGGCTGCCTACTCATCCATTACCACCTTTATCGTGGGGCAGGGTCCCTTGCCGGATCATATCCGCGCCTTTCGCTGGGGGGTTGAAACGTTTTTCTGCCTGCTTGCGTATTACCTCTGGCTGCCCGCGGTTCTGGCCAGGCCGTCCTGGTGGGGACGCAACTTTATTCTTTTCGCCCTGCTTGGCGCCGCCGGCGGGTTCCTGCTTTTTGCAACCGGTCTGAACCCGGAAGGGCGTCTCTCCGGTCTGGGGGCGCTCCACAACCCCATACAGGCCTCCTCGATTCTGCTCATCTACCTGGCAATCGGCCATTTCCTCGTTTTTATTCGTCAGCCCTCGCCGGATGCGCCGGCAGACAAAACGGCACTTCGGCTGTTGATATTGTCCGGTGTAGCGGTTACGATTTTTGTTTTAATGAGCCAGAGCCGCGGTCCGATTATTACAATGGCGGTGTTTCTCGTTTATCTTGGCAGCTGGTCGCTTCTGCGCAACAGCCTGCTTAAAACCGGGCTGGTGCTGCTGGGTGCGGCGGGACTTGTTGTCGGGGTGCTGGCGGCGGTGTACGGCCTTGATCAGTATCATGAGTTGCTGCTCATGCGGGGAAGTTCTTACCGGTTTGACATATGGAAAGGCTACCTCATGTACCCGCCCGACTCCTGGATCTTCGGTTTCGGCGCCGGCACCGACCCGGCCCAACTGGAGGTGGCAAAGGAGTTCTGGATGCCGTCGCAAATGCCCGTTACCCACGCCCACAATATCTGGCTCGGCACCCTGGTTGAAAACGGTATTATCGGTCTTGGGCTCCTTTTTGCCATTGCGGTATTGCTCTTGAAAAGCGCCTTTACAGGACCCGGAACCCGCCGGGAGAAAGCGGGACGGATGATGCTCCTGCTGCTTGTATTTTTGTTGACCCTGACCGGAGAACACACCCTTATCTCATCCGCCAAGGCCATCTGGCTTTTTGGTTGGTTGCCGTTGCTTTTTGTCTGGTTTTCGAGCAGAGAGCAGGTGATTGACATTTCATCGCAATGAAAATACGGTATTCTCGCGATTTTGAAAAAGATGATTGTACCCCCGCTTTTCTATTAATCCGAACAAATCCTGGCGCCAGAGATGCGCCGAATTCTCTACAAAAAGCATTCCCGGGAGCAGGCTGTCCGAAGCTTGCTCAAAAAAGGGCATAAGCGCGATGTCTTCGGCCCCCTCAATGTCGATTTTTAACGCATCGATGGTTTCTATGGAAAGTTCCTGCAAAACGTCCATAAGCGGTCGGCAGCCTATCTCTACGGTTTCTCTGTTTGCCGTAAAATTTTTGGGATTAGAGCGATTGCTGCTAACGATACTGCTTGCACCAAGGTTTGAACGGTCGAGGTTCAGGGTAAAGGTTGTCTCCCGATCCGCCACGCCAATATTTAAAACAGTCACTTCCGGCTGGTTTTCAAGGTCGGCCATGCTGGCACGAAGATTAAATTTCAACCGTGCAAAAATTTCCGGGTTGGGTTCAAATGCGATGACTCTGCCTTTTTGTCCTGCCATGGCTTTTATTGCGGTAAGCGTGTAGAACCCCACATTTGCTCCGATATCTATAAAGACGCCCCCGTTTTCAAGCGCTCTCGACAAGTATTTTCTTTCCTGCCTGTCGTATCGCCATGGTGTAAATACAAACTTTTTCTCGGAATAATTGTCAATAAATTGACAACGCAGTTTCATACCGTCCACACAAACATCAACAGGCAGTATGGATGACCTCTTACCGATTGCCTTTCGGACAATCGGTGCCAGCATGCGACTGCTCAAAGGGCCATTTGGCTTGTGACACAAACGGATAAGCAGCTGCCATACTCTGCCGGGATCTCTTGTTCCAAAATCATCGGGCATGTTCAGACTCGTTTTTTATTGTAAAAAGATTGATAGAAAAGTGCACAATTGCTTGCATCCAATCAATATACCCCGCTTCCCATATCCGGATGTTGAGATGGGTTCTAATATCATCTTCATGAAAACAAGAAACACGGTGTTTGCCGAAAAAATTTCTTTTTACTGTTTTTCTAACAAGATTAAGATTTTATGTAAAGTCATCATTAAAAAATTCATGAAACAAATGGCGTTTTCGGCTCTATAGACAAATAATTATGAAATGAAAAAAGGAATGCATTTTGAGGAGGAACGTTGTAAAATACGTATTTGAATCCTGCGCCGCATAAAACATATCCAGGAACCAATGATGAACAGGGCTTTGAACAAAATTCTCAGGAACCGGCTTACCATACCTTTCACTCCGTTTTACAGACGATACCCCTACAAAGACGGGATTTCGATCAACAGCGCCGATGACCGCGGCTGCGTTGACATGGAATTGGGATTTTTTTATAACCGTATTCCAAAGGCGGCCAATTCTACAATAGTAACCAACCTGGCGCGGCTCAAGTTTGGCCGTGATATTACAGCCAGGACAGCCAAAAAAATGTTCCGCCCACCCTCTGCGCTGCATAGCCATGAAGTTTTGCGGTTTCCTTTGCTGTTTACATTCACCGTGGTTCGGAACCCGTATACCCGAACCCTGTCTGCATACCTTGACAAGGTGGAAAGAAGCGCCCTGCGGGACAACAAAGAGAGCTCCTTCAGGGATTTTTTGTACTCCCTGCAAAAAGGGAAGCTCTATTCCAATGCACACTGGGCGCCGCAAAGCGCGCTATTGCTTCTGCCGGCCGATCAATTCGATTTTATCGGCAAAGTCGAATCGATAGATACCGATCTTCTTTTTATAAAAGAAAAACTCCAGGGAAAACGCCCGGAGAAGCCTTTCAAGTCATTTCTGGACAATTCAACAGGGGCCGGCAGGAAGCTGAAGGCCTATTACGATACGGAAACCGCTGAACTCGTACGCATGCTGTACCGGGACGACTTTGAAACATTCGGCTACCCGGACGGCCTGCCCGTCACGGACGACACGCGTACGGAAACAGGAAATACCGGCTCATGAGGCTGTCCGTTATCATAACCACCTACAATGCGCCCGTATGGCTTGAGAAGGTCCTCTGGGGATACAGTGCGCAGCGCCATGATGACTTTGAACTGATCGTCGGCGACGACGGGTCAACGGATGAAACCCGGCAGCTCATCGACCGGATGCGCGATGAAACCGGAATGGATATTCGTCATATCTGGCAGAAAGACCAGGGGTTCCGGAAATGCCGGATCCTGAACAAATCCATCCTGGCCGCAGCATCTGAATATATAGTATTCTCGGACGGCGACTGCATTCCGCGCAATGACTTTCTGGAAGTCCATGCCGGCGAAGCCCGGCCCGGACACTATCTCTCCGGCGGTTATCACAAGCTGCCGATGCGCACCAGCGAAACGATCACCAAAGAGGACATCCTTACCGGACGGTGTTTTGACCTGAAATGGCTAAAGGCCAATGGCTTGAAAAGCAGCTTCAAGAACGCCAAGTTGACCGCAACACATCGGCAGGCTCGGCTTTTTAACGCCCTGACGACCACCCAATGCACCTTGAAAGGTTCCAACGCTTCTGCATGGCGCAAGGATATTTTTGCAGTCAATGGTTTTGATGAACGCATGCCCTGGGGGGGAGAAGATCGGGAATTCGGTGTGCGGCTGATCAATTCCGGCATTCGCCCCAAGCACGTCCGTTACAATGCCATTGTCATCCACCTGGATCATGGCAGGGGCTACAAAGACCCGGAGATGGTGCAGTCAAACAAGAAGCTGCGGGTCTACAATGCGCGCAACGGGGTGAAGCTTACTGAATACGGCATTTCGCAGCTCCCGGAATATCATTCCCGCAACGTATAGTTCATCACCGGATAGGAAGTACCATGGCAACCATTGAAAAGTATATGTCCTTTACAATCGGATCGAGAAGAGGGCTTTCGGATACCCAGAAACAGGTTCTGGCAAGCGAATTCCAAAGATCTCCCGAAGCATCGCAAAACCGGCTTTCCGGACGCATGCGCCCCCATATCGCTGAGCTTGGGGAATTCGGCAGGGTCGTTATCAAGCATTACTTCCGGGGGGGCATCCTCCGGCACGTCAACCGGCGCACCTACCTGAAAATCGGAAATACCAGAAGTCGTGCCGAATTTGACTTCCTGAACCAGGTGCGTGAGATGGGAATCAGTGCCCCGGTGCCGGTCGCTTTTGCATCCCGGACAAAGGGCGTACTTTTTTATCACGCATGGCTGGCAACAAAGGAAATCCCCGGTGCCAAAACCCTTGCGGATCTTTCACGAACCGCACCCGAGCGCGCGGAAACGGTGCTGCCGGAGGTTGCGACACAGATCAACATGCTGGTCTGCAGAAACATCCTTCACGTAGACCTTCATCCGGGAAATATTTTGATCGATGAAAATGGTAGGGTATATATAGTGGATTTCGACAAGGCGGAACTTTATCCCAAAACCGGGGCGCGGCTTGCCGGATATTACCTGGAGCGGTGGCACCGTGCGGTGGTCAAGCACGAATTACCGCTATTTCTGCACGAACAAATAGAAAAGGCAGTGCCGCGCGATTGATTTTTTATCAAAAGCGCCGCACTGCCTTCAACCAGGAAATACCAGGAAGAAAAAAACAAAATTTTTTGCCGGATCCCTACTTGCCGCGCCGCTTGCTTGCCTTGATCGGGTTCAGTTTCGCTTTTGCATCGGCAACAGCACTCTGAACGTGGGTGGCCAGGTTGCAATTTCCGTTCTTCCATTTGACGGACGGCTCTGGAAAAGCCGTGCAGAACCAGCCGTTTTCATGCTGTTCGCTCCGGGCGCACCCGTTGCATGCCTCGATGATTTCCGCACAGGAACCCCCGTTGAAAGAGCAGCCCTGAGCGGTCATGAATGTACATTTTTTTCCTTTGCGCGTGGTTTCACATACCAACATATTACCATACCTCCTTGAATGTATAAAAATACGGCGCCGTTACATATGCCATACGGCGCCGTTTTTATCCGTACTTTGCCTTGCAAGCCCGGCAGCAACGAAAAAAAAACCGCTCTTTGAGCGGTCTGTTGCAGCTACAAAAACACCGGCACTTTCGTTGACCTGCTTTTACAGCAAACAATTATCCCTTGTCAATTGTTTTTCGCAGGAAAATAACTATTTTTTTTCTCCGTCAAACGATGACTTGATTTTTTTCCAAAAAATTGCCATTTTTCAATGGATGCGGAACCAATATTCCTCTCCGGGCAACCGGTAAAAAAAAGCGATAGCAAAGACAATGATCAAAGAAACGATAGAACAGGCCGTAGCGGTGCTCAAAACCGAAGCGGAAAGCATTTTACAGCTCACCGGCCGCATTGATGAAAGCTTTGCCAGGGCCGTCGACATCATTTTCCAATCCCGGGGGCGACTGATTATTGCCGGCATTGGAAAATCAGGGCTGATCGGCCGCAAAATTGCCGCGACGCTGAATTCAACCGGTACAAGGGCGATTTTTTTGCACCCGGTGGAAGCCATGCACGGCGACCTCGGCATTTTGTCCCACAATGACGTATTTCTCGCTATCTCAAACAGCGGCGAAACCGACGAACTGAACATCCTGTTGCCGAGCATTCGCGCCACCGGATGCCCGATCATTGCTTTTACGGGCAACCCGCATTCAACGCTCGCGCGACAAAGCGACATCGTCATCGACGTGGGCGTTGAAAAGGAAGCATGCCCCCTGGGGCTTGCCCCCACGAGCAGCACCACGGCGCAATTGGCCATGGGAGACGCGCTGGCGGTGGTATTGATCAATCGCAGGAAATTCAAAAGCAGCGATTTCCAGAAATTTCATCCCGGCGGACAAATCGGCCGGCGTTTATCGTTCAACGCCAGAGACATCATGCTCACGGGGGAGGCCGTCCCCTCGGTCCCCATGGGAACGGACATGGAGCAGGCATTGGAGGTGATGGACAGGAAAGGACTCGGGGTTATCTTTATTACCGACAATCACTGCAGCATCCAGGGCATTATCACGGACGGGGATATCCGGCGGATGGTCGTCGGGAAAACAGCCATCCACAACCAGCCGGTTGAGGTTCTGATGACCAGAAATCCCAGGACGCTGCCGCCGGAGATGCCGCTGTATGAAGCGCTTAACCTCATGGAAACGCATCAGATCACTGTTTTGCCCGTCATCGAGACCGACGGCACCCTGATCGGCGCCCTCCACCTGCATGATATTCTGGGCAAGGGGGCGGTGAAGTTCAACGGCACGTAGTACTCCTTCAACCCTACAAAAACACTATACAGGACAAATACCATGGCGAATGATGATTTCGACATACTCGACACCACCATAGACACCCTTGGGGAAGCGAGGATCAACTCCCCGATTCTCAAGGAGCTTCTTGGTGCGGACGAAAGCATTTTCAGGAATGAAACTGAAAATGTCCTGGTGCAGGTCAATCCCAAACGGATCATGAAAATGATCAAGGCCGGCAAAACGCCCCCGGCTTTTGAGCAGGCCGGCCCGCGGAAAAAAATCTATTTCGACCCCAGCAAGCTGAAATGCGCCGTTACCACCTGCGGCGGCCTTTGCCCCGGATTAAACAACATCATCCGCTCCATCGTGCTGGAGCTCCATTACATTTACGGTGTCAAGCACATTTACGGCTTTCCCTACGGCCTTCAGGGATTTGTCCCCGAATACCGGCACGAAGTGGTGGAACTCACCCCGGCCCGGGTGGTCAACATCCATGAAATGGGGGGAACCATCCTCGGCTCCTCCCGGGGGCCCCAGGATATCGACGTCATCGTCGACTGCCTGGAGCGCATGAACATAGGGATCCTGTTCATGATCGGCGGAGACGGCACCCTCATGGCGGCTTCCATAATAAACCAGACCATCAAAAAACGGGGGCTGAAAATCAGCGTCATATGCATCCCCAAAACCATCGACAATGACATTCACATGGTTTCCAAGTCGTTCGGGTTCGACTCGGCCGTGGATATCGCCACCGCAGCCGTAAAAGGGGCGCACAAGGAAGCCGAGGGGTATCCCAACGGCATCGGCCTGATCAAGCTTATGGGAAGATATTCGGGATTTATTGCCGCCACGGCCGCCCTGGCCCAGCAGGACGTCAATTTCGTGCTGATCCCGGAAATCGATTTTGACCTGGAAGGGGAAAACGGGCTGCTCAAAAAACTCGAGGCTCGCCTTGAAAAACGGAAGCACGCGGTCATCCTGATTGCGGAAGGCGCCGGCCAGAAGTTTTTCGAAAAACATGAAAAGGAATACGATGCTTCGGGCAACATCAAGCTCCACGATATCGGCCTGTACCTCAAAGACCGCATCAACGGGTACTTTAAAAACCGGAAAATGTCAATCTCGCTCAAATACATCGACCCGAGCTACATGGTGAGAAGCCTGCCCGCCAACTCAAACGACCACGTTTACTGCACGTTTCTGGGACGGGACGCCGTACACGCGGGCATGGCCGGAAAAACCGACATGATCGTGGGGCACTGGAACAACCATTTCGTGCATGTACCGGTAAGCCTTACCGCCGGAAAACGAAAACAGGTCAACCCGGGGGGGAAGCTCTGGCAGACGGTACTGGAGGCCACCGGCCAGGGGAGCATGGTGAATGACTGAGGAAGATTGGGCCAAAAGATTTTTTTGAGAGAGATTTTAGTCAATTCCGGATTTCCGAAAACCTCCCCCGGGAAATCTCCAGCAGGTAAAGCGCCTTGACGGCTTCCCCTGTTTCATCGAAAACGGTCTTTCCGGTCAGGCCCTCGAACGGGTCCATGTTCAACAGTGCATGGTTGACGGCCACCCGGTTGTCCACATCCGGCCGTGCAATCACATCGAAAAGAATCATTGCCGAATCATAACCCGACGCCTCGAACAATCCGGGCGCCTCCCCGTAAATGGCCTGAAACCGGGAAACAAATCGGCGAACCCCGGGTCTGCGGCTCTGGCTGAAAAATCCCTCGGGGATGACCATCTGCCTGAGCTGGCGCCCGGCGATGTCGATAAGGCGCTGGGAGTGCCAGAGGTTTGTTCCCAGCAGGTATGCATCGCTGATATCGTAATACCGCAGCTGCGGAATGATCAATCCCGCAACCCCGGGCGAGTCCGGAATGAACACGGCATCAAAATCGACGATCGCCTTGTCTTCTTCCTCCCACGGGTCTTCGCCTTCCTTTGTGCTTTCTTCAAGCACGCGTACAAGACCCGGCACGTTTCCGTCATACAGCTCCGTATCCACCTGAAAAAGCTGCTTGTTCAGCGGAAAAACGGTTCGTTGCAAATGATCCGGAACATCATGATACAACCCAACCAGTTTTTTAATGGGGACGGAAAAATCCGTTTTCTCCGGGTTGTATTTTTCCACGCCGACCACGACCCCGTTATTTTCGATCAATTTATCCCAGAAAAGGTGGAGAAACGTCTCCCCGTATGCTTCATCCGGGTACAATATGGCGAACCGCTCCAGGCCAAGGGTGCCCGTTGCATAGGCCACCAGTGCATCGACCTGCATCCGGGCCGTCAGGAAATTTCGAAACACGTAATCCCCGATGTCAACGATATCGGCCTTCTGGGTGAGCGTGATAATGGGGATTTCCATATTCCTGGCTTCTTTGGCCGCGACATCGGCCATGACGATGGGACCGACGATGGCGGCCACTTTCTTTTCCCCAAGACGCCTAACCGCACGGACCGTCTTGTCGGCATCTGCAGCCGTATCTTCCACGATGATCTCGATGGGCGGGTCGAGGGCAACACGGCGGGAATATTCCGACAGCGCCAGTTCGATACCCCGCAAGGCCTTTTGCCCGAAGGTGGCGTATTGCCCGCTGAGCGGGAGAAGCACACCGATGCGATGCCCCTCAAAATAGGCCATGGACTCCAGCTGCGCCACTTTTTCCCGGGCGTTTTTCCAAAGCCCATGCCGGGGAAACCTTTCCGTAAAATCGGAAAAGGTTGCGATGGCCTCGCCGATACGTCCGGCATCGACCAGGTTTTGTCCCTTCTGGTACAACAGGTAACCGGCGGGGGGATTGCCGTCAAGGCCCTCTATCACCGTTTCCAACGCAGCCTGGTCCAGGTAGGACGCCCCTTTCATCAGTCGCGCCCCCGCATCTTCCCGGTATTCTCTCGGGGCCTGGGCAAAAGCTTCCAGAAACCGTTCCAGCGCGTCCTGGTACGCCGCTTTTTCCATGTATGAATCGCCGGCAATGCGGTTGATGCGCATTCGCATGACAGGAGGGAAGCGTTTTTTCTCCAGGGCAGCGGCGTTTTCGATCACCACGGCATGACGCCCTTCGCGAAAATACGAATATAGCGTTTCCACTTCCGCCTGGAGGGCAAAATCGGTTTCCGGAAAGGTCTCCATCACCTGTTCAAAAACGCCCCGGGCCTTTGCGTACTGTTCGGTTTCAATCCGAATCAAGCCGATTTTCAGCATTGCCGAAGGGGCCTTTTCCCCTTCGGGGTACGTTTCTAAGTATGCGGTATAAAGGGCAAGCGCCTTGTCGTAGTCAGCGGCCTCAAAGGCTTCCTGGGCGGATACAAACAAGGCCATATCCGGCGGAAGCGGCCGTTCAACCATCTCGATAACCCGGGCGCAGGATGCGCCCAGCAGGATAACCACCATTATGACAAACAGAAATTTCACCTTCATAGTGATTCTCTTTTACCCGTTCCGGTTCTGCCGCTGAACTTCTGCGGCTTTTGCCCTGGCCAGAAACTCGGCGAAAAATGCGCCGAATACCCCCAGCATGACGCCCAAGACCAGCGCAAGCGCGGCGATGAGGGGTTTGCCGGCGCCGGCCGGGAATTCGGATTCAAGGGCTATTGCATGCGCCTTTGTAAATGAAAGCTGCGCCAGTTGATTGTTGATTTCCGCCAGCTCCAGGCGCAGTTCATCCGACAGGGAGGGAAGCTCCCGGTACAACGTTTGCTCCAGCGCCAGTATTTTCTCGTGGGCATCCTCGATCTGGGATTGTATGATAAGCAGTGTCATCGCCCGGGCCTCATCCGTTGCTTCTTCCGGGGATCGCTTCTGCAGGGTTCTTCCGGCAGCCATACGGCGTCTGGCTTCGGTTATGCGTTCCCGGATTCTTTCTTTTTCCGCCCCGATGCGTTTTATTTCTTCCTGAATCGTTTCCTGCCGGAGCCCAAGGCGTTCCTTTTCCATGGCGACCATGTTGTCATGTTCGGTTTTGAGCAAATGCGACAGCCGCTCGTGAAACCGGCGAATGTCATCTTGATCGGTTCTCCGGTATTCACTGATGATTTCCAGCAGACGGCCTCCGCCCTGGGGAATCCCCACAATTGCCTCGGGGGGCCTTTCACCGGGGGCTGTTTGCGCCCGGGCCATTTCATGACGAACCATGGGAATGATAACCTGCGTCATCCGGGCCCGGGCCGAATCCGGCGATTCCACCGGCTTTCCGTCCCCCGTGCGCGCCAGTTCGATGACCGTGGTATAGCGATATATGGGCTCCCGGATCACGGCGTAGCCCGCCGCTACAGCAATGCACAAAAATACAATGCCGATGACCAGCCATTTTCGCCGGACCAGCACGAGCCAAAGATCCACCAGGCTGATATCGTCTTCCTGATAAAAATCCTCATCGTGCTGCCAGCTTTGTTGTTCCTCGGACACTCAGCCTCCTTACCGACCAATTATTGTCAAACACCGGATCCTTTTTTCAATCAACAATCTGTGCCGCCTTTGCCGCCACGGAAAGCGCCCCTGACCGGGCTGCTTCCGGGTCGTACGTGGGGTTTCGGCCGGCAGCAGCCTCGTCCGGCAAAACGCTTTCAAGAACGGCAGCGGTTTCCCTGGGGATGTATTCTGCTACGATGGATTTCAAGGTACTCTTTATACCAATGGCGTCATGGAGTGCGGCGTATTGCTTCAACTCGTCCAGGGCCGGGCGCAAACCCCTCATGTCCTGGCTGTCC
>JAABTJ010000031.1 GCA_011389935.1 Desulfobacteraceae bacterium
AGCAACTGTGAGTACCTGGCGACCGCTCTATGGCTCGATCCGCCGCGTCCTGAAAGACTCGTCCCGCCGATGGCGGGACTCAAACAATTCTGGCCGCCTGGCGCATCTTCGCCATGAGCGGTCTGCCATGTCCTCCCAATGTTGCTTTCAGGCACCCCCCCCCGGCCCAAGGAAATGGATCATTTTGTATAGCGCACGTTTGCATGTCGTTATTAGAATCTATCTGAACATTCGGATTTGGGTTCGATCTTTTTGTTGGATAATCGAAATGAACGAAATTCAAACAAAACGCCAATGATGCGATATATAAAATGATCAATTTCCTTTTGGGAGTGGGGGTGCTCCCGCGGGCGACATTGGGCGTGATTGTCGATCGCTCTTGGCGAAGTGGCGCAAAACATCCTGCATAGGTTTTGATTGCAGGATGTTGCGAAACGAGCCGTAGAGCGATCCCAATCGCTCACAGTCGCCAGGGGGAGCACCCCCACCCCCAAAAGGAAATTGACCTTTTCCCCTGTATGCTCTTTCTTGTTCTTTCATCTTTCTTCTTGTTCTTTCGTACTTTTTCTTGCTCTTTCATTGGTCCTTCCTTGATCCTTCCTGCCACTATCTGTTGACATTTCAAAACGGCTGTAATAAATCGTTCGTATACAAAGGAATTGGCTGACATGCAAAAGCTTCCCGAAGATCTGCCCGAATGCTTGGTGTTCCTGCTGGGAAAAGCGTACCAGAAGGCCCACGGCGATTTCAAAAAACGCCTGAAACCGTACGGGCTGACCAATATGCAGCACCTGGTGCTGGAGGGGTTGTGGTATCAAAACGGCATGACCGCCACGGAAATATCAAAACTGCTGCGGCTGGACAAGGCGACCCTGTCCGGCGTACTTGAACGGATGATCGAAACCGGGTGGATCATACGGGAGCCGCACCCGGAAGACGGCCGCGTTCATCGTATTTTTACGTCTTCAAAAGCCGACAGCCTGAAATACCAATTGATAGAAGAGCGCAAAAAGGCAAACAAGAAAATCCTGGCCCGATTTTCTCCGGAAGAACGGGAAATGCTCCGGCGTCTTTTGTGGGAGCTGATATAAGCCGGGCCAAAATTAAAAAAGGAGAACCAGCATGCTGCTTAACCCCAAAAAAGAAACCTTTGACCATCTGGACCCGCGGTCTGCGGAAATCATGAAAAAAACCATCGAATATTTCGAGTCGCGCGGAAAAAAACAGCTCAAAGACGATTTCCATGAAAGAAAATGGTATTCGGATTTTCTTGAATTTGTAAAGGAAAATGAAATCTTTGCCACGCTGCTGACGCCAGCCAAGTATGCAAATGACGGCGATCCGGAAAAAAGGTGGGATACCTACCGGATATGCGACTTCAATGAAATCCTGGCATTTTACAACCTGTCCCACTGGTATACCTGGCAGGTCAGCATCCTGGGCCTTGGACCGATTTTCATGGGCAACAACGAGGACGTGAAAAAAACCACCGCAAAACTGCTCAAGGAAGGCGGGATCTTTGCGTTCGGCCTTTCCGAGCGCACCCACGGCGCGGACCTTTATTCCTCCGATATGTCGGTGACCCCACTGGGGGACGGCAAATACGTGGCAGACGGCGGCAAATACTACATCGGAAACGCCAACGAGGCCGCACTGGTCTCCACGTTCGCCAAGGATACGGAAACCGATGAATACGTCTGGTTCGTTGCGGATCCGAAACATGAAAACTACGACCTGGTCCAGAACGTCGTGGACTGGGAGGGATACGTGGCCGAGTATGCCTTGAACAGCTATCCCCTGACAGACAACGAAATCCTTACCTACGGCCGGGAGGCATGGGACAGTGCACTGAATACCGTCAACGTCGGCAAGTTCAACCTGGGATGGGGGGCCATCGGCATTGCGACCCACGCCTTTTACGAGGCCATCAACCATGCCAGCAACAGGAACCTCTACGGCAAATACGTGACGGACTTTCCCCATATCAAGCAGCTTTTTACGGATGCCTATGCACGGCTCGTGGCTATGAAGATTTTTTCCCAGCGGGCAACGGACTACATGCGCAGCGCTTCTGAAAATGACCGCCGCTACCTGCTGTACAATCCCATCACCAAGATGAAGGTTCCCACCCAGGGAGAGGAAGTCATCAACCTGCTCTGGGACGTCATCGCGGCGCGCGGATTTGAAAAAGACGTCTATTTCGAGATGGCGGCCACGGACATTCGCTCCCTGCCCAAGCTGGAAGGCACCGTTCACGTCAACATGGCGCTGATCATCAAGTTCATCTTCAACTATTTTTTCAATCCCGGCGAATTTCCGGAGATTTCAAAGCGAAACGATCCCGCGGACGACGAATTCCTGTTTCGGCAGGGGCCCACCAAGGGGCTGGGAAAAATTCAGTTCCACGATTACAACATCGCCTACGGGGACGTGGACCTGCCCAATGTCCGCATTTTCAAGGAACAGATCGAGGTGTTCAAAAGCTTCCTGGTCGATGCCGCGCCAGGGCCGGAACAGGCGAAAAACATCGATTTTCTGCTGGGCATCGGCGAAATATTCACGCTTGTTGCCTATGGCCAGCTGATCCTTGAAAAATACAAAATGGAGAAATACGAAGACGATCTGCTCGAACAGATCTTCGACTTCATGGTCCGCGATTTTTCCCGCTACGCCCTTCAACTCTATTCCAAGCAGGACACCACGGAAAAACAGGGCGAATGGTGCCTGAAGATGATCCGCAAACCGGTTGACAACCCGGAACGGTTCACCCGTTTCTGGAACGAATACGTCTACAGCTTGCGGGATACGTACGAGATGAATCCGTAGGATTTTTTCCAAGGCGGAAGCCGGTTCTCCGGCTTCCGCCACTTGAGGGTGCCTTCGGGGAGGCCCGTCATCCAATATTGACGGCTTCGTAAAAAGTCCAATATCTGCGTTGCGCACAATCTTTGAAGAATCTCACGTACGGCCAAGTACGCTCAATCCTTCAAAGATTGCACGCGCCTTGATCTTGAACTTTTTACTTTGCCGTCCAAAATTGCCTTTTTACGGGCTCATCAATATTGCGCAGCGGACCTATATAAACATCGACACCCGGCAGTCCGGCCAGCAATACATGGTTTTCATATTTTTTCGAACCAGGCCGCGGATCGGGCCGTCCTGGGAAATGACAAAGCCGATGCTGTCCGAACATTTACCGATAAAATCGATCATGGAATTATGGCGGGTGCCCAGAAGCTGATGCTCAAAAATCCGGTCCCCGCCGTTATATCCGTCAGGGCCTTCCAAAACCCTGCCCCGCCATTTTGGGGCATTGAGCGTCGCGCCGAAGGATATGATGCGAAATGAAGCGCTCAATATCAGCGCCCCGTCCACCGCGGCAAGCTGGGCGAGCACCTGCAGGCGCTCGGCGATTTTCCGGTTATAGCCCAGCCGTTTCATGGCCGCATCCTCCGATTGATCTTCAATCGTGAGCGACTCGGATATCAGTTCATGAATCTTGAGATTTTCACGAAACATATATTTGCCGGTAAAATGGTCCCTGTACACGGGCAGCTTGTGCTCCGGTACGATAAGCACCGATGCGCCGTGGCTCCTCGATGAAATTTCAGACAAAAGATAGTCCAGGCTGTGTATGAAAACCTTCCAGGTGGACCGGTCTTTTGCCATGGATTCGGCATCCCGCTTGATCTTGTTGAACAGAAATCCGCCCATCGCCTTTGCGTAAAAGGGGGACGGCGTGGCCTTGATGAATTTTCCCGCGACGAACCGGCCGATCTGGACGTCTCCCTTGGATATGATAATGGATCCCGGCGTAACCGACGTGATCATAAAAACGTTCGGCCGCCGGAAAATTTCACCCACCTTGTCTTCGGGAATATCATCAAAGTAATTGGGCAGCGCATTAAAAAACATGGCCCCCCATATCTCGTAGCGTTTTCTGCTCTCGTCCGCAGGCGGCGCAACGACAAAGGACGTAAAACGGGGGTCAAAGGCCAGGGCAACCTTGGACAGGCTGTCGACCGTCAGCGGAAGGCTCTGTTCAAATGTCATAATCAATTGTTTCCGGTTGGGATCCGGAAAGGACCTTGCCGCCTTCTTTTTGCTCAAAAATACAAGGCTGAAGGTCACCGAGCGGTCTTCCTCTTTTTTCAGGCTCGCAAGAAACGCCGTCTCCACGAGGAACTCGACGTCTTCCGCCGATATGGTGTGCATTTCAGAGGCGGTCTCAGGGGAATCAAACGGATCGCTGATCCAGGAGTCCATTATTTTCTGGATAATTGTCTTGTCAAACATGATATGGTATTATTCCCATCTGGTAAAATAAACGGATAAACGGCGGCCTGCCGCCCCGACCCATGACGCCCGTGTCGCAAAAAAAAACCCTTTACCATGTTTAAATGATATCTACGGGAATTTGCAACCGGAAATAAATGATTATATGCTTATCAAAGATATATACAATAAACCAAAACAGGCAGGCCGACATGAAGAAACAATTATTGTCGCTCATCGTGCTTTTTCTGGCCGCGCTTTCTTTGCTCGCGTTTCCTGCAGCCGCCGCGGAAAAAAGCGTATTCGTGAGCATCGCCCCGCAGAAATATTTTGTTGAAAAAATCGGCGGGGAACGTGTCGAAGTCCATATCATGGTGCCTCCGGGCGCAAGCCCACATACCTATGAGCCATCTGCAGGGCAGATGAAAAAACTGGCCGACGCGGATGCCTATTTTTCCATCGGGGTAACCTTTGAAAAGGCATGGCTCCCAAAAATCCGATCCGTCAATCCGGACATGGTGCTTGTGGACACTTCCCGGGGGATCGAAAAACGATCCTCCTCCCACCGCCGCGACCACGACGACTTACAACGCATTCCCGGGGAAAAGACGGGCGCATCCTTCCCGGAGGCCTTCCACGATGACCCGCATATCTGGCTGTCCCCGCCGCTGGTCATGCTCCAGGCAAGGGCTGTATTGGAGGGATTGACAAAAATCGACCCGGAGGGATTCGCCCATTATGCGTCACACTATGCATCGTTTCTGTCGGAAATCGTCGAGTTGGATATTGAATTGAAAGAACGTCTGGCGCCCGGCACAACATTCATGACATACCACCCTTCCTGGGGATATTTCGCAGACGCCTACGGGCTTCGGCAGATCCCCGTTGAAATTGGCGGAAAAACCCCGAAAGCCCGGCAGATACAGGAAGCCATCCGGCATGCCAGGGAGATGAATATCCTTGCAGTCATGGTGCAACCGCAAATCTCCACCCGTGATGCGGAAACGATCGCCCGTGAAATCAACGGCCGGACGGTCATGGCCGATCCCCTGGCCGAAGACTGGGCGCAAAACCTTCGCCGCATCGCGGATCTGATCGGAAAGCACACACAGCAATGACGAACAACGACCCTATCATCCAGGTACGGGATTTGTCCTTCTCCTACAGCGGAGAGCCTGCCCTATCCAATATATCCTTTGATATCGCAGAGAAGGAATTTCTTGCGATCATCGGCCCCAACGGCGGCGGCAAATCAACGCTCGTTAAGCTGATGCTGGGACTTCTCGAGCCGGATAGCGGGCGCATCACTATTCACGGCCGTTCCCCCAGAAAAATGGCCCACCTTTTCGGGTATGTGCCCCAGGACGTCAATATCAACATTCATTTTCCCGTTTCCGTGATGGACGTGGTTCTGATGGGGCGCCTGAGACACCGGGGACGCCGGGGTATCCACCGGGAAGACCGCCAAAAAGCAATGGAAAGCATGCAAATGATGGGGGTTGCCGGTTTTAAAAACCGCACCATTAAAGACCTGTCCGCAGGACAGCGGGAACGCGTATTCATTGCCAGGGCCCTTGCCGCCGACCCGGAGATTCTCATTCTCGACGAACCGACCGCCAGCGTGGATACCGGCGGCAAAACGGAGTTGTACCATCTGCTTGGAAAACTCAATGAGACCAAGACCGTTATCGTGGTCAGCCACGACCTGATGATCATTTCAAGCTATGTAAAAAGCGTGGCCTGCGTCAACCGTTCACTGCATTATCACCATCACAATGAGATAACGGAAACCATGATCGAAATGGGCTATCAATGCCCCGTCGAGCTGATCGCCCACGGTCAGCCGCACCGGATACTCAAAACCCACGGAGATCGTTGACTTGATCGATGCATTGCAATACGAATTTATGAGAAACGCGGTGCTTGCGGCCGTTTTTGCGAGCCTGATCTTCGGCATCATCGGCTCCTTCGTGGTCGTGAACCGCCTGGTTTTTCTGGCCGGAGGGATTGCGCATGCCGCCTACGGGGGAATCGGCATCGCTTTTTTCTTCGGCATCCCCTACATCTACGGCACCATTGGCGTTTCCCTTGCAGCCGCTTTTCTTATGACCGCGGTTGCAATAAAAGCAAAGGAGCGCTCGGATATTTTTATCGGGGTGCTGTGGGCCGTCGGCATGGCCATGGGGGTTATTCTTCTGGATCTGACCCCGGGGTATCATTCGGATCTCATGAGCTACCTGTTCGGTTCCATCCTGGCCGTTCCCGCTGCCGATATCTGGTGGATGTGCGCCCTGGGGGGGATAACCCTGATTGTAACGGTCGCGTTCTACCGGGACATCCTGGCAATCTCCTATGATGCCGAATTCGCAAAACTCAGGGGGGTTCCGGTAAACCTGCTGTATTTTATCTTTATCGCACTGGTTGCGGTATCCATCGTCTTTATCATACGAATGGTCGGCCTCATACTGGTAATCGCCCTTTTGACCATCCCCCCCTATATTGCCGAAAAATTCGCGCGCTCGCTGATGATGATGATGGTCCTGTCGGTCCTGTTTTCACTGATATTCAACCTGACCGGTCTGTGGATATCCTACAGCTATGACCTTACATCCGGCGCCACCATCATAATGGTGGCTGCGGCCGGATTTTTTTTGTCTCTCGGCGTCCGCTTCGCCGCCTCACGGATCAAAAAATGGAGAAAAAAATCGGCCCATCGCGCTGCCGGCGCTTGAAAACCAAAATTACTGCTGTATAATTTACATATATCCGTTGGCTGATTAAGGGAAAAATCGGAAAAAACGATCCGGTCCAGGACAGCCAGGCGGTTAACATTGAAAACGGAACTTCGCAAAAAGTGATCCCGACTATTCGGTTTAAAACGTTTTTTTTCCCGGCCGGATCGTTCCGAACGGTGCTTGTCTTTTTTCTTTTCACTATTGCGGCGGCGTTTTCCGGATGTGCGACAAGCCCCATTGCATTCTACCAGGGCCCCCTGAACCATTTGAACGCGCTACGCGATGGCACGTGCCCCATGTATCCCTCCTGCTCTTCGTATGCAAAGACGGCTTTTGAAAAATACGGCCTCCTTGTCGGGTGGATGATGACATCCGACCGGCTCATCCGGTGCGGCAGGGATGAAACAGATCTTGCCAAAGAAATCTATGTCAACGACAAGCGACGTTACCATGACCCGGTGACGCACAACGATTTCTGGTGGCATGAAACGCAGCAATACGAATATCTTCCACGGAGGCATGAATGATCAAGAAAAGCTACAGCAAAACAGGCAGTCACTGTCGGGTGACATTCAAACTTCCTCCGGGCACGGATGGTAAAACGGCCGTCGTCTGCGGCGACTTCAACAATTGGGACCAGAACGCCAAACCCATGACCCGAACCGCTACGGGCACGTTTTTCATAACCTATTCCCTTCCGGCGCACCGGTCCTTCCGGTTCCGTTACCTGATCGACTACCAGCGGTGGGAAAACGACCATGCCGCCGACGGGTACGTGCCAAACGACTATGGCTCCGAGGACTCGGTGGTTACGACGTGATGTCGATACCGACGCCGATGCCGACACCGAGAGCAACAACGGTAATGGGCATACTAAGTTTTGCATTCTTGTATAGACACGATACATATTCTCACAGAATGTGAGCCCGTAGGGGCACCCGCAAGGGGTGCCCCTACGAGGTCTTCCTGATCATCATGTCTATTGATAAATGCAAAGATTTGTAACTGCAGGAGCACGGCATGCTGTTCCTGTACAGATGCCCGCACAGTGAACCTTTCTCAATAACTCCCAAGGACCTTCAGGTACTCCACCGCTCCCTCCAGTTGCGCGAGGACTCCGGAAAACGCCGGGGCTTCGACATCCGCTTCCAGATCCACGTAAAACATATATTCCCATGGCTTTCCGTGAATCGGCCGCGACTCGAGCTTGACCAGGTTGACATGATTCTCGGCAAATATTTTCAATACCTGGAAAAGTGCACCGGGCTGGTTGCCGGTAGAAAATATAATGGACGACTTCTGTTTTTGGCCGTTTCCCACCATGGACTCCCGGCCGATAACAACAAAACGGGTAAAATTCCTGGGATTGGTTTCAATGCTTTCCTCCAGTACGGCCATTCCGAAAAGCTCGGCTGCATCCTTGCCCGCGATGGCGGCTTCAGCGAAATCCCCCCTTTCTTTTATGTGACGGACCGCTCTTGCCGTATCCGTCACGGAAACCAGGTCCCAGTCGCCATGTCGCTCCAGAAACTGACGGCATTGCTGGAACACCTGGGGATGCGAGTAAATGGAGCGGACATCATCAACGCGCGCCCCGGGATGGCCGATCAGGTTGTGCTTGATCCGGAGGGTGATCTCACCGACAATGCGCAGGTCGTATTCCAGAAGAAGATCATAGTTTTCATGGACGCTTCCGGCAAGCGAGTTTTCCAGGGGAACCACGCCGAAATCGCAGACTTCGGATTTAACCGCCTCAAAGAGCCCCCTGAAAGAATCCACCGGCAGGGGTTCGACCTGGTCTCCGAAGAACTGCGCGCACGCCTTGTGGCTGAAGCTGCCCACATCCCCCAGAAAAGCGGCCCTCCGCCCTTTTCCGCCGGCTGCTTTGGCCATGTGCTTGACCGTCTTTGCCTTGTCCAGATAACCAAAATCGACCTGCTTGTCCACCAGGGGCGCGATAACATACAGATCCCGCATAAGCTGGCCGAACTGCTCCGGATAAAGGCTCTGTGCGCCGTCGGAGGTCGCCTGGTCCGGATTGTTGTGAACCTCTATCATCAGGCCGTCCGCACCCGCCGCAATGGCCGCCCGCGCCATGGGACTGACTTTTTCACGACTGCCGGTGGCATGGCTCGGATCGATGATAACCGGCAGATGCGTCAGTTTCTTGATGACCGGAATCGCAGAAAGATCCAGGGTGTTTCGGGTATACGGCTCAAAAGTACGGATACCCCGCTCGCATAAAATAACGTTTTCATTTCCTTCGGCCAGAATATATTCCGCCGACATGAGCCATTCCTCGATGGTTGCCGAAAGCCCCCGCTTCAACAGCACCGGCTTGCCCAATCGCCCCACGGATTTGAGCAGCTCGAAATTCTGCATGTTCCTTGCGCCGACCTGGACCACGTCCACGTACTTCATCACCAGATCCGCCTGGGCCGGCGTGGTAATCTCCGTGACAACGGGCATGCCGTACACCTGCTTGACTTCGGCCAGGATCTTCAGGCCTTCCTCCCCCATCCCCTGGAACGAATAAGGGGAAGTCCGGGGCTTGAATGCACCCCCGCGAAACAGCACGGCGCCGTATCGGCGCACCTCCTTTGCGATGGCCATAACCTGGTCACGGCTTTCCACGGCGCAGGGGCCTGCGATAACGACGATTCTTTCCCCCCCCACGGAAACATCGGCCACCTGCACCCGGGTGTCAGCGGGATGCAGCTGACGGCTGACCAGTTTAAATGCGGTTTCTACCGGTACCACCCGGGCGACGCCGGGCAAAGATTCAAAAAAGGACAGATCATGGCCGGCAGTTCCGGTCGCACCGATAACGCTCTGCCCCGCATCGGAAATCTCGCGAAACATGGCGTTCCCTTCCCGCAAAACGCTCAATATGACATTTTTCTGTTGGGGGGTGATGTCCGGGTCAAGAACGATCAACATGGTATTTTCCTCCTGTTTAGGGTTTTCCCTTTTCCACACGAAAAAAGCCCCGGCGGTTTCCCGTCCGGGGCTTTTTTCGTTTTTGAATAAAAAACCCCGGGTGGACGATCTCCGTCCACCCGGGGTGATATAATTACTGCGTAATCAGAGCAATATCACCGGGTGGACGCTTCTAAAGATAAAAAAGAAGCGCCGAAAGCTGAAAAAAAACATACTGCTTGCGTAATCCGGTACCATTTATGAATAATCCTTATATGATAAAAACTTTTTCCCGTTGCAGTCTGGGGCACGTTTCCCTGTCTACAACCTGCCGCTGCCTGCTGTCAAGTTTTCTTTTCAGGAAACAAGACCCACCTCACCCTTCTGCACTTTTTGAAAGGAGCGTTCCGGGAAATCGATTTCCACACGATTTCGGCCGTTGGCCTTGGCCCTGTAGAGCGCACTGTCGGCCCTGTAAATCATTTCATCGAGGCTTTCAACCGGCTGATACGACGTGATGCCGGTGGATATCGTTACCTGAAACGACTCCGGGAAACCGGCGAACCTTGCACCGCATGCCCTTTTCTGAATTCTCTGGGCGCATTCCACTGCCCCGGAAATATCGGTGCCGGGCATGATAACAATAAATTCCTCTCCCCCGTAGCGGGCGATCATATCCGTATCCCGAAGCTCGCGGGCAACGTCCTGGACCAGCTTTTTTAAAACGTCGTCTCCTTTCTGATGCCCGAACGTATCATTGACCTGCTTGAAATGATCCAGATCGAAAATGGCAATGGAAAACGGGATTCCGCTTCGATCGGCGAGGCTTTTGACCCTTTGGAGCTCCTGGAACATGTGCCTGCGGTTGAAGACCTGGGTCAGGTCGTCGTGAATGGCAAGGGCTTCAATGGTCGTGATTGCATGCCCCAGTTTCCGGTTGGCCGCGGAAAGCCGGTTACGGAGAGAACTGATGTAGCTGCCGATAATGGAAAACCAGAACAAAACCGTTCCGAATACGAACAGTTGAAGGATCTCAATACGGGTATCCACCTTCTCCGGGTGGTTGATAAAGAGCGCCAGAACGACCAGACCGTAGCTGCACAGGGTGAACAGGGCAAAACTGAAAAATTGCCGGGTGCTGAACCGAAAGACGCCGAATATGAATGTCATGAAATAGATCAGCAGCATCAGCGGGCGGACCTGGTCGGTAAAATATATGACAAACATGGCGCCGATGGTCGCCGCGCCCATTTGAACAAAGGTCAGAGACGGATCGGCAAATTTTCGGTTCAGACCGGTGCGCAGCAGAACGTAGATAACGATATTGAAGACAATGAAGATGCTGTAAAACAGGCATGCCAGCCATATGGAAAGCCGGATCAGGCCCAGGTGATAACAAAAGATGATCAATAACAGCCAGAGAATATAGGCAGCCACGGCGATAAAAAACCGCCGGATGCGGATGGCCTGGGAAGGATCGTCTCCGGGTTTTTGGGTCATATAAAGACGCTTCCTGATCTGCTCATACAGTTTGCGGTGTTGTCATCTGGATTGGCATTCCTTTACCATATTTGGCCATAAAATACCATTTCTTTTGGCAGGTGCATTTTACCCTTCCGGCCGTTGCGCACACGGGATGCTGTCTTCAAATGAAGCGTTCAGCTTCTCGATGGCATCGAGATACTCCCTGGATTGTGCGAGATAAAATGCAAGGGGTCGTGAAAAATTCCGGCCGGCGATGCCGTCGATAAACATCTGGCTGATTTCACGCTCCATGGTAAGAATTTTCTGGGCGCGGATGATAACACAACGCTCATCCGGCGGCATTTCCGCCAGAATCGTTCGAAACGCCGTCCGGGCCCTGGGCTGATACATCCAGAAATAAAGCAGGTCCAAAGAATTGATGATCAGAATCCGTATCAGATCCCTGGCCTGCCGGTCCGACAATCCGAACCAATGTCCCGGCCGGTCAAGAAGGTCGTATACATTTTCTTCGGAAAACTGCATCTCCAGCTTTGCATAAACGCCGAAAAACTGCTCAAGGCGGTGCCGGTAGTCATTCATCCGATTCTTGATATTGCCGGCCCGGTCAACGGCCCCCTCGATGAAACCGGCGACAAAATCAGACGCGAATTTTGAAATCACGGCCGCACCGCTCTGCAGCACCGCGGCGACGTTTACCACCCCGGCAAAGCCGAGAAAAGCGCCCAGGCCCGCATTCAATCCGAATGCCACGGGTATGGACAGGGCGCTTCGGAAAAAATTGGCAAATGCCGCTTCCCTGGGCAGACCCCGAAACAGGTTGTGGCTGGTCAGGTAGATGCCATTGGCGAGCGCCATTACCGAATAAAGAATTACCGGACCGGTTTGGGTATTGACGGCAAAACCCTGGTTCAGTACGACGGTTTTTACCAGGTAATCCAGCAGGGGCACAGAAAAACCCGTAAACATAAGTGAATCCGCAAGCCGGTCCCAGCTGATGAAATCGTTCCACTTCAGCAGAGAGGACCGCCGGATGCCCCCGCCGGCAACAACCGATTGGATGATGTTTCTGAGGCCCGTGATGCCGAACCAGATAAACGCCCCGAAGTACATGAGCAGCCACCCGTCATGGGACCATAAAAAGGTCAAAAATGCAGGTGTGAAACCGATCAGCACTTTCAGCAGGTTTTTCCAGCGGGTCTGGAGATAGCGCCAGGAATAACTGACGCGATGCGGTTTTTCATCCGGGGGATCCAGAAAGAGTCCGTTTGATCGCTCTTTTTTTATGCCGCCAAGGGTTGTGATGTTTCCCTGCGCCACCATGCGGATGGAATCGACCCTGGCGACCCATTCTTCCCGGCAGGGAAGCCCGATATGCGCAATGCCGGGAAGCATTCGCAACCCTTTTGCCAGAAAAGAAAACCATCCATTTTTATTGTCGCCATTGGCACCGAAGGTTTTCCGAAAGGCCACATCGACGTTAAAGGGTACCCGCAGGTGGGGCATATCACGATTATAGATGACGCTTTGTCTTGCCCGCCGCGGCAATGAGTCCATAACGGCAAGCCCCATGCCGTAAAGGCTGGGGGAATGTCCCGTGGAATCACTTCCCATGCGCGCCTTGAGGGCCTTTCCCTTGTACATATTCTTCAGAGACTCGATATCCGCGAGAATGGTTTTCATTTTTTGAACACGCGGATGCGCATCCGGATCGGGATCGTTTTCCAGCCGGTCGATGATATCCGTGATAATCCGTTTCAGCTTGATAACGTTACCGGTGTTGATACACTGCTGAAGCTTGTGAATTTCCGGAATATGATCGACGAGCCCCTGGGCATTGTCCTTGAGGTTGAAAATCTCCAGCCGTGTAATGCGTCCCTTGCAGTCATAGATGAGCTCCAGAACATCTTCCACTTTCATGTGGGTCAGGTTCAGGGTGATCCTGTAGCCCGACCGGAGGCGATCAAGCCTTTCGATCAACTCCGGGGCCGTATGCTTCATCAGTTGCGGGACTTCCTGTTTATCATATTCGCGTCCGGCCGATTTGAGATACAAATCATGGATCCGTTCCATGTCAAAACGATCCAACGCCGTCACCTGCTGCGCAATGTACGCTTGCTCCTCCTTGTCGGCATTTGCATATTGATTGCGCAGCTCTTCGACCTTCGACTGCATTGCCGGGAGCATGTTTCGATGAATAAATTGCGCCAGATGCAGCAGGGAAGCCTGCCCGATGCCGACAAAAGCCAGAAACCTTGCCACATCGAGTTCGGGAAAATCAATGCCGAATTTTTCCCCGAGCATGGGACGATGGACCCGGTTGAACTCCTCCAGCGCCTTGATAACCTGGTTTCTCTGGAAATCAGACACCTCCCCGCCGTCATCCATCAGGGCGTCCACCGCATCGTCGGACAAAAACCGTATAAAATCCTTTGCATCGGCAAATCCCCGCGGAACCCATATAATCTGGACGAAACCACCGTGAAAGGCAACCGGGAACTCAATGCCGATGCGGACTTCGATGCCCATGATGGCGGACGCCTCCATCAGTTCCTCGGCGGTTTCCGGTCGGATGAAGTTGTAATATATCACGCGCAGCCGGCGAATGCCTTTTATCCAGGCATCCATTATCAAATGCGTGGCCGACTTGCGACCCTTGGTGTTGGCGTCGTGGACATGATCGTCAAATGCCAGTTGATTCCACTGCTCCGGCATTTCCAGCAAACGATATTTGTTCAGGTAAAACCGTACAATGCGTGGTTTTCCGGAGGCCACCAGGCGAAAGTCATGGGCCAGTTCGAGTTGACGGGGGTATTCGTTTGCCGCTCGCACGAGGTCCTTCATGATTTCAATGAGCACCCGCGCCGTATTCATCTGCAGGTTCTGATCCGTACTGCACATCACCTCATCGCGAAGGGCCCTCAGGGCGCAGATGCGGTTATCCACCTGGCCTTCCTGGAGGGATTCAAGAAGGTGGATTACGGCATAAGCGATCCGCAATCCCTTGGACTCTGCCATCTCCTTTATCCCCCGCGGATGAAGATGATGGAAAAACCGTCTCTGGTCATGAAGGATGGATTTGTCCCCCTTGATCATCTCGTTGACGATCAAAAGGAGGTCGTGATCCCGCTGATCAAAAAAAAGCCTTGAAAAGTGCAAATTCCGGTCCTGTTCCAAAAACATTCCTCCACCGTACAGGGCTCCCCGCTGCATACCATGATTTTATCCAATGCCGAAGGCATGTATATTACCAGCTCTGCGTGCACGGCGCAACCTGCTTTGCAGCGCGGCCATAATTCTTCTTGAAAAACCGGTTTGAAAACGCTACTGTAGGCTCGACACATGCATCATCAGCAATGGACAGGCAAGCGTTTGTGGTTTTTTGCCGCAGAACGACATTAGAACCTGTCTCAAAATTGTCTTTCGGCCCAATATCTTTGTTGGCGTCTTATTTCAAATCCTCGAAATACTCAAGTATGTCTATGGTTTGAAGCAAGACGCCGCCGTGATCTTGAACCGAAATCCGAATGTTGAGATAGGTTCTATAAAATCCAGACAACCGTCTGCAGGTGCCGGAAGCAATGGTTAAGCGCCTCATCGTCGTATCATGGTTCACCTTTGTCGCCGTTACATCGGTGTTTTTTTTTATTGTCGCCCTGGTTATACGGCTCTTTACCAAACCCTTCGACCCCAGACTTACGGTGCTCCAGCAGTTTACCTGTTTCTGGGCGTCGCTGTATACCTGGATCGTTCCCGCGTGGCGCGTACATATCCGGGGGAGAGAAAACATCGTGCGCAACCGCACCTATGTGGTTGTATCCAACCATCAATCACTCCTTGACATTCTTGTGCTTTTCAACCTGTTTTTCCATTTCAAATTCGTATCCAAGATAGAAATCTTCAAAATCCCCTTCATCGGATGGAACATGTACCTGAACCAATATGTCCGCCTGAAACGGGGCGACCGGAAGAGCATCGAACAGATGATGGCCGATGCCGAAAAGGCGCTGTCCCAAGGCAGTTCCATCCTTATTTTTCCCGAAGGCTCCCGTTCACCCGACGGAAAGATCAAGCCATTCAAGCCGGGCGCATTTATCCTGGCCCAAAAAATGCGCGTGCCGATTCTGCCCATCACCATTTCCGGCACCAATGCCGCACTGCCCAAATACAGCTTTGACTTTCACGGCTCCCATGATATTGACATCCACGTATTAAAAGAAATTCCCTACGACCGGCTTTCCCGCATGACTACCGAAGAAATTTCCGACATGGTGCGCAACATCATGATCGACGACCTTTCAGGCAGGCAGCACCCGGCTGCAGAAGACAAAGCCGCATGATTCCTTTGGGAGCCGGCATCCCTTCCGTATATTTTCTTCAAAATCTTTTTTGCTTATTCCTCCCATCAGAATTACCTTATTTATTAAAACGTGGTTCGCAGTGGTTTCGCAAAAAACCTTTTTGGGATTCTGCCTGCTATATTCTTCTTAATACACGAGCCGGCCGAAATGGATGACAGCAAAAAGCGCCCTGAAAAATACGGACTCCAAAACCAGTCAGATTTACAATTCAGCCCACCTGAGGACACCGCCTCATGTTCCAATGCCCCTCCGGGTGTGTCAACGCTCCTGGATGAACTCAACAACTGCCTGTTGAAGCTTGAACGACAAAAGGACCAGCTGCGGGAAACCAATTTTGAATTGGATCTGTCATATCGGCGTTTCCGCGAACTGTACGGACTTGTTCCGAACAAAACCATCCAACCGAAAACCGATGCGGCCGGGAGCGAAAATACCCCTCCTGAAAACGGCCTTTTCGAAAAAACCGCCATGCCCCTCTACCCGGAAACAAGATGGCGGCAAACGAAAAACGACGAAATGAGCGGCCTCTGCACGGCCCAGGAAAACCTCCGCTATTTTTCCCACAAAACAATGGAAATACTGGAAAATGAACGCAAACTGATCGCCAAGGAAATTCACGACGGGCTGGGCGGAAGCCTCGCAGCCATAAAATTCCTTTTGGAGGATATTTTATCCAGAAACGGGGACAACGCCGAAATCGCGGAGCCGTTGCGCCAGACGGTCCAATACATAAAGGATACCATCAAGAAAACCAGGCGCATATCCGCAGGCCTTCGCCCCATTATGCTCGATGATCTCGGGCTTAAAGCCACCATTCGATGGTGCTGCGGCAAGCTCAAGCAATCCTTCCCTGAAATTACATTGATCGTTGAAGTCAACATCAATGAATCCATCATTGATGATTCCCAGAAAATACTCATCTACCGGATCATACAGGAAGCCATGACCAACGCGGCAAAGCACGGGGGGGCGGACACGATATGGCTGTCCCTCACCCAGTCGAATGAACGTTTGGAACTGGAAATAACGGACAACGGATGCGGTTTTGATACCGGCATGGTTTTATCCGACAAATACCGGAACGGCAGCGGATACGGACTATGCAGGATAAAGGCGAAAACGGAAATCTGCGGCGGCTCCTTTTGCATCAATTCGCTGGAGAACAAGGGAACCGCCCTGCGGATCACCCTGCCACTGACCGGGTGCTGATCCGGGCGGGCTGCTTTGCCGATGCCTGAAAACCGCCGGGGACGCTACTTGACAAAGTGACACAGGCCGGGGCTATGAATCCGGCTTTCCCGCCAGCATCTTGCGCATGACGTACTGCAGAATGCCGCCGTGCCGGTAATATTCCACTTCAATCCGGGAATCGAGCCGTATGACGACCGTAAACGTTTTCGCCGAACCATCGGCGGCAGTAGCCGTCACATCGAGTCTGCCGTAAGGGGAAAGCTTCCAGGCCAATCCTTCCAGAGAAAACGCCTCCCTGCCGGTCAACCCCAAAGAGGCAGCGTTTTCCCCCTTCCTGAATTCAAGGGGGAGCACCCCCATGGCCACCAGATTGCTCCGGTGAATGCGCTCGAAACTCTCTGCAATTACCGCGCGCACCCCCAGCAGCATGGTGCCTTTTGCGGCCCAGTCCCTGGAGCTTCCGGATCCGTAGGCCTGACCGGCAACAATGATCAATGGAATGCCATTTTCACGATACTTTTCCGCCGCATCATAGATCGTCATCACCTTGCCGTCCGGCACGTACAGGGTCCAGCCGCCTTTTTTGCCGTCTGCCAGGTGGTTGGCAAGCCGCACATTGGCAAAGGTGCCCCGCACCATCACGTGGTGATTCCCCCGCCGGGAACCGTATGAATTGAAATCCGATTTTTTCACCCCGCATTCACGGAGAAACCGACCGGCCGGGCTGTCTTCGGGAATGGTCCCTGCCGGAGATATATGGTCGGTAGTGATGGTGTCCCCAAGGAGCGCAAGCACCCTTGCCCCGATGATATCCCCGATGTCGGGCGTTTCACGCGTCATTCCAGAAAAAAAAGGCGGCGCCTGGATATACGTGGAGTCACCGTCCCAGGGAAACCGCACACTTGCCGCTGCAGGCAGGCTTTTCCAGTTTTCATCCCCTTCATAGACGTTTGCATAACGGTCGAGGAACATCGATGTCTTTACAAACGCCATGGCGTCATTGATTTCTTTTTGACTCGGCCATATGTCCCTCAGATAAACCGGGTCAGCATTCGGGTCATGGCGCAAGGGATCCGTTTCCATATCAATATTGACCGTACCGGCCAGCGCGAATGCCACCACCAGCATGGGGGAGGCCAGGTAATTGGCCCGGGTCATCGGGTTGATGCGCCCTTCAAAATTCCGGTTGCCGCTCAGCACGGAAGCCACCACCATGCCGGTTTCTTCGACCTTCCTGGCCACGTCCCGGTAAAGGGGCCCGCTGTTTCCAATGCAGGTGGTGCAGCCGTAAGCCACCAGGTGAAATCCCAGCGCCTGCAAATACGGCATGAGACCGGCCGCCTCAAGGTAGTCCAGCACCACCTTTGACCCCGGCGCCAGACTGGTCTTCACCCAGGGGCGCACCCGAAGACCGTGCTGAACGGCTTTTTTCGCCAGCAGCCCGGCACCCATCAGCACACCGGGGTTCGAAGTGTTGGTGCAGCTCGTAATGGCTGCAATGACGACGGATCCATGCTCCAGGTAAAAACTCTCATACGGGCGGTTGACCGGTACGCCCCCTTCGCCAAGGGCCTTTCGGTAAACGAATTTTTCCGCCGCCCTGCCCGGTTCCGACACGGCGCCGCCTTCCTGCTCCCAGTTCTCATCGTTTGGTTCCGGGGAGACGCCGCTTTCAAAGATATTTTCAAATTTTTCCGAAAAATCGGCCTTAAGCGCCGAGAGGCCAATCCGTTCATGGGGGCGCAAGGGGCCGGCTACCGAGGGCTCGATATCCCCCAGGTCCAGGTGCATGGTGTCTGTGAAAACAGGCGGGGCCGTACCTTCCGAATAAAACATCCCCTGAATGGAAAGGTATTTCTCGATACGCCGGGCATGCGCGGCCGGTCTTCCAGTAAATGCCAGGTAATCGATGGTTTGACGGTCCACGGGGAAGTAAGTTGCCGTGGCCCCGAATTCGGGTGTCATGTTGGCGATGGTGGCCCGGTCCGGGATGGTGAGCGACGACAACCCCCTGCCGAAAAATTCAATAAATTTTCCCACCACCCCTTTTTCGCGCATCATTTTCGTGATGGTCAACACCAGGTCCGTGGCCGTCGCCGCTTCGGGCATCCGCCCGGTAAGTTCAAAGCCGATGACTTCCGGGGTAAGAAAATAGTAGGGCTGCCCAAGCATGACCGCTTCCGCCTCAATGCCACCGACGCCCCAGCCCAGCACGCCGATGCCGTTGACCATTGTTGTATGGGAATCCAGCCCCAGCAAGGTATCGGGAAAAAGATGCCTTTTATGGTTTGTTTCCTTTTGCGCAACCACCTGCGCCAGGTATTCCAGGTTTACCTGGTGGCAGATACCGGTTGCCGGGGGAACAACGCTGAAATTCTCCAGACTCTTCTGCCCCCATTTCAAAAAGGCGTATCGCTCCCGGTTGCGTTCGAGCTCCATTCGCTCATTGACGCCAAAAGCGCCTGCCGTGCCGAACCGGTCGACCTGCACGGAATGATCGATTACCAGGTCAACGGGAATCTGCGGCGTGATCCGGTCCGGACGGCCGCCCAGTTCTTCCATGGCGTCCCGCATGGCCGCGAGATCCACCACGGAAGGAACCCCCGTAAAATCCTGCATAAGCACCCGGACGGGGAGAAAGGCGACGTCCGTTTTCTCTCCACCGTCGGGGCGCCAACCGGCAAGCGACTCGATATGTCGTGGGGTGACAAGGGTACCATCCTCATTGCGGAGCTGATTTTCCAGCAATATGCGGATGGTAATCGGAAGCGTCGTGATATCGATTTGAAGGCGATCGGCGAGCGCTGACAGGGAGAAAAAATACGCCCGCCCGTCATCCAAATCCATTTCCGCTTCGGTGCCGAAAGAATCCCGGGAAATGACCATCAGCAGATCTCCTTTACCCCGTCAGCGTTGTTATCGTTTGTTCATGGGCACAAAGCTGCATTCCTCGGGGCCGCAGTATTCCCCCACGTAATCCGCGGACGGACGATACAAAACGGCTTTCGGAGCGGCCTCGGCAAACTGCTCTTCAATGACATGGGCGATCCAGCCGGCAATTCTCGACAGGGCAAAAACGGGCGTAAACAGGTCCACCGGGATTTTCATCTGATAATACAATGCACCGCTGTAAAAATCGACATTGGCGTGGATATCGGTTTTCCCTTTTTCCGCAAATGCCTCCAGCGCTTTTTTTTCAAGCGTGCTGGCAATTTCGTACCACTTCAGGTCCCCGGTACGCTCCCCCATTTTTTTGACCATGGGCTGGAGTATCCGGGCTCTGGGGTCCTTGGTTTTATACACCGAATGCCCCATTCCCATGATTTTATTGCCGGCTTCAAATTGCTTGCGGATATAGCCGTCTACTGCATCAACACGGCCGATTTCCAGCAGCATCGCCATGACCCTCTCATTAGCGCCGCCGTGGAGTGCACCGGACAGGGAACCAACGGCGCCGGAAATGGACGCAAACATATGGGCCTGCGTGGAGGCAATCTGCCGAGCGGCAAATGTGGAGGCATTAAAGGAATGTTCCGCATGAAGAACCAGGCAGGTGTCAAAAACGCGTTGGATCTCCGGATCAGGCACCTCACCCGTGAGCATGTACAGGAAGTTGGCTGCGTGATTCAGGTCGGGATTTGGCTCGACGGGTTCCTTCCCGTTTCGAATCCGGTCAAAGGCGGCCAAAAGGGTTGGCATTTGCGCAATCAGCAAAATGCCGATATCCAATTCATTGGACCGGGTCTGCCGGTCCGGATGGGAATGGTGGTTGGACAGAAATGAAACGCCCCCCTGCAGCACATCCATGGGCAGGGATGTTGACGGTCGGGTTTTCAACGCGGATATCATCCGGGGAGAAATTTTTCGCCGCGCCTTCAATTCCCGCTGAAAATCATCGAGTTCACGTTTGCCGGGAAGTTTCTCGTAAAGCATGAGATAGCAGACTTCTTCAAAAGTGGCGTTCTGCGCCAGCTCTTCCACCCGGTATCCCCTGTAGATCAGTTTTCCCGCATCTCCCGCCACATGGCTTATCCGGGTCGAGGCCACTGTGACGCCCCGCAATCCCGTGTCTTTTATTTCGCTGTCGTTTCCTGTCATTGTTGTGGTTCCTTTTTTGAATCAAATTTGATGAATTCGTAAAAAGTCGATTTTGGACGGCAAAGTAAAAAGTCCAAGATCAAGGCGCGTGCAATTTTTGAAGGATTGAGCGTACTTAGCCGTACGTGAGATTCTTCAAAAATTGTGCGCAACGCAGATATTGGGCTTTTTACGAAACCATCAAATTTGCCGCTTTTTAGCAGCTATGTGCCTTGCCGCCGGCATCCCGTCGATCCAGGCCTTCCGGAGGGCAACTTCCGGCCACCGTCTCCGGCTATTCCCCGTAAAGCGCTTTTTTCAAATCCGCTTGCGGCATCACCTTTTCCCCGGTGGCTGCCTCCTCGATGCTGAGCCCCTCTTCATGGGCTTTTTTAGCAATTTCCGCGGCACGGTCATAACCGATATGCGGCACCAGGCCGGTGACGGTTGCAAGGCTTTTCCGAACATTTTCTTCGCACCTGGCTTCGTTGGCCACAATGCCGGCAATGCATTTATCCGCAAGCAGGGTCGCGCTGCCCGATAAAAGTTCAATGGAGGCAAACAGGTTATGGGCAATCATCGGCTGCATCAGGTTGATCTCGAAAAATCCGCCCGTCCCCCCGTGGGTAACGGCTGCGTCGTTTCCCATCACCTGGGCCGCACATTGGATGGCCGCTTCGCAGATAACCGGGTTCACCTTTCCGGGCATGATCGATGAACCGGGCGCAATGGCCGGCAGCCGTATTTCCCCAATACCGCACCGGGGGCCCGATGCAAGCCACCGGATATCATTTGCGATCCTGGCGATGCCCACCGCAATGGTCTTGAGCACGCCCATGACCTCCACTTCCGTATCCATGCAGGATTGGGCTTCAAAATGATTTTCCGCCTCATAAAAATCAAAACCGCTTTCTTCCGCAATCCGGTCGATCACACGGGGAGCAAAATCCCTGTGGGCATTGATCCCGGTGCCGACGGCGGTTCCGCCAAGGGGAAGCGCAAGCAGCCGTTTGCGGACCGATTCGAGCCTCTCGACAGCCAGCTGCGCCTGTTTTGCGTATCCGGAAAACTCATCGCCAAGCGTCATCACAACCGCATCCTGCAGGTGCGTCCGGCCGATCTTCTTGATATGGGAAAAGGCCCGGGCTTTATTTTCAAGGGCTTCATGAAGATGAAGCAGCGCAGGCAAAAGGTTCCGGACAATCCGCGTCAACGCCGTCATCCGTATCGCAGAAGGGAAAACGTCGTTGCTCGATTGGCCGCAATTGACGTGATCATTGGGATGAACGGGCACGAGGGTCCGCCTTTTTCCGGTGAGAAGCTCGTTGGCACGGGTGGCGATCACCTCGTTAACGTTCATGTTGGTATTGGTGCCGGAGCCGCTCTGGTAGACATCCAGTAAAAAGGAATCGTCAAAACAGCCGTCCATGACCATACAGGCAGCATTATAGATTGCCTCCGCCTTTTTGGCGTCAATCAGTTCCAAGGCGTTGTTTACGGTTGCGGCATGCTTCTTTATCAGGGCAATGTTGGCGATAAAAAAGGACGGAAGCCGGATTCCGGAAATGGTGAAATGATCAAGGGCGCGCTGCGTCTGGGCCCCGTAATAGGCTTCCGCCGGCACCTTGACCGGACCGAGACTGTCGAATTCTTCCCGGTAAATCATTTTTTTCATGGAATTTTTCCTGCCGAATGCATTGATACGGTTGTATTTGGAAAAGCAGGGTTTTTAAAAAAATACGGCAAATAATAAACTAAGAACAAATGCCGCTGTCTGCAAAAAAAACCCTTTACCTTGCCTTGATCTCGCCTCGTAACAACTGCTTCAACCCTTCCAGGGTTCCTTTCCAGACAGCGTCCTCCCCGGCCATGATCGCAACGATGACATCGTTTTCGACGCTGAGTTCAACAACGACTTCTTCTCCGCCAATCTTGAATACAGCCTCTCCCCAGCGCCCGGCCGGCACACCGCTGATCTCACAGTCAAAATCGGTTCGCATTTCCCCGGTCATCCGGATTTCGTTCATTTGTGACCTCCATGATCTTCTGGTTTTTTGTGCGGATTTCGATTCGGTTTGTTGCTGAACCGTTTGTTACCTATGAAGATTTCTCTGATGAGGGGATGGCGCGGTTCAATGACCCCTGGGAATAGCCTTCCAGATCCATGGCGATGATCGTGTATCCAATCCGTTTGAATTCACTGATCACGGTAAGCCTGCGCTCCGGCATCATGAGGCGGGTAAAATCGGAGGGGCGCAGTTCAATTTTTGCCGTTTCACCATGATGTCTCACCCTGAAACCATTGAAGCCAAGGGCTTTAAGGACATTCTCCGCCGCCTCTATTTTTTCCAGGGCGCCGGGTGTAATGGGCATGCCGTAGGGGATGCGGGAAGCCAGGCATGCGGCCGCCGGCTTGTTCCAGGTCGGAAGCCCCATTTGCCGGGAAAGCTCCCGGATATCGGTTTTCGTCATTCGGGCGTCGATAAGGGGGGACAATATATCCAGCTCTTCGGCTGCCTTCATGCCCGGCCGAAAATCATTGAGATCATCGACATTGGCGGCATGGGCCACCGCCGTGATGCCGATGCCGGATGTCATTTTCCGGATATCGGAAAAGATTATCTTTTTGCAGACATAACAACGATTCTGGTCATTGAGGACAAATTCGTCATGGGCCATTTCCCCCGTATCGACCCTGTAATGGGAAACGCCCAGTTCTCTTGCCACTTTGAACGCTTCCTGCACTTCGGATGTGGGTTGAAGCGGGGATACCGCTGTGACGGCAACGGCATTTCCATTGAGTACCCGGGCGGCGACAGCCAGCAGCAGCGTCGAATCAACACCTCCTGAATAGGCCACTGCAACGCGTTTATATCCTTTTATCCGGTCATGGAGAATTTTCTTTTTTTCTTCCAGGGTAAGTCGATTCATGTTCGTTTCGGCATCTTTTGCTATGAAATATGGTCGGTACAAGGCGGACGGTCAAAGCCGCTGCAATCCGCAGGTTCGGGAAAAAACAGTTTACAAAAAAGCACGCTTCGGATATAGATTTTGTTTCATATATTTACACCATTATAGACAAATTATTCATAAATGCCAATTGTTTTACCAAAACAGCAAAGGGGTTGTTATGGGAAAAAAAAGTCTGACCAAATCGACAACCAAAAAAAAGACCAAAAAATCAGAGAAGAAAAAAACCGTTGACGCTTCATCCCAAAGTGCCAAAACAACGCCGGCAAAAAGCGGCAAAAAAAAGTCCGAATCCGCCGCTTCGACCGTCGCCGCCCCGCTTTCCAGGCAGTTTGAAAGCTGGAGTCCGGCCAAACCATGGAAACCAACGCCAGACAAGGCGTATGAGAAGAATTTCTCCGCACCCCCCTTTATTGAAGGAAAAGGGTCTAAAAAGATCCGTTCCCTTTTGTTGACACCTGTTGACCTTGCCGGCACCGTCGAAAAAACGCCCGAAAAAAAACCGGCCAAAAAGAAAGAGGCACCGCAGACCAAAAAGCAGGCCGCGAAAAAAAACGGGCAAAAACCGGCAGCACCGAGCCCGGACAAAAACGAAAAAACCGAGAAAAAGCCGGCAAAGAAACAAAAGACCGCGCCCAAGAAAAAGATGACTGCCAAAGAATTGATTTCTTTGTCCTTTGACTCCTGGACGCCTGAAAAGCCGTTTGCACCCGATACAGCCGGCAATGATGCGAAAAACTATAAAGCCCCCCCTGCATTTGAAGGCGTCGACCCGTCGCTGATTTTAAAATCATTTGACCTGAGCACCCCTGATGAACGCAACGCTCCGGAACCGGTTGAAACAGAATCGGCACAACCGGAACCCGAAGCACCCCAGGCCGCGGAGGCGGAAGCCAAAGAGCCGGAACCCGCGCCCGAACCGAAACCAGAGCCGGAACCAGAGCCAGAGCCGGAACCCGCGCCCGAACCGGAACCAGAGCCGGAGCCAGAGCCGGAGCCAGAGCCGGAACCAGAGCCAGAGCCAGAGCCGGAACCAGAGCCAGAGCCGGAACCAGAGCCGGAACCGGAACCAGAGCCGGAACCGGCTGCGCCCGAGGTACCCGATCCGGAAGTCGAAAAACAGGAGCCGGAGCAGCCTGCGGGGAACGCAGCGGACACAAAGGCCGTTGAAAAACCAGACAAAGCAGCGGAGGCATCCGCGACGCCGGAAGCAAAGACGCCCCCGCCTCCCCCCCGGGAAGACATGACCGGCGGCGGTGATGGCGGTGGAGGCGACGGAGGGGATGCATCCGGCACTCCGCCCCAGCCGCCGCAAAAGGAGCCCCTGCTTGGTACCGGTGCAAAATTGCTGGTTGCAGCCATCGGATTTATTTTTCTGATGCTCATTGCGTCAAGCATTGCCAACTCCAATCGCTACTTCATCAAGGAAACACGACAGGGCATTGAAATCTGGCAGGGGGAATTTTCGCCCAAGGGGCAGCACAAAATTGCCGCACTTGCCAATGCCGAGCCGCCGGAAGAGAAAAAGGAATTTTATTCGCAAAAAGAAGCAATGGCACTGGCGTATGACTATTACATGGACCGCGCCCGGGAGCTCATGGAGGACACGGATGTGCCGATTGACCTCCGGGGCATCCGGACCCACCTGGAAAATGCCCGGGAATTTGCCATTACCGCCGACCAGAAAGAGGCGGTTGTCAACCGTATGCGTCAGGTCGATTTTGCCATGCTCCTCTACAAGGCCGAAATCGAGGCGGAAAAACAAACCCTGGAGGGGTATGAGCGCGCCCTGGATTACCTGAAACAAGCCGGCGCCCTAAACATTGATTCTGCTGGACGACGGAACATGCTCGACGCAAAAATGGAGCAGATTACGGCAAGGATCAAAAGCCTTGCCCCGGCAGCACCCGAGGAGGAAGAGGAATCCGGAGAAGCCGGAAAAACGGAAAATAATGCTTCGTAACATATTGTAAATCAGGCAGATACAACCGGCATTATACGGAACGCGGGCCAACCGGCCCGGATCTTACGACCGGCGCACTGCATGGATTTTGAATTGCTATTGAACCGGGCCGGCACTCCCCATTGCCGGCCTTTTTTTTGACCCAATATGATACCGTCAGCCTGGGGCATGGTTTTCTTGACGATTGCCGGTTTCGGGGTTATTCTGGTTTATACCAATCGTCCCATTTGCCATGGCTGCCGGAAACGGTTGCAACAAACATATTTTTTATGCGCGCAGTGGAAGATTTTTCCCATGCTTGATGGCATCAAAAAAAAATTTTCGGTAATTTGCCTGCTGAAAAGAAAACACACCGTCTTTATTCTATTTGCCTGCCTCGCCCTCTCGCCGGCAACGCTCATGGCGATTACGCTTACCGAATGCATTGAAACCGCCCTGGAGATGAATCCCGACCTGGAAGCCGCTGCGTATCGCGTAAAGGCATCCCGTGCAGCGCGTTTACAGGCCCGCTCCCCATGGTACCCTGCCCTCAGCGTTTCCGGCAGTTACATGAGAACCAACAACCCCTCCCAGGCGTTCATGATGGAATTGAACCAGAAAAAACTCGACATGACGGACCCGGGATTCGATCCGGCCGATCCGGACGATATCGACAGCACGAGGATCCGCCTGAACATGAAATACCTGCTTTATGACGGCGGAAGAACCCGCTTGAATGAAGAAATGGCCGAGCAGGGCATTGATATATCCCGCTACGAACGCGCGGCAGTCAAAAACGAACTGGTCTACGAGGTGGCGCGCAGTTACTACGAAGCCCTGAAAGCCGGGGAGCTCATCGCTGTATTCCGGGAAACGGCCGACAGCATTGAAAAAAGTCTGCAATTGGCAAATCAGCGGTTTCGTGAAGGGACGGCCGTTAAAACCGACGTGCTGAACCTGGAAGTGCAGCTTGCCCAGGCGAAGGAAGATCTCATCGTCGCTGAAAACGGTTTTTCCCTTGCCATTGCGGCACTGAACACATCCATCGGCGCGGACATTGTCCACCCGGACAAAATAGTCCCCCCCGAGGGGAAAATCACGGCGCCTGCCGTTGACGCCGCTGACCAATATACCGTTGCGCAGCGGCCGGAGTTGCAGGCGGCGGCCTTGATCATAAAATCAAAAAAACTCGATCTTAGGCACGCAAAGCGGGCGTATCTCCCCAGCGTGGAAGCGATGGGGGCCCTGGATCTGGACAGCCCTGTTTCCGACAACTTTGAAGACAGTTACGTTGCCGGCGTGACTGCCAAATGGGATATTTTCAGCGGGTATGCCCGTTCCGCCAGGGTGTCCGAATCCCGCGCCCTGCGGAATGAGGCGTTGGCCTTTTTGAAAAAAACCCGCAAACAACTGCAGCTGGACCTTAAAAAAGCCGAACTTCAACTGTCAAACGCATTTCAGCGTCTCGACGTAACCCGGAAAGCCATCGAAAATGCCGAGGAGTCGCTTCGCATCACCCGGGAGCGTTACGAAAACGGCGCGGTGGAAATTACCGCCCTTTTAAACGCCCAGTCCGCAATGACCGCTTCATCAGTCCGAAATAAAGCCGCCTACTACGAGTACCTTGAAGCGCTGGCCAATATGAAACGTGCCACTGGAGAGCAATGGCCATGGTAATCACCAGCGGGTTCTCACGCAGCGGCTTGCGACAGCACCGGGGCGCCATGTAAGGAAAACCCAATGAGCAAAACGAAAAGAACAGGAAGATGGACCTCCGGCCTGAAAAGGGCTTTACAGATCATCGCAGCGGTGCTGGGGCTGGCCGTCATCATTATGTGGACCACCGGCGTGTTCAAGGATCGCGTCCCTCCCGGCACCTATCCGCACGAACCGGGCGTTGCCCTGCCTGAAAACGCAAAAATCTTCACCGTTGAAAAAAAAGCGGTGTCGCTTCCGATCGATGTCACCGGAACGGTTTTTTCCGAAGAAATGATCCATATTGCCGCCCGAATAAACGCCTATGTCAGAAAAGTTCATGCCGGCGCCGGAACCAAGGTCTCAGAGGGAGATCTTCTGATATCGCTCGATGATCGGGAGATCCGTCAGCAATTGGCGTCGGCCGAAGCCGAGCTGGACCAGACCCGAACCGAATATCACCGTACAAAGCGGTTATTTGATACCGGGGCGTCAACCCACAGGGAGTATACGGCCGCCCAATCCGCCTTCCGTCGTTCCCGTGCACGCATGGAAGAATTGACGGTCATGCTCGGTTTCACCGAAATGCGCGCACCCATTGACGGCGTGGTGACCGACCGGGACATTGAGGCGGGAGACCTGGCTGCACCCGGGCAGGTACTCATGACCATGTACAATCCGAAAGCCATGCGCCTGGAAGTTCCGGTGCCGGTGAGACTTTCCGACCGGCTAAACGTCGGGGATCGTGTTCCTGTGAAAATTGAATACCCCGCACGCCTGTACGACGGGAAGGTATCCGAGATCGTAAGTCAGATTGATCCTGCCGCGCGAACCCGAACCATCAAGGTACAGCTCCCCACGCAGGACAGTGATATCCTGCCCGGGACATTCGGCCGCATATGGATTGAAGCCGCCCCGGAAGAAGGAATTTTTGTTCCAAAATCGGCCGTCTACAGCATCGGGCAGCTCACAATGGTACAATGCGCAGCCGATGGGCGCGTAACCAGGAGACTGGTCAAGACCGGCGCGGATCAGGGGGATAGCGTCGAGATCCTTTCCGGCCTTTCCCACGGCGAGTCCATATTGGTTCATCCTGTACCACTCACGCCAGCCGACCGCAATCTTTCACTGCCCTGCTCAAATACGGAGGACTGACACCATTGTCCGGGGACCGACCGCTACCCAGCGCCATCGTAAAAACCTTCCTTGAAGGCAACCTTGCGATATTGATGATCATCATCAGCCTTCTTGCCGGGACCGCCGCCCTTTTGATGACGCCCAGAGAAGAAGAGCCGCAGATCGTCGTCCCGGTCGCGGACGTATACGTCTCCTTTCCCGGTGCCAGCGCCGCCG
>JAABTJ010000032.1 GCA_011389935.1 Desulfobacteraceae bacterium
AATGCCTGCGGCTTCCAGGACCCTGGGGCTGGCGCCCGAGTCGCAGATCGCCTCCACGTCAATGTTGTCGGTGATCCGCTTGACGGAATCGGGGTCGCGGTCGATGACCACGACGTCCTTGTTTTCCATGGCCAGGCGGCCGGCAATGTGGTAGCCGACCTCACCGGCGCCGATAATGATGATTTTCAATGGGGGAAATCCTCATGAAATCAGGTGGCTTTTCTGACTTTTTTGGCTTTTCCTTTTTTCTGGTACTTTGTGCCTGAGAGGGGCTGTGTGTTTACCACATAGGGCACAGAGAGACACAGAGATTCACAGAGAAAAGCAAAAGCTTTTTTTTTGTTTACTGTTCCACCCGGGTTTTGGCCAGGTCATAGTAGATGGAATCCTGGTGGGCGGCAAGGATCTTTTCAAAGGCTTCCTGACTTTTTTCCGGCGCGTCCGCATCTGTGTAGAGCTGCCCCAGCCGGAAAAGGGCCTGGTCCCGGGTGGCGGCATCCGGGTTTTCCGCAATCATCTCAAAATACTGTATTGCCTTGTCCCGGTCCCCTGCCTCCTCGTGGGCATAGGCCAGCCCGATGACGGCCATCTCCCGGAACTCATGGTCCCGGGGCAGCCGCGAAATGGCCTTTTCATAGTGGGCCACGGCCTCTTCCAGGTCGCCGGCCCGGTAGGACGCGCTGGCGTACTGCACAAGGGCCAGATCCGCCACGTTCGTATTGCCGTAATCGTCCAGAATCGCCTTGAAATCGCGTTTAACCGCCTGGTACTGCTCTTGGGACCCGTTGCTGTTCTGTACGGCCGCGTAGTGGTCCATGCCCCTTGTAAACAAGACCGACGCCTCGGTTTCCGCCCGGTGTTGGACATACAAATAGCCGGATACCGTCGCAACGATGATCAGAACGGCGGCAAAGCCGGAAACAATCGGTTTCCAGTATGTCATGAAAAAACCGGCGATCCGGTGGAGGACAACGGTTACGGGATCCGGCTCTTCCAGGAGCTCTTTTCGTGTCTGCTTTTCAGGGGCCATGGGGGTATCACCTTGTTAATATGGGAATAGTTTATTTTACAATTCTTGACGACTTCGCAAAAAGTCCAATATCTGCGTTGCGCACAATCTTTAAAGAATCTCACGTACGGCTAAGTACGCTCAATTCTTCAAAAATTGCGCGCGCCTTGATCTTGAACTTTTTTCAAAGCCGTCTGATCACGACTTTTTACGAAAGCATCAATTCTTTGCATTTGTCAATAGACATATCAGCAGATAGGATGATCCGGGCCCCCGCAAGGGGTGCCCCTACGGGAATATCTATCGTGTCTGTGCACGAATGCAAAAATCAGTATGTTATTGAATAACAACGGTTTCCTTTATCCGCTCCCACCCGTCGTCGGATATCTTGGCGCCGACGAGCTGGCAGACCTCGAACCCGCAGCAGGAGCCGATGGCCCCGCATTGCTCCAGGTCCATGCCGTTTACCAGGCCGTACAGAAACCCGGCCGCCCAGAGGTCGCCTGCGCCGGTCGTATCCACGGCCGGTTTTCCGTCGCCCATCGCTGTTATGGAAACGACTTCGCCATTTCCAGCAATCATGCTTCCCCGCGCGCCGGTTTTCAAGGCAGCGATCTCCACATCCCTGGCCATGATTTCAAGGGCCTTTGATTCGTCTTTTTCCCCGGTAAACGCCAGTGCCTCGTCCTCGTTGGCGATCAGGATATCGATATATTCGGCCACAATGGCGTCCAGCAGGTCCTTGGATTCCTCTACCACGTTAAAGCTTGCAAGATCGAGGCTGATTTTGGCGCCGGCGGCCTTTGCCGCCTTGAGCACGGCATCCATCAGCTCCCGGTTGAACAGAAGATAGCCTTCCACGTGCACGACAGCGGCGTCCTGAAAGCACGCCGGGGTAATCTCCTCCGGGGCCATGGCCGCGGCCGCCCCCAGGAAGGTGAACATGGTGCGCTGGGCGTCCGGGGTGACCACGGAGAGCACGCGCCCCGTGGGGTCGTCCGACAAAAACAGCTCCGGCATGACGCCGTGGGCCACGAGATCGGCTTCAAACGCCTCCCCGAGTTCATCTTTTCCCCGTTTGCCCACGAAACGGGCAAGGCCGCCCAGTTTTCCCACGCCCATTGCGGTATTGCATGCCGAACCGCCGGGAACCACGGCGTTCTCGCCGGTGGTCAGGTCGATGAGGCGGTCGATTTCGACAGCGTCCACAAGCGTCATGCCCCCCTTGGCCGCGCCGGCGGCTTCCAGAAAGGCGTCGTTTTCCCGGGCAAGGATATCGACAAGGGCGGACCCCACGCCTACGATCAGTGTTTTGTCGTTGAAATTCATATAATTCCTTTTTTTTGCGTTTTTTTTAGAAAAGAACGATTTTACCACACAAGGGACTCGTGAATCCACCCCTTATCTCCGTCCGCGTGCTGGATGTTGATCCATTGCCCCTTGCGGCCGGTCACCTTGAAGGGGACGCCGGACTCGGCCCGGAAGATCACTTCCCCGTCCGTGCCGGGAGAGGAGCGGATATTGCACAGGTCGGCACTGGTAATCACGGTGGGGGTCTTGTCCACGAGGTCCGCGTACATCCACCCCTTTGTTTTTTCGAAGTCCTCGAAAAAAATCCAATCCCCGTGCCGGCTGAGGGCGTTAAAGGGGGTGTATTTTTCCATGCGCCAGAGCACCGGGTGGTCGGTGCCGGGGCCGGAGCGGACATTGGCCACGTCCACGGATATTGCCATCCGCTCGGCCGCTGCGGCCGACGGGACAACAAGCAGGCATGCGAACAGGGTGAAAAATAAAAAAGCGAAAATGATCGGTTTCTTGTTGTACATGGTACCTCCTAAGCCGCCATCAACCGCGTTACGGCCGATTCAAGGCCGTCCACGGACAGTTCATACATGGGAAAAATCTGGCTGATCATGCCGATGGTCCGGGTATAGGGCCACATGCGCGCCGGCAGCGGGTTCAGCCACACATTGTGGGGAAAGGTGTCCGCCAGGAAGCGAAGCTGCTCGATGCTCGCATTTCCGCTCCTTTCGCTGATATAGATCGAGCCGTCCCGCGCCATGAGCTCGTAGGGGGCCATGGAGGCGTCTCCCACGAAAACCAGCCGGGTTTCCGGGTCCATCCGGGAAAATTCAATCACGGGCCTGGGCTTTTTATACCGGGAGGGGTCCTCCCACACGGTGTCATAGACCGTGTTGTGGAAAAAATAGGTCTTGAGGTCCTTGAACTGCGACCGGGCGTAATTGAACAGGGTCTGGACCACGGGTATGTGCGGGTCCATGGAATAGCCGCCGTTGTCGATGAGGAGGATGACCTTGAGCCGGTCCTTCAGGCTGCGGTCGAAGACGATTTCGATTTCCCCCGCGTTTTTCATGGTCTGGTAGATGGTCTCCTCCACGTTGAGGTTGTCCTTGGGACCGGCGGGGACCAGGTTCCGCAGCCGTTTCAAGGCCTCGGTCATGGAAGACGGCGTAAGCGGGCCGCTCCGGGAATAATCCTTGTAGCGCCGCTCATTGGCGACCTTGACCGCGGACTGGTTCCGGGAGGCACCGCCCACGCGCATCCCGCCCGGATGGGTCCCGGAATGCCCCACCGGGGAAGTGCCGCCGGTGCCGATCCACTTGCTGCCGCCGTCGTGGCGCTCGGTCTGCTCCTCCAGGCGCTTTTTGAAATACTCGATCAGCTCGTCCGGGGACAACTTGGACAGCTCGGATTCATCGACGCCCAGCGCATCGGCCACCGACTTGGGGTCGGTGAGCCATTGGTCGAGAAGCGCCCTGGCCATCTCGTCGATTTCAAAGCCCTGTTCGTCGGGAAGCTCCGCCCCCTCGAAAAAATGGGCGAAAATCTGGTCGAAAAGGTCGAAGTGGCGCTCGCTCTTGACCAGAATCGCCCGGGAGGCCGTGTAAAAATCGGACAGATTCATGATGAGCCGGTTTTCCAGCGCCCGCTGCAACAGGAGAAAGGACGTGGGGGTGACCGGGATGCCGGCGTCCTTTAATTTATAGAAAAAATCGATGAACATGACGTTTAAAACAACCGTTTGCGCTGGGGACTGCCGGCGTCGGCCGCCGCCATGTAGTCCTGGCTTTTTTTGAACAGCACGCCCAGGTAGGGCACCTCCCCCTTGGCCAGCTGCTTCGGCCGGAAATCCGGATCCGCCGAAAGCGCCCGGATCCAGTTGATCAGTTCGCGGGTGGCGGGCTTTTTTTCCACCACGTCGATTTCCCGGAGCCGGTAAAAGGTGTCAATGGCGGCCTCCATGATGTTCGAATCGATCTCCGGAAAATGGACCCGGATGATCTTTCGCATCATCTTGGGGTCGGGAAACGCGATATGGTGAAAATTGCACCGCCCCAGAAACGGATCGGACAGGTCTTTTTTGGCGTTCGACGTGATGACGATGACCGGCCGGTGCTTCGCGCGCAGGGTCTTGTCGATCTCGATGATGTCGAACTCCATCTGGTCGAGCACGTCGAGCATATCGTCCTGGAAATCGGTGTCCGCCTTGTCGATCTCGTCGATCAGCAGCACCGTGCGCCGGTCGGCCGTAAAGGCCTGGCCGATCTTGCCCATCTTGATGTAATCCTCGATATTGGCCACGTCGCGGGCGGAATCCCCGAACCGGCTGTCGTTCAGGCGGGTCAGGGTGTCGTACTGGTAAAGGGCTTCGACCAGTTTCATGCTGGATTTCACGTTGAGCACGATCAAAGGCATATCCAGGTTCTCGGCAACCGCGTGGGCGAGCATGGTTTTGCCCGTGCCGGGCTCCCCTTTGAGCAGCAGGGGCATTTCAAGGCTCATGGAAATATTGACGACCCGGGCCAGCTCGTCGTCAAGAACATATTTTTTGCCGCCGGTAAAGCCGTCGCGGTCGGTTTTTGAAAATACAGACATAAACGTTTTTCTCTTTTTTTGGGTTTGTTGTTGCTGATTTATTGGGGCACGGCGCTGCCGTGCCCACAAGGGCTTTCACAGCGTCGGGTTCGAGCCCGATACCGACCCCGCAGGGATTACTCCTTTACCCTATTTTCCCGGATTCGTCTGGAGACTTCCCGGTTCATGTCAATCACCTTTGTGGCACTTTCCAGGGAAAGCGAGCCCGTGCCGCAGCTGGGGGTAATCAACGACTGGGCCACGAGCGTCTCCCTGCCAATGCCCAGGGACTGGATCTTTTCCGCGCATTGCGCCCAGCGGTCGAAAAGCGAATCCGCCGTTTCCGTTTCTATGGCATCCGCATCCCCGGTGGGGACAATCCCCCATGCCAGTATGCCCCCCTTTTTCATGAAGCCGACCACCTGGTCCGCGTACATGACAAACTTGTCAAAAAAGGAGTAGGCGTCAAAGCTCACGATATCAGCTGCGGATTCCAGTATGACGCTCCATTCCGAATTGGCGCACACGTGAACGCCGGCCAGCCCGCCCTCTTCGTGTATGGCGTCGATGACCTCGCCCAGGGCCGCGTCGATTTCCTCCCGGGAAACGGAAATAAAGGCGGAGGAGCCAAACCCGGCAAGGGCCGGCTCATCCAGAAAGACAATCACCGGAACCTTGTATTTTTTCAGTTGGCGCACCTGCCAACGGGCTTTCATGGCGATCAGCTTGATTGCCGCGTCCCGCAGTTGATCGTTGTAGAACACGGCCCGCCCGTCGTCGTCCACCAGGCCGGTGGCAAAGGTAAACGGGCCGGTCACCTGGCCTTTTACGGCCACCGGCGGCGGTGAAAGACTGTCTATTGCGCCCATGAACGTGAAAAACCCGGGGGCGATTTCCCGGCCAAGGGCAAAGCGGGAATCCGGGGCATCCAGGCCGTCCCCCTCTGCCGCCATGTATTCCTCGAAAAAGGCCAGAAGCTGGCTGTCGAATTCCTCGGCGCCGGTGTCGACCCGGAGCTTGCCGCCGGATGTGTCCAGGCCTGGCATTCCCGGTGCGAACTGCGCCACCATGCCTTCGTTCGGGTTGTGGGGCAGCTGGATCCATATGGGAATCTCGGGGGTGTATTCCAGCATCAGGCGCACCGCGGCATCGTGATCGGTGAGCGGAAGGCTGCCGATCCATGCGGGGAGCGCATTGGGGGTAAATTTTGTATTCATTGTATTATCCTTGCATGTTTCTTTATTGCAGCGGGTTTTTATTTCATCCCGGCCATGGCCTCCGTTTCCATAAGTCCCCGCAGCGGATTAATCTTCTTTAAAAATGTGAAATTTTAATGCATCACGGCCCGGTTGACAAGAGTTTTATCGTTTGATTTTTTGATCCGGGGGTGTTAGAAACAGAAAATAGCGTGTACAGGCGGTATTATGCGGAATCTGCCGCAAAAGGAATATAGAAGGAGGCAATAAAGAATATGTTTGGCATCGGCATGCCGGAACTGGTCGTGGTCCTGGTGATTATAATGATTGTTTTCGGGGCGGGGAAGCTCCCCCAGATCGGCGAGGGCATCGGAAAAGGGATTCGAAACTTCAAGAAGGCCGTGTCGTCCGACTCCGATGATTCCGAGGATTCGCATAAAACAGAGCATATTGAGGATAAAAAAGACAAGGACGAGTAGAACCCCTCTCAAAATTATCTTCGGCCCAATATCTTTGTTGGCGTCTTCTTTCAAATCCTCGAAATACTTGCGTATGTCTGCGGTTTGAAACAAGACGCCGCCGCGATCTTGAACCGAAATCTGAATTTTGAGAGGGGTTATAGTGGCTTTTTAAAAAGGGATATCGTCGTCAATGGTTTCAGGGGAAGGAGGCTCATTGTAGGCGTCCGGCCCCTGGGCCTGCTGCCGGGACTTGTTGCCGGCAGACCCTTCGCGGCTGTAGCCTCCGCCGCCGCCTGAATCACCGCCGCGGGTGCCCAGCATCTGCATTTCAGAGGCCACGATTTCCGTGGTGTACCGCGTTACACCGTCCTGCTCCCATGACCGGGTCTGGAGGCGACCCTCGATATACACCTGCTTTCCCTTGTTCAGGTATTCACCGCATATTTCGCCCAGCTTCCCGAAGGCCACCACCCGGTGCCATTCGGTTTTATCCCGTTTTTCGCCGGTCGCCTTGTCCCGCCATTCCAGGGAGGTCGCCATGGTGAAATTGACCACTGCCTGGCCGTCCTGGGTATAGCGAACCTCGGGGTCCCGCCCCAGGTTCCCGATCAGAATTACCTTGTTGATGCCGCGCGGCATAACCGCTCCTTTCTGTTTCTGGTCAATTTTTGGTTTCGGAGTCTTCGTCGTTTTTGGTTTTTTTGCCCGGCAACTGACAGGCATCGGCCATTCAGGTGGAGACTCCCAGCCTGGGAAGGATCCATTTCTGAAGCACGATCCAGAAAACGATAAAACCCACCAGCAGTACAAGCGGATTGTTGCTTAGCCATTCCATGTCTGTTCCCCCAAAAATAATTTAACCACAGAGATTCACAGAGGAAACACATTTGTGGCCCTCTGTGTCTCCTCTGTGTTCTCTGTGGTTAGTTCTTTTTTCTCAACCCAACCCACGCGCAGGGCATTTTTCTTAATTGCTGACCATATCCCGCTGTTCAAGCTGCACGATCCGGGGCGTCATGAAAATGAGCAGCTCTCTTTTCTCGTGGGAGGTGACATTGGACTTGAACACCCATCCCAGAATCGGGATGTCCTTCAATACGGGGAATCCTGTCGTGGTCAAAGACTCCTGCTCTTTCCGGATGCCACCGATGACGATGGTGCTCCCGTCGTCCACGAGCAGCTCCGTCCGGGCCTCGTTGGTGGTCAGAGACGGTTCCCCCGTGGGCAGGATCCGATCGATATCGTCTTTCGTAATGTGAATCCGGAGCGATATGCGGTCATCCGGGGTCACCTGTGGGGTGACCTCGAGGCGCAGGTCAATATCCTTGAACTCGGTGGTCGGATCTGCACCGGCGTCCCCGCGCACCCGGTAGGGATATTCAAGCCCCTGGGTGATCAGCGCGGTCTTGTTGTCCATGGTCACGATCTTGGGCGCGGAGATGATCTTGCCTTCCCCCTGCTCCTCCATGGCGTTGAGCTGTGCATTTAAGAGGGTCTGCCCGGGAATGCCGGGAAGCTCGTCAAAGCTGAAGGAAACCCCGGACGTGGCCGCCACCGGGTGGTTCATGGAGACATTGTAATCCCAGTTGCCAAAAGCGCTGGAGGTGTCCACGCGGGCGGCATCCCACTGCGTGCCGATTTCCCTTGAAAAGTCAGTGCTCACCTCGACGATCCGCGCCTCGATGATCACCTGCGGCGTCACCTTGTCGATCCTGGAGATGACATCCCTTGCCTGCTCGATTTTTCCACGGACATCGGTGATGATCAGCTGATTGTTGCGGCCGTCCACCGAGACCTTGCCCCGCTCCGGCGTGAGTACTTCCTGTACGTGGGGGAGAATTTCCCCCTGGGCATTGGCGTAATTGATGGGGATATAGACCGTGACCATCGGCTCCAGGGCCTTCTGGTCCTCCTGCTTCTGCTGCAGGTCCCGTATTCTCTGCTGGCGCGCCTGTTCTTCCTCCCGCAGGGTCGAAAGCTTTGCAATCCGTATGATATCGCCGTGTTCCACCATGCCCAGACCGTTCATGGTAAGAATCAAATCCAGCACCTGGTCCCAGGGGACCGGCTTTTCCATGGCGATGGAGACCGTTCCGGTGACATCCGGATCAATGGCGTAATTTTTTCCGCTGATCGGCTGCAGAATGCGAAACACGTTCTTGACGTTGGTTTCATGAAAATCCAGGGCAACCTTTTCCCCCGTGTATTCCGGCTCTGCGAAATAGGCATCGTAGAGCGCGCGCAGGCCCGCGTCTTCGGTAACCGGGGTCGCATCCATATCCGTTGCCATTTCTTCCGCTTCGGCACCATCCATTTCCTCTATAGAGGTTTCGAGCACCTGCTTCCATGGCGGCAGGTCGGCCGCTGCAAACGGGCGGGGAGCAACGGTTGACCGGTCAAAATGAACGTTGAGCTGACCGTCGGACCTTTCCGCCCGGTACGGCACATCCTCCCGGAGTTCTATGATAAAATCCACCGTGTCGGTCAAGCCGGGGGTCTGGAGCGGGGTCACGCGGTCCACCGCGCTGTCGAAACGGGTGGTGATCAAGGGCCGGTGCTGCCGGTATTCCGGCAGCCGGACATTGAACATCCGGAGCTGCAGCCGGTTTTGTGCAATCCGCCGCAATTCGTAGTCGATTTCGTAGTCCTCGGGATAGCTGGTGCCGACGATAACCGACGACCGGCCGTCTTCCTCCGATGAAAAATCGATCTGGCGGATGATGGCCGTCTGGCCGGAAACCCTTCTTGGACTGGGGGCGGCGGAAACCTCCGTCTGCGCGGATGTGTCCGCAGAGCCATCCCGATACGCCGCCGTCGCCTGCATGGGCGCTTCCGCCCGGGCCACGGGTTCTTCCCGAACAATGACGATGTTCAGGTGCGTTTCGGTTTTTTCCACCGCGTATTCAAAATCCGCTGCCAGGTCGATTTCAACGCGCACATTGTAGCCGTCGGCCGAAGGCGTTGCTTTTACGGCCTTGACCACGTCGTTGCGGGGGGTGATCTCCCTCTCCATGTCCGCAAGGCGCGTTTCAGGAAAATAAAAGATAATGCCCAGGGGATCCTTTTGTTTCACCGAAGAATACTCCAGCTCCCCGGTCGCCCGGATAACAACCTGCTCTGTATCGGAAACGCTTTCCACGTCAATGCCGGTAATGGTCCTTACCCCGGTATCCTCATCGGAAGGTTTCGTTTGAAGCGAGGCGCAGCCGGCGAAAACCACGAGAATGCAGACGATCAATAAATATCGCCCGATACGTTTGGCTGTCTTCACTTGACGATCATGCATGGTCTTTATTCTCCCGCTTGTCTCTGAAGTTGTAATTCTCTCTCTCGTATGGTGGTTTTGCCGAAAACATCCTTGTGGGGTTCTTCGACGATCACCTTGTTCGGCAATATCCTGGAAATGCGTCCGCCGTCTTCCCCGATATACGTCCCTTCCTGCACGACATATCCCTTGCCCCTAGCATCTTCGACCATGGCAAGCACCATATCCCTCGATTGCGCCATGATCACGGCCGTCAGCGTGAGCTGACCCAGGGCGATCCGCTCCAGGGGAGTGCGCGGAATGCGGCGGAGCTCTTCTTCCCCCTCCACTTCTTCCGCTTCGGGCTCCGGGCGCCGCAGAAAGGGGGCAAAGGGGTCCACGCGGCCGGTTTCGTCGTAGTATCGATCTTCGTCGGCAATATCGACCGCCGCTTCCCCTATGAAATCCTCATCTATCGTTAATTCGGCGACTTCCCCGGCCAAGGGTTCGGGCTCCGGCGCTGTCTCCGGCGTTGTTTCGGGGGCCTCGGCAGCCTCTTCCGCAGGTTCCGCTCCGGCATCTTCCGCGACGTCAACTTCCTCGTCCGCGCCTTCCGGGGCCGGACGCTCAATCTTGACCCGTTCGCTGATGTGAATCGGAGCCTGATCCTCTTCGCTGGCCTGGACATTCGCCGAAATGGTCCCGAACAAGTGGCCGGCCAGAAAGAAGCCTGCCACCAGGACCATCATTGACAGAAAACGATTGATTGTAATCATGAAGTTCATCTTTTTCTTTTCCGAATTATGACGGCTTCGTAAAAAGTCCAATATCTGCGTTGCGCCCAATTTTTGCAGGCGCCTTGTTGACCTTGAACTTTTTACATCAATATATTGTCCGGCTTATTCCTTTTCCTTTTCCTGTTCCTGCTCGCCGATAAACCTGTAGGTAATTGCCGTGCACGATATTTTCAGCAGACCCCCCGAATCCCGGGATGTGGAGCAATTGTCGATATTGACGACCCTCGACAGGTGCGCGACCCGGTCGAAAAAATTGCCGAGCTGGTGATAGGTACCCGAAAGCTCCATTTTAATGGGAATTTCCGCGTAAAAATCCTTCCTGGTTTCCGATTGGGGCTGGAACAGCAGAAACTTCAACCCGGCCGCACCGCCGGCCTGGGAAATGCTCGTCAAAAGAGACGGGATTTCCTCGGTGCCCGGCAGTTCCTGGGCGATAATGGCAAATTCGGCCCGGGCATCCTCCATCTTCTGCTTGTACAGGTCATAATCCTGTGCGCTTTTTTTGGTGGCCGCCAGCTTCTGCTCGGCAGTGGTGATTTCGGTTCTGAGATCCGCCATCCGCTCCAGCTTGGGCTTGTACAGAAAAAACCCGAATGCCGCGACCAGCACCACCACCGTGGCAACGCATATCAGAATCCGGTGAAGCTTTTTAAGACTGGCTATTTTCTGAAAAAGCGGCTCTATGGCGCTCATGGCCGACACGTTTTTTTTCATAGGTTTCCGCCTTGATTCGTCCTGATTTAATTGCCTCCGCCCACCTGGCACGTAATTTGGAAATTTTTCATGTCCACGTCCTGGACCACCTGCTGCACGGACCGCGACAGCCGCACGCTGGAAAATCTTCCCGATCGCTCCAGGCGCCGCATGAACACGGCAATGGTTTCATTGTCCATTGCCAACCCCTCCATGCTGACCTGGCTCCGCGAAAAAGACATCGACGACAACTGCATGCGCCCCGGCACCACCAGCTCCGTGAGATCCGCAAGGAGCTCGGGCGGGTAACTCCGGTGCGACTTCAGCCGGTTTACGACCTCGATTTTCTTCTGGAGTTCGTTGAGCTCCTTTTTAAAGGCCTCGACTTGGCGCGCCTTTTCCTCATACACCTTGATTTCGGCCTTAAGTCCGTCAAGGCGATCTTCGAGGTCTTCGACTTGTCCCGCAAGATATCCGTTCCCTGTCACCAGGAGTATCACCAGCAGAATGATCGACAGCAGAAACACGGAAACCTGGCGGCGGATATTTTCCTTGGTCCGTTCAGCTCTAAAGGGCAGTAAATTTATTCGTATCATTTGTCATCCACTCTTCTGACGGCAAGTCCCATGGCAAGTGCGGCCTGGGGGGCGATATTGTCGAGAAAGGCGCTGTCAAGGTTGTATTTCTTCGTATTAAACACCTGGAACGGATTGATGAGCGCCACTTCCGCCGAGGTCTGTATCGCCAGCAACTCTCTGAACTCCTTGATATTGGCCCCCCCGCCACTCAAAACGATCTGCTTGATGGTGTCGTCCGGGTTGGTCGAGTAGAAAAAATCCAGCGCCCGGCGTATTTCGTTGCACCAGTCCGACACGACCGACGATTCGATCTTTTTCAGGTCGTCTGCCGAAATCTTGTCCGGATTGCTGCTTAATTTTAAATCCTCGGCTTCCGCCATGCTGCAGTTGGCCATCTGGGCGATCTTCCGGTTGATCTGGTTGCAGCCCAGGGACACGTCGCGCATGAAAACGGACATGTGTCCTTTGAGAATGTTGAGGGACGTCTTGCCGGCGCCGATGTCAATCAACGCCACGTTTTGATCAACATCCGCGTAATTGACGTCATAGATGTTCTGGAGGGCGAACGCGTCGATGTCGATGATGCAGAGCCGCAGGCCGGCCATGTCGATGACATTGACATAATCGTTGATCATCTCCTTTTTGGCGGCCACCAAAAGGACGTTCATCTGGTTGGGATTGTGCTCGGTCTCCCCCAGGATGTGAAAATCCAGGTTGACATCGCTGATATCGAAGGGAATATACTGCTCCGCCTCGAAGTTGATGGATTCGTAGAGCTGCTCCTCGGGCATGTTCTGGACGGTGATGTTCTTGACGATCACCGAGTATCCGCCGATGGAGATGGCCACGTTGGACTGCTTGATGTTGTAAATCCGGAACAGTTCGCGTATGGCGTCTGCGACTACCTGCGGGTCCTTGACCACACCCTCCTCGATGGCACCGGGCGCCAGATCCACCGAGCCGAACGATTTCAGCGCCCAGCCGCCTTTTGCCTCCACCGCCTCGGCGGCCTTGATGGTCCTGGATCCGATATCCAGTCCCACAAGCTTGGTATTGGGTCCGAAGATCATATTATTCCCGTCTTTGTGTTTGCTGAAAAGTTACCGGCCATTTTATTCAACATGCGATTCGTATGCCACATAAACGGCTATAAACAATTTTGGGCGGAGCGATCAAATAAAAATTCAGTGATTACCAGTTTGGAAAGAAAAACATAGACAGCAATACCAGGAAAGGATCTTGTAAGCAAAGCGTCACCTGATCTGTGGGTTTTTGCCTTTTTGTCAAATCAATGCCATACTTACCTTAAATCGTTGTAATGTCAAGAAAAATAATTGCGATTTTTTAATGCATACCTTATGTCGTGTTTTTTTTCACAAATATATGCAACATGATGTATCGAAAACCAGCCCTTTCCCGTAAAACTACAGCTGAACTACCGTACAATAAGAATCTTTTCTCCTTATTCTATGGCATAAAAAAAAATGTCCGGCAAGGAAAAAAAATACGCGCTCCCGCCTTGTTCCTGTTTGCCGCCCCCCTCTATTTAGTATACAAAACCATACAAATGTGCACAAAAAAGGGGGACGCCCATGAAATAATGCGTTTCTATAAAAAAGACGATCGGGTCTGGACGCCGGGAAGGGTTTCCATACATGCGAGAGAGGCTGAGGATGCGGATAGGGGGAATTTTACCACAGAGGACACAGGGGAGACACAGAGATTCACAGAGAAGGGCGATGATGTGCACAAAAAAGGGGGACGCCCATGAAATAATGCGTTTCTAGGAAAAAGCTGGTCGGCTCGGGATGCCGGGGCGGTTTTCATGGCTGCGGGAGGGGTGAGGATGCGGACAGGGTGGGTTTTACCACAGAGATTCACAGAGAAGGGCGGGCTCAGGGGACGAGCTTGTCTTTGTAGCGGGATTCGATGTCGTTCAGGACGGGGTGGTTTGGATCGAGCAAACGCATGCGGTTAATCACGTCTTCCGCGTCTTTTACATCCAGGGGGTGGCCGGATTCGAGGAGCAGGCGCGCACGCGCGCCCAGAAGCTCCATGTACTCTTTTTTCAGGTCCGGAGGTGGCGGCTTGCCGTCTTGCACGGCACTAGATATGCCCTGCTCGATTTCCTCGAGGCGATCGTTGTGGTTGGAATTGTTCAGGGAAAGCAGAAACGGGGGCTCGATTGCGGAGGAGGCCCGGTGTACCTTGTTAAACCCGAAAAAAAGCACGGAGAACTCGTCATAGGTCGCCTCTCCGGCAGAATTCGTTTCGTGTATCAGCAGCTCACCAGTTTCCGCGGATTCGGCATAGTAGGAGATTTCGCAGGTCGCCCGGTAAATATCGCGGCCGGCCAGAATATAGTCAATGCGGCTGCGATTGGTGCCCATGGCATCTATGAGCAGGTGAAGGGTGACATCCGGATTGTCGCGAACAACAACCGCTCCCAAGTGGCGCAGCTTCATTTCCAGCAGGGCGGTGAAATAGTTCATGTCCGGATCGGTATTTACATTGCTGGTGTAAAAGCCCATGTAGGGCCGGTATCGAAAGGTGAAGGTGTTTCTGTTCTCCAGTGAATCGAGGTTGTAACTCCAGTGAGAGGGGTCGTATCGCATATAATCGCTGTCTTTCCGGTTGCGGTGCAGGTTGAGCCCAATATCCTGGAGCCCGCCCCATGTCGCGTTGCCGCTGCCCATCGTCGTCATGTGGGTAATGACGACGCGGACTCTTTTTTCCCGCAACCCCATGAGATCCATCTCGCGAAGGGCTTCGCGCATGGACGCGGCAACGATGCGCTGCTCCTCGTCGAAACGCTTCCCGCCGCCGTGGCTGGGCACCCCGCGGAAGACAGAGCATCCGCTGGCCAGGATGGCCGCTGCAAGGATGAAGGCGCCAAAGCGAAACAAGCGGGTTGTAACCAGTGATAGGGGGGTCACGAAAGGCCTCCTCGATACTTTGTTTTGCTATTTCTTCTTCCTTATATATTTATTTAGGGCAGTGGCGTCAACCATATCGTGAAGAGTGAAAAAAAGTATCCGAATTTTTGACACCACGTATTTTGCATGCTATAGGTAAAAACGCTTTCATTTCACTCTACACCTGCACCATCCTATTCACCAAACAGCAAAATCGCAGCGAAAAAGGCCGATCTCCGAAAGGGTCGGATACGCTTTACCAAGGAGAAACGTTGATGAATACGAGGACCAAAACCGCTTTCTGGCTTTACCTGATGGCCATTCTTCTGTTCGGCTTCAGCGGGATGGTTTACCTTTGCCGTTTCGAATTCATGCCGTATCATGCCGTTGCGACAGGCACGGCATGGGCGGATGTGGACCCCCAATTTCAACTCCTTTTGCTGGGCGGAATCCGGCTGCTCGGCGCCGCCTGGATCGCGACTGCGGCGGCTATGGGAATAGTTCTTTTCATTCCTTTCCGGCAGGGTATACAATGGGCGCGGTGGAGTGTTCCGGTGCCGGGGCTGATCGCCGGGCTGCCGGCGCTATATGTGACAATTTCCGTAACCGTGAACACGCCGGCGACAGCACCGTGGATCGGCATTGTTATCTTCCTTCTGCTGCTGTGTGCCGGATTTGCCGTGTCTTTCCGGGCGGGTCAAACCGACCCGGGCCGGGGTTCAGGGCAGGACTGAAAAAAGGTCGGCTTGTGGAATAATTTCAGTACCTAAAAATTACCGAAAGGATTCAATACAATGAGCAAAATCGTCATCGATGGCATGGAGTATGTGGAAGCCCCGGAAATACTGACGTCTTTGGAAATCGAAAGCCGGATGGCGGACAACATTGAACGGTTCGGCCTGAATTCCGGTTTTATCGAAGCAATGTCCGGCATCCGGGAACGAAGGATATGGGAGCCGGGAAAGCTGGTATGGGACGCGGCCATCCTGTCGGCGGAAAAGCTTCTGCAGCGGCTGAATATCGACCGCAGTGAAATCGGCTGCTTGATAAACCCCTCGGTTTCACGGGACTATATTGAACCCACGGTTACCATAATGGTCCACAATGCATTGGGGCTGGCTGAAAGATGTATCAACCTGGATGTCAACAATGCCTGCATGGGGTTTACCTCGGCGGTGGATATTATCAGCAATATGCTGAGATTGAAGCAGATCAAATACGGACTGATCGTGAACGGAGAATCCTCGAGGGGCGTTATCGACATCACGGCAAGGCGGTTGGCCAACCCGGAGATTGGCCTGGAAGATTTCATTCCGGAGTTTGCATCCCTGACTCTGGGGTCCGGAAGCGTGTCCATGTTGTTGTGCCGGGAAGAAGATGCCCGGTTTGACAACCATGTTATCGAAGAATCCATGGTCGCCGTTGATTCCCGGTACGGCATGCTCTGTTATGGCGATCATTCCCAGATGCGGTGCGAGGCGCACACCATGCTGAAAAAGGGACTGCAGCTGGTGAAAAGGACCTGGGACATCTGCATGGAGGAATTCGAGGTGTGGGGGGATAAAATTGACCGCTTTATTCCGCACCAGGTCAGCATGCCGCACAAACGGGCTTTTGTGGAAACCACCGGCGTACCCATGGAAAAACTGGAGCTGATCTTTCCCGAATACGGCAATACCGGCCCCATTGCCTGGCCCATGGGACTTGCCATTGCGGAACAAAAAAAGAATATTGGCCCGGGAAGCAAGGTTGCGGTTTTTTCAATGGGATCCGGGTTTAATTCCAGCTGCATGCGGATCACCTGGTAGCCGTTTGGGGGACGCCCATGAAATTATGCGTTTCTCTGGAAGGGAGGGCGTATCGGGGCTGGTCGTCGGGGGACCGGTTTCATACTTGCGGGAAGGCCTACAATACTTTATAGGGCGGGTTTCACCACAGAGGGCACAGAGGAGACACAGAGATTCACTGAGAAAGACCCGGCTTACCTCCCGAAAAAGGCCGCTGTGCCGATGAAGCATCCTCCGCTGCTCCCGCCGTTGTCATCATCATCTGCTCCGTCGGCATCATCCGTGAAGGAGAGGTAGAAGCGCCCGTAGGCGGGCTCCTCCGAATCCACGGTGGCGGCGTAGGTGTCGTTCTGAGCGGTTATTGCCGTTTCGGTGTTCTCTTTCCGGTCTTCCAGTATGAGAACGGTGTTTTGCGGCAGCCCGGTTTTTTCAAAGCGGAAAATGATTGTTCCGCTTTTTCTCGTTTCCACCCCCACCGCGAGGACAGCGCCGTCCATGGCCGACGGGGGGAGGACTTGCAGGCCGTAGTCCTCGCCGTCGTCGCCGGCGGCCAGCTGCGTGTACACCGCCACCTCGGGGTTGCCGCTGAGCACGCCGATGTCGGAACCGGGATCCAACCCCAGGCTCATGCCTTCATAAAAGGCGATGCCGGTGGAGGCGGTGTCGGCGCCGTTGTTTGCGGTGGCGGAAATCACAACACCCGGCCACTGCACTTTGGAAGATGCAGCCAAGGGGGCTGACCGCTGCGCGCCCATTACAAGGGATTTGAGCATCAGCGCCGAATTGCCCAGCCGCATTTCAGGGGTAAAAGTGACGACGCTTCCACCGGCCGCGGCCCTGACGATGAACCCCTGGCCCAACTGGACGTAGTTGGTTTCCCACGCGTCGTATAATACATTGGAAAAATTGGCGTTGCTGACGATAACGTAATTTCCCAAAATGTCGTCCCAGATATAGATGGCGATGTGTCTTACGTCGAGGTTGTCCCGGTTAAAAAACAGAAAATTATTGGGGGTTGACGCATTCCCGGTGATCCCGATGGCTGCCGAATAGGGATTGCCCACGGCGTTCCAGTGAAATCCAAGCGTGGCAATGGGTTCGTCGACACTGCCGGTTTCCAGTGCGCCGGTAAAGGTCACGGCGCCGGCGGTGGTCTGCCTGCGGAGCAGATAGCCGGTACCGTTGTTAAAAACGCCGGGGGTGGCATCTGTAAAATAATCGTTCCACTTATTGTCCGCTTCGTTATAGTCGGTTGCGCCGTAATTTCCGGTTGCAGTGTCATAGGCGATGCTGTTGCCGGCGTTCGTAAGCAGGGCACTGATTCCCTGGTCCAGGACCGGCGAGCCGATGATGTACCAGCGGTCGCCTTCAAGGTAGCGCTCGACGGTTACATCGCCCGTGGACTGGCCGGACACGATCAGCGCGCCGGTATTGGTGCCGTTGCTTTGAATGGTGAGGGTTGCCCCGGCATCCACGGTCAGGTTGTGGACCTGGGCAATAACCTGGGGAGCGATGACCGGCTCGTTGGTTGCGCCGGTTGGAATAGTCACGTCGTCTACAAGCGTGGGAACCGATTGCGGATTCCAATTCGTAGCGGTATTCCAGTCCGTATTTGTTGTCCCGGTCCATCCAATACCCCCGGATGGGGGGGGATCATTATCCTCCCACAACAGATACGGGTATCCGTCGTTTGTGCCGGGATCAATCCCCCAGATGGTGGCGAAATCCCAGTTGGCAAAGGTGGCCTGGGTCTTCATTTCAGTTGTGGTTTTTCCTTCCCCGCCGGCGCTGGTGGATTGACCGGATGTCTGCGTGTCCCAATAGGAGTCCTCCACGATGCCGTCGTTGACACCAGGACTGTCAATATTACCAAGCAGGCCGCCCACAAGGGTACCGGTTGAACTTACTGCCCCGGTAGAATAACTCCGGATGATTCTGCCTCTTCTTTCATTGCAACCGACCAGGCCGCCGACCCGCTGGGCATTGGCATTATTGACGGTGACCGAACCCCTCGCATAGGAGTCCAGGATCGTTCCTTTCTGGGAGCAACCGGCCAGGCCGCCGAATTTGTCCAGGCCGGGACCAGTTGCCGGATCGGCCAGGCTAACGTCAATATTCGCATAGCACTGGGAAATGACCGGGTTGTTTTCGCCGCCCGGGGTTTCATCGACACTGTTGTGCGAGCCAACCAGGCCGCCGGTGGCGCCGTCATAGCCGACGACAGTGCCGCCGTCGGCGTAGCATCGCAGGATCAGGGTCGTGTCACTGCCCGAGACCCGTCCAATAAGGCTGCCCACGCCACGCAAGCCCTCAACAGAAACGGTCTCCAGGCGGACATTTTGAATGACGGCCCCTTCGCCCACGTGTCCGAACAGGCCGACATTGGCTGTACCGGAACGATCAATGGTCAGGTTGGAAATGGTGTAATTCTGGCCGTCGTAGGAACCAGTGAAGATATCTGTAGTGCCACCGCCGGCAATGGGGGTCCAGTTGGTATATGATGCCACATCAATATCCGCTACCTGGACATAATAAGCGGTCAAATCGTTTCGAACCGTGTCCAGGTGTGCAGCGGTCTGGACTTGATAAGGATTGCCCTGCGTTCCGTCGCCACCGGCAAATCCGTATGCCGCACCGCACCAGGCAAGCAGCAGAATCATACAAAGTATTGTTTTTTTCATGGAAAGATCCTTTACGGCAAGGCAAGGGCACCCGCAAGGGGTGCCCTGACAAGCGGAGACAGGCAGTGACAAAAGCAGCAAGGCCGCTTGTTGCCACGCCTATGGTTCGTACGTCTTGAAGTCCACCTGCAAATGGTGAATTTCCATTCCGTCGATGATCATCGGGCCGAAGTCATCAGACGCAAATTCGATCGGATTTGGTGCAGGCTGGTCAGGCCAACCGGGCGGCGGCTGCGGCCCCTGGTCGTCAATCGTGTTCATGCCGATTTCATGGACGCGGGCGCTGCCTTCCATGGGCATGTTCAACCGTATACGGGCATAGCCTTCGTTTAGCGTATCGTCCTCGTCCGGAACGATCTGGAATGTCGCGGGGCCCATATCCCTGCTCTCATAGGCGTTCAGGTTGCCGATACGGAAATGCCCCTGGGGATCCCAGTTTGCGGGCGCCAAAAGCTCGGTATTGTCGGCAAATGTGCCGGCCATGTAGGCGCTGCTGAACCAGAAATCCTCTTCCGTGTCACTATAATCCCACCGGAATTCCTCAATGCCGGAGCGGGCATCCAACTGGAAGGCGAGGCCGTCTCCTGTAAAATCGTCTTGGGTGCCAAGGGGGGCGACATACAGGAGGAATTCCTCCATAAACCCCATCCGGCCAACTTCGGGTGGGCGGAGGGAAAGGTGCAGGCTGCCCATGTCCTGGTCAACAAAGGAAAAATCATTCGTGTTCATTTCCAGCCAGACCGATGGTTGTCCTGTGAGCTCCATCATGGCCACGCCGTCCGGGTTCTGCATAACCCGGAACGTCAAGGGGTTGCGGCTGTTCAGGATCAGATAGGAGGCCGTGTTCCCAAACTCGATTCTTTTGTTGCCGTCCCCCGAGGTGGCCTCGTAGCCCCACCCGCTGTAATTGTAGACCTGAACATTGTCGATGCCGATGGCAATCCCGGACTGCGCCTGCACGCTGTCCATGGCCGCTTCATCCATCGGCTCCAGGGCCAAAACGGACGCGGCGGGCCAAAAACAGATCAGACAGGCAATCATAAAAACGGAGGCACGCATTTTCATTGGCTCCTTTATATCCCCGAAAGGTTCCCCTTTATTTTATTCTGGCGAAGGCATGATGAAGACTTTGCCACAAAAAACTTTTTTCAGGCAAATACGAGTGGTTACATGTATTACAGGAACCTGACAGTACATTATACGATATTTTACAAAAATACATAGGATTAATGCAAATATCAAGCAAAAAAAGGGGGACGCCCATGAAATAATGCGTTTCTCGGTCTGGAAGGGAGGGAGAAAGGACCGGCCGAGGATTGCCGGGGCGGTTTTCATTCTTGCGGGAAGGACTGGGGATACGGATAGGGAGGGTTTTACCACAGAGGGCACAGGGGAGACACAGAGATTCACAGAGAAGGGCGGAAGACGGGAAAGGTTATGAAAAAGGTGGCGTCCATCCCTGTTTTGACACCCTGTATTTTGCGTGATATGAATACCAGGTACTTCACTGAAAAGGCGGCATATCATGTCAAAAGAGTGGAAAATTCCCTTCAACCGACCCTTTATCGCGGGCAAGGAGATGGAATACATTGCCCGGGCGGTCAATGAAAACCGGAAAATTTCAGGCGACGGGCCCTTTACCGGAAAATGCCAGGCATGGCTGGAGGCGACCCTGGGGGCGAAAAAGGCCCTGCTGACGCACTCGTGCACGGCCGCACTGGAGATGAGCGCGCTGCTGTGCGATATCAAGGCCGGAGACGAGGTGATCATGCCGTCGTTTACGTTTGTGTCCACGGCCAGCGCGTTCGTGCTGAGAGGGGGCGTGCCGGTGTTCGTGGATATCCGCGAGGATACGCTGAACATGGATGAGCGACTGGTGGAAGGGGCGGTGACTAATAAGACCCGTGCGATCGTGCCGGTGCATTACGCGGGGACGCCGTGCGATATGGATGTGATCATGGATATCGCCAGAAAAAAGGGGCTGCGCGTGATCGAGGATGCGGCCCAGGCGCATTTGAGCACGCACCGGGACCGGTATCTGGGAACCATCGGCGATCTGGGCTGCCTTTCCTTTCACGAAACCAAGAACATCATCAGCGGGGAAGGCGGGGCGCTGTTGATCAACGATCCGGAAATGGCTGCACGGGCCGAGATCATATGGGAAAAAGGGACCAACCGGAAACTGTTTTTCCGGGGGGAAGTGGACAAGTACACGTGGGTGGACATCGGGTCGAGCTTTCTGCCGAGCGATATTGTGGCGGCCTTTTTGTATGCCCAGCTGGAGATGGCCGAAACCATCATTGCGGCGCGGCGGCGGTTGTTTGACCTGTACATGGACCGGCTTGGGGACCTGGCGCGGCAGGGATTGCTGCGGCTGCCGGCGATCGGCGATCAGGGGACCTACAACGGGCATATCATGTATATTATCTGCAAATCGCTGGAGGAGCGGGCCGGGTTGACGCGGTATCTGGAAGAAAGGGGGATAAAGGCGGTTTTCCACTATGTGCCGCTGCATTCCTCTCCCATGGGGGAAAAGTGGTGCCGGGTGCATGGGGGGATGGCGCAGACGGACGCAGCAAGCGACAGGCTGCTGCGGCTGCCGCTCTATTACGAGATGGACGATGAGGATGTGTCGCAGGTGGCGGAGGCGGTGGCGGCGTTCTACTCAAAGGTCATCACTTCGTAGATGCTGCTGCCGGAAATGGCCTCTGTCTCTCCGTTGATGGTAATGGTTCCTTCATATTCGGCCATGATCCGGAAATAGGCAGGGCGTGCGATAAGATTGGCGATCAGCCAGTGGGAGACGCCTTTGTAGCCGGCAATAGCCAGGAGGTCGACGTCCTCCACCATGCGGGTCGTAAAAATGCGGATATCGACGGATATGTCCTCGGATGAATAGGCAATATCCACCTCGCGGGGATAAAAGCGCCGGATCGTTGGATGTGTTGCAAAGTCCCGCTGGGAAATGGCCGGGCTGCCGGTGCCCAGGAGCATCTCGCCCCCCCTGGCGACATACAACGGACGGGACACGGTACCGGTGTCGTAATGGTCCACGTCCGCAAAGATGATGGTGTATTCCCCCGAAACGATGCGTCCCCAGACCCAGCGGCGGGTGATTTCGTTCAAGGGGCGGCTCCCCCAGTTGTGATCCGCATACCCGACGCCGCTTACTTCCGTGGTTTTCCCGTTTTGCGTTATGGTGCCGGAAACCCGGTTTCTCCCCTGGTGCACCACCCAGAAAAAATCCCGCCGGTCCGTGTTGACATCCCCGTCGTCCTCGTAGGGCCGCCAGCCGGGGGCCTCCTGGGCAAAGGTGAATTCCGCCCGCATGTCGTCAATGTCCCAGCAGACGTGATAGGTGTTTTCATCCACCCGGCGGACAAATCCCGCGGATGTTTCGATGTGGACGTCCCGGGTAGAGGCATAGACATTGTAAGGATCCAGGCCGATCACGTAGTCCTGGCGCTCCCAGTCCGGCGAATAGAGGGTGAACGTGGCCGCGGGACGGTTGCTGACAAAGCTGGGGATATGAAATACGCCGACAAAAGTGCGGCCGTCGTCCAGGTGGCCGTCAAAATACCACCATTCAAAGGGTTGTTTCCCGTCAATCTCGTGGCGGGCGCGGTCCCCGGGGTCCGGGGGGCGGGTGCCCCAGTCCCGCACGCTGTCCTGGCCGCTCACCAGTTCGTCGGGCGTGCGGACATGTGTACAGGCCGCGCACAAAAGCAGTGCACACAGTAAAACCAGGCATTTTCTCAAGGCGTTCATGTTCGCTCCTTGCCTGCTTTATCCGGCTGCCGTGAGTTTGTCGTTGATATATGCCGTCATTTTTTCCGTGCCTTCGGGCGCGTTGACGCGCTCCCAGTCGATACCGGCCGGACGGCCGCCCCTTCGCTGCATGTGGTTCATGACCGCCGGGTGCGCATAGATGTTCCCGGCAATGAACAGGGGGATTTTCGGCGTTTTACTGAAGCCGTCGTCCCATGTATACCAGACAAACCCCTTGTTGATAAACGAGCGTATCCGGGTCAGCCGCCCGGTAACGCCGACGTCCAGAAAACCGGTCTCAAACGCCCGGTTGTATAAAAGCCAGCCGTAGGCAAGCAGCTCATGGGCGAGAATGTCTTCCGAGGCAAAAACAAGCCCGTGTGATGGGGCGGTCACGTGTCCGTTGTCCGGTCCGAAGGTGGAGAGCACCTTCGTTCCGGAAGAGACCACAAGGCGCAGTCTGGCATTGATAGCCGGCACCTGGTTGATTTCTTCGTACATGGCATAAAACGCTTCCCCCCCCTGGTGAAAGGCCTTTCTGCTGTCCTCCCGCAAAAAGCCCACACCAATCTTCATGCCGGAGGTGATATCCCCCATTACATGGGAGCTTACCCGTGCAAGGTAGATGATGTGGTCCGCCTCGTCCACGGCGGACGTGATCCATAGGGGCTCCTCCCAATGGTGCGCGCCATTGGGATATAGCGGCGCAAACGCATCGTAGCCCGCTTCTTCAAAAAATACGGCCTCTGCCCCGTTTTCCTCGATGACCGCCAGAAGTCCCGACTTTTTGCAGCACTCCCGGGTGGCCCCTTTCTGCTCTTTTTCCGTCCAGTGAACGGTCTCCATCCCGCTGGAATCGCCCACCATAATCCGACCGGCCCCTTTTTCCCGCAGCAGGCGTATCAGGGAAGCCAGCGCCCACGGATCGCTCGTGGCCGGATACGGATTTGCCGAATTGAGCGCAAGCTTTATGAACACGGCGTCCCCCCTGGACAACCAGGAAAAATCCGTGGAGGCCTCCATGGTTTTTTTGAACAGATCATCGGCGTCCCCTATGGCCCCTTTGGGGATCCACGCGCTTGCTGCGCGGGGCGTCCAGTTCGCATCCACGGGCATCTCCCCGAGGCCGGCCTCCGCCTTTTTCATGCCGCTGGCGCAGGCAGGCAGTAGTGCGGCACCGGCGACGGCGCCGGTAAATTTCAAAAACTCCCTCCTTGACCACTCGTGATCCATCATGGCTCCATTCCCGTCCAATGAAATGCATGCGGTTCGCAAAAGGTGCGTTTTGGACAAAAACCCCTGTTTTTGGTCCGGCACCGGGTACGCTTTTTTATATTGATATATCGACTTCTTTTCTATAATACAAGTATGACGGCTTTGAAAAAAGTCCAAAATCTTCGTTGCGTACAATCTTTGAAGAATCTCACGTACGGTTAAGTACTATCAATTCTTCAAAAATTGCACGCGCCTTGATCTTGAACTTTTTTCAAAGCCGTCTGAGCACGACTTTTTACAGGAGCATCAATTTTGATGAAATTATAAAGGAGCAATAGCGAATGTGCCGGTTGATTGCCATTACCAGCGACACCCCCGTATCCCCCATGCTGGCGGTAAACGCCCTTGATGTCATGCGCGAGGGGCACGACGGCTCCGGGGTGGGGCTCATGCTGCGGGATCTTGGCGGGCCGCTGGAGGAAATGAAGGACGCGCCGATTCTGTCCGGGATATTCACCGAAGCGGGGATCCGGAAGCTGGACGGGTACATGATCAATCTCGGTTTTCTGACCAAGTACAAGGTGTCCATAAAAATTCCCAAGCAGGCGCCGCCGGGCATCCCCCGTCGCGACATGTACCTGATCCGGGCATATGAATACCCCGAGGACTGGGAAAATTTCAATGATGCCGATAAAAAGGCGCGCCTGCTGGCGATCCGGCTTGCCCTGCGGGAAATGGGGCGCGCGGAAAACGACATGATCGTGTTCTCCTTCTGGCCGGATACCATCATGATCAAGGAGATCGGCGATCCCTTGACCGTGGGGCGGTATCTCTCCCTGGACAACGAGCGGCTGAAGGCGCGGATCATCATGGCCCAGGGGCGCCAGAACACCAATTACGCCATTGATCTCTATGCGTGCCACCCTTTTTTCATCCAGGGGTTCTCCACGATGACCAACGGCGAAAACACCGCGTTCGTCCCCATCCGGGAATACCTGGAATCCCGTGGGGAGCCCGGCTACACCGGCTTTTTTTCGGACTCGGAGGTCTTCGTGCACATCCTGCACTACACGCAGACCCACCTCGGCCTGGATCTTGAGACGTACAAGCACGTGATTACGCCCCTGCAGGACAATGACATGGAGTCGCACCCGGACGGCGCGTTTTTGTACCACCTGAAGCACACGTGCCGCAAGCTGATCATCGACGGCCCCAACTGCGTGATCGGGGTCCTGCCGGACAACACCATGTTCATGGCCCAGGACCGGAAGAAGCTCCGACCGGGGGTGGTGGGCGGAAAGCCCGGCATGTATGTTTTTTCATCCGAGGTCTGCGGGCTGGACTACGTCCTGCCGGACCGCAACGCAAAAGACGATTTTGAACCCATGCACCTGGATACCGCGATCGTGAAACCGGATCGCCGCGAGGTACGTTTATGTCGACAAACGGAAAAATTGCCCCTTCCACACTGAGCGCAAAGGACCTCCCGTGGCAGATCCTCTGGGACAGGGAAAGCTGCACCCTGTGCGGCCGGTGCACCGCCGTGTGCCCGGTCGGCGCGATTGAACTCAAGGTGTTCCGCAAGCGGGGCGTAAGCGTGAATGTCGATTTCGGCAAGGGGAACGGGGGCTCGCAGGCGCAAAGCGGCTTTACGACCTTTTACGGCATCCACCAGAAAACCGACCCGGCCCATCACTGCGTGGGGTGCGCCATGTGCACCATGGCCTGCCCCAATGACTGCATCGGCCCGGTGGCATCGGTGGAGGCGGACAAGCTCCGCTTCCACCTGAACCAGGGGGGGCAGGCCGAGCGGCGGGGCGGACGTCGAAACGATCCGGGCGGCATCCTGGACCGGATCAAGTTCGTGCGCATCTCCATGCTCACCGACCCGGCACTGGACGCGGGGCGCCACGAGTTCGAGCTGACCACGCTTCTGGGGCGGATTTTCCCGCCGGAGAAAAACCTGGCCCTGCTGCGGGAAAACGGATGGATCCCGCCGGTCCGTGAGATCTACCCGCTGATTATCGGCGGCATGAGCTTTGGGGCGCTTTCCCCCACCATGTGGGAAGGCTTGCAGATGGGGGTGGCGTACTTGAACGAGGAGATGGGCATGCCGGTGCGCATCTCCACCGGTGAAGGGGGGTGCCCGCCGCGGCTGCTGCGCTCGCGCTTCCTCCGTTACGTCATCCTGCAGATTGCCTCGGGGTATTTCGGCTGGGATGAAATCATCCATGCCATCCCGGAAATGAAGGTGGACCCGTGCGCCATCGAGATCAAGTACGGGCAGGGGGCCAAGCCCGGCGACGGGGGGCTGTTGATGTGGCACAAGGTCAACAAGCTGATCGCCGCCATCCGGGGGGTTCCCGAGGGGGTCAGCCTGCCGTCCCCGCCCACGCACCAGACCAAGTATTCCATCGAGGAATCCGTGGCCAAGATGATCCAGTCCATGTACATGGCATGGGGCTTCCGGGTGCCGGTGTACCCGAAAATTTCAGCCACGTCCACCGCCCTGTCGGTCTTGAACAACCTGAGCCGGAACCCTTATGCGGCCGGTCTTGCCATCGACGGGGAGGACGGCGGCACCGGCG
>JAABTJ010000033.1 GCA_011389935.1 Desulfobacteraceae bacterium
CGCGCCTTGATCTTGAACATTTTACAAAGCCGTCTGAAAACGACTTTTTACGCGTCCATCAAAATTAATATCAGTGGAAAATGGATTGATCCACTAAGGGATACGAATCAGGCAAGGAGTCACAACATGCAGGAGAGAACGTTCAGGGAAGTTGTGGAGCATCTGGAAGGCAGGCGGATACTGGTTGCCAATCGGGGGATTACCGCCCGGCGCATCGTCCGGTCGATCCGGGAGGTGTTCGGCGCCGTTCCGGTCGTCACCGTGACCGATGTGGATAAGACCGCCCCGTTTACGTCCGGCGCGCAGGAACTGCTGCTTCTGGGCGAAAACCCGAGGGCCTACCTGGATATCGACCGGATCATCGCAATGGCAAAGGCCCGTGATGTGGCCGCTATCCATCCGGGCTGGGGGTTTTCTTCCGAGGATGACAGTTTCCCCGCGAAATGCCGGGAGGCAGGCATTGTTTTTCTGGGGCCCGAAGCCGAGGCCATGCGGGTTCTGGGCAACAAGGTCGCGGTCCGGGAGTTGGCGATAAAGCTCGACATTCCGGTCGTGCCGGGCTCCGTCGGCGCGGTCACCCAGCAGGAGGCGAGAAAACGGGCCGAAGAACTCGGCTTTCCCATCATGCTCAAAGCCGAAGGCGGCGGCGGCGGAAGGGGCATTTACGAGATTTTCGAGGCGGAACAACTGGAGACGGCGTTTGACAAGGCATCCGCCCTTGCCCACGCCACGTTCGGCAACCCGCGCATATACCTCGAGAAACTGCTGACATCCGTGCGGCACATCGAAATCCAGGTAGCAGCAGACCGCCATGGCAATGTGTTCGCCTTTGACGAGCGCGACTGCACGATCCAGCGCAATCACCAGAAGCTGGTGGAAATCACCCCTTCCCCATGGGACGGCATGACACCCGAGTTGCGGGAGCGATTGAAGTCCTATGCCCGGAGACTGGTCCGGGAAGTCGGCTATTATTCCCTGGCGACGGTCGAGTTCCTTATCGACGCGGACGGCAGCCCGTATTTGATCGAAGTCAATACCCGGCTGCAGGTGGAGCACGGCATCACGGAGTGCCGATACGGCGTGGACCTGGTCGAAGAACAAATCGCGATCGCCTTTGGCGCGCGCCTGCGGTTCAATGAAAAGGAAACGCTGCCGTTCAACCATGCCATGCAGGTGCGGGTGAACTGCGAGGACCCGCAGAACAATTTCGCCCCCAATTCCGGCATCATCAACCGGTACATATCCCCCGGCGGCCCGGGCGTCCGCCTTGACTCCTGCATTTCGGCGGGCTACGAGTTCCCGCCGCAGTACGATTCGGCCGCGGCCCTTCTGGCCGCGTACGGCCGCTCCTGGCCCAAGGTGCTGCGCATCATGGACCGCGCATTGCGGGAATATGTGATCGGCGGATTGAAAACGACCATCCCGTTTTTGCGCCGGATCATCAACGACCCCCAGTTCAAGGCCGGCGCGTGCGACACCAAGTATATCCTGAACTCCCCGAAATTGATGCAGTACAAGGACAACGACCCGGAGTCCTTCCGGCTGACCCGTCTGGTGGCAGAAATTTCGGCCCGGGGCTACAACCCCTTTGCCGCCCTGGGAGAGTACCGGGGGCGCGCAGACAAGCGCCTCGGCCCTTTCGAGCCGGTCCTGCCGGATATTGACCCGAAGCAATGCGTAAGTCCGTATCCCCGGAAAGACCGCAAAGCGCTTCTCGATTATATCCGGGATACGGACCACGTCCATTTCACGGACACGACGTGCCGCGACATTACCCAGTCGAACAGCGGAAACCGCTTTCGCCTGGCCGAGGACATCATTGTCGGCCCCTACCTGGACGGATGCGGCTTTTTTTCGATTGAAAACGGCGGCGGCGCGCATTTTCACGTGGCCATGCTGGCAAACATGACCTATCCCTTCAACGAAGCCCGGTCGTGGAACCAGTTCGCCCCGCAAACGCCCAAGCAGATACTGGTCCGCTCCACCAACCTGCTCGGGTACAAACCCCAGCCCCGCAACCTGATGCAGCTCACCGGCGAGATGATCTGCGAACACTACGACATTATCCGCTGCTTTGATTTTCTGAACCATATCGAAAACATGCAGCCTTTTGCGGAAGTCGTTCTCAACTCTGGCTCCAGTGTTTTCGAACCGGCGGTTTCCCTTTCCTATGCAAAGGGCTTTGACATCCCCCATTACCTGGGGCTCGTCGGCGAAATCGTGGACATGGTCGCGCGCATCGGCGGGTTCAGCCGCCGGGAAGCCGAAGGCCGTTTCATATTAGGGTTGAAGGACATGGCCGGCGTCTGCCCGCCGAAATTCATTCGTACGCTCGTGGCAGCGATCCGGAAGGAATATCCCGCACTGGTCGTTCATTATCACCGCCATTGCACCGACGGGCTGTTCGTGCCTGCCGTGGGAGCGGCCGCCCAGGCCGGCGCCCACATCGTGGATACGGCCATCGGCGCGGCCGTGCGCTGGTACGGCCAGGGGGAAGTGCTTTCCACGGCCGCGTACATGGAAGAGGAGCTCGGGCTCAAAACCAACCTGAACCGGGAAATGATCCGCAAGACCGGCTTTGTCTTAAAGCAGATCATGCCCTACTACGACCGCTATACCGCGCCCTACTTCCAGGGGGTCGATTATGACGTCGTCTCCCACGCCATGCCCGGCGGGGCCACGTCGTCTTCCCAGGAAGGGGCCCTGAAGCAGGGGTATATATACCTGCTCCCCTATATGCTGCGCTTTCTTGCCGGCACCCGCCAGATTGTGCGCTACCACGACGTGACCCCCGGATCGCAGATTACCTGGAACACGGCGTTTCTGGCCGTCACCGCCGCATACCAGCGCGGCGGCGAAAAAGAGGTGCAGCACCTGCTCGACGTTCTGGAAAGCGTGGCCGGGGTCCCCGAGGAGGCGTTGAGCGAGGATGTGAAGAAAGACCGGCTGGTGCTCTACCGGGACAGCAACGATGCCTTCCGGCAGCTCCTTCTGGGGCGCTTCGGCAGGCTGCCGCTCGGATTTCCGCCGGACTGGGTGTATGAAAGCGCGTTTGGCCCGGAATACAGGGATGCCATTGCAAACCGGTCGGAAGATTCGCCCCTGGACGCCCTCCCCCCGATCGACATAACGGAAGAGCGCCGCTCCCTTGCCGATCTGCTGAAACGGGAACCCACGGAGGAGGAGCTGGTAATGTACCTCAACCATCCGGGGGACGCCCTGAAGACCCTCAAGCAGCGGGAGGAATTCGGCAACCCCAACCGGCTGCCGCTGGACATCTGGTTCGAAGGGCTCGAAATCGGCCGCAAAATACTGTTCAAGGACAGTGACGGCAAGCCCCACCAGATGAGCATACTCGATATATCCGCGCCCGACGCCCAGGGCGTCAGCGTCGTGCGCTACGAATTCAACACGGAAACCTTTTCGTACCCGGTCAAAGTGGCGGAGGCGGTGCAAGGCGCAGCCGGCGGCATGGAAATGGCGGACCCGGAAAACATCTATCATGTCGCCTCCCCCAGCAACGCCGATCTCTGGATTGTCTACGTCAATCCCGGCGACCGGGTCAAAAAAGGAGAGGAACTCTTCAACATCACCATTATGAAGCAGGAAAAGTCCATCCTTTCGCCGGTGGACGGCGTGGTCAAGCGGATCCTCAAAAGGGCGGATTACAAGAAGGACAAGAAAATGCTGCCCGTCCGGCCCGGGGAGCTGATCATGGAGCTCGGACCGGTGCAGCGAACGTGTCCGGACTGCGCGGAACCGGTCGATGACGCCAGGTTCAAGTTCTGCCCGGCATGCGGAGCGGCGCTGTCGAGGATTTGAAATAAGACGCCAACAAAAATATCGGGCTGAAAACCGGATCAGGAAGCCGCGGAGGTGCTTTTTGCTGTGAAAGGGCAGGTGGGCGAAAAACGGTTTTTCCCCGCGCCCCTATCGTAAAAGGGGCACGGGGAAAATGAAGCGCTGACAGAGCCTTTAGCCCGGAACGGAAACCGGGGACGCTTTTCCTATATATTCAAGCGTTTCATTGTACTTGGACCGGACGTCCACATGCGCGTCCTCAATTTGTTTCTTCTGCGGACTCCAGTCGGAAGGGCATTCCGTGCGAAGGGAATCGACCTTGTCCTCGAGGTCCTGGATGATGATTTTCATTTCATTGAAGTATGACCAGACCTTGTCCTTTTCCGCGGTGCCCATTTTATCGGTCTTGGCGATCACGTCAAACAGCTTGGCCTTCCAGGCCGTCAGTTCGGTTGCCATTGTATTGCAATAATCTTTTGCGTCCATAAGTCAAACCTCCTTCTTGATTGTCTGTTTTTTTAAAGCGCTGCCAAACCAAATTAACTTGCAGAATAAATGCCCTGTTTTCCCCCTCCTTTCTTTTTACGTTTCCAATTTGCAGTCGGTCGCCCATTCCGGGCAGGCCTCTTCGGTTTTTTTGGTGAATTTGGCCATGCACTCCCCGCATTCCAGATCGATGTTGGGCACATCGCCGTATTTCTCCAGCATTTCTTCATGGCTCAGCACCGTGGTAAAGGTACAGCCGCACTGCGGACAGCCTGATTCAATTCGGTACCGTTTTTTGGACATGGCAAAACTCCTTTCCTTTTCATTTACGATACCCCCTGCAAGGGGGTTTCAAACGCTTTATCCAGAAGACTTTTCAACATTTCGGGTTCGGTAACCGGCGCCTGGCATGTCCGGTCAAAACAGACAAAGACCCTGGGCCTGTTTCCGGGGCTCTCCATCTCCTTCACGTGCGGCATGTGCACGGACAGGATGTCCCGGTCGGCTTCCCCATCGATCCATGCGGGGCTGACCGCCTCGCGTGGACAGGCGCGGATGACGTCCGTCAGGATCTCGGCCGCTTCGGTATCCATGCTTCCCACCACGATGGTTTCCACGTACCGGAGCAGGCGCATGCCAAGGGCGCGGATCATCGCCGGCATGGCCCCCGGGTGTTTTTTCATCCGGTTTACAGACGCCTTCAGCGTATGGTCGGCCGCCTGCGCAAAAAGCCGGTTTCCCGTGTAGCGATGAAGCCGGATAAAGTTCATGACGGAAACCGCGTCCACCGAGGGCATGACATTGTCCGTGGCGTCCTTGGCCTTCATGAGAAGGTGTCGGTCCTGGCCGTCCGCGGTGGTATAAAACCCTCCCCGGGCCTCATCGTAAAACAGATCCAGCATCCGGTTCGCCAGCGACACGGCCCAGTCCAGGTGCGACGCGTTGAACCCGGCCTCATATGTATCGAGCAGCCCCTGCACGAGAAAGGCATAGTCTTCTGCCATGGCGGGGATGCTTCTCTCCCCTTCCCGCCAGCGGCGGAAAAGTTCCGGCGTATCGCCTTGCGTGTACATGCGCTCGTAAATAAAGGCGATGGCCGCATCCGCCGCGTTCAAATACTGCCTGTCCCCGAAAACGCGGTATGCCCCGGCAAGGGCGGAGATCATCAGGCCGTTCCATTCCACGAGGACCTTGTCGTCCAGGTGGGGGCGCGGGCGACGGTTTCGCGCCTCAAAAAGCGTCTGCCTTGCCTGCAAAAGCGTTTGCGCAACGTCTTCTTTGGACCGGTCAAAGCGCTTTGCGGTTTCTTCGATGGTGCGCACCCGGTGCAGTATGTTTTTTCCGCCAAATTCGCCCATGGGGTCGGTTTTTACATTGCCTTCCGGTTTTAGGCCGTAGTAGTACGCAAACATGTCAAAAACGCTGTTTTCATGAACTGTACTTAACGTATGCATGATTTCATCATAACGCCACACATAAAAACCGCCTTCGGATTTTTCCCCGACCGCTGCTTCGCCGGCTGCTTCCCCGGACAGGTCGACATAGGGGCTGTCCGCATCTTCCGCCGAGTAAAACGCCCCGTCCGGATGGGTCATCTCCCGCAGGACATACGCAAGGGCTTCTTTGGCGACGGTCGCGAAGGTTTTGTTCCCCGTGGCTTCATAGGCATCGATATACACGCGGATCAACTGGGCGTTGTCATAGAGCATTTTTTCAAAGTGCGGCACATGCCACGCGGCATCGGTCGCATACCGGTGGAACCCGCCCCCCAAATGGTCATAAATGCCGCCCGCAGCCATCTCCTCCAAGGTTTGAAGGGCCATGTCCATCGCCTTGCGGCTTTTCTGCGACGGCATCTTCGCGTGCGCGGCAAACCTGTTGGCAAACAGGAGAAAATTCAGAATTGGCGGCATGGGAAATTTCGGGGCGGTATTGAACCCCCCGTATTTCTGGTCGTACGTCTCAGAAACAGCGTCAACCGCCAGATCGATCATCTCCGGGCCGGGCAGCTGTGCTTGGGTGCCGGAGGTGTCGCCGTCCAGGTAGTCCCGGAGAAAGCCTTCGATCTTGTCGGCGGACTGGAGCAGCTCCTTTCGCTTGTCCGGATCCGTGTAGGCCTCGGAGACCGCCGTCAGGATTTCCCGCCACGAAGGGCCGGCGCGCCTTGCCGGCGGAAAGTAGGTGCCGCCGTAAAAAGGGCGTCCGTCCGGTGCGAGAAAAACATTCAGGGGCCACCCGGCCGATCCGGTCATGGCCGAAACCGCAGAAATATAGATCCGGTCGATGTCCGGCCGCTCCTCCCGGTCCACCTTGATATTCACGAAAAGCCGGTTCATCAGGGCGGCGGTTTCCGGATCGGAAAAGGACTCGTGCGCCATGACGTGGCACCAGTGGCACGTGGAATACCCGATGGAGACCAGGATCGGCTTGTCTTCGGTTTTTGCCTTTTCAAACGCCTCGTCCCCCCACGGGTACCATTCCACCGGGTTGTCCGCATGCTGGAGCAGGTAGGGGCTTTTTTCGTTTTTGAGGCGATTGGTTTTTGTGGCTTGCGTGTTCATAAACACCTGCCTTTTTATTGTGTCGTCTGCATCTTTTCGATGATATGTCTTGTCTTGAAATGATACAATAATGTATCATAAATACAGTAATGATACAGCTATCTACTGCACGGTTTCAAATTGCGACTGCAGCCATTCTTTTACATCGTCGTCAATGGCGTACACCCCCCGGTTGCCGCCTGTGGCATCCAGAAACCGCTTCTTTACCGCCTCCGGCATCCGGATGACGGCGAGCTCCTCGGCCCCCTTCATATCCCGCCGGATCAGGTAGATCACGGGCGGGTCGTCCCACGCATACACCGTGAAATACACGGAAACGTCCGAATCATGGCGGATGACGTATTTGTCGTGCACCCAGTTGTTCCCCCATTCCAGATACAGGCGCACCGCCTCTTCCGGGGTCATGTCCCAGTCAATTTCATTGATGATTTCCGGTTTTGTCTTGAGCTGTTCAAGATTCAGCATTTTTTTCCTCCATTTTTTGGCATTGCCGCTTCCCATGCTTATTGTTATTTGCATAAGTCATGCCTACCGAAAGCGTGGCATGTTTCTTGTATGTTACATAATCAGCATCATTATTGGTTCATGCAAGTTCACTCTAACAAACACGGAGGATTATATGGATAAGCCGAAAGATAAGGACAAGCTCCCGGACATCAAAGATCTCACCATTTGCGAATCCACCGGACAGATGATTGAAAAGGCCCGAAGCGAAGGAATCGTCCTTGGCTTTGACCGGGCGGCAACCATGAAGGCTTGCCCCATCGGCGCGGACAGCGCATGCTGCAAGCATTGCGCAATGGGTCCCTGCCGGTTGAATTCCAAAGACCCCTACGGAAAGGTCGGGGTGTGCGGCGCGACCATCGACACGATCATGGCCAGGAATTTCGGCCGCATGATCGCCGCCGGGGGGGCTGCCCATACCGACCACGGCATGGTGATGCTGGACGTTTTCCGTGATGTCATTTCCGGAAAAATCACCGACTATGAGGTCAAGGATACGGAAAAGCTCATCAGCGTTGCCGAATCCGTGGACATTGAAACAGAGGGCAAGTCCATGGAGGACATCGCAAAAGAGCTCTACGCCGAGCTGGAGCGGACCTATACCCAGGTGGAAGGCGAGATTCCCTTTGCCAAGCGGGTACCGCCCAAGACGCTGGAGACATGGCGGAAACTCGGGATCGTCCCCCGCGGGGCCATGCGTGAAATCATGGAAATGATGCACCGGACCCACATGGGCGTGGACCAGGACTACAAGAATATCACCACCCAGTGTTCCCGGACGGCGCTTTCCGACGGATGGGGCGGATCCATGGTGGCCACGGAGATATCCGACATCCTGTTCGGCACCCCGGTGCCGGTGGCAACCGAAGTCAACATGGGCGTGCTCAAGGAAAACGAGGTGAACATCATCGTTCACGGTCACGAACCCAACCTCTTTGAGTCCATGATCGCGTCGGCGAATTCGCCGTCCCTGATCGAAGCGGCCAAAGCGGCCGGCGCCGGCGGCATCAACCTGGTCGGCATGTGCTGCTCCGGCCTTGAGATGATTTCCCGGCACGGCATTCCCCATGCGGGGAACTTCAGCTCCACCGAGGCAATACTGGTAACCGGCGCGGTGGACGCGTTCGCCGTGGATATCCAGTGCATCCAGCAGGGGCTTATGAAAGTCGCCAAATGCTACGATACATACATGTTCACCACCAACCCGAGGTGCAAGATCGAAGGGTGCGACCACCTGGAGTTCCACGAAGACAAACCCCTTGACACCACCGATGAAATCGTGATCAAGGCCATATCCCGGTTTAAGGGGCGGAAGCACCCGGTGCAGATCCCCAAGACCAAGAACACGAGTATTCACGGATTTTCCTATGAATACATCAACTATATGCTCGGCGGGTCCTTCCGCGGCAGCTACACGCCGCTGAACGACAATATCATCAACGGGCGCATCCGGGGTGTCGCCGGTGTCGTGGGATGTACAAACCCGAGGGTGAAGCAGGACTACTCCCATGTGGAACTGGTAAAAGAGCTGATCAAAAACGACGTGCTCGTGCTCCAGACCGGCTGTTCGCAGATCGCCCTTGCCAAGGCCGGCCTGCTCACGCCGGAGGCGGCCTACCTGGCGGGTGACGGGCTCCGCGAAGTCTGCGAAACCGTCGGAATGCCCCCCGTACTGGGCCTTGGCGCGTGCGTGGACAACAGCCGGATCCTGATCGCGGCATCCGAGATGGTCAAGGTCGGCGGGCTGGGCGAGTCGCTCGCGGATCTGCCGGTTGCCGGATGTGCGCCGGAGTACATGAGCGAAAAGGCCATCTGCATCGGCCAGTACTTCGTGGCATCGGGCGTCTACACGGTGTTCGGCGTGACCTTCCCCATCGTGGAAGGCACCGCCTTCCAAAAGTACCTCTTTGAAGGGCTTGAACAGGAAGGCCTGGGCAAATGGGGGTTTGCAAAGGATCCGCACGAAATAGCCAAGATGATGATCGCGCACATCGATAAAAAGAGAAAGGCCCTGGGCATTGACAAGACGAGGGAGCGCAAGCTGGTCGATATGGCCGAAAGGCGTGAACTTGCGTGATATTTCAATTGAACTGTGCAATCATTTAATGTATAAGCAATAACCACAAAGGGGGGATTGAAAAATCCCCCCTTTGTTTTATCGTGGCTTTCATGCGGAAAAAACGAAATTCAAACAAGAGGATAGATGAGCGAATACATTGCACACGATGCACAGGGCAAAACCGTGGGCCTGGTGGAAAAGAAATATTTCACCTTTGCGGAGCCGCCCAATGAAATGGTGCTGGACAGCAAGGCGAAACTCGGTCCCATCACCATTGCCTATGAAACCTACGGCACCCTGGACGAAAACGGTCGCAATGTCGTGCTGGTTCTCCATGCCCTGACCGGCGATTCCCATGCCGCGGGATACTACGACGAAACCGACGACAAACCGGGCTGGTGGGACAATATGATCGGCCCCGGCAAAGGGATCGATACCGACAAATACTTCGTTGTGTGCTCCAACGTGCTCGGTGGGTGCATGGGCACAACCGGCCCGGCGTCCATCGATCCGAAGACCGGAAACCCTTACGGCATGCGATTTCCGTTTATGACCATTGCCGACATGGTCCGCGCCCAGAAAGCGCTGCTGGACCACCTGGGCATCCGGCAGATTCTGTCCATGATCGGCGGCTCCATGGGGGGAATGCAGCTGTTGCAATGGACCATCCAGTACCCGGATATGGTCAAATCCGCCATACCGCTGGCAACGACCATGCGCCACTCGGCCCTGGCCATCGCATTCAACGAGGTCGCGCGCCAGTCCATCATCGCGGACCCCAACTGGAACAACGGCGATTATTACGGCGCTGTCAAACCGAACCTGGGGCTTTCCGTGGCCCGCATGATCGGGCACATCACGTACCTGTCGGACGAAGCGCTCCGCCGCAAATTCGGGCGCAGGCTCCAGGACAAGGACGATTTTTCCTTCAACTTCGAAGCCGACTTCCAGGTGGAGAGCTATTTGCGGCACCAGGGGGCCAAATTCGTGGAGCGGTTCGACGCCAATTCGTTTCTCTACATCACCAAGGCCGCCGATTATTTCGACCTGACGCGCAATGACGCCAGCGGTTCCGGGGTGCAGGCGTTTTCCCGGGCCGAAGCGAGATTCATGGTCGCATCCTTTACCTCGGACTGGTTGTATCCCACCTACCAGAGCCGGGACATGGTAAAAGCCATGAAGAAAAACGGGCTGAACGTCAGCTTCTGCGAGGTGGAAGCCGAATGGGGGCATGATGCGTTCCTCCTGCCGAACCAACGATTGACCAACCTGGTGAAAGGGTTCCTCGAAAGTGTCTACAATGACATCCAGTAAACCGGAAAACCTCCGCTTTGACCTGCAGGTCATCGCTTCGTGGATCGACGACGGTTCCCGGGTGATCGGCCTCGGCTGCGGCGAGGGAGAACTGCTGCACTACCTCAAAAAACACAAGAACATCCGGGAAACCGGCATTGAAATCGTGGAGGAGCGGGTTGCCGCCTGCATTGAAAAAGGGCTTTCGGTTATCCAGGGGGATATCAACGAGGAGATCACCGACTATCCGGACAACTCCTTCGACTACGTCATTTTGAGCCAGACCCTGCAGCAGGTTTACGAGCCTCTATACCTGATCCACGAAATGATGCGCATCGGCAGCAAGGTCATTGTCAGCTTCCCCAACTTCGGCCACTGGCACATCCGCTGCCAGATGCTCTTCAAGGGGATCGCGCCGTTGACGCCGCAGCTCCCGTACCAGTGGTATGATACGCCCAACATCCGGATCCTCTCCATCCGGGATTTCCGGGAATTTGCCAACCGCGTGGGCTTTACCATCAACGAGGAAGTGGCCATCGATTCGGACAATTATTACCGGAGCGGCAAAATCACCCGGTTTCTGCCGAATTTCCGGGCAACCTACGGGATTTTTCTGATCAGCAAAACAAACGGATGATAACGACAACGCCATGAAAGAAGACACCCTGTCCAGAGACATCGCGGTTTATGAAAACGGCACGTGGTCGGCCGGGAAGCAGGCGCTCATCGTGGAAGAGCCTCTCTCCATCCGGATCGACGGAAACCCCTATTCCGTTGTCATGCGCACCCCCGGCGATGAAATCGCTCATGTTGCCGGGTTCTGCCTGGCGGAAGGCGTCGTGGAAACACCCGGAGACTTCGCCACCATCGGTTTTTGCGATGAAGAAGGCACCAACGTGGCGACCGTAACCCTGACGGAAAACCGGCGGAAGAAAGTCGCCGGCATTTTGGAGCGCAAGGGGTTTGTCAGCCAGACGAGCTGCGGCATCTGCGGGAAAGAGGTGGTCAAAGACCTGCACCAGATCCTCTCTCCCCTGCCCGTGGGGACGCGGTTTGCCATCGAAAAAATCAGCGCATGCGTGGACACGCTCCAGGATTACCAGGCCATATACAAAAAAACCCACGCATCTCATGCATCCGTGATATTTGACAGGGAAATGTCGGCCATTGCCCATGCCGAAGACGTAGGGCGCCACAATGCCCTGGACAAGGCGATCGGAAAGGCTTTCATGGCAAACGGCATTGAAAAGGCGGCGTTTGCCCTCATGTCCTCGCGGCTCAGCTACGAACTGGTGCAGAAAGCCGCCCGCGCGGGCATCGAGCTGATCGTGGGCGTATCGCGCCCCACGGCGCTCGCGGTGGAACTGGCGGACAGTATCGGAATGACGCTGGGGTGGGCGAGGGGTGAAAAGCTCACCGTTTTCTGCCACCAAGAGCGGTTGATGGCTGGGTAGAAATCCCGATTTCGATTTTGATTGTTCCGACAAGCTCGTCGGCAGCCATCAAGGATTATCCGTTCTCCCTGAACGCTTCCGGATCGATATCCATGCGGCGCAGGATTTTTTGCAGGGCCACCCGGCTCATGCCCGCAAGTTTTGCCCCGTGGCTGATATTCCCGCCGGTTTTTTCGAGTATCTTTTTGACGTAGCCTTCGGTAAACGCATTCAACACCCGGTTTTTGGCATCCGTGTACTGTTCGATGCCGCCGGTATCACCGCCTTTCATGTCTTTTGCAGGTATTTCATAGGATTTTTCCGCCATATCCTGGCTGTCCACGACCGCGAGGTCGGCCATGCCGATTTCGGCGCCGTTGGAAAATACGATCAACCGCCGCACAAAATTCTGAAGCTGGCGGACATTTCCCGGCCATTCGCGCCGCATGAGGTTTTCCAGAACCGGGGCGCTGATGTGGATGGGATCCATTTCCAGCTCATCAATCACCCGGCGGGCCAGGTGATGGACAAGAAGGGGGATATCCTCCGTTATTTCCCGCAGGCAGGGTGTGGCCACGGTTACCACGTTCAGCCGGTAAAACAGGTCTTCCCGGAAGCTTTTGTTCCTGATTTTTTCTTCCAGGTTCTGGTTGGTGGTTGAAAGAATGCGTACATTCACAGTAAGTGTCCTGGCGCTTCCAAGGGGGCGTATTTCCTGTTCCTGCAAGGCCCGCAGGAGCTTTGTCTGCAAAGGGACCGAAATTTCGGCGATTTCATCCAGAAGAAGGCTCGATCCGTCCGCCTGCTCAAAAAGACCCTTATGATCGCTCAGTGCGCCGGTAAAAGCCCCTTTCCTGTGCCCGAACAATTCGCTTTCCAAAAGATGCTCCGGTATGGCGGGACAATTGACGGTTACCAGGCTGCGTTTGCTTCTCCCGCTCAGGGCATGAACGGCCCTGGCAACAAGCTCCTTTCCGGTTCCGCTTTCCCCCCGGATCAGTACGGCATAATCCGTATCAGCCAGGGACTGGATCGTCTCGTAGAGCCGCTGCATGGGCTGGCTTTCGCCCACAAAGTCCCGGACCGGGGATTTCCCGGAAACCTTTTCCTTGAGGCTTTCGTTTTCCCGTATGAGGTTGCTGCGCTCCAGGCCCTTCTTGAGCAGGCGCACGAGGGCGGGGATGTCAAAGGGCTTGGTAATGAAGTCATACGCCCCGTTTTTAATGGCCTTTACGGCCATTTCGATGGAGCCGTATGCGGTCATCATGATGATGGTGGCGTGGGGGTCGATCTGTTGTGCCGTTTGCATGAGTTTGCTGCCGTCCATTTCCGGCATGCAGACGTCCATCAGGATGAGAGCGTACCGGTTCTGCCGGATCAGCTCCACCGCCTTATAAGCGCTTTCTGAAACCGTTATATCCACGTTTTCCAGCTCATAGGACAAAATCCGCTCAAGCCCTTTGAGCATATCCTTTTCATCGTCTACGATGAGTATCTGCAGGCCAGCCATTACACACTCCCCTCATGCCCTTCGACGGGAAGGACAATTGTAAATTCACTTCCCTGTCCGGGCTCGGAGTTGACGGTGATCTCCCCGCCGTGCTCCTGGATGATCCCGTAGCTGACTGAAAGGCCCAGCCCGGTGCTTTCATCGATCTTCTTGGTGGAGAAAAACGGATCGAAAATCCGGCTTCTGATTTCCACGGGAATGCCCGGCCCGTTGTCGGAAACCGTTATAAGCGCCGCCTTCTGTTCATCCACGTAACGGGTGGCGATCCGGATATCACCCGAGCCGTCAATGGCCTGGAGCGCGTTCATGAGCAGGTTCACCAGGACCTGCTTGAACTTGTCGGCGTCCAGCCCCATACTCGCCAGGTCTTCATCCAAATCCAGCGTCAGCCGGATTTTCTGTTTTTTGCACTGGTGGGTGAAAATCCCCGCCACTTCGGTCAGGATACGATTCAAATCAATGACGTTCTTGACGCTTTCCTCGCCGCGCGCAAACTGCAGAAGATCGGTGACGATCCGCTTGCAGTTCAGGGTCTGCTTCTCAATGGTATGCAGGTCTTTTAGCCCCTGGGGGAAATCCGCCAGCTGACGCTTCAGAAGGTCCACGTAGCACAGAATGATCCCAAGGGGATTGTTGATTTCATGCGCCACGCCCGCGGCAAGCTGCCCCATGGCGACAAGCTTTTCCGTGTGCTGAATTTTTTGCTCCACCTTTTTCTGGCGGGTGATATCCCGGGAATAGCGGATCACGCTCTCGATATTCCCACTTTCATCAAATACCGGATAAAAATGGACCAGATGAATTTTTCCCCTGTTGCATTTTATCTCCCCGCTGAACGGCTTTTTCTCCGTGAGGACTTTTTCCATATCGCAATAGGGGCAGACGCTTTTCAGTCCGGCATGCACCCTGTAGCAGGGCTCGCCGATGACATCTTCCGCCTCTACCTCATACTGCCCCAGGTATCCCTTGTTGACCATTTTGATGCGATAGTCCGTATCCAGGAGGATAACAACGTCCGTAATCCCGTCAAAGACGCTTTGCAACAGCTCTTTGCTCTGAATCAGCTTCCGAAGCCCCCTGAGGCTTTCCACGGCAATGCCGATCTGCTTGCCAATGGAGCGCAAAAGGGTCTGCTGCTCATCGGAAATCTCCCTGAAATCAACACCCGTGAAACTCATCACCCCCTGCACGTTCCCCCGGCATTCCAGGGGAATGTTCAGGCAGTGCCCGAACCGGGAAGATATGAAGCTGTGCATGGATCCGTGTAGGGCGCAGCGCATGGAACCGGACAATTTCTGGTCGTCCTCTTCTGAAAAAACAGGCTGCCTTTCCTCCAGACAGGACAAATCCGGGGGCAGATGCGGCGCATTTTCCCGGTAAGCAAGCAAAAGGTTCGCGTTTTCGGCGTCATACAGGTAGATTCCGGCGCCGGCAGCCGGGATCAGGGACAGGGTTTGATGAAGGGCGTCGGGCCAGATGTCCGCCAACCCCTTTGCGCGGGTGGTCAGCTCTGCGATGCTGTTTAACGTTTTCAATTCGCTGTTTCTGGCACTCACCTTTTCCTTCAGCAATCGCTCTGATTCCTGGAGTTCCCTGGTTCTTTTGCCCACCTTGATCTCCAGGTCCTGGGCGTAATGCTCAAGCTCCCGGCGTGTCTGTCGAAGGTGCTCCGCCATGGTGCTTGCCGCCCGTGAAAGCTCCTTCAATTCATCGCCGGCATTATCGACAGGCAAAAAAACATCCGCATCGCTATTTTCCACTTCATCTTTAAAAAGGCTGATAACGGCGCGAAGGTTGTTGATCACCACCTGGTTGAAAAAAAGAATAATCAGCAGATAAACCACCGAAACGCCGGCCAGGACAACCAGGAAAACCGAAACGGCCTTTTCCTGGATACCGGCAAGGGCGCTTTCCACGGGGATGCTCACCGCTATCAGGCCGGCAAGCTCTCCGGGCGTTTTGCCGAACCCCCGTTCCTGGCCATACATCGCAACCAGGTCGGCCGGCGCATCCGCCGGATCGCCATGGCAGGACATGCAGGATTGTTCAAAATACACGGGTTGAAAACGCATATACCGGGCTTCGTCCCTGACGTTCATCATCCCTATCCATTTGCCGTTCGTATCGGAGCGCGTGAAATAATCAATCATGGCCTTTTCCGTGGGATTGGCCTCTGCAGCGGGATTTCGCGCATTGATGGAAACCCGCCGATAGTCGTATTCCGGCATGGTCATTTTAAAGCGCTCCATTACCTCCCGCCCGAGAAAAGAGGTGGACATGGCTTCCACCATGAAAAAATCGGAACCGAACCTGTCCTGCATTTTCGGCCGGAGGATTTCACTCACATACGTTCGGCTTGCTTCGACCGCTTCCATTACCAGTCTTGTTTCCGTGTATGCAGAGTCTTCAAGAATTCGCTTTTCATGCAGATAGATCAAAAAAGCGCTTAAAAAACATACCCCAAGAAGAATAAGGGCCGTTCCCATTAAAAATTTGGAACGAAGTCCAAGCGAAAAACTGGAAAATTTGACCGGTCGTTCACTCATTACCACGACCCCCTCCTTTTTTTGCTGCTTTTTGCATGCCCCATATTACCGCCGGATTTCTCTTTTCCGCTACCCGACGCATGAGTGTAAACCAGGATTTGCACCGATGCAAACATATATTGGCATCCAGACCCGCCCCTTTGCCTCCCCCCTCCCCTGCATGCAACGTTTTGCATACCTCCCCCGGGAATGCACCGTGCACGGGAAAAGCAGGCTTTTATTGCCCGTCCATGCTGCCGACGGGGATGCCAACGGGGGTGCCAACAGAGATGCGAACGGGGGTTATCACCTGAGCGCCTGAGGGCCTGCCGCAGAGGCGGCATTCGCATTGCTTCATAAAAACAACTTATTGAAATAATATATCATTTTAAAAGAAATAAACCATTGGCCCATTTTTTGCTTTGGTGCAGGATAATACTTTTGAAATGCAAAAAAGGGGCCTGATAGCCCCTTCACGCACCCGTCGTAAAAGGAAAATACAGGCAAACGCTTTTTCTATAAACCCCTGGCAGCAGGATTGGACAACGCTTTCGTAATGAAAAAAAATCAAAAAGGAGGGAGCCGGTATGGTCGAAAACCAGGAAACTGAGAACATTGTCACCGAAACCAGGCAGAGCATGTGGTCGCAAATGGGAAAAACGGAAGACTGGTGGGCTATCTGGCTGGCCGGCCTGTTTTTTATTTTTGTCACCGCCTGCATTTTTATCTGGAAGCCGCCGGTGGAAGACCTGCCTAAGTACAGGGCCATAATGGAACAGGAGATGGAGGAGGCCGGTTTCAGAACCATCGCCTACACCGAGGCCGAAAAAAAGCTTAAAGGAATAAAGGCCAGAAGCGAGGGATTTACAAAAACCCTGCGCAGCATCACGGATCGCCCGAAAGGATGGACAACCAATCCCATTAAATCCATATATTTGAGCGAATCCGAAGCGGCTTCCAAAAGAGCGCAGGCGGCGGATCGATATGAACAGGCCCAGGCGGAGCTGGAGCGCACCCGGGCCAAGGCGGAACAGGCTGAAAATACCGCCAGGGCGGCCAATTTTGAAGATCCGGAATTGAACAGGAAGGCCCGGGAGGCCATCACCGAATGGCGGCAGGCGTCCTCGGCTTTCTCCAGCGCCAAGTCAGCTGCAAACACCCAGCCCTACAACCTGATCCCCTCCCTGATCATTCTAGGCATTGTATTGATGCTGTTTTTTGCCATAGGGGGAAAATTCATCGGTTTTAACCTCAAGGAGTACTTTATCGGGTTTCCGGTGATCTTCCTGTTGACGATTCTGTCATACCTGCTGTCCAAACAGGCCACAATGAGCGCGCTGGGCATTTCCTATGTGCTCTTCGGAATCTTTTTGGGTTTGATCATCGCCAATACCACCGGGGTGGCCAAAAGCGTCAAAACGGCCGGCCAGACCGAGTTTTTCATTAAAACCGGCCTGGTTCTTCTGGGTGCGAGAATTCTTTTCGGCCAGATCGCCCTGATCGGTATTCCCGGCCTTTTTGTCACATGGGTGGTCACGCCCATCGTGCTAATCACAACGTACTGGTTTGGCCAGAACATCGTCAAAATTCCTTCCAAGGAGTTGAATATCACGGTATCATCCGATATGTGCGTCTCCGGCGTTTCCGCAGCAATCGCCACGGCTTCCGCTTGCAGGGCCAAAAAAGAGGAGCTCACCCTGGCCATCGGAATGTCCATGATTTTCGTGGCGATCATGATATTCGTCCTGCCGACCATTGCCAACGTTACCGGCATGCATCCGGTATGGGCCGGCGCCTGGCTTGGCGGAACGGTTGACAATACCGGATCGGTTGTTGCCGCAGGTGAGCTGATCGGGTATGAAGCCATGGTGGTTGCCGCAACCATTAAAATGATTCAAAATATAATGATCGGGGTCATCGCCTTTGGCGTGGCGGCCTACTGGTGCCTCCGGGTGGAACCCGAACGCGCCTGCAAGCCCGGTGAAACGCCGATCAAACTTTCCTTCGGCGGCGCTATATCCGAGATATGGTACCGGTTCCCGAAATTCATCCTGGGTTTTATCGGTGCGTCCATTATCTTCTCGATCATGCAGGCCGCTGTAAGTATGGACTGGGGGAATGCCATGGTAAGCGAGGGTATTCTTTCCCTGGCCAACCGGTTCCGCGGCTGGTTTTTCGCCATGGCATTCGTGAGCATCGGTCTCAGCATCAGTTACCAGGACCTCAAAGAGCCACTGCGCGGCGGGAAGCCCGTGATCCTCTACATCTTCGGGCAGAGCTTCAACCTGCTTCTGACCCTGTTCGTGGCATGGCTGATGTTTATGGTGATCTTCAGCGACATCACTGAAAAACTGATGCTCGGCGCATAAAGCGCAAACCGGGAAAACTAACATTGAAGACGAAACAACGACAGCAAAAAACCGGGGACGGCCCGCCGTCCCCGGCTCCCCTTTTCATCCGATGGCTGAAGCTGGTTTTTGCCTCCGCGCTGATTGCCGGGGGCATTTACCTGGCGCCCAACCTGGAACGCCTGCCGTGGCTCGGGGAGCGCATTGTTGTTTTGCGTGAAAGCGGCATCAATGTGGGAGCCTGGTATTACGATGATGTGGAGCAGTACTTCGAGGCGGAACAATACATACGCGAAAAAAGGGGATTGGACTATCCCGACAGACACAGTAACCGATAGATAGCGGTTGACCGGGCGAGCAAAACAGAGGCGGCGCCAAAAAAAACAATGGGCAAAACCATCGATAAAAATTATGTTCTCCTTGCAGAGCAGGAGCAACTGTTCGTGAAACGGGTGGTTTACCTTATGCGGGCGCATTCGCCCCGGCCCTGGTGGCGGATGTTCATCCCCTTTGCATTTTTGCTGGAATATTTTGCCAGGAAAAAAGACGTACGCACTTTTGCAAAAGCCCACCTGCACCTCAAGGAAGCGGCCCTGGAAGCAGCTTACCAGGAGGCGGCTTCCGGCCGCCCGGAAAAAAACGATTCAACATTGCAGGCCCGAATCAGTGACTACCTGACGCATATGCAGGACATCCAATCGCCGGAGCTTTACAACCGTCTATACACGTGGGCGGCGCTGCTGAAAAAACACTATGCCCGAATGCTCCCCGTGCAGGAAAAATTCTATAACCTTGTGCTTCAAAAAGCCTATCCTTCCGGAGGGGAATACAAACGGTTCCTCCAGGAACTTGCCGATGCGGAAAACGGGATTGACCAACTGGTCCTCGCCGCCCAAAAAGACAAAGAGCAGGCCGGAATTACCATAGCGAACAAGCAAAAAGCCTTTCAGCAGGTTCGGGAAAGGGAGATAAGGGAAGCTTTCGGCAGCGAATGGGTGTGAATCTAAAACAGCCGGCGCATTTCTTCGGCACGGAGCCTTTCACCGCTTTTTTCCATCTGTTTGATCACCTTTTTGGACGCCTCCGTGGTATGAACTTCGTTTTTTAAATACTCGTAGAGTTCCTTTTCGGCTTTTTCCAGCCGGTTCAGATACCGGCGATATTCGCCGCGATTCAGGTACGCCCCCTTGAGGAGGTCTGCAAACGTTTCGGCGGATACCGTCAGCATGGCCAGGTAGTGCTCCTCCATAACCCGGATCACCCGCACCTGCTTTTCCGCCAGCGTTCTTTGCTGCTTTTCCGTAGTGATGTCACTTTCTGAAAAGTAGTCCTTGAGGTCATAGTGAATTTTTTCGCCTGCGGAAGCCTCCTTGTACGCCTTGTCCAGAGCCTTCTTCTGGGGGGAGAGAATCCCCTGGGCAAACGAACGGACGCCGGCCTTGTACTCGTTGACCTTGTGCATATGGTGCAGAAACAGGATCGGAATCAGAATCATCCAGACCGAAACCTCGGGTTTTTTCACCACTTCATTGCCCAGCCGGTAGGCAAACTGCTCTTCATGTGCATAAATCAGGTCGTATTTGTCGTCTATTGAAAGCGTCAATGTTTCATCGTCTCCGTATGGCGTTAACCCCTTCCCTTCCTGGTCTTTTCCCCTGAAAAAGACAGCCTCTGATGCTCCCCTTGTTTTACGTCCGCAGCCATCACCCGGACTTTACCACCAGGATGGAGGCTTTGGGGAGGTTTCGGATGAGCTTTGCGCTGATATCGCCCAGCACGAATTCTTCGGATTTCGACATCTGCTTCCGCCCGATCACGACCATATCGAATCCGCCCTTTTTAAAATAGTCGATGATCCCTTCGGAAACCGATGAATATCCCTTAACAAGTTCGATTTGAATATTGTCCGCATCGAAACCCTTTTCCGCGACAAGGCGTTTTTTAATGTCCAAAAGCATTTTTTCAAGCCGGGCCGGCATTTCCGCCATGAATTTTTTCCCCATGAGCTCCTCGCCCGAACTCGGTTCGCGGAATATGTGGATCAGGGTAAAGGTGTTGTCATCGCACAGGGACATGTTGAGCAAAAACTCGATGACGCCCTTGGAGCTCTTCGAATCATTTAAGGGAACAAGCATTGAATTTCCCAAAACAGTCTCCTCCTGCCCGTTGACGGAATCCGTTAACGATGGCCAAATACATATGGATATAAATACGGCGGCGTATGTTCGCCCCAAAGCGCCGCGTCTTTTACCACAGCCCTCCGGGCGGCATCATAATGGAAGGCAATAGGCATCGACCGCCCTGTTCAAATCCTCCAGAAATTCATCAATGGATTCGTAAAACACCTGGGCCTTTCCTGAAAAATGCAGCAGAATATCATTCAGCTGCTCCGGAATGTAGGGGTACAGCTTTTTCAGGTTGACAAACCGGTATCTGTCCAGAATCGAGAAATCTCCGGCATCGATACGGTCCCCCAGGTCCTTGTACCGGGCGGTATCCGAGGTGATCATGTACAGATCGTGAAACCCCTTGCCCAGCAAATACAGCAATATGTTGCCCAGGCCGAAGATATCCAGCCCAAAAGGATTTTCAGGGGCATCATAGTCATAGTCAAAGTCGATCCAGACCATGTTGTTTGTTTTCTTCTCAATCAGGAGGTGGTCACTCCGGATGTCACCGTGCCGGTATCCCCGGATATGCAGCTCGCGCATGGCGGCAATAGACGGAAGCGCCTGCTTCAGCAGCTCCGGCATCAGGTTTTCAAAGTATTCCCGGTGATCCATGGGAAGGCTGTCGAGCCGGACGAAAAGATTGGTCCCCCGGACGATATCAAGCACCCGGATATTGTTCTGGTTCTGATCTCTGAAAACCTCCCCCTGCATGAACAGGGGGTGCCCCCGCATGCACTCCAAGACCTCTCCTTCTTTTTCCGGGTTCCGGTAGCACCGGATTTTAACCCCTCCAAGGGAGGTAAAGAAACTTTCGAAATATGCAAACTTGATAATCTTGCGGCTGCCGTCTTCCAGGTCAATGGCCCGTTTGACCCAGAATTTCGGATCCTCGATGCCGAAGCGTCGCTCTTTTTCATGGCCGGTTATCCGGTAGAAGCGACCGCCGATTTCAATTTCATCATTGTAGTCAATATTGAAGAAATCTGTAATATCGTCAATCTTCGGCGACATTACACCTGCCCTCGCACCCTCGGCGGCAGCGTGTCCATGGACATCTTGATATGCTCAACGAAATTTTTCAACCCGTTGCATTCGATCAGCACGCCGAGCTGGGCGGCCAGTACGCTCAGGGACTCCACATCCTCTTCATTGATATCGACCGGCTTTTCGTCATAAATCCGAATCACGCCGATAACCACTTCCCTGAATTTGACGGGGATCGACAGCATGGAGACGATGCCTTCTTTTTCAGCGGATTCCGGGTACTGCACCCGTTCATCGCTTTTCAGATCGCCGATATATTCCGCTTTGCCCGTGCAAAGGGCGCTACGGCTTTTATCCGCGCATACAGGCCCTTTTTCCAGGTAGGCCTCGCTGATCCCGTAGCTGCTGACCCGGAAAAGCTGCCCCTCGATTTCATCCAGGAGCATGATGCTCGCCCCCTTGATCTTGAACGTCCGGCACATGCCTTCGACCAGGTGATTGGACAGCAGGTTGAAATCCTCATACGTCGCAATGGCATTGCTGATCGCTCTGAAATGCTTCAGATCGAATTTTCTTTCCTGCATTTGACTCAATTGGGCCCCTCCTTGTTAAGCAGGTTCGTCGATGGATTGCCACGGCGCGCGCCTACGGCAGGCGCAAGCCCACATTCCACCGGCCGACATCCGTGGGTCGCTGCATGGATGACGAAAGCTTTTTGAGAAACACCTTCCGGGGGATTTCCGCGGCCCCCATGCGCATCAGATGGGGGGTCGTCATCTGGCAGTCGATCATGTCAAACCCCCTTTTCTGTAAATGGGCGCAAAGCGCCACAAGGGCTGTTTTGGAGGCATCGGAGACCCGGGTGAACATCGATTCCCCGAAAAAAATCCCCCCCAGGGAAATCCCGTAAAGCCCGCCGGCAAGGCGACCCTCATGCCATGTTTCCACGGAATGGGCATACCCCATCTCGTGGAGACCCGCATACGCTTCCATCATATCGTCGATAAGCCACGTCTGCTCTCCGTTTTCGATACGGATCCGCGCGCACTCCTCGATCACCCGGTCAAAAACCGTATCGGAACTGACCGTAAAGGCTCCCTTGCGAATGGTCCTGCGAAGCCGCCTGCTGATCCGGATGTCCTGCGGGTACAACACCAGGCGGGGATCCGGGGACCACCAGAGGATGGGGTCATCCTCGGAAAACCACGGAAAAATACCCATCCGGTATGCCATGAGCAGGCGGGATTCGCTCAAGTCCCCGCCGATTGCAAGCAGCCCGCTATTGGACGCAAAATGGGCCGGTGGAAACGATATTCTGTCTGAAAGCCGAAAAATGGGCATTGCTGTTTCAGCTGTATGTAAAAAAGGGCTTGTCGTCCTTTATTTTTACAAACACACTCCCGCCGTTTACGAGCTTGCCGAACAGGATTTCATCCGTGAGAACATCCTTGATTTCCTTCTGAATCACCCTGTCAAGCGGTCTTGCCCCGAAATGCGGGTCGTACCCTTTTTTGGCCATCCAGCGCCTTGCGTTTGCGGACAGACGCAGCTCCACCTTTTTGGCGGAAAGCTGCGGCCGGAGTTCATCGATGAACTTGTCCACTACCTTCTCCATGATCTCGAGGGTCAGCGGCCTGAAGGAAATGATGTCGTCGAGCCGGTTCCGGAATTCCGGGCTGAAAAAGGATTCAACCGCTTTTTTCCCTTTTCCGGAAACATCTTCCGAGCCTGCGCCGAAACCAATGGTATTCGCCGCCAATTCCCTTGCCCCGGCATTGGATGTCATGACCAGAACCACATTCCGGAAATCGGCGACTTTGCCGTTGTTGTCGGTCAATGCGGCATGGTCCATCACCTGCAGCAGGATGTTGTACATGTCGATATGGGCCTTTTCAATCTCATCGAGAAGCAGGACCGCGTAAGGATTTTTCCGGATCTGGTCCGTGAGGAGCCCCCCCTGGTCAAAGCCGATATATCCCGGAGGGGCGCCGATGAGGCGTGCAACCGCATGCTTTTCCATGTATTCGCTCATATCGAAGCGAAGGAACTTGACCCCCAGTATCCGGGAAAGCTGGCGCGCCACCTCTGTTTTCCCGACACCCGTGGGGCCGGTGAACAGAAACGAACCGATCGGGCGTTCCGGCGCCCCCAGCCCGGCCCGGGATCGCTTGATCGATGCCACCATGGAATCAATGGCCTGATCCTGGCCGAAAATTTTGGCCTGCAGCCGCTCCGAGAGATGCGCCAGGCTCACCTTGTCCGAAGAACTGACCCGCTGCGCCGGAATGCGGGCGATCCTGGCCACGACCTTTTCAATATCGCCGGGCTGGACCCGTTTCCGGTTTGCCGCGCCGGTCAGCTTTATCAACACACCCGCCTCGTCAATCACATCGATGGCCTTGTCCGGCAGGAACCGCTCGTTCATGTACTTGGCTGACAGTTCCGCCGCTGCCTTGAGGGACGAATCGGTATACTGTATGCCGTGATGCTCCTCGTAGTAGCTTTTCAGCCCCTTTAATATTTTTACCGTGTCGGCCACCGACGGCTCGGTGATATCGATTTTTTCGAAGCGCCTGGAAAATGCCCGGTCTTTTTCAAAATAATTCTTGTATTCCTCGTAGGTGGTCGAACCGATGCATCGCAGCTCTCCCACAACAAGGGACGGCTTCAGAATATTGGAGGCATCCATGGATCCGTTGCTGGTAGCCCCGGCACCGATGATGGTATGAATCTCATCGATGAACAAGATGGCATTTTCCTTTTTCTGCAAAGAAGAAATGACCCCTTTCAGCCGATGCTCAAAATCACCCCGGTACTTGGTTCCGGCGAGCAATGCGCCCAGATCGAGCGAATAGATGCGGGCACCGGCCAGGGCATCGGGGATATTTTCCTCCGCGATCCGAATGGCAAGCCCCTCGGCCATGGCGGTTTTACCTACGCCCGGGTCCCCCACGAAAACAGGATTGTTTTTTCGGCGCCGGCACAGCACGCGAATGATCCGGTCCATTTCGCTTTCCCGGCCGATGAGCGGATCGAGCCGCCCCTGCAGCGCCTTGTCCACCAGGTCGACGGTAAACAGATCCAGGGGATCGCTCGACTTTTTCTTGACTTTTTTGCCGGTGATCATCCCGCCGTCCGGGGCGTCCTTGAACATTTCGTTCTCATCGCCGTGAGAAATCACGTTCAGTACGTCAAGGCGGGTAATCCCCTCCGCGGCCATAAAAAAGGCGGCATGGGATTTCTTCTCTTCCAGCATGGATGCAAGGATATCCCCCACATACACCGATTCTTTTTCAGAGGATCTCGCGTGGTTGACCGCTCGCTGGATCACCCGCTGAAAACGGATGGTCTGCTGCAGGATATACTCCTGGGTCTCCGGCACGCGTTCCAGTTTTTCATCAAAAAAACGCTCGATTTCATTTTGCAGGCTTTCAACGTTGCCGCCGCAGTTTTCAATAATCTCGATCCCCACGGAGTCATGCAGAATCGCATACAACATATGTTCCACGCACACATATTCATGCCTGCGTTTCCTGGCCTCCTTGACCGCCTGGCTAAGAACAACACTTAGTCCCTTGCTGATCATAATGTCACACCTTCTCCATAGTACATTTTAACGGGAAGCCCCTTTGCGATGCCAGTTCATGCACGGTTTCGACCTTGGTTTCGGCAACTTCGTATGTATACGTGCCGCACACACCGATGCCGGAGCGATGCACGTTGAGCATGATCCGCGTGGCTTCCTCGAATGATTTGTGAAATACGGTTACAAGCAGTTCCACCACAAATTCCATGGTCGTGTAATCATCATTGTGAAGCAGAACCTTGTACAGCGGCGGTTCTTCAAGCACAGTATCCGAATCCGCCTCTTTTTCAATCTGCGGTATGTACCGTTCCGTCATATCCTCACCAACTCATTTTCAAAAACAACAGGCTATCCATTTGTAAGGATACGCTTATCTTTGACGGCTTCGTAAAAAGCCCAATATCTGCGTTGCGCACAATCTTTGAAGAATCTCAAGTACGGCTAAGTACGCTC
>JAABTJ010000034.1 GCA_011389935.1 Desulfobacteraceae bacterium
GCCGTCCCCCCGGGTACCAGCCCAGACATAATCGCTGCCGTCATCACAGAGCACCGACAATACGGCACTGCCGAGTCTCAACAAGCCGCCCCATTCCTCCGGATTGTTGCTGTTCCAGGTCAACCCGCCGTCAAGGCTCCGGTAAATATGACCCTGGTCCTCGTACCCCGTTGCCGCATAAACGACTTCGGGGTTATCCGGATTGATCGATATATCGTTAATATAGGGGGCGATGACATTCTGGCCCAGATTGTCATGCTCCGACGTCCGGCTGACATTTTCCCAGCTCGATCCGCCGTTGGTTGATTTGTATACACCGCCGCCGCTGGTTCCCACAAACATGATATTCGGATCTTTCGGGTCAACGGCAATCGTCTTTACATGGGTTGTGCCGCCGCCGTCGGCTTCTGCCGTCGCCGATACAAAACCTTCAAGCGGCTGCGGACCGGTGCCGGTACCGCTCGAGCGGAGAAATGAACTGGCGAAACCATCCGTTGTGACGTCCATACCTGGTGCAAAAAGCCCCCCTGTGTCGTAGGTTTTAAAGGATATGGCCGTTCCGTCCGGTACGGCATCGCCGTATATATCGGCGACATTGACCGAAATCTGGTCTTCGAGGTTGGCCAGGTACAACCCTGAAATGTTATAATATTCCGCGAAAATACCGAACCCTTCCCCTGCCGGGGGACCTCCGTTGATAGCGATTTGACTGTTGGTATCGGAAATACGCGAATCATCATGATACGTCGCTTTGATGGTCACCGGCCCGGATTTGCTGCCGCTGCGAAAAACAGTAGAGACCTGCCCTTCCCTGGTAGTGGCGCTTGCCGGTTCAATGAACTCTCCACCCCCTGGGCCTTTGATTATCTCAAAATCCACCCGGTAGCCATCTCCCACAGGCTCGCCGTAAACGTCTCTGAGCTCCCAAACGACCAGCGACGTGGCCTGCCCTCCGGTGCCGACGATGTTCACGGATTCCGGATCCGGGTAACCATCCGCAATAGAAATCAATGCCGGCCCGCCGTCATCGTAGTTGACCGTTATCTCAGCAATGCTCCCATGGGCCGTCGCCCGTATCGTCGCCGTACCCGGATTGTCGCTGCTCTGCAGCGTCGCATGAGCAACACCATCCGTTGTCCGGGAGGTTTTTATAATTTTCCCCTCGCCCTTGACAACGCTGAATTTAACCTCTGTTTGGTCCCGTACCTCTTCTCCATTGGCCATTACAAGAGTGGCCTCGAGGAGGGACTGGGAATAACCGTCGGCCGGTAGACTCGCGGGGTTTGCCGTCAGCGTCAGGGTAGCAACACCGCCATCCTGATCGCCGCATGCGGCAAGGCTTAATACGAAAAACGCGAGAAGGAAACCGAGGCCTTTCGTAATGTTGAAACGGCATTTTTTGCTGCGAGACATGTATTTCCCCTTTAAAAAATGGTGGTTATTGTGGGGGTAAACATTCAATTCTGTAATCAACACCTGCTGATTTTCTGAAGCCCGTGGCAGATACGCACTCTCTATTATTTCTGCTACGGCTGTTTTTGTAAAATGAACGGACGCCTGTAAGAAAATGTCCTCAAATTCGTTTTTAACGGCATAAATCTAAAGAAAAACCGCCGGTCAGGCGTTGCATGGGGCGTGACATCCAATCTCGGGTTAACTTCCTTGAATACCATATCAACTGCGTCAGGAAACAGGAACTTATATATAATATCAGGTATATGACAAGATTCAGCGCACATGTCAAGTAGTAATTAGAAATTGAAGCGGTTTTCGACGGCAAAATATTACGATTACGCGGCGGTCTGCATGCCGGCCGGAATCCGCCCGATAACATCGAATTGGAGAATTGGCTTGGTATGCTTTTTTCTTTCAACAGCATTCGAATCTAAAAACAGTCTTCTGGATGTCATGATGATAATGGACTCGTAAAAAATCATTTTTTCGATGGCATCAGATGATAAATACCTTGCATTTTGCTCCAAAGGCATGTAATTAAGGACGTCCGTGCGCAGCACCTTTTCAGCAGACGGCTGAAGGAAAACCCGCCCGCTTTTTACACCACACCGGCTGGAAACCGAAGAGAATCGACGACCAAGACGGCAAAACAACCATAGAACGGCGTTTCATTGCCAGAACCATTCATTGGCCGGACGAAATGATTTTCGTTTTGGCCGTGTTTTATTGCAAGATAAAAAAGAGAGCCCCATGTCCATGAACAAAAACAACGATCTTATGACCTTTCGCGATTTAGAACTGCCGTCCCCATTGATAGAAGCATTAAACGATGCGGGATACGAGGCGCCCACGCCTATCCAGGCAAAAACAATCCCCAGGCTCATGGCCGGAGAAGACGTGATCGGGCAGGCGCAGACCGGCACGGGGAAAACCGCCGCTTTTGCCCTGCCGATCCTTTCCCGTATCGATATAAAGCGTCCCGTCCCCCAGGCACTGGTACTGACCCCGACGCGGGAACTGGCCATCCAGGTTTCCGAAGCCTTTCACCGCTACGCCGCCCGCCTTAAAAATTTCCGTGTCCTGCCGATTTACGGCGGCCAGGACTACGGCGGCCAGTTGCGTCGCCTGAAAATGGGGGTGCACGTGATCGTCGGCACCCCCGGAAGGGTGATGGACCACATTCGCCGGGGATCCCTGAAGCTTGATGCCGTCAACTGCTTCGTACTTGACGAAGCCGACGAGATGCTGCGCATGGGTTTTATCGATGACGTGGAATGGGTGATGGAACGGATTCCGGCCGATCGCCAGATTGCCCTTTTTTCGGCAACCATGCCCGCCCCCATTCGGAAAATCGCCCAAAAGCACATGCGGACGCCGGAGCAGATCACCATCAAGGCCGCAACCATGACCGTCGCGACCACGCGGCAGCGGGCCCGCATCGTCGGAGAACACCACAAGCTCGACGCCCTGACCCGCATCCTGGAGGTGGAGCCGTGCGAGGGGGTGATCATATTCGTTCGCACCCGGACCGCCACCCTGGAAATCGCCGAAAAGCTCCAAGCCCGCGGATACCCGTGCGCCGCGCTCAACGGCGATATCGCACAGAACCGGCGCGAACAGATCATTGCCATGTTAAAAGACGGCCGGATCGATATACTGGTAGCCACCGATGTGGCGGCCCGCGGACTCGATGTCGACCGGATCAGTCATGTGATCAACTACGACGTCCCCTATGACACCGAGGCCTACATCCACCGAATCGGCCGTACAGGGCGCGCCGGGCGCAGCGGCGAGGCGATCCTGTTTGTGACCCCGAGGGAACAGCGGATGCTTGCAGCCATTGAAAAAGCCACCCGGCAAAAGATCGGCAAACTGGACCTGCCCACCAACGATATGATCAACAACACCCGGGTGGCCCGGTTCAAACAGCAGATCACCGATACGATCGCCCAAAACGACCTGGGATTTTACGTGGAGATGATCGAGCAATATCATCGGGAAAATGACGTCCCGACGACGACCGTTGCCGCGGCCCTGTCCCGGCTCCTTCAGGGGGGCGCCCCCATGCTGATCCCCCCATGCACAGCTGAAAAACCGAATAAAAAGCCTCCCCGGGATGTCCGGCCAAACACCCGGTCAAACACTCAATCGGACACCAGGACTGGTGACGGGAAGCACAAGACATCTGCATCGCCCGGCAAACGGCGAAAAGAGCCAAATGAGGCCGGCATGGAGCGATACCGCATCGAAGCCGGCTACCTGCACGGGATCAAACCGGGCAACATCGTCGGCGCCATCGCCAATGAAGCCGGCCTTGATGCGGCCGATATCGGACGGATTGATATTGAAAACGAATTTTCCACGGTCGACCTCCCCGAGGGGATGCCTGCTGAAATATTCCGGCATTTGCAAACGGTCTGGGTGGCCGGCCGGCAGATGAACCTTTCCCGGGAAAAAAAACCGGCAAAAGCCGCCCCTTTGCGGACGAAACCGCGCCGGACGGCAGCTGCCGGCGCCGCAGGGGAAAACCGGGGTAAAGGGCTTCGATAATCCGGCGCCCGGAGAAAAAATTCTGGTCATCGGCGGCAGTGTGATCGGCAACCTGGTGATTCAGTCCATCCGGACCTTGGCCCCCGGCTGCGGCATATTCCTGATCGAACCGTCTTCTTTTGCCGCCGACATGGTCCGGACAGCCGGTGTGGACGGCATAATCCCCGCAAAGGAGGCCGTCAATGGACTGGCCGAAGGTTTTATGCCTGAGCAGGGGCATGAAAAATGGAGCGGGAAACGGAGTATCGCGTTGTAAACGGACAGAAAGACATTCGGTTCGCTAACGGCAGGGGCAGGCGAAAACAGGGAGTGTGAAATGGGGACAGGAATGATACCTGTCCCCAAAAACGTTTCTTACCGCCTGCGGAAAGAGGACTTCTTTGATTTTTTCCGACCTGAATCCGCCGGGTTGACTTTGATGCTCCGGCCGTCAAGGGCCTTGCCGTTCAGGGCCTTGATGGCCTGGTCCGCTTCGGAGTTGGACGGCATTTCAACAAATCCAAATCCCTTGGAGCGGTTGGCACGCTGGTCCATGATCACCTTGGCCTCAGCCACCTCGCCGAACTCCGCAAACATGGTTTTCAAGTCTTCGCCCGTGGTCGTAAAAGAGAGATTTCCGATATAAATATTCATGCATTATCCTTTCTTTGATTGCGTTTTGACCGAGAAAAATAAACAAAAAAGGCATTTCCCCTTTTAAAAGGGATGAAACGCCCTGTTTCCTCCTTTTTCCTTGTTCTTACTTATTTAGACTGGAGGATGCGATAATTGCGGCAGGCGGGGTCCTTCAGAAAAAATCCCGGCTGGATAAAGGCGGATTTTTTTATCATGAAAAGATTTTAAATCATTGCGGGAACAAAAGCAAGGCGTAATCGTAAAAGCGGCATACATTTCATCAAAAAACCTTTTACTCCCTCTCCGATAAATCAAAGCGTATCAGGATATCCCCGGCTTCCACTGCTTTTCCAACCGTTACCAAAACCTCGGCGACGACCCCGTCGACCGGAGAGGCCACGCCACTTTCCATTTTCATGGATTCCAGGACAACAAGATTTTGCCCCCGGTAGACAAGATCCCCCTTCTTCACTGAAACATCAACTACCAAACCGGGCATGGGGCACTCGAGCGCATTGGACGTCGGGCGCTCATCCCGCCGGGGAATATGCTTGAGCAAAGCCCACTCTTTGGGCGTATACACCTCGAACAACCGGGTAAGGCCGCAAAAAGCAATCCAGAAAAACGAATTCTCGACACGCAAGCGAAAGCGATGGACGGAGCCGTCGATATTAAGTTTCAAGCGTCGACGGTAAAACTCGAAATCGGGTGTCTCCAACGAAAGCTTTTCTCCATTCACGGTCACCGACCAGAACCGACCCCTTGATGCTTTCTCCAGCGTCACCTCGTAGTTGCTTGTATCCGAGCTGACAAAATACCGATAAATGCCAGCCGCGGCCTTGCTCCCACCGATACGGGAAACCATTGGTTTTATCGATTCCCGAACAGCCATGGCCCGTACATGGTAAATCAAAGCGGCGACGATCGCCGAGAGCTTCATGGACCGTTCATCAGGTAGATGCAGGGGGGTGGCTCCATCAAAATGGCGCTCGATGAAATCCGTGTCCAAATCCCCTTGAACGAATGCCGGGTGGCACAATACACTGTTGGCGAAATCGACATTCGTGATAATTCCTTCGATGTGATACCCGTTGAGCGCCTCTACCAGGCCGATACGCGCCGTTTCCCGGTCTTTGCCGTGACAGATGACCTTGGCCAGCATGGAGTCGTAAAAAACAGGGACCTTGCTGCCCGTTCCCACCCCGCTGTCCACCCGCACTGCGCTGCCCCGAGGTTCTGCATAGCGGGTGATCATGCCGGTGGCAGGCATGAACCCCCTGGCCGGGTCTTCGGCGCAGATTCTGGCCTCCATGGCCCACCCATTGAAAACCACCCCGGCTTGATCGAACGAGAGCGGCTCCCCTGCGGCGATGCGCAGTTGCAGTTCCACCAGATCCAGGCCCGTGACCATCTCTGTAACCGGATGCTCAACCTGAAGGCGCGTATTCATCTCTAAAAAGTAAAATCCGCCCTTGGGGTCCATCACGAATTCGACGGTTCCGGCGTTGACATAACCCGCCTTCCGGGCAAGATCGCAGGCGGCGACCCCCATACGTTCCCGCAACTGCCGGCCAACGCCGGGTGACGGCGACTCCTCGATGATTTTCTGGTAACGCCTTTGGATGGAACATTCCCTCTCGCCCAGATGGACGACGTTCCCGTGGCCGTCGGCCATAATTTGGATTTCCACGTGGCGGGGGCGTTCGATGAAACGCTCCATGAAGATTCTGCTATCGCCGAAGGCTTTGCGGGTCTCCTGGCGGCTTGCCGCCAATGCAGCCTCCATTTGCTCGGGACCCGCCACGATCCGCATACCTTTGCCCCCCCCGCCCGCCGCGGGCTTCAGCAGTACAGGATAGCCAATGCTTTCGGCTATGGACAAGGCTTCGTCAACACCTTTCAGCGCTTCTACGTGACCCGGGATAACCGGCACACCTGCCTTGACCGCCAGCTCCTTGGAGGCGATCTTGTCGCCCATCAAGGCGATGGCCTCTGCGGGCGGGCCGATGAATTTCAATCCCGCGGCTTCAACGGACCTTGCAAAACCGGAATTTTCGGACAGAAAACCGTAGCCCGGATGAATTGCCTGACAACCGGTGGACAAGGCGGTGGAGATAATCTTTTCTTGGTCAAGGTAGGAATCTTTCGCATAGGAACCGCCTATATGCACAGCCGTATCGACTATTTGCCGGCACATACTGCGACTGTCGGCATCGGAATAAACCGCCACCGTGGCGATGCCGAACCGTTTGCAGGTGCGGCTGATGCGCACGGCGATTTCGCCGCGATTGGCAATCAAAATCTTCTGGAACATGGCAGACCTCATAAAGGAATATTTCCGTGCTTGCGATGGGGCCCCTTGACATCCTTCCCATCAAGCACCTGCAGCGTCCGGATCAACCGCTGGCGCGTATCTCTCGGGAAAATCACATCGTCGATGTATCCGCGCTGGGCCGCCAGAAAAGGATTGGCGAAAGTGCGGCGATAATGATCCATTTTTTCGTTGAGAAGCGCCTCCGGGTCCTCGGCCACCTGTATTTCCCTTCGGTAGATCACCTCGGACGCGCCCTTGGGACCCATGACCGCGATTTCCGCCGTGGGCCAGGCATAGTTGACATCGCAGTGGATATGCTTGGAATTCATCACCAGGTAGGCACCGCCGTAAGCCTTGCGAACGATAACGGTAATGCGCGGCACCGTGGCCTCGGTAAACGCATAGAGCAGCTTCGCGCCGTGGCGGATAATTCCGCCATGCTCCTGGTCCGGGCCCGGCATAAAACCCGGGACATCCACCAAAGCGATCAATGGGATGTTGAATGAATCGCAAAAGCGCACGAAACGACCGGCCTTAAAAGAGGCCTCCGTGTCCAGCACACCGGCCAGCACGGCCGGCTGGTTGGCCACCAGACCCACTGTCTGCCCCCCCAGCCGCCCGAAACCACAAATGATATTGCGGGCAAACCCGGGCTGGACCTCCATGAATTCCGCACCGTCCAGTATGCTATAAATCAGCACATTCATGTCATAGGTTTGGTTGGGATTTTCGGGCACAAGAAAATCGAGCGCCGGATCGATGCGGTCCGGCGGGTCCCGCAAATCCAGGATAGGCGGTTGCTGCCGATTGTTGGAAGGAAGATAGCTGATCAGCCGCCGGATCTCCCGCAGGCAGAGAATGTCGTTTGGGACCGTGAAGTGAGCCACACCGCTCTTCCCGGCATGAACACCGGCACCGCCCAGTTCCTCGGAGGTAATCTCCTGGTGGGTGACCGTTTTAACCACACTCGGCCCTGTGACGAACATATAGGAGGATTCCTGCACCATGAAAACAAAATCGGTAATGGAGGGACTGTATACCGCGCCGCCGGCACACGGCCCCATGATGCAGGAAATCTGCGGCACGACTCCGCTTGCCCTGACGTTGCGGTGAAAAATCTCGCCATACGCTGCCAGGGCGTCCACCCCTTCCTGAATACGGGCGCCGCCCGAGTCGTTGAGCCCGATAATCGGGGCGCCGACCCTCACCGCCAGGTCCATGACTTTACAAATTTTTTGGGAATGGGCTTCGCCCAGCGATCCGCCGATCACGGTGAAATCCTGACTGAACAGGAACACTTCGCGGCCGTCAATGTTTCCATGGCCGGCAATGACACCGTCTCCGGGACAGACCCCCTCATCACCTATCGCACTCCCCCGTCCGGTTTTGAGCACATCGAATTCCTCGAAGGAACCGTCATCGAGCAGCAGATCGATCCGCTCCCGCGCCGAAAGTTTGCCCTTACGATGCTGGGCCTCGATCTTCTTTTCTCCCCCTGCGGCCATAGATTCGGCGCGCATTTTTTCAAGTGTTTCAAGGGTTGTTTCGTATTGAAAGATCATCGTAATCCCCTTCAGTATGTCTTTTTTGCATCTGCCATGCCGCAAACAATGAACGGATTGCCCCTGCGTCATGCCTGCCGGTGCGCTTTCAGCTCGTTCCGGTTTTTCAGGAAATCCTCACGGAGCCGGTTTGTGGCCTCGAGGACTCCTTTCATATACTGCTTTTCCTTGTTGGATACGAGCCGCATCCCCCAGGCATCGGGCCTGGATCGAATCACGCTCCCGGCCGGCACATAGGTGTAAGAATCCAAAGTGGCCCGCATGATCAGGGCACCCATGCCGACCCAAACGCTGTCGGCCAAGGTTGCACTGTACAATGCGCTTCGCATGGCCAGAAAACAGTCGTTGCCGATGAAGCACGGGCCATGAATGGCTACACCGTGGGCCACCGTTGTTCTGTCCCCGATGGTTACCCTGGCGCCTCCATGGCTGTGTATAATCACCCCGTCCTGGATATTGGCCTCCTCACCCACGACGATAGGCTCCACCGCACCGTCCGGGCCGCGCTCGTCGGCCCGGATCACGGCCAAGGGGGCGACAAACGCATTTTTTCCAATGATGACATTGCCGATGATCTGGGCCGATGGGTCGATAAGTGCCGTAGGATCAACCTGGGGAGAGTCGCCCGCCAGATTGGGGCGAATATTGTTGAAATAAGACATTTTTTTAGCTCCTCAAATTCCCTTGTGTATCTATCTTTCCGCCCTGTCCAAAAGATAATAGAACCTGTCTCAAAATTCTCTTTCGGCCCAATATCTTTGTTGGCATCTTAATTTCAAAGCCTCGAAATACGCGAGGTTGTCTGCGGTTTGAAACAAGACACCGCCACGATCTTGAACCGCAATCTGAATGTTGAGATGGGTTCTAATCGGGATTCGCAACCATTCAGGAAGATGTCGCTTGGCGCACTTCGTTATCTGCCGCTTCCACCTCGTCGCGCATCCGTTTTCGATATGCCTTGAGTTCGTCTTGCAAACGACTGTCGGAAAGCGCCAGCACCGCCACCGCTAGCAAGGCGGCGTTTTTGGCGCCGGCTTTACCGATGGCTGTTGTGCCCACCGGGATGCCGCCGGGCATCTGCACAATGGAGAGCAACGAATCAAGACCGCCCAGGTCCGATGTGGCCATGGGTACACCGAAAACGGGTAAGGTCGTCAGGGCGCTCAACACGCCCGCCAAGTGGGCTGCTTTGCCGGCCGCCGCAATGATCAGTTGAAGGCCCCGCTCTTCGGCTCCGATGGCGAACTCGTGCGCCCGATACGGGGTCCTGTGCGCCGAAATCACCCGGACCTCGTGGGGCACCCTGAAATCGGTCAATACGCTGGCGCATTCCTTCATCACCTCGTAATCAGACTTGCTCCCCATAACTACGGCAACCCTGGGGATCTCTTTGCTTCCAACATTGCTCATATCAGGCCACCTCCGCCAACAAGACATTGGTCCGACGGACCTTGTCCGCAAAAGCCGCTAATTCGGCTGAAACCGGATGAAGTCGTTGCGAATCCGCTTCGGTGAGCACTCCGGTCATGGACGGCACATGCCTTCCGTCAGCGATGGAAACTCCCTCCACCAGGGATTGGTGCTGGATGACCACTCCTTTGCCCAAGGTGGCCTTGAAAACAACGCTCTTGAAGCCGATGAAGCAGTTCTCGCCCACTTCGCACGGGCCATGAACCACTGATCCGTGGGCCAGGGAGGCGCCCTTTCCGATTCGAACCGGAGATCCCCCCAGGGCATGAATGATGACGCCGTCCTGGATATTCGCCTCCGCCTCGATGACGATGGCCTCGACTTTTCCTTCGGAGCAGGGCTCGTCGGCACGAATTACGGCATTGGGGCCCACAAAGACCTTCTGGCCTATGTGCACGTTGCCGATTACCACTGCCGATGGATGAATGGTAGCGCTGGCGTCTACCTTTGGCTTGTCGCCGGCATGATTCCGATAAAGCATCTTTCACCTCCTCGTTGCGGTTGGTTTCAATCCGCCTTGGTCAGCCCGTTGAAGGCCTCTTTATATTTTAACGCTGTTTTAGCATCGGCATTTTTCGGCAATTGGCAGACAAACGACCGTTTCGTCCGCATAAAAAAAGGCCGTTGCTCGTTTTTTTCTGCAAACGAACAACGGCCTTCTATTTGTCACGCGCCCTTCAACCGCATTGAAGAGATCGTTCTAACGCTAAGGCACTATTTTCCTGTCATCTTAATCCCCGGAAGCAACGTTGCTGTGTTCATGCACCTTTGCTCCCGCAGATTTGAGACATTTGTAAATCACAACCGCCAAATTTGTCAAACAAATTTATGAATCGCTCACTGTATATATTAAAAAACCTATAATATCAGATAATTATTATTTTTTATCTGTTAGGGGAGGTACAACCAGAGAAAAAAGGATCACTCTTTCGCCCGTAACTGTGCTTATATCCGTATGCAGACTCTTCACCTTCACGCCCGTGATTTTTTCGACCGCCTCTTCAAGCAGGGGCCTACCCTGCTCCATCAGCGCAATTCGAATGCGCTTGACGAGCTCCCGTCCCTTCTTATCATCCGGCACACCGGCCAGTTTTAATTCGGCCTGCGTGAGAACGTTTCGGAGCCTTACCAATACCATGTCTTCAATGATATAGGCCTTGGTTTCCAAAGGGCCTCGGCCCATAAACTCTTTTTCGAACCGAATAACGGCTTCGCAGATTTCAGCCTCCAATTGCCCCCTGGTTCTATTCTTCATTTTGACTCCAAACACCTACCTCTGGATTTTCCAACAGAATCACTACGCAAGTGTCCACGCAAAATCATCCATGGTCACTCATAAATATGTATTTTACAGTTCATGTCAATTGTTTTTTGAATAATCAAAGGATATGCGAGGCGGCGGAAGCGGGGCAAGGATGCTTCAGAAACGACAAGACCCCGCGGGAATCGCCCCACAGGGTCCTGCATCATATGAGAACCGCTGAATTCAGCGGATAAAATTCTGGCTCCCCAGCGCGGACTCGAACCACGGACGCGGTGGTTAACAGCCACCTGCTCTGCCAACTGAGCTACTGGGGAACAATAAACAAGCAGAAAGAACCTGCTCAAGGTCGTCTTTTTAATCGGCTGCAATAAAATTGTCAAGAAAAAATGACAACGGCCGCAGATTAATTTTTACTCAATGAGCGTGACCTTGAGCCCGAGCTCCTGCAATTGTGCCCGGGCGGCGCCGGCCGGGGCGGAGGTGAGCAGGCAGCCCCCTTTCTGGGTTTTCGGGAAGGGGATAACCTCCCGGATGGAACTGCTGCCGCAAAGGATCGCCATGAGCCGGTCAAAGCCGAAGGCGATGCCGCCGTGGGGAGGAGCGCCGGATTCAAGGGCGGAAAGCAGGAACCCGAATTTTTCCTCGTATTCCTCCTTGTCCATGCCCAGGGTTTCGAGCACCCGTACCTGGAGATCCTTGTCATGGATACGGATCGAACCGCCGCCGATTTCCGATCCGTTCAACACCAGATCGTAGGCGCGGGAAGAAACCTTCAACGGATCGGTTTCAAGCTTATCGCAGTCGGCTTCCGCCGGGGCGGTAAACGGGTGGTGGAGGGCCTGGTAGCGCTTTTCCGTTTCATCGTACTCAAGGAGCGGAAAATCAGTCACCCACACGAACCGGTACACGCTGTCGTCGATGAGCCCCAGTTTGCGGCCCAAATGATTGCGCAGGTTGCCCAGGGATTCGTTCACGATCGGCGCCTGGTCGGCCCCGAAAAATACCAGGTCGCCGGGCTGCATGTCCAGCCGTTCGCCCATGGCACGCTTTTCCTCTTCTGTAAAAAACTTGGTGATGGGGGATTGCCATTCGTCTTCCTTCACCCGGATCCAGGCAAGCCCGCGCGCCCGGTACACGGCCACGAATTCCGTAAAATCGTCGATTTCCTTTCTCGTGAAACCGGCGCATCCCTTGGCGTTAATGGCCTTGACCACACCCCCTTTCTTCACCACATCGGCAAAGAGCTTAAACCCGGAATTGACGACAATATCGCTGATATCGCCGAGCTCCAGGCCAAACCGGATATCCGGCCGGTCCAGGCCGTAGCGGCCCACGGCCTCGGCATAGGTCATCCGGTCAAACGGAGTGGAGACCTCCGGCATGCCCGCATTTTTGAAAACCGCGGCAACAAGTCCCTCCGCCACTTCCATGACATCGTCTTCCCCCACAAAGGACATCTCGAGGTCGATCTGCGTGAATTCCGGCTGTCGGTCAGCGCGCAGGTCTTCGTCGCGGAAGCACCGGACGACCTGGTAATACCGGTCAAAACCGGAAACCATCAGCAGCTGCTTGAACAGCTGGGGGGACTGGGGAAGCGCGTAAAACGTGCCCGGATTCAGGCGGCTGGGCACCAGGTAGTCCCTGGCCCCCTCGGGGGTCGAGCGGGTCAGAAACGGCGTTTCAATGTCCAGAAAGCCCAGCCCGTTGAGGTATTCGCGCACGGCCGCGGCCGCCTTGTGGCGCATCATGATATTGCGCTGCAGCTTCGGCCTTCGAAGATCGATATGCCGGTTTTTGAGCCGGATATTCTCGCTTGCATCCGTTTCATCCTCGATCATGAAGGGGGGCGTGGAAGCCCGGTTCAAAATTTTGAGTTCATCGACCAGGACCTCGATTTCCCCGGTGACGAGATTCGGATTGGCCATGCCGTCGGGACGGTTTTCCACGTGACCGGCAACGGCGATCACGAACTCGTTTCTTATGGAATGGGCTTTTCCATGCACGTCCGGATTGTGCACCGGATTGAATACCACCTGGGTGATCCCCTCCCGGTCGCGCAAATCCACAAAAATAACCCCGCCGTGATCCCGCCGGCGAAGAACCCAGCCCATCAATACCACCCGTGCGCCCAGATCGCTTTTGCCCAATTGATTGCAATGATGGGTGCGGCGCATGTCTCCCAGTTGATCCGTCACTGTTGTAGCTCCTTTGGTCCTGTATGTCCCGTAAACGAATTATATAAGTTGTGTTGCCCTGTCGCTTTCATGTCCCGATTTTCCGGTATCGGATCTTGCGCTTTTATACCCGCGTCCTGTAGAACACTGCGGCGAAGTTCGACAACGTACTTATGACCAATGCTGCCTTTACCACAGAGATCACAGAGGAGACACAGCGTTCCACAGAAAACGGCGAAAATAACAAGTAAACCCTCTGTAACAAAACAATTCAGACGATCATATTATTCTTTGCACATTCGACCCCGCCGCCGGCATAAAAATTGATCAATTTCCGCCGGGGGGTGCCGGGTATTGGCCTCAGGCAACAATTGCAGGGGGTTGCGGATAGCTCCTGGCGAAGCGCAGGCAGGCGACCTGTGGCCTGGCCCTTTATCACAGGGCGCGTCTGCGTGAGCCATGGAGATATCCGCGTTCTCCTGCAGTTGCCGAGGGCAATGCCCGGGGCCCTCCCGGGGGGAAATTGTCGATTGCTTTTCCCCTCTACCGGGCTTTCTGCAAAGAGAACGACAGCGCCCTTCCCGTAGGGCGGAAAATCCCTTCAGGGTTTATGGCCAAACCGTACATATCCATATTCGCCGCGCAAAATCGACCCCGATTCCGATCCCGACGCCGACCCCGGGAAAAACAGGGAAGACCTAAGAATCCGATGCGCGGATGGTTTCCTTTACCGCCGCCACCAGGTTGTCCACGGGGACCGCTGTCTGCTCCTTTGTCTCCATGTGCCTAAGGCTGGCCGTGTTTTCCGCAAGCTCCCGCTCCCCGACGATCAGGACGAACTTTGCCCCGAGGCGGTCTGCGCGGCGCATCAGCGCCTTCAGGCTACGCTCCGAAAAGTCGATTTCCACCCGTATCCCCTGCTCCGACAGCAGATTCGCCCATTGAAACGACCACTCCCAAGCAGCTGCCCCCATGGCCGCGAAAAAAAGCTCCGGCGGCCGGACGCCCGCCGGATGCCGGGCCAGGACCAGCTCCACCAGCCGGTCCATGCCGATGGCAAACCCTACCGCCGGCATCGAAGGCCCCCCGAGCTGCGCCACCAAGCCGTCATACCTTCCCCCGCCCGCAACCGCGGATTGGGCCCCCAACGCATCCGTTTGTATCTCAAAGGCCGTACGGGTATAATAATCCAGCCCGCGCACCAGGCGCGGATCCACTTCAAAGGAGACGCCCATGGCATCCAGCCCGGCTCTCACCGTTTGAAAATGGACGCTGCAGTCCGCACACAGAAAATCGGACATGGACGGGGCATCGGAAACCACTTCCCTGCACCCCGGAACCTTGCAATCCAGCAATCGCAGGGGGTTCTTGTCCATCCGGCGCACGCAGTCGGAACACAGCAGATCCATTTTCCCGATAAATGCGGCCTGGAGCGCTTCCCTGTAGGCCTTCCGGCATTCGGGGCAGCCCAGAGAATTGAGATGCACCCGCAGGCCCGGAATATCCAGCGCCTCAAAAAAACGGACCAGCATGAAAATCAAATGCGCATCCATGTAGGGGGATTCGATCCCGAACACCTCCGCATTTATCTGGTAAAACTGACGGTACCGCCCTTTCTGGGGGCGCTCCTTTCGAAACATGGGGCCGATGGAATAAAGTTTCTGAACGGGGTCTTTTGCATAGAGCTTGTGCTGGATATATGCCCGCACCACCGAAGCGGTGGCCTCCGGGCGAAGGGTCAGAAGGGTTTCTCTGCTCCCCGGAAACGTATACATTTCCTTTTCCACGATATCGGTATTCTCCCCGATGCTCCGCTGGAAAAGCGCCGTCTGCTCGATGACCGGCGTACGAATCTCGCTGAAGCCGAAACATTCAAAGCGGTCCCGGGCGACCTGCTCGATATGCTGCCATACCGCGACCTCATCCGGAAGTATGTCCCGAAATCCCCTGACAAGCTGTATCATAAAAATCACAAGACCTGAAAATGTGTTTAAAAAAGGAGCGGTCCGTATTTACAATAATATTTGATTTTTATCAAAGAGTATCTTACCCTCATAACAATAGGAAAACATTTTCTTATAGGGAATCCGCCCTGTTAAGTCAATAATTATGTTCGCCTTGACACCGTTGCAAGGGCGTAATAAATACAAGGTATTGTCGGCCAGGCACCTTGTTATACTAATTTTTGCATTCTTGTATAGACACGATAAATATTCCCACAGAATGTGAGCCCGTAGGGGCACCCCTTGCGGGTGCCCCTACGAGGTCTTCCTGATCATCATGTCTATTGATAAATGCAAAGATTTGTAAAAGCGCCATGGCATTTTATGACAGGCAATGCCATATAACCACCAGGAACACAGAGAAGACAACGGAGAAAAATCATGCCCCAGGCGGTTACCGTAAAAACACTGATGGAAATGAAGCGGAAAAAAACGCCGATCGTATCCCTCACTGCATACGATTTTCCCTTTGCCCGAATCGCCGATGAAGCCGGCGTCGACGTTTTGCTGGTCGGCGATTCCCTGGGCATGGTCGTACAAGGGGGGGCCAGCACCCTCGGGGTGACAATGGAGGAGATGATCTACCATACCCGCACTGTGGCCAAAGGCGCCCAAAGGGCGCTTGTGGTGGGCGACATGCCCTTTTTGTCCTACCAGGTGTCGGTTTCCGAAGCGGTTTACAATGCCGGCCGGTTTTTGAAGGAAGCCGGGGCCGCAGCAGTCAAGCTCGAGGGGGGGGCCGCGGTGGTCGATCGCATCCGGGCCATGACCGATGCCGGCATTCCCGTCCAGGCCCATATCGGCCTTACCCCCCAGTCCGTTCACCAGCTCGGCGGCTTCCGGGTGCAAAGGGATGCGGAGCGCCTTCTCCTGGATGCCGAGGCCGTTGAATCCGCCGGCGCATTCTCCGTGGTCCTCGAGGGAATCCCCAAAGATATCGCAAAAGAGATCACGGCCGCCCTTACCATTCCCACCATCGGCATTGGTGCCGGGCGCGAATGCGACGGCCAGGTCCTGGTGCTCCATGACATGCTTGGCCTTACCGACGGACACCTGCCGAAATTCGTCAAGCAGTACGGGGCGCTGCGGAAAAACGCCGTCGAAGGGATTGCGACCTATGTCAAGGAAGTCCGGGAAAAAATATTCCCCGGCGATGAACATGCGTATTGATACCCGACATAACCTTATCCGGGCATAAACCCCTTACATGGACCCTTCCGAAAACACATACAAAGTTGAAGGCGGCCTTCACCTGGAGGCCTATTCCGTTGAAATTCCGCTGGAACGGCTCAAGCTCGGAGCGGACAATCTCCGCTACGACGTCCTGATCAGCCCGGAATTCGTGAAAATTACGGACCATATCGTCCTTCAGATGGTCATGAAGCATTCACGGGCGTCCAGGCCCCTGATGACCCTCCGGAAAGACAACTGGCACCGGGAAATATCCCTTTTCAGGGAAACCTGCCGGAAACTCATGACCAATGCCCTCAACCAGGCGAAATCCCTTCATGAAGTCCAGATCGACTACCTTGCCCAGATCGCCATGGTCAAACTCCTGATCGAAAGGGTCAACAACCGGCTCGAAGCCGCGTTCCAGCACTTCAAAAACGTGGTTCGCAAGCAGGAAGTCTCACACCGGAGCGAATCCCACCTCAAGCTGCGCGAAGAAGTCGCGGAGATCACCAAGCGGCGCAACATCATCACAAGGGATGTCTGCACCGAATTGTTCACGCACTTCAACGAGGCCAGGAAGGATATCGATGAACTCAGAGCACTGAACTTCGGTGAAGAATGGCTTCTTCCGGAAGAACTTTTTGACAATCCCCTCCTGTATACGGATTTCCACCCGGATGATTTTTTCATGATGAAAAATTACGTCCTGGTGGGGCACCGGGGGGAGGACTGCCTCAATTATAACACGGTATATGGCCTGCTACGGTCTTTTTTAAACGCTATTTTGGAAGATGACCGCTCACTGGCGGATTCAGCCGCCCTTATGGGAGAGATACGGACATACGGGCAGACAACCGTTTCATCGTTCAACACCATCGCCGACCGGCTTCTGAAAAATCCTGAAAACGTGGACCGCCTGTTCAACTACGCCGAAACGCGCAGGAAATTGGCAAAAAAAAGAAAAGAAAACGAAGACCGGACGCATCTGAAAACGCTCAAAACCAGGGCGAAGGCCCAAAAGGCGCTCGCCAGGAAGGCATGCAAGCTCTTTCACCGGGAAAACATGCTGCGGGGAATTGCGGCGGCATATGAAATCGAGGACGCCGTGAAAGCCTGCTGTCCGCCATTGATGCCCCAGGACGTGCTGCGATTTACGGCGTATCCGCGCTCCAGAAAACGCATTGCCCGCAAGATCACCCGCTTCAAGCCCTATTCCGAAAAACCCTTGTCCGTGACGGAACTCAAAAAAACCGCCGCCCGGATAAAATGGCTGTCACGGCGGGAAAAACAACGGCTGATGATTCGATTTTTAAACGATTTCAACCGCTACCACCGGGATCTGTGCAACTGCCGGCTCTACAAGGAAACCGCCGACTGCATCAACCTGCCGGAGGAACAAAAGGATATCCGGCTGTCCCGCGACAACCATACCCTCTACGAATTCATCCTGAAGCGGGAGCAGATCGCCCAGAAAAAACCCGTGATCAACCACGCGGTACTCAAGGCGGATGTGCGCGGATCCACGGGAATTATCGAACAAATGAAGCAAAAGGGGCTTAATCCGGCGTCCAACTTCAGCCTGAATTTCTTCGAACCGATCAACAACCTGATTTCCGTCTTCGGTGCGGAAAAGGTGTTTATCGAAGGGGATGCGGTGATTCTTTCCGTTTTCGAGCATGAAGACGCCCCGGATCGATGGTACGGGGTCGCCCGGGCATGCGGACTTGCGGCAAACATCCTGCTGGTGGTCAAACGGCTAAACCATAAGAACCGGAAAAACAATCTTCCCCGGCTCGATTTGGGCATCGGCATCAGCTTTTCGCCTTCCGCCCCCACCTTTTTCTACGACGGGAACAACCAGATCATGATATCGCCGGCAATCAACGAGGCGGACGCACTCTCGGAATGCGACCATGCACTCCAGCACAGGCTCAAGGCCGCCCGTTTGCCCTTCAATCTCTACGTATACCAGCTGGACACGTCCGAAATGGAGGGGGCGGAATTCCTCCTCTCTCCTACGCTCCGGTACAACGTCATGGGAATAGAGCTCTCCGCAGCCGGATTTGAAAAACTTTTCGACGAGATCTACCTCAAACGGATCGAAGCGAAGCTTCCGGAGCTGCAAAAAGCGCCGGTGGTGATCTATACAGGGAAGTTCCCCACGGTATCCGGCGGCTACCAGCGGATCATCGTTCGCGAGGCGGATATCCCCCTGGTCTCCCCCCGCGATTTTTCCATAAAGCAGCTGACCGGACGCAAATACTACGAAATCTGCACCCACCCCGCGCTTTATGAATACGTGAAACCGCTGGAGAAACAACATTGATCTTGAACTTTTTACTTTGCCGTCCAAAATCGACTTTTACGGGCTCATCAACATTGATGAACTCGAAAAAAGTCGATTTCAAACGGCTTTGTAAAAAGTTCAAGATCAAGGCGCGTGCAATTTTTGAAGAATTGATCGTACTTATCCGTACGTGAGATTCTTCCAAAATTGTGCGCAACGCAGATATTGGGCTTTTTACGAAGCCGTCAACAGCAAATCATAGGCATTGAAAGTGGACAGCGGAAAATTTTCCGGAAAACCGGACCTGCTCATAAAGGCGCTCATGGACATCAGCGGCGCCATCAACTCGGATTTATACCTGGAAGACATCCTGAAACTCATCGTCATGGTGACTGCCAAGGTCACAGGCGTTGAAATCTGCTCCCTGTGGCTGATCGAGGATACCGCCAAGGGGAAAAAAATTCACCTCAAGGCCACGCAGACCATTGAGCCCGCCTATGTAAAGGACCGGGAGCTCAATATCGACGAAGGCGTGGTCGGGTACGTGGCATCGACCAAAACCCCGTTTATCGCGTATGACGTTCTTGCCGAGCCGCGGTTCAAGGAAAAGGAGATGGCGAGCAAGCTCGGCCTGAAGTCCCTTGTCAGCGTGCCCCTTCTCCTCAAGGACCAGAAGGTGATCGGGGTGCTGAACTGCTTTTCCGCCGAATACCACGAATTTTCGGATATCGAGGTCAACCTGATCACCACCGTGGCCAACCAGGCGGCCGTGGCCATTTACAACTCCGAACTCGTCATCAAGACCAAGGTCATCCAGGAGGAGCTCGAAACCCGCAAAATGATCGAAAGGGCCAAGGAGGTGCTGATGCGACGAACCAAGATGGATGCGGAAGAGGCCTACCGCTGGATGCGGAAAAAAAGCATGGACTCCAGGAAGTCCATGCGGCAGATCGCCGAGGCGATACTGCTGTCCGAAGAAATTTACTAGAACCCATCTCAAACCTATTGACAATCGCTCTAAAATAAAGTAGTTAAAATAATTGTGCACAATGGCGTGCACCCAAAAATCGATTATCGTTTTTATACAGACAAAGGCGTCTTGTTTTCCATGTCTTTCACGGCAGGGGGAAAAGGCGCTTTTTTTTTGCGGCGCCAGATCAATCCCACCTGCTTTGATTGACTTCAAATCCAATCCATTCTGCAAGGAGAACAAAACCATGAGTGAAATGCGTTTTTCAAAATCCAACGACGTGCTGGGAACCACGAATCGTGGAAACCCCGCAGAATCCGGCTTGTGTACATTATGCCGCGCGGATTGCCAGGGCAGGTGCGAAACCTTCATGTCCAGCCTCACGGGCCGCTCCATCCTTTATCCCAGAAGTTTCGGCCTGGTGACGGCCGGGGCCAACAACACCACCCACGTCGGGGTTTCCTATAACGCCCTGCGCATCCAGGGATACGCCTACGGCGCCCATGGCATCGCCCCGGGGCTTTCCAGCGACCCGGACGACTGCATCTTCCCCAACGTCAGCCTGGAAACCGAATTCGGCCGCGAAATCAAGACCAAGGCGAAAATTCCGCTAATGACCGGCGCTTTGGGCTCTACCTTTATCGCCGAGAAATACTGGGACTCCTTCGCCATCGGCGCATCCCTGGTCGGCATCCCCGTGGTCATCGGCGAAAATGTCGTCGGCGTGGACCGCCAGTCGGTCATCTCCAAAGGGAAAATCAGCAAGGCGCCGGAGCTTGACCGGCGGATAGCCAGCTACATGCGATACAATGGCGGATACGGGGCCATTATCGTACAGATGAACGTGGAGGACACCCGAAACGGCGTGGCCGAATATGTGGCCGAAAAGTACGGGAATAAGTGCATCATCGAACTCAAGTGGGGGCAGGGAGCAAAAGACATCGGCGGCGAAATCCAGGTCACCAGCCTGGATTATGCCAAGTTTTTAAAAGACCGCGGATACGTGGTCGATCCGGACCCGGACAAGGAATGGGTCAAATCCGCCTTTGAAAAAGGCTCGATCACCGCGTTTGCAAGGCACAGCCGCCTGGGGAACACCAACCTGGACGGCGCCGGCCATGTGCGCGAGGACTTCATGAAAAGCGTGGACTACCTCCGCAGCTTAGGCTTGAAACGGATTTCGCTGAAAACCGGCTCCTACGGCATGGAAGAGCTTGCCATGGCAATAAAATTCGCCACGGAGGCAAAACTCGACCTGCTGACCATCGACGGCTCCGGCGGAGGGACCGGGATGAGCCCCTGGAACATGATGCAGAGCTGGGGTGTTCCTTCCATCAACCTCCATGCAAAGGCCCATGAATACGCATCGATTCTGGCAGCGCGCGGCGAAAACGTCGTTGACCTTTCTTTTGCCGGCGGTTTCGCCCTGGAAGATCACATCTTCAAGGCGCTTGCCCTGGGCGCCCCGTATACCAAGCTGATCTGCATGGGGCGGGCGGTCATGATTCCCGGATTTGTGGGCACCAATATTGAAGGGGCGATCCATCCGGACAGGCGCAAAGACCTCTGCGGCAACTGGGAAAAACTGCCCAAAACCGTATCCGACCTGGGCAGCACGCCCGAGCAGATTTTTGCCGGCTACTACGATGTCGAGGCAAAAGTCGGCAAAGCGGAAATGAAAAATATTCCCTACGGCGCCATCGCCTTCTGGACCCTGGCGGACAAGCTCGCCTGCGGCCTGCAGCAGCTCATGGCCGGCGCACGGAAGTTTTCCGTCAACCGGATCTCGCGCGCGGACCTGTTCGCAGGCAACCGGGAAACCGCCATTGAAACCGGGATTCCCCACGTAGCGGATGCAAACAACGAAACCGCCAAAAAAATCCTCCATTCGTAAGAAATGCAAGGCCCTGCGGAAACCGGCCGGTTTTTGCAGGGCCTTTTTTTATCGTCTACTACAAGCCATCTTAAAAAAAAGGGGGACGCCCATGAAATTATGCGTTTCTAGAAGCCAGCCCCTCATGCATGATTGACTTTTTGTGGCCTTTTCGATTATGACTTGCATAGAATCCGGCACAACATACGGATTTCGGTTCAGGAACCCTTGACGGCAAAGTAAAAATGATGATCCCGGTTGAAATTCCCACGGTTTTGTCCATCGCCGGGTCCGATCCGTCCGGCGGGGCGGGCATCCAGGCGGACCTGAAAACATTCATGGCGACCGGTGTTTACGGGGCTGCGGCCATCGCCGGTCTCACTGCACAAAACACCCGGGCCGTTGATGCGGCGGTAGCAGTTGATGCGGATTTTGTCAAAACCCAGCTGCACAGCGTTTTTTCCGATATCCGGATCGACGCCATCAAGCTCGGCATGCTTCCGGGACGGGCGATCTGCAAGGCGGTCGCCCCTTTTCTTGCGGGATACCCGGTCGTGTGCGACCCCGTGATGGTAGCCACCTCCGGCGGCCGGCTGGTCGACAAGGACGCGGTATCCGCCCTGATGGACATTATTCTGCCGGAGGCGGACTACGTCACTCCGAATCTCTATGAACTGGAAGTGCTCTGCGGAAAACCGGTCAATGATATGATCGAGGCGGGAATGGCGGTATTGGAGCGGTTCCCGAACCTATCGGGGATTGCGCTCAAAGGCGGGCACCGGCCCGATCCCGGGGGTACGGTGACCGATACGCTGCTGTACCGCCACTCCGGTGAAGTCAGGCAGGCTGCCGAAACCAACCCCTTTATCGACACCGAAAACACCCACGGCACGGGATGCACGTTTTCATCCGCCATGGCGGCGTATCTGGCGAAAAAGCACGACCCTGCCGATGCATTTATCCAGGCGGTGCGGCTGACCCACCGGCTGATCGTCCTTTCCAAAGACAGAAAAATCGGCTCCGGGCACGGGCCGCTGCTCCATCACATTACGGAATAACCACGGCCCCTTCGGCTTTCATTTTCTCCACTGCATCGCGGCCGCCTTCCGGGATCACCGGACGGGTGGCCGAAAGCAGCAGGGTCACCTCGAATCCCTCCTTGAGGCCGTCAAGACCCGTCGCCAATACGCATACGTCCTGTGCCAATCCCCCCACGACCAGGCGCTGTATGCCGTCGTTGTGAAGCTGATAGGCAAGGCCGGTCTGGTCGAAAGCCGAATTCTGGTCCATGTCAAAACGGACCCCCTTGGTCACGATAACGCCGTTTTCCGGCACCTTCAAATCCGGATGAAACCGCGCCCCGTCGGAATCCTGGAGACAGTGAACCGGCCATTGCCCCCCGGCGTCCCGGAAGCTGACATGTCCGACCGGGTGAAAGTCCCGGGACAGGTAAACCGGCACATGTTTATTTATGGCCGCTTCAATGTACCGGTTCAACACCGGCACGACCGCATCCCCCTCATCAATGGGGAGCTTTCCGCCCGGGCAGAAGTCGTTTTGGACATCGATGACCAGCAGGCAATCGTTGCCCGTGAAGATTGCTTCGGGTTCCGCCATAAGACCCTCCTTGAAATGATGGGTACGATTGAATCGTTTTTTCCCCTGTAATCATTTATTTTTCATTTTACGCGGTTTGTCAATGCGCCAATTGATTATTGCTTGATTGCAGCCCCGGCAGGTGGTAAATGAGGGGCGGTAGCAAATCCGGGATCTGAAAAGCGCAGCCAAAAAGGAATGACATGAAACTATTTGACAGCCACTGCCATCTCAATGACAAGTCATACGACAGGGATATGGAGGCAGTCATTGACAGGGCCGCCCGGGCCGGCGTAAAAAAAATCATGGTGGTGGGAATCACGGAGAAAACCTCACGCCAGGCCATAGACATTGCGTCCGCGTTTGACGGCGGCTATGCCTCGGTCGGGGTCCATCCCCATGATGCCACCAGTTGCAGCAAAAAGGTTCTTGAAAACCTGCGCCGGCTGGCCGACAGGCCGGAAGTCAGGGCCTGGGGGGAATGCGGCCTGGACTTCAACCGGATGTTTTCCCCGCAGGAAAACCAGGAAGACTGCTTCGTGCGCCAGATCGAGATTGCAGGAGAGCTCGACCTGCCGCTGATTTTCCACGAGCGCGACAGCGGGGGCCGATTTTACGAACTGGTTTCTACCCGCATGAAAAAAGGGCAGAAAGGCGTGGTGCACTGCTTTTCCGGGAGCGGGGATGAAATGGAAAAATACCTGGATTTGGGATTTCACATCGGCGTAACCGGCATTGTCACCATCAAAAAGCGGGCTGCGGAACTGCGCCGGCTGATCAAAGGCATTCCCGAGGACCGCATCCTCGTTGAAACCGACGCCCCCTACCTGACCCCGGAGCCGGAAAAACGGTCTTTCCGAAGAAACGAACCGGCCTTTGTTCGCTCCGTGCTGATGGAAATCGCCGACATCCGGCAGGCAGACCCGGAAAAACTGGCAGCCGCCATTTACGACAACACCTGCCGGCTGTTTGATATCGATATCGTATAGCGCCGGAGGCTTCCACCTCCGGAAAGGATTGCACATACATGAAACTGGGTATCATCGGGCCGGCAGGCGCCGGAAAAACCACCGTTTTTGAAGCACTCACCCATGATTTTGCCGGAATGGGCGCAAAAAGCGAAACCCGGCTCGGGACCATCCACGTGCCCGACCCCCGCATCGACCTGCTGAGCGAGATGTACCGGCCCCAAAAAACCATCTATGCCCAGGTGGAATACCTTTTGCCCGGGAAAAAAGAGGGGAAAAAGGAAGCCGGGGCCGACTTGGGATGGGTCCGGGTCATACGCGACGTCGACGCCCTGATCGTTGTTATCCGCAACCACGCCCACATGGGTTTCGGGCCGCCCGACCCGCAGGCCGACTTCTTTGCCATTGACCAGGAACTGATCCTTACGGATCTGGGAACCGTGGAAAAACGGCTCGAACGCATCGCGGCGGACGCCAAAAGGGGGAAAGCCGCAGACAAGGAGGAACACGATCTTCTGGTTCAATGCAAAGCCGTCCTGGAGGAAGAAACCCCGCTTCGGCGCTATCCGGAACTCGCCGGCGCAAAACCGCTCAAGGGGTATGCGCTGCTTTCGGCCAAACCGGTGCTGGTCCTGTTCAACAATGCCGACGAGGATGAATCCCTGCCCCCCTTGCCTGCCGCCCTTGACGAAGCGTCCTGCATGGTCATCCGGGGCAAACTCGAGCACGAGTTGGCCCAGATGAGCCCCGAAGACGCCGCCGAACTGCTGGAAGAATTCAACATTCCCGCCCCGGCCACCGACCGGGTCATCCGGAAGTCCTATGAAACCCTGGGACTGATCTCTTTTTTCACCGTTGGGGAGGACGAGGTGCGCGCCTGGACCATTGAAAAAGGCACAAGCGCACTGGATGCCGCCGGAAAAATCCATACCGACATCCAGAAAGGCTTCATCCGCGCGGAAGTCATTTCCTACGAAGACCAGGTAGCCGCCGGTTCCGCTGCTGCGGCCAGAAAAGCGGGCACTTTCCGACTGGAAGGGAAAACCTACATGGTCCAGGACGGGGATATCATCAATTTCCGGTTTAATGTATAGGGCGTCAGGGCACCCGTTTTCACAACCGATAGCGCCAGGGTCTGGATGGATGCTGCAACATTCGTTTGCGTTTGATAACGCAGACAATGCAGTTACATCCCTGCGTCAATGCATGCGGACCTTTTTCTATCGACTT
>JAABTJ010000035.1 GCA_011389935.1 Desulfobacteraceae bacterium
TGTTCATCCCCTATGAGCTCCAGGTCTACGCCAGGGTAACGGACCGCCACCGCAAGCTTTGCGACGTGCTGGGGGTCAGGGAGCACGGCTCCGACGAAAAGAGTCTGTCGGCCCTCATCGACAAGATCCGGGATTTGATGAAAGCGGTGAATATGCCCATAAGTTTGAAAGATGCCGGTGTGTCCATCACCGAGCTGGAAAAAAATATGGAGTTCATACTTGACCAGACACCGACGGACCCGGCATTTTACTACGCCTGGTACGACCTGAACCGCGAGCAGCTCAAAGACATTTTCATGGCCGCTTATGATGGCAGCATGCTGGATATGAATTCGGATGTATGGAGGTAGACGTTTATGAAAGGCTGTTATGGAAAATATCTGAAAATCGATCTGACAAAAAGGCAGACCGAAGAGATCCCCATCAGTGAAGCGGACCAGAACGACTTTATCGGCGCCGCCGCGCTGGCGGCCAGACTGATTTACCCGTTTGTCAAGCCCGGATTCGACCCGGCTTCGCCGGAAAACCCCCTGATCTTTGCTGCCGGGCCGTTTACCGGCTCCAACGTGCCCATGGTCAGCCGATCCGCGGTATGTGGCATTTCCCCGGCCACCGGCCTCTGGGGGGAGGCCACCACCGGCGGGAAGTTCCCGGTCCGGCTCAAGGCCACCGGCTTTGACGGGATCATGATCACCGGCCGGGCGGATACACCGGTGTATGTCTTTGTCAACGACGGCGCCATTGACATCAAAGACGCCTCGCATCTCTGGGGAAAAGACATCTATGAAACCCAGGCGGCGATCAGAAAGGAACAGGAAGGCCGTTTCTCGGTGGCCTGCATCGGGGGTGCCGGGGAAAACGGGATCCATTTTGCCACCATCATGAATGACGAGGGCAGGGCGGCGGGCAGGTGCGGCATGGGGGCGCTCATGGGGCTGAAGAACCTCAAGGCATTGGCGGTTTCAGGAAACCAGAAAGCCCAAATTGCAAACCCTGAGCAGTTGAAGTCATTGATCGATGATGCGCGCGAATGCATCAGCAGCCATCCCAATACCAACGCATACAAGCTCTATGGGACCAATTTTTACCTGGACCTGGGCATGCGCCTCGGCGATGCACCGGCAAAATACTTTACCAAAAGCGTTTTTCCGGCCGCCAAGCTGCATGGTCCGGCATTTCGGACCCGCTATCAGATGGATAATTTCGCCTGCATGGGATGCCCCATCGGATGCGGCCGGGTCATTAAAAATCCCGGTGACGATATCAAGCAGGTGGATGGCCCGGAATATGAGACGGTCGCGGCCTTTGGCCCGCTTTGCATGAATTTTGACATTCATTCGGTGGTGCGAGCAAACCATTTGTGCAACTGCCATGGCATGGACACCATTTCTGCGGGCGTGGCCATCGCTTTTGCCATGTATTTGTTTGAAAAAGGCGTTTTGACCCGCGAAACGGCCGGCATGGACATTGTCTGGGGGGACGGCGGCACGGTGCTTGCCCTGGTTGATCTGATGATCCGCCAGGAGGGAATCGGCAGGCTTCTGAGCCGGGGCGTCAAGCAAATGGCCGCCGAGCTGGGCGTCGATCCCGAAGAGGCTGCCCATGTCAAGGGGCTTGAAATTCCCATGCATGATGCAAGGGCCTACCAAGGGGCTGCATTGACCTACGCGGTGGGGCCCCGGGGCGCCTGCCATTTAAAGGGAAGCTTATACAGCCTGGATGCGCCCGGCACCGAAGTCGGCCTTGATGTGGGCATCACGTTTTCAGACAAGAACGACCCGGCGCAAAAAGGGGCGCTTTCAGCGAAAGTGCTGTGGTTCTGCGAAGTCTACAACAGTCTGCCGTTATGCCAGTTCTCCCCCATGCCGGCCGCGATGATTGCAAAGGCCCTGTCTCTGATCACCGGCAGAACCATCCAGGCCATGGATTTGCTTGCACTCGGGGAGCGCTCGTTGAATCTCAAGCGGGCCATCAACAATCTTCTGGGTATCACCCGCGAGGATGACAAACTACCGGCAATCGCGCGCCGTCCCCTGCAGGAAGGCGCTACTGCCGGCATAGAGCCGGACATGGACCGGATGCTCAAAGAATTTTACGACGTGTGCCAATGGGACTGGGAGACCGGCAAACCCTCTGCGGCCCGGTTGAATGAAACCGGCCTCGGGTGGGTGGCCAAAGACCTGCATGGGAAATAAATGGCGTCTTAAGTGGTTTTACTGGTCCGCGCTTCCGGAGCCGAAGTTCCCGCCGCTGGCCTCCCTGTTTCAAACCGGGTTTGTGCCGGCAGGCGCCCTGTGATGCCGCTTCCACACCCCCATGGACCCATCATGTGATCCCCTCGTTGATTGCCGATAATTATTATGCTGAATCCACGGTAAGGCAACCGCAAAACAGTACGCGCATCCGAATGCCGGTCTAACAGAATTTGACACCATACAAATCCACCGTTAATTTGTTATGAGTATAGATTCTGCGGATCCGCCCCTGGCAGGTGCCCCTATCCGTCAGGGTAGGCTGCGTTGCCGGCATTGAAGCCGCAGCCTATGCAGCCCATTCAAAAAAAACGCCATTCGAGCCGAATAAGAAAGATGTTTCCAATGCACGTAAAAAAAATACGCCTGGTGTGCCTGTGGATTGTGATTTTGGCAATGACGGGAGCAGCAGGGGACGAGCTCTGGTCAACCGACGCTTCGAAGTACGCACTCCCGTCCGGGACGGTTTTTGCTGAGACTGGGGGTGCGCAAGAAAATGGGGATCTTCAGTGGTTTAAAGACCGGATGGAGATCTCCGAGAAATATATCCAGGAGCAACAGGGCATCTGGGGCATGTCGTGGGGCCACTTTTTCACTATGGTCTTTCTGGTTTTGTTCGCCCTCGGCGCACTTGCCGTATTTGTACAAAGACAACGGCGAACCCGTGAAATATTGGAAATCATTCGAAAGGAGATGCAAAATGGCGATTCAGGTTGAATTTAAAACCTCCGGCAAAACAGCACAGTGGGAGGATCGTTATGAAACCCTCCTGGACATGATGGAAGCAAACGGCATCAAGGTTGAAACCGAATGCGAGGCGGGCATTTGCGGAACCTGCAAAACCCGGCTGCTTTCCGGAAAAGTCGAAATGGAGGTAGAAGACGGACTTGATGAAGACGATATCGAACAAAATATGATACTGCCGTGCGTGGCCACGCCTGTAACCGATATCGTGCTGGAGGTTTGATCGGCCATGTGGCAGGAAAGAAACATCAATGCCTACCTGGCTGTTTTTTTCGCCGTGCTGGTCATGGGTTTTCTGGTTCACCAGGACCCGGCTTTTGCCGGAAGCGCCCTGGGTCACTTCCTGGGAATCATCGGCACGGTATTGATCTTGATGACCCTGATTTACCCTTTCCGAAAGCGGGTTTTGAAAAAAAAAGGTAAAAAGAACCCGCTCAACAGCCATATTACCTATGGTCTCGTCGGCCCTTCGCTGGTAGTTATCCATTCGGGCCACAAGCTTGATAGTCTCATCGGCATATTGATATTTCTGTCGCTTGTGTTGGTGGTATTGAGCGGCATCGTGGGGCGTTTTCTTTTCAAAAAAGTAAACCGGTCACTTAAGGAGCAAAAACAGGACCACAAACTTCTCAAGGAGCGTATTGAAGGGCGGAAACAGGATTTGTTCGCCGCCTGCAGGGCCGATTATTCAAACGGGGAGGCCATAGGCGAATCAGTCGGTCGCGAACCGTCCGCATTTTCTGCTCCCCCGGACCTGGTGGACGAATGCAGCCACTGGCTTGATGAAGTGCGGGCGTTTGCAGAAAAAGAATACAATATGCGGTTTTTCGATCGGCTCAAAACCATTTTTACCAAATGGATAAAGGCCCATTACGCGATTTCCGGCTTCCTGTTTGCCCTGTTGGTCGTTCATGTAATAACCACGCTTTATTACGGACTTCGCTGGCTGCCATGAAGAAAATCGTCCTCAATGGAATCATTATCGCTTTGATTATCACAGCGGCGATATGGCTGTACGCGCATGACGAAACCGCAAAGCCCGGCGCGCTGAGCAGCGCCCATAACTTTATCGCCGATTGTGAAACCTGCCATGTCCCCTGGCGGGGTGTGGATGACGAGTCGTGCATACAGTGCCATTTTTTTGCCACACCGGAGGCGCTTGAACCGTGGCTCCGGTTTCATGAAGCGCACGAGCACTGCATGGATTGCCACACGGAGCACAGGGGATACGGCGCGGATATATCCAAAGTGGATCATACCCTTTTCAACCCGGATCTTTCCTGCACCGACTGCCATTATGATGCGCATGACGCTAAATTCGGTGAAGACTGCCGGGCATGCCATCGTATTGAAACTTGGAAAATCGAGGGGTACAGACATCCACCGGCCGATAACAGGGATTGTCGCCGCTGTCACGCCGCCCCGGCGTCGCACCATGCAGAAGATTTCTGGGATGCGATAATAGAAGGCCATGAAATGATCATTAATCGTGATGATGCCCCGGATGTCGAAGAATGCTGGCGCTGCCACACCACCCACAGATGGGGTCACCTGATAATGGAACATGATCTCTGATGGATCTGCCAGGAGGAACCGCTTCTATGTGCAACACCTTTCAGCCTGGGCGGCCTATAATGTTTTTCAAACGCTTCAAAAAAGTGGATTGGAAAATTTCCAGCCCTTGAGAAGAAGCAGGAAACCCGGCGGCAAAGGTTCAAGAGGCCCTTCAAGAGCCCCGCGGAATATACAACAAAAAGGGAACGAATGAACGGTGGTGCGCTCATAGCCCAGGTATTGAAAAACCAATTAATTCCCTTTTAAAAAATTTCAACTCTTTACAGGAGTGCAATATGATCAAAACCCGCATTACCGAATTCTTCGGCATCGAAAAACCGATTATCCAGGGCGGCCTTATGTGGATCGCCACCGCAGAGCTTACATCCGCCGTGGCCAACGCCGGCGGCATGGGCTTCATGACCGCGCTCACGTTTCCGGATCCTGAAGGCTTGAGGGCTGAAATCCGCAAGTGCCGGGAAATGACCGACAAGCCTTTCGGCATCAACCTCACCTTTTTGCCGACCCTCACCCCGCCGGACTATCCCGGCTACATCAAAGTGTGCATTGAAGAAAAAATTAAATTCATCGAAACCGCCGGGCGCAATCCGGAACCCTACATGGACCAGATCAAGTCTGCGGGCATCAAGGTGCTGCATAAATGTACGTCGGTTCGCCATGCGCAGAAGGCCCAGCAAATCGGATGCGACGCGGTCGGCATCGACGGGTTTGAGGCCGCCGGCCATCCTGGCGAGGACGATTGCACCTCCCTGATCCTGGTGCCCCGCACACGCCATACCATTGATCTCCCACTGTTGGCCTCCGGCGGGTTTGCAGACGGCCGCGGGCTGGCCGCCGCTCTTATGCTGGGGGCCGACGGCATAAACATGGGTACCCGGTTTGTGGCCACAAAGGAGGCACCCGTGCATGAAAATGTCAAAAAAGCCATCGTCGAGCGGGAGGAAATCGACACCCGGCTCATCATGCGCACCCTGCGCAACACCGAGCGGGTGCTTGCCAACACCGCCGCCGAAAAGGTTCTTGAAATTGAAGCGACGGAAGGGGAGACCAAAATCGACGATATCGTCCCTTACGTGGCCGGCAGGGTAGGCAAGGAAATGCTGAAGGATGGCAACATGGAATCCGGCACCCTGGCCGCCGGTCAATGCATGGGGCTCATCCGGGACGTCCCCACCGTGCAGGAGCTTCTCGATCGCATCATGGCCGAGGCCGAAGCCGCCATCGAGGAAAAGTATTCCTGGATCGTACAATCATGATGATTTTACTAGAACAGGCAAGGCATGCAGGTCATTGAAGCCCGGCAAATCGTCAAACGCTTGGGCAAGTTCACCGCAGTCAACGGCGTGAGCTTTCAGGTGGAAAGCGGCGAATTCTTCGGCCTTCTCGGCCCCAACGGTGCGGGCAAAACGTCCGCCATTCGGATGGTTTACGGATTTTCGCCCATAACAAGCGGAGATATGGGGGTTTTCGGGCTGGACATCCGGACCGACTGACGCAGGATCCGCTCGCGGATAGGGGTCTGCCAGCAAGACAACACCCTGGACCCCCAGTCCCGTTACCAGGTCTGGGACCGGTTGTTTGAATTAAAAAAGCGCGGCCTGACCATGCTGCTGACCACCCGCTACATGAGCGAGGCCGAAAGCCTGTGCGACCGGCTGCTGATCATGGATCACGGCGACATCGTCACAGGAGGCCGCCCGCGCCGATTGATCACCGAACACGCTGCTGAAAGCGTCATCGAGATCGAAGGCCCAAGCGAGGAACTTCGGGGTAACATCTTGCCGGAGTAAGCTACGCCGGAAGGGCGTTTGCCTACACCGAGTTCATGGCCCCGGCCCTGGTGGCCACGGCCCGCTTTACCGGCATCATTCCGACCATCGACATGTTCAACCTGCCTATTTTTCTTTTCATCACGCCCATGTTCCTGTCTTCGGGCATGTTTTTCCCGCTTTCGGGCATTCCGGACTGGGCGCGGGTCATCACGTTTTTTTTCTCCCTCTACCACATGGTGGCACTGACCCGTTTTTTCTGCATCGGAACCATGGAGTCGAATTTGTTCGTAAACCTGGCGTATCTGCTGGTTTTCTTCATCATTTTCGGCTACCTGGCGCTGCTGGCCATGAAAAGGCGCCTGATCCAGTAAGCGCTGTAAAAACGGAAAAATTTTTCAGCAGGCCGTTTTCGGTAAAATTGACCGAAAATATTCATGGTGTCGCACGCAGGAAATTGGTAATTTTAATGCTGCGGTGGATTTGAATGATTTGAGAATGCCGCCGGGAAATCGGCTGGAAGAAATAGCGTTTATCCAGCAATCTAGAACGAATAACCCTGAAACAGGCCGGGGGCTGGCTCGCCTGTGCAGTAAATTATCCAAAGCAGAACTGATTCAGATGGTGCTGTTACCGGCAAAGGAGGAATCTGGTCGTTTGTTGTTCCTGGAAGGATGCTCACTATGACAATGAGCGGGCAAGCCTCGAAATACGCGAGTATGTCTGCGGTTTGAAACAAGACGCCGCCGCGATCTTGAACCGAAATCCGAATCTTGAGATGGATTCTTATCTGAAATAGTAGAAAATACAATAAAAAGCCAGATTAAAACACTATGGGCAAAGTATACAACAGCACGAACCATACGATTGAGATTCCCAATATTGTCAGATGTGATGGAATCTATCTCTTTGATGACAAGGGAAAACGATATATGGATTTGGAGTCGGGGGTCTGGTGTGCATCGCTGGGGCACGGGAATTCCCGGATAAACGATTGTATAAAGAAACAGATCGACGCATTCATGCACGCCGGTTTCTGCTACTCGGGCGGTATCGTTGAAGAGGCTGCGGATTCGGTACTTTCTGTCACCGGTTTTGACAATGGGAACTGCGTCTTTCTTTGTTCCGGTAGTGAGGCGATCGAACTGGCCAGGCAGATATCAAAGCATATCACCGGCAGAAAACGGTCGATGACGCTTCATGATTCCTATCTGGGTTCATACAGTTCCGTAACCGACAGAAACAGAAACTGGTATATTTTCAACTGGGAAGAATGCAGTCGCTGCCCCGATAAGGACAGCTGTGATACCGGTTGTAAAAAGCTCATGGATATTCCGGGAGATATTTCGGAGTTCATATTTGAGCCCGGAAGCTCTTCCGGCTTTGTCCGATTTCCTCCGAAACCGTTGATACAGAATATAATCAGCAGGGTAAGATCACAGGGCGGAAAGATCATTGCCAACGAGGTGACCACGGGAACCGGGAGAACGGGAAAATGGTTCGGCTACGATCATTATCAGATCGAGCCGGATATGGTTGCAATCGGAAAAGGCATCGGGAACGGTTATCCGGTCAGCGTAACCGCGATAAACGAACGGACAGTAAGAGAGCTGGAAAAAAGCACGTTCCGGTATATGCAGTCCCATCAGAATGATCCCCTGGGGGCGGCGATCGTCAACGAGGTCATAAAAATAATAAACGATGAAGCGCTTATTCCGAAAGCTGGAATCAAGGGAGTGAGATTTTTTGAAATGCTCCGGTCTTTGAAAGACAATATCAATGTCACCGATGTCCGGGGACGGGGTCTTATGTTCGCGGTTGATATATGTGATGAAGCCACCGGAGACAGGTTGTTCAAAAAGCTGATTGACAGGGGATATATCGTGGGCAACCGAAAATCTCTTTTCCGGATTGATCCGCCTTTGACGGTAAACGAAGATGAAATTATTGAATTTATTAATGAATTCAAAATTTTATTAAATTAAGCAGGCAGCGCATTGCCTTATTTTATGGAAGGCCAATACAAAGAAGCCTTGTCCCCTCAGGGGCCGGGCGTGGGTGCATGCGGTATGTTTCTATAACATAGGGGAGCCATGGTCAATATTCGACTTTTTGAAGAGGGGGATTGGGCCGCCACATGGTGCGTCATCGAGCCGGTGTTCCGGGCGGGGGAGACCTATGCTTTTTCGCCCGATATCACGGAGGAAGAGGCGTACAAGGTATGGACAGAGATCCCCGCCGCGACCTTTGTCGCCGTTGACGAAGACAAAGGGCTTGCGGGCACCTTCTACATTAAGCCAAATCAGCCGGCTCTTGGGGCTCACGTGTGCAACTGCGGCTATATTGTTGGCGACGGGGCGCGCAACAGGGGCGTTGCCACGCAAATGTGCGAATTTTCACAGCAGGAGGCAATCGCCCGGGGGTTTCGGGCAATGCAGTACAACCTGGTGGTTTCTACGAACGAAGGGGCCGTCCGCCTCTGGAAAACGCTCGGATTTGACGTCATCGGTACGCTGCCGAACGCGTTCCGGCATTTGCGCCTTGGTTTTGTGGATGCCTTTGTGATGTATAAGCAGTTATCCACCTGAAATACAGTTTCAGGCGGTTTTTGATTTCTTTGCCCCAAGTTTTTCTGCCAGGGATTGTAACAACGAACGCATTCTGCAAAGGAGGGGAAAAAATGAAAAAGATAGCAATCGTCTGCTTTCTGGTATTTGGAGTTGCGTTGATCGGCAATGCCCAGGATGCGGCTGTGAGCACCACCACGGTCTTGTCTTTCAGTGCCGGGGGTACGCCTATCGCAATACCTTCGCCTGCGGCAGATATGGTTGAAGTGGGATATGACAACCGTGAGTTCCTGGAAGTTTTCGTGGCATCGGAAAACCGTCTCCTCGCTGCTTTCGTGCTGGATTCTGAACTTCCCGAACTCACGAAGAAATCCGCCGACCTTACCATTTCCAGGTATACAATGGTCCAGGTTCCTCGTCGCGGGGAATACATGGACTGCACCGAAGGCGATTTCAAGGAAATAACGGATGCCGCCAAGGATGAGTTTGGTGACGTCATGGATTCCACCATGAAAGAGGCGGAAGCGGAATTCAATCGTCGTATGGAATCTCTTGATCTGAATGATGCAGCAGTCAGTTTCGGTAAACCAATTCAACTGGGCCCGCTTTTTTCGAAGAGGGATGCATATGGCTTCGGTATGATCATGCCTCTTTCCATGGGGGAGGAGCACATGAACATGGGGATGGGTTGCGTCCTGATGCGGGTCAAGCAGCGGCTGCTTTTTGTCTACCTTTATGCAGAGTACGAAAATGAGGACACAGTCAAGTGGCTTCGCAATACGGCAGAGTATTGGTCGGACGCGATTTTGATCGCAAACAAGGAGTAATTCCAACAGACACCTGGCGTCCGATTTGCTTTTCCGAAGCGGAACCATCACCTTTCGCCGTCGGCCGCAGTCGAAGCCTTGACCCGTTCAGAAAAAGGAAGGATTGCAATGAACTCAAAAACAAAGATTGGCATCATTATCTGTGATCGCTACCGCCGCTGTGCCGGCGGAAAATGTCTCCGGGCAATGAAAAACAGGGAAGGGGCCTTCGACATATACGCGGATACCGAAGTGGAGCTGGTCGGCTTTACCACGTGTGACGGCTGTCCCGGCGGAAACATCGAGTATGCGGGGGAGGAGATGGTGAAAAATGGCGCATCGGTTATCCATCTGGCAACCGGCCTGGTGGTCGGGTATCCTCCCTGCCCCTATATCGACACATTTAAAGCTTTTCTTGAAAAACGCTACGGGGTTCGCGTGGTTGCCGGCACCCACCCCATACCGAAAAAGTACCTGGATATGCATACCGCCCTGGGTACATGGGAAAACCCCGAATGGCAGCCCCTTATCGCTCCTGCCATGAGTGACGAAGCCACGCGTGCAAGCTACGATTAGGCGGATCCGGTAAATACCCGGTGCTTTCTTGCCGATGCCGTTGCAGGGACCTACGTGAAACCGGGGTCACAGGTCGATCCAGATCCCCCAGGCCCAGTAGGTTTCGTTATTTCTTGAGAATTCGCCGATTACCGACCGGCCGTCCCGAAATTCCATGCCGATGCGAAAGCTGCGATCGCTGTGCGCAACAGGTACCAGTACGCCCGTCTGAACGGTCACATCCGGGTTCCAATCCGACTCTTCAAAGGAGGTGATGTCAACGGCCGCGTAATACCCCATCCGACCGCCCCATAAACCGTCTTCGTTTGTATACGCAAGCCCGGCCTGTACCCGCCATTTGTCCTGCAGCTCGTTTCGGATGTCAACGGCCAACCCGGCCTCGGCATACGTCCTGATGTGTTCTTTGAACGGCAGGCTGATGCCGGCGGCCAGTTCTTCACGGGTGTACTCAATCCGCCGCCGGCCGGTTCGTTCCGCGTATTCATCCCCAACGTGGCTGGAGACATGGTTGAATCCAATCTTCAGCGCCATTTCGGATGCAGTGCGCCAGCTGACATCAAACCCGTAAAGCCCGTCCCAGCCGATGTTGTCCAGTGAATGGGATCGGTCAAACATGCCAAGAAACGTGCCGTGAAGATTCAATTGAACCCCCCTGTCGGGCGCCCCCTTCGGGTACACGCGCAGCAGCCCCAGGCGGCCGCCGATACGAAAAACATAGCGTTTGCCGCCGGTTTCGGGGATGTCCGAATCAGTGTATTGCACCGCGTTCAACGCGGACTTCGGGGCCATGGGGTCGGCAACATAGCCGGGATACAGCTGGCTTCCGGGTGCAAAAAGGCCATCCATGTCCGGGCCGATCGGAAACGGCCGGGCCGATGACCATGCCCCTGCCGGCTGCGCAAAAACGCTGATCGCGATACCCAGGATCCAGAGCGCCACTTTCCGGATGCGCCTTGTCCGTATGAAATCATTCAATGTTATTGTCTTTCTTTTGTTTAAAACCTATCTTAAAATTGTCTTTCGGCCCAATATCTTGATTGGCGTCTTATTTCAAATCCTCAGAATACCCACGTATGCCTGCTGTTTGAAACAAGACGCCGCCGCGATCTTGAACCGAAATCCCAATGTTGAGACGGGTTCTATAGAAAATCATGAAAAAAATGCCATTTTATGGCCAATTAAGCAAATCCTTTTCAACCGCTTATCTGTTCCGAACAGACCCGCATGGTCGGGTTTGCAATTCTTTTGCAATAACCAATAGACATAATGATGAAAATGCCCTCGCAGGGGCACCCCTCGCGGGGGAACGGATTCCGTTCCCGTAGGGGCACCCCTTGCGGGTGCCCTGATTCCGGGCACCCGCAAGGGGTGCCCCTACAGGCCCTCATTCAGACGGAATGTTTTCCGTTCATGTTTGACGAAAAGGGGATTCATCGTTACTGTTTTGAAATTGAAATACATACGATTGATACCCGCAGAAGGTATGACGCTGGTGATCCGCTTCGCGAACCAGGATGCATATGCGGTTCCCCGCGCGAAAGCCAATTCAATGAGGAGTCATCATGGAATACACGAAAATCGCTGGACTCGACAAAAAGGTCACCCGCGTTGCGCTCGGCACCTGGGCCATCGGGGGATGGATGTGGGGCGGCACGGATGAAGCCGAGTCGATTCGCACCATTCACGCCGCTCTCGACAAGGGGGTGAACATCATCGATACGGCCCCGGTATACGGGTTCGGCCGGTCCGAGGAAATCGTCGGCAAGGCCGTGGCGCAGTACGGCCAACGGGACAAGCTGGCGCTGGCTACCAAAACCGGGCTTGAATGGAATACGGAAGCGAACCAGGTGCGGCGCAATTCGAGCGCAAAACGGATCCGCAAGGAAATCGACGATTCCCTGAAGCGGCTGCAGACCGACTACATTGACATCTACCAGGTCCACTGGCCTGACCCGCTCGTCCCTTTCGAGGAGGTGGGGGAAACCTTGACCGAACTGAAACAGGAAGGCAAGATCCTGGCGATCGGCGTCAGCAACTACACCCCGCAGCAGATGGACGCTTTTACCGCCAGGGCCGAGCTTGCGGTCTGCCAACCACCCTACAATATTTTCGAGCGCGGGATCGAAACGGACATCCTCCCGTATTGCCGTAAAAAAGGGATCGCTACGCTGACTTACGGGGCGCTGTGCCGCGGGCTGTTGTCGGGCAGGATGAGCCGGGACCGGAAATTTGAGGGCGACGACCTGCGCAATGTGGACCCCAAGTTTAAGCAGCCCCGTTTTGACCAGTATCTGGATGCCGTTTCCCGGCTCCAGGCATTTGCAAAAGACAATTACGGCAAAGGAATCCTTCCTTTTGCGGTTCGCTTCGTGCTCGGCAAGGGGGCGAGCGTGGCCCTGTGGGGCGGGAGACGCCCGGGGGACATGGATCCGGTGTCCGATATTTTCGGCTGGAAGCTGGGTGATTCAGACATGGCGGAAATCGACAAGATTCTCAAAGAAACGATCTCCGATTCGGTCGGCCCCGAATTCATGGCGCCCCCGGCGCGGGAAAAATCATAAAAGTATCGGTGTTTTTGGTTTTTTCGCGCGTCACTGCATGTTTCTGCCCGGAGGGCATGCTGGAAAGGAGGTCGAATGGATTTTCCGGTATCGGAAATAGGGACTACTTCCTATACGATGATTTTTTTAGGCACAATTCTGGCTGTCAGCATCCTTATCGATGCCGTGGCGTTGCGAACCCGTTTGCCGCGTATATCCTTGCTGGTGCTGCTGGGGGTGAGCATCGCCGTGTTTCAGCAGGCGGTGTTGGGGATGGAGGGGGGCCGTCCTCTGGGGGAGTTCAGCGAGCCGCTGATCAATTTAGCGCTGGTGATGGTGGCTTTCCTGCTGGGAGGCGAATTGACCATTTCCCGGTTGCGCCTTACCGGAGCCATGGTGCTGACCATGTCCCTGGCGGTGACGATTATCGGAGTTGCCGTTGTGGCACTGGGGCTCGGCCTCATCGGCTATTCTTTGCCCATTGCGATATCGCTGGCAGCGATTTCCGTCGCAACCGATCCGGCAGCGGTGACCCAGACGATTCGCGATCTCGGAGACAATCGGCTTCGGGCCCGTGTCATACTCGGGGTGGTCGCCATTGACGATGCCTGGGGGATTATCGTATTCGGCCTGGCCATGGCGGTTTTAAGCTGGCTGGTTACGACGGGGAACGGCGAACATGGTCTTGTACATCCGCTCTGGGAATTGGGCGGGGCGGTTCTGATCGGTACTGCTGCCGGACTCCCCGCCGCATGGCTGACCGGACGGCTGTCATCGGGCGAACCGACGCAGGTGGAGGCGATCGCCTTGATTCTCCTGATGGCCGGCCTGGCGAGCTGGCTGAAGGTATCCGCTTTGCTGATGGCCATGGTGGCCGGGTTTATCATTGGCAATCTGTCTTCGCATCATACCCGGTCTTTTAATGAAATTGAATTGATCGAATGGCCGTTTCTCGTATTTTTCTTTGTCCTTTCAGGGGCAAGCATCCACTTGTCCTACATTCATTCCGTATACTGGCTGATTATCGCCTATATTGTTCTCAGGGTGGCGGGCCGATACCTGGGCGGCTGGGTAGGCGCACGGCTTTTGCGGCCCTCCGGGGAAAAATTGCCGGGGGATATCGGGCTGGCGCTGACCCCGCAGGCAGGGGTGGCCATGGGGATGGCCCTGCTTGCGGCCGAGCGATTTCCCGAAAAAGGCAACATGATCGTTGCAACGGTGGTGACCTCCACGATTGTGTTTGAACTGTTCGGCCCGCTGCTGGTGAAACGAACGCTTCGTTGAAGCACCGGCAAAACGGAAGGGGGATGGTGATCAATTCATGCCAGGTTTTCCGGGCTGTCGCAGCAGTGAAAATTGCCCTCCCCGGTGGCCTGTGATAGGCAGATATAATATGGGAAATCGACGGTCCTGAAGTTCGGCGAAATAATCTACCGGATGGGAGGGAGGAAGCATGAAACGGTCAGAGAAAGAATCGGGTGTGTCGGGGGCGGAAGGCTATTGGGGGAGGCGCGCCGCTTTCCGCATGATCCAGGATTTGAATTGAGGCCTGGCAACCCTGGAAGTTTTCCAGGATATGACCGGCAGGCCCGATGATGCCTTTCTCAAGGCCTGCACCGGGCTGGAGGGGGGCGGTGCGGCATCGGGTTCGACCTGCGGCGTGGTGAGCGCCGGCGTGCTGTCGCTGGCCTGCGCCGCTGAACCGGATCTTTTGAGGGGCGGATTTGCGGCTGAAAGGGTCGTCATGGAACAGGCGGGGCAATATGTCCGGTGGTTTGGCGAAAACTATGGCAGCTGCCTCTGCCGGGACCGCATCGGGATTGATTTTTGCACCAAGACCGGCCAGATGCGCTACCTGCTTCCCGGCGACAAAGTGCTCCGCTGCCTGGTGCATATCCGTGGCGCCATGCGCTACCTGTACACGAACCGGTTTTCCCGGGAGCCGGAGGACCGGGACAGGGAAAAGGAACCGTCGGGATCAGAGGCGCCGGAGCCGTTTCACTGCGCACGGGCCGTGCTGGAAGGGGTTCGTCAACAGACCGGCATCGGCAACCCGCGGCTTGAGCGTATGGCGTTTGTCATGGACGGCGGCTTCGCATTCAGCGGAGGTGCCTGCGGCGCCATGGCCGGTGCGCTCATGGCGGTCAACCTTGTTTTGGGTCTTCCGATACGCCAGATGACTTACAGGGAAACCGTGGCGGGCTTTGTCCGGGAGCATGTCAACTTGCTGCGCAAAAACCCTGTGGATTCCCTTGAACCGCTTGCGGTCGGCGGGAAACTGCTGGCGGATTTTTACGAAATCGCCGGGGGTATTGAATGCCGGGCCATCACCGGCCGATTGTTTTCCGATTGGAACACGTTTCAGAACTATATGGCGGGGGCGCCGCCATGCGCAGGCCTGATTGAAGCAGTGGTGCGACGGACATCCGAGGAGATCCGCTTCCTTGAAAAACGGCGTGCAAGTCTTCCTGGGCATTCCCGGGGTTTTTGACACGGGGGTGCACACCGGTTACTGTTTGTATAAAAACTGACGGCTTCGTAAAAAGTCCAATATCTGCGTTGCGCACAATCTTTTAAGAATCTCACGTACGGCGAAGTACGCTCAATTCTTCAAAAATTGCACGCGCCTTGATCTTGAACTTTTTTCAAAGCCGTCTGATCACGACTTTTTACGGTTCCATCAAAAGTGGAAGAGCAACCAAAAAGAGACAATCCAAGGAGGATCTCATGACCGAACGTTTGTTTGAGCCGCTTCAGGTCGGCGGTGTCCATCTGAAAAACCGCATTACCATGGCCCCTATTTATCTCGGCTATGCCGGGGAGGGGGGCACTATATCCCCCCTTTTGCTCGAACACTACCGGATGGTGGCCCAAGGCGGCGCCGCCATGATCACGGTGGAAAATGCCACTGTTGACCATCCCGGGGGCAGCGGCTCCAACCGGACCATACGCGCGGATACGGATGAGAACCTGGAGGGGTTGTCCCGGCTGGCAGACGAGATCAAAAAACAAGGCGCTGCTGCCTGCCTCCAGATCAACCATGCAGGCCGGTTTGCCGGCGTCAGCTCGCCCGTGGCGCCTTCGGCCGTGGATACGTTCGGCAGAAAACCGAAACCCCTTGACGCCGGGGAAATCGACGCTGTTCGGGAAAAATTTGCACAAGCTGCTGCCCGTGTCAAACAGGCCGGCTTCGACATGGTCGAGCTTCACGGCGGCACCGGCTATTTGCTGTCGCAGTTTGTTTCCCCCCGGACCAACAAGCGCGAGGACGAATACGGCGGATCGCCGGAGAACCGGATGAAATTTCCCCTGGAGGTGCTGCGCGCGGTCCGGGCCGAGGTCGGGGATTTTCCCGTTGGATACCGTTTTCTGGCCGACGAGTTCCTTCCGGACGGTCTGACGACGGATGAATCGGCGCCATTTGCGGCGGCCCTGGCCGACGCCGGCGCTGCGTACCTTTCGGTGATGGGGGGCACATATGAATCCTTCATGCTTCCGGAAATCATAGAAAAATCGAAAACCGAGGGGTACATGGCCGATCTTGCCGCGGCCATAAAACAGCACGTGTCCATACCGGTTGTCACAGCCGGGCGCATTTCATCGGGGAAAACCGCGGCCGCCATCCTGGAGAAGGGACAGGCCGATCTTTTGGGCCTTGCCCGCGTCTTGTGGGCCGACCCCGAGTGGCCGGAGAAAGTCCGCCAAGGCCGGGAAGACGAAATCGTTTTATGCGATCCTTCCTGCCAGGACATCTGCATGCAGCTCGTGATGAAGGGGAAGCCGGCATACTGCCCCCAGTGGGAACCGTCGAAAACGAGGAAAATGAAGGATCTGTTTCAATAAACCCCTGTTTTTCAAATCAGCCCCATCTTCCGGAGCGCCTGCCGGGTGTGGAAGAGGTTCGGGGCCGGTTTTGCTACGCCTGCCGAACCGGATGCCAGTTGATCGGCCAGCAGCAGAAGGTCTTCGAACGTATCGATATCCGATAGGCGCTCTAGTACGTGAACGCCGCCTACGGTTTCACCGAGCCGTTCCACGGTTTTTTCGAAAACATCGGGGCGGCTCCAGGTGATATCCGTAAAGGCCTCCTTGACGAGGCTGTTTTGGGCAAATCCGATCAAATAGTATCCGCCGTCCACGGCCGGGCCGATCACTGCGGGATGCGTTTCAAGCGCTGAAAACGCACCGGCCAGGAGGTCTTCGGTCAGTTCGGGAATGTCCGAGCCGACAAGAAGGAAGCGGCTGTATCCGTCGGTCGCCGCGTGGTGCAGGGCGTTGTACATGCGCCCCCCCAAGTCGGCCCCCTCCTGCACGAACAGCGGCGGGCTGTTTTCCGGCCAGCCGTTTTCCACACATTCGCCGTCCTTTGAACGGCAATAAATCCGGATATCCGAGTGGGCCATGGATGCGGCGCATTTACTGGTTGCGATGACATCGGATACGAACGCCCGGTAGACCCTGAGCGCGTCTTGTGCACCGATACGCGCGGCAAGCCGCTTCTTGACAAAACCTTCCACCGGGGCCTTGACAAAAAGAAGGATGCACCGGGAATTATTCCTTTTCATGTTGTCCGAAGGCCGTTTTCATGTCTGTTTTGGTTTTACAAAACGGGCATGCATCGGTGATGCACTCCCTGTTTTTACGGTTCTGTCCGCAGTTGCCAGGATTTCCGGCAGCAAGCGGAACGGAAAGAAGGGTTTCGGCGATTTCAGCGGTTTTGACCAGCACGGTCAGCGTTTCCCGGCGGCAGCAGCGCGCCGCTTCCGTAAGCGCGATCGCTGCACTGATTTTCCCGACCGCCTGCTGCACGATTCGCCGCTTGTCAGCAATCAGCGGGTTGGCGCCCAGGATGATGCCAAGGGCGATGCCCGCGCCAGCGGCTGCGCCGCAGCATCCCCAGAAGGCGCAGGTGCCGCCGGGGATGGATCGCCCCCGGTCGATTCCGTTGATGATGGCCTCGTCGGCAATAATGCCGCCGGCGTTCCGGTAGGCGGCCAGAATGACCCCCGGCACCATGAAATGATGCTCCGGGCCGTGGACCGGAAAAGCCGGGTGTGCGCGGATGGTTTCGGAAAGCGCGATCATGTCGGTTTGATCGGTGGTAATGCAGATATGGCGGACCACCTCCAGGACTTCGCTTGCGTGGCAGGTGTCGCATACAAAGTGACCGTCTACGCATTCCGCGTTGGCGCGGAAGGTATTGGCGCAGAAGCGGCATGTTCTTGGCGCGTCCTGCTCAAGGTAGACGATGGGTTTTCCGCAGAACATGCAGCCGGATGAATGCCGGAAAACATCCACATCATGGTGGGGTTGGCCCTTTAGCGTACTGGCCTTGAGCCGTTTTTCATTTAGGACCGGCGGGGGCGCGGCGCATGCGCAGGGGTTCCCGCTCTCGGGGTTCGTATAATTGCCGTCCGGATCGGGCAGAATCACCGGGGCGATGGGTTCGTTTCCTGTTATCTTCCCGGTTTCGCAAACCCGGCCGCGGTGCAGGATCCTGCCGTCATCCGTGACGACCGCGGCAAAAGGGCCGGGATACACGATTGTCGTCCGGTCTCCCGGCGTCGGCCGGGCGGCGCTGTAGGTCAATGAGAAAAACCGGTGGTGTTCGACCTCCCGGTATAAAAAGCGCTTTTCAAGGCGGATATCGGCGAAACCGGCGGCTTCGAGAACGGAAATCAGGTATGGCTGCTCCATGGCGCCGGACAGGCATTCCCCCCGGAGCTTGTCATTGCCGGCAATATGGGGGGGGACCGGGCTGTCGCAGACCACATCGGAAATCATGATGCGCCCGCCGGGTTTCAGTATCCGGAAAATCTCCGAAAAGATCCGGCGCTTGTCCTCGGACAGGTTGATCACGCAGTTGGAGATGACCACGTCCGCGCTGCCTTTCGGCAGGGGGATTTTTTCCAGCAGCCCTTTCAGGAACCGGATATTGTCATAGCCGAGGTTCTTGCAGACGCCGGTTTTATGGCTTTCTGCAAGGGCAATCATGGGGTCCGACATGTCGATGCCATAAACAAAGCCGGTACGACCGAGCTGCCGCGCGGCGATAAAACATTCCATGCCGGCGCCTGATCCCAGATCAACCAGGGTTTCTCCCGGGTTGAGCGCTGCGTCCAGGACCGGGCTGCCGCAGCCGTAAGACCGGATTCTGGCGTTTTCCGGAACGTGGTCCATGACTTCTTCGGGGTAGCACACGGGATTGGCGATCTCCGTGTTGCTCTTTTGCGCGGCCGTGTTGTAGAAATCCCCGGCCACCTTCATGGGATTGCCCGGATTGCCCGGATTGGCCGCGGTGAGAACGCAATTGGAATGGGTAAGGGAGATTCCTTCCCCGTCCATCCTGCACTGTTGCACCCGGTCCCCCATTTTTATCCGGAATTGCGGATAATCCCGGGTATTCGGATGGCACTCCGCTTCGCTGCAGATCAGCCAAAGGGCGATGTCCCGGTAAAGCGGCATGTAGGGATCCCCGTCGATGTAATTGCCAGCGGCATAAAAGCAGTGGTCCATATCCCCGCCGCCGATAATGAATCGCAGAGGGTCATTGGCCAGGGTTTTGCTGTGAATGACGGAAAGGCCGCGCAACGCATCCAGGTGGTCGCTGTTTTTCCAAACGGTTTCTATCCCTTCGTCCATGTGCCCGCAAAAGGCAAACGGCTGTCCGATAAGGGCGGGGGTAGGGTAAATACCGCCGTCCGGACCGACGGCAATGGAGCGCCACCCTGCATTGCTCATGTCATGGCGGGTGTTTGCCGGGGAAAACACCCGGGAGGCCATGTTTTTGATGTTGTCGATGACCACCCCCGTTTTTTCGGCAGCGGCTGCGGCGAACTTCAGGTTGGCAAAAAGGATGTCCGGGTCCGTGAAATCGTCTTTTCCGGCATTGCCGGTGGGCAGTAACCAGAGAAAATGCGCGTTTGAAATGTCGTAGTCTCCTGCCAGGGCCACCACGTCAACCATCTGACCGGCATTTTTTCCGTGAACCGCCATTGCCAGGGTCTTTGTGCATGCGATGGCCTTTGCGGCACCGAGCATTTCCATGAGCTTCCTGAAGCTGCCGCTTCCCCGGACAGCGTCGTGGGCCGGTTCCGTGCCGTCGATGCTGATCTGCAAAAACAGGCGGTCTTTCGGAAAGGACGCAAGCAGGGGGATAAAATGCGCCATCAGCATGCCGTTGGTCAGGACAACCAGGACCGTGTCCGGCCTGCCGTTTAAAATCATCCGGCAGATTTCCTCGAAATCCGGATGCATCATGGGTTCGCCGCCGGTGAGGTAGAATGACCGGGCACCTGCACCGTAGGCCTCGTCCACGGCGCAGCCGACCTGTTTCAGGGAAAGGGACGCCCGGGATGCGGGGGAGCAGGAAAAAAGGCAGTGCCTGCATGCCAGGTTGCAGTGGTCCGTGATATGGAGCCAGCACTCCTCGAGGTGCGAAAGGGCCAGGTATGCTTTTCTGCCGGCGTAATCGAGAGGTCGGGGCCCCGGCAAAAGGGAAAGAAACCGATCAGCGGCGGCAACATCCGTCATGTCGCGGTCACGCGCCGGCAGCCCCTCCTTCAGGAGATTGTCGCCGGCCGCATTGGGGACAAGCCAGTCCGGCCCTTCCGGGTCCACGTAAATGGGGGTGCCTTCGAAAACCAGGCGCGTAAGATGCTTTCCGCAATCGGTTCTGTTCATGTCGTGCTCTTTGCTTTTCTTTTTGCCCCTTGCGGGGTTGGATTTAGCGGTTCTGTCGATCATGGTTCGCTGTGGTGATACGCAGTGTTTATGATCCAAGCAGGATCAGGCGGTCGGCAATATCTTCCATGTCCGCAGCGATGATTTCCGGGACAGGGGCAAGGGGATAGAGGCTCTGGCCGGGGCGCTCCACAAAAGCCGCGCGCATGCCGGCCCATGCCGCACCCCCTACATCCCACCCGTGCGCGGCGATCATCATGCATTCCCCGGGCTGCATGCCTCGCTGGGCGGCGGCCCACTGGTAGACCCTCTGGTGGGGTTTGTAGGTGCCGAGGTCTTCCACGCTGAGCATGAAATCAAAGAGGCCGTCCATCTGTGCGGCGTTCATCTGCTGTTTCATGGCCCCCCGGGAGGAATTGGTCAATACGCCCATCTGGACATTCTGTTTCCGGAGACGATGCAATGCAGAAAGGACCTCCGGGTGCGGCGGGGCCGACAGGATCGGTTGTATGGCCTGTTTTGCCTTTTCCTCCGACAGGTCGATGCCGTTGCTTTCCGCTACCATCATCAGCGCGGCAACGCCGATTTCCCCGAAAGGTTGGAACTGCCCTGCCACCGTCGATACCAGGGAGTGATGAAGCAGCATCGGGAACCAGAGCGCCGCCAGTTCCGGACGGTTTTCAAGGGCGCTTCCCACCGATACTTTTACTTCGGCCAGATCCAGCAGGGTTTCATTGACATCGAAAAACAATGCCCGCGGCCGGATGTTGTCAGTCATGTCAACCTCCATGTGTTTTTCATTATATTTTGCCGTTTCGCCGCTGCCCCTATTGCCCCATGGGGACGAGAAACATTTTTCCCGCCATTTGAAGATCCCTGTCTTCTTCGTTTGCGCATTTTTCCCGGATATCTTTTAATATTTGTCCGGCTGCGGTTTGTGTCCAGTACCAATTGGTAAAAGCCTTGCTGTCCGGCGTTTTTGCGCCGGGCCGGGATATGGCGGCTTCGAAGTAGAAGGATTTCAAATCCTGCGCCGCAAGCCGTAGCGCAACGGCCGGGGATATCTCTTTTTCAGGGATGCCGATGTCTTTTCCGCAAAGATAATCGCAGAGTACCCCGGCGGCGGTTTCCGGGTCAAAGTCCGCCATGGCCGTGCGGCCGCGTTTTTCCAGGCCCATATCATACCATGGCCTGAGCTCCGCCACCTCGCGCATGAGCGCCTGGATTCGTGCTTCCAGGTCGGTTTCCTCCTCCCGGGGCGGGGAAAAGCCTACCGGGCATGCCCAGGTGTCTTCTTCTGCCGTGTTTTCGGAAAATACCGGGGCTTCTTCGGGAAAGGCCTCCAGCACGGGGCCTTTTTCTGCCGCAAAGAGCGAAAGGGCGGCCAGAATCACTTTTCGCTGAAACGCAGCATCATCCGGAACCCCTAAGGGGCGCCCCAGTTCAAACGGGACCCAGAGCGCCCGCGGCGGCCGAATCGCCTCGGTGTGCTCGTATATCAGGCTGATTTGCGTGGTCGGGATTCCTTTGGCTTCAAGATAATGCGCGAGCGCGCCCACGGCGCGCGTGCAAAACGGTCAGACAGGCACCAGAAATGCCGCATCGACATTGTCGCCGGAAAGGAGAAGGGCAAGATTTTCCGCATGCGATGCCATGTTGGACGGATCGGCCGCCCCCATAAAGGAATAATGGAAATCGGCCACGCTGCCGATGACGCCTTCATCGGCCAGCTCCCGCAGCCGGTCTATGGGAAAGATCAGGTTGGCGTCCTGCTGGAAGCCGGTCCGGTCAAAATTCGTGGAAATATGCGTCATCACGAGGTCGTTGGCGCTGGTATCCCCGGGGATGACGCGGTAGTCCCCGTCCATCCCCCCAAAGGGGCGGTCGCCGCGCCGGTGAAGACCGGCCGTGGATATTATTGCGACGCGCCGCCTTGACAGTTCCGGGCCGGTTGTCCAGGGGGTCTTGTCAAAATGCGGGCACGGCAGATTGGCAATGTGAGAACGCTGCGGTTCATTCATGTCGCTCAGTCGTGCCATGATTTCCTCCTTTTACTTGTTTTTTTTGACGGCTTCGTAAAAAGCCCAATATCTGCGATGCGCACAATTTCTGAAGAATCTCACGTACGGCGAAGTACGCTCAATTCTTCAAAAATTGTACGCGCCTTGATCTTGAACTTTTTTCGAAGCCGTCTGAAAACGACTTTTACGAGTTCATCTTTTTTGGTACGGCTCATCACCGGTTGTTGATTGCCCAGTCGTACTCCAGATATTGCAGGCGAACGTTTCCGGCTTGGATTTGCGCTTTTGCCGCCTTGTTGTCCGTTAACAGGTCCGCGTAGCGGGAGAGCCATTTCCGGACGCTGCCGGCATCGCGTTCGAAATCCTCGCCGTACCACTTGAAGATGGATGAAACCTCGAGGTTTTCATTTTCCGGGTTGTAGCGGTTTCTGCTGTCATCTATCAGGAAACGCCGTGTGCTGTCTTCCAGTTGGGCGTTCAGTCGGTCGTGAACAAAGGCTTCGTCCCGAAGGGCGGGGCAGCCGATGGAGGCGCAGTTGACCGCGAAGTGGATCCGGGGTTCATCGAACCGGCCCGGCTCACGGATGATATCGTGCTCCACCTGGTCCAGGTGCATTTTTTCCCCGAGCAGGGTGAAAAAACGCATCTTCCATGGGTTTTGCCAGAAGCGACCGATGCGCCGTATGCTGTCGACCGGATAGTTGTCCAGGATCAGCGCCAGTGTGAAGCCGTTATAGGCATTGATCAGAAAGGCCAGCTGCCTGTCTTTGTCCCACGCGTCGAATTCGGCCCTGGGTACCGCCGAAAGCGTATCAAGGTAGTCGTCAAGGGGCAGGCGATTTTCTTTCAATGCCGGGTAATCCACCACGCTGGCGGTTCCCGCTTCGTTCCAGGAAACATGCGCCTGCAAAACGCTTGTAAACGCTTTGTGGCGGTGGTCAAATCCCAGTGCAGGGCTCCCTGCCAGCAAAATCAATAGAAATGCCCCTGTACCCATTCGCATGATCATCGGTTTTTCCTTTTTGCGGATATTACCGCTTTATATTTCTGTGGAGGTACCACCCGATCCATTCCAGTACCCGCCCCGGTGCATGGGCTTTTTTCCACTGGCCGGCCGCGGACTTGTTGGCCTCGGCCAGGGTGGGGTAAATATGGATGGTGCCCAGTATCTTGTTCAGCCCCAGCTTGTGCTTCATGGCCAGGACGTATTCGGCGATGAGATCGCCGGCATGCTCTCCGACGATGGTGACGCCAAGGATGCGGTCCGTGCCCGGCGCGGTGAACACTTTTACAAACCCCTGCTCAGTGCCGTCGGCAATGGCCCGGTCGAGCGCATCCATCCCGAACCGGGTGATGTCAACATCGATCCCCTTATCCTTTGCTTCCTGCTCGTTGATGCCCACATGGGCGACTTCCGGGGAGGTGAACGTGCACCAGGGAATCACCCGGTAGTCCACCTTGAACTTTTTGAACCGGCCGAACAGGCTGTTCACCGCGGCAAACCACGCCTGGTGGGATGCCGTGTGGGTAAACTGGTAGGGGCCGGCCGCATCTCCGCAGGCGCGGATATTCGGAAAACGGGTTTCCAGGTACTCGTTGACCACAACCGTGCCGTTCGGGTTTCGCCCGATGCCCAGCTCGGAAAGCCCCAGCCCCTCGGTATGCCCTTTGCGCCCCAGGGCCACGAGCACCTTGTCGCAGGAAATCCGGACCTGCCCGTCCTTGTTTTCAAGTACCGCAACAATGTTGCTGCCGTCCTTTTCAAAGGCAGTTGCCCGGTATCCGAGTCGCAGGTCAACACCGTCGGCGACCATGTTCTGCGCCAGCAGTTCCGAGGCTTCCTTGTCCTCGCGGACCAGCAGCCGGTCTGCCATTTCCACCTGGGTGACCCGGCTGCCGAGTTTTGCAAAGCTTTGCGACAGTTCGCAGCCGATGGGGCCGCCGCCGAGCACCAGCAGGCGGTCGGGGAGTTCGGTAAGGTTCCACAGAGTGTCGGAGGTGAGGTAATCTACCTGGTCAAGGCCCGGTATGGGAGGGGCCATGGGTTCGCCGCCGGTGGCGATGACGATGTTCTGGGCGGTCAATCGCGTTGCTTCCTGTGCGTCCCGGATCTCCACTTCCCAGGGGGATACCAGCCGGGCATTCCCTTTTCGCACATCCACGCCCAGTTCCTTGTACCGCTGCTCCGAATCGTGGGGCTCGATTTTTTTGATCACGTTGTGCACGCGTTGCATTACCCGGGGAAAATCGACTTCAGCCGGCCCCGCATGGAGCCCGAAATCCACGGCCCGCTGGATCCAGCTGTTTACCCGGGCACTCTTGATCAGCGCCTTGGACGGCACGCAGCCGGTATTGAGGCAGTCGCCGCCCATGGCCCCTTTTTCCACCAGTGTGACGCTGGCGTTTACCGCTGCGGCGATATACGCAGTCACCAGCCCGGCGGATCCGGCTCCGATCACGATCAGGTTGCGGTCGAATTGTTTCGGCTTTTTCCA
>JAABTJ010000036.1 GCA_011389935.1 Desulfobacteraceae bacterium
ATAATAATAATTATTTTCTCAAAAATTGCAAAATATTTTTTTGTATAGTGTATAGGGGGGGGCGCCCATGAAATAATGCGTTTCTTCAAGGGCCTTTTACTAGAAACGCATTATTTCATGGGCGTCCCCCTTTTGCTTCGAGGGTTTCCCAGCGGTGGTGGGCATGCTCGATTTCTTTTTCAAGGGCAAGGAGACGGCTTTTTGCCGCGGCGATTTCGTCGCTGTTGTTTTTGTACAGCGCCGGGTCCCCCAGGCGCGCGCAGAGGTCTTTGTGCTCGTTTTCCAGGGCGTCGATTTTTTCGTAGATGCCTTCCAGCTCCCGCTTTTCCTTGAAGCTGAGCTTTTCATCGCTTTTTGAGGCCGGCTTGGCTTTTGCTGCTGGTTTTTCCGGCTTTTTCTCCTTTGCTTTGTCCGGTGTGGCTTTGCGCTGCAGGCGCCAGTCGTCGTACCCGCCGGCATATTCCACCAGGCGCCCCGGTTCTTCGAAAACCATGGTGCTGGTGACCACGTTGTTCAGGAACTCCCGGTCATGGCTGACCAGAAGGATGGTCCCCTGAAAGTGGAACAGCATCTCTTCAAGCAGCTCCAGGGTTTCGATGTCCAGGTCGTTGGTGGGCTCGTCGAGTACGAGGACGTTGGCGGGGCGGGCAAACAGCCGCGCCAGCAGGAGCCGGTTCTTCTCCCCCCCGGAAAGAATGTGAACCGGCGTGCGGCATCGCTGCGGGGAAAACAAAAAATCCTTCAAATGGCTGATCACGTGTCTTTTTTGGTCATTGACCGTGATAAAATTGTTTCCATGTCCGATGTTGTCGGCAACCGTTTTGTCCTCGTCAAGCGTCTGGCGCAGCTGATCGAAGGAGGCCACCATGAGCCCGGTGCCGTGCCTGACCTCCCCCGTATCGGGCGGGATTTTTTTGAGCAGGAGGTTTAAGAGCGTGGATTTCCCCGCGCCGTTGGGGCCGATGATGCCGATGCGGTCGCCCCGGACGATCCGGGTGGAAAATTCCGAAATGATCGTTTTCTCCCCGTATTTGCAGGATATGGACTTGGCCTCGATCACCATTTTTCCGGTGCGCACGGTATCGTCTACCCGAAAATTCACATTGCCGACGGGGTTTCGGCGATTGCGGCGTTCTTCCCGCATTTTCAAAAGCGCCCGGACGCGCCCTTCGTTTCTTGTGCGCCGCGCCTTGACGCCCTGGCGGAGCCAGGCTTCCTCCGCGGAGAGCTTCTTGTCGAATTCCGCCTGCTGCTTTTCCGAAGCTTCGTGGGCGGCCTGGCGGCGTTCGAGGTAGGTGCTGTAATCGCAGGGGTAGGAGACGGCCCGCCCCATGTCCAGCTCGACAATGCGGGTGGCGATCCGTTTCAAAAAAGCCCGGTCGTGGGTCACGAACACGAGCGTTTGAACGTTTTGGAGGAGGAAGTCCTCCATCCACGCAATGGCTTCCATGTCCAGGTGGTTGGTCGGCTCGTCCAGCATCAGGACATCGGGGTCCGGGGCCACGGCCCTTGCGAAAAGCACGCGCCGCTTCATGCCCGCCGAAAGCCGGGAGAAATCCTCTTCGGGCGACAGCCCCGCCACGGAAAGAAGCGCCTCGATACGATGTTGGGCGATCTCTTCCGCCTTTTGTCCCGGTCCGCCCGCGACCACGTCAAAAACGGCGCCGCAGTGGGCTTCGGGCACTTCCTGCCCCAGGAGGCCCATCGTTGCATTCGGACTTCGCCAGACTTCACCGCTGTCAGGCGTCATGTCCCCATGTAAAAGGCGCAGCACCGTGGATTTGCCCAGGCCGTTTCTCCCCAGCAGGCAGACCCGTTCCCCTTTTTCAATATGCAGATCAATATCTTCCAGCAGGGGCGTGCCGCCAAATCCCCACGACACACCCCGCATGCCAATCAATGCCATACACTCGCTCCGTTTCGATATTTTCTTTTATTGTACCACGAAACCAGGGGGGACGCCCATGAAATTATGCGTTTCTATTGCTTTTGCCGCACCCGGTTGAAAAGGTGTTTTTCGGTTTCCACCACGAGAAACACAATCATGCCGATGCCCAGGGGGTAGATCCAGGCTTCCGCTTCCAGGGGCGCCGTTCCGAAAAGGATATTCATGAAAGGCGCGTATGTAAAAACAAGCTGGAGAAGGATCAGCACGCCGGAGGCCAGAAATGCGATCCGATTGTTGAAAAAATTTCCGGTGAAGCTTGATTCGTAGATCTTGCGGCAATTGAAGAGGTAGAAGATCTGCCCCGCGACAAGGGCGTTGACGGCGATGGTCCGGGCCGTGTTAATATCGGCGTCGTTTATCCTCATCAGCTTGTAGGCCAAAAGGGCCATTCCCCCGATAAAGACGGACACGTAGCCAATCCGCCACAGGAAATAGATTCCCAAAAGGGGTTCTGCGGGATCCCGGGGCGGACGCTCCATCACCTTTTTTTCCATGGGCTCGAAGGAAAGCGCCAGGGCCAGGGTGATGGCCGTCACCATGTTGACCCAGAGGACCTGGACCGGCGTGATGGGCATGGTGATTCCCATGAGGATGGCGGCCATGAGCACCAGGGCTTCGGCCCCGTTGGTAGGAATAATGAAGAGCAGTGCCTTGCGCAGGTTGTCATAGACCGTGCGCCCTTCTTCCACGGCATGGACAATGGAGGCGAAGTTGTCGTCGGCAAGCACCATTTCGGATGCTTCCTTGGTCACCTCCGTTCCTTTTATGCCCATGGCGATGCCGATATTGGCCTGTTTCAGGGCCGGGGCGTCGTTGACGCCGTCGCCGGTCATGGCGCAGAGCAGGTTGTTGGCCTGGAGCGCCCTGACCAGGCGCAGTTTATGTTCGGGGCTGGTCCGGGCGAAGACGTCATGCTTCAGAACCACCTCTTTCAGCTTCCGGTCATCCATGGCCTCCAGTTCGGCCCCGGTAATAACATTTTCGCCGTCGCCGATGCCCAGTTCCTTGCCGATGGCCCGTGCGGTGATGCCGTGGTCACCGGTAATCATCTTGACGGTGATGCCCGCTTCCCGGCATTCCCGGACCGCCTCCACCGCCTCGGCGCGCGGCGGGTCAATGATGCCGACGATCCCCAGGAAAAGAAGCCCCCCGTCCAGATCGGATGGATCGATGTTCTCCGCATCGTCTGGCATGACCCGGCAGGCCGCTGCGATGATCCGCTGCCCCTGTTCCGCAAGGGATTTTATGGCGTCATCCCAGAAGTCCTGGTCCATGGGTTCCTCCCCGTTTTTCGACCGCTGGGTCCTGCACCGGTCGAGGACCTTCTCGGGTGCGCCCTTGACACAAAGGAGCATTTCCCCGTCCACCTGGTTGAGGGTGGCCATGTACTTGTGTTCCGATTCAAAGGGGACGGCGTCTTTGCGGGGGAAGGCGGATGCTTCCAGGCCTCCCTTGCGGGCGAGGGTTACGAGCGCCCCTTCGGTGGGGGCACCGGTAACCGTCCACGCGCCGGATTCGTCCCGGTGAATGTCCGAATCGTTGCAGGCCCGGACGCACTGAAGCAGACGAAAAAGCACAGGCTCTTTATCGAGATTCGCACGCGCCCCTTCTTTGGTGACGGATCCTTCCGGGGAGTAGCCCACGCCGTCCACCTCGTATCGATCATCTGCGGTTGCGACGGTTTTGGCCGTCATTTCATTGCGGGTAAGGGTGCCTGTTTTGTCGGAACAGATAACGCTGACCGTGCCCAGGGTTTCCACCGAGGGGAGCCGCCGTATGATGGCGTTGCGCTTGGCCATCCGCTGCACCCCGATGGCCAGCGTGATGGTCATGACCGCCGGAAGTCCCTCGGGGATGGCGGCAACGGCCAGGCCGATAACGGCCATGAACAGCTCGTCGATGGCGTAATTCCGGAAAAAATAGCCGAAGGTGAAAAAGGTTGCCGTGATGACAAGAATGATCGCCGAGAGCCGGATCCCGAAGCGGCCGATCTGCTGCAGAAGGGGCGTGGTGACTGGCTCAACCTCGGATATCATCCGGTTGATTTTGCCCAGCTGCGTATCCCCGCCGGTGGCAATCACCACACCGGCGGCGCTTCCGTAAGTAACGGCGGTTCCCGAAAAGAGCATGCCGGTCCTGTCCCCCAGGGGGGCGTCTTCGGGCACCGGGTCAGGGGTCTTGTCCGTTTCCGTCGATTCCCCGGTAAGCGGCGACTCTTCCGCCCGGAGGTTTTTCGCGCGGACAATGCGCAGGTCGGCGGGCACCTTGTCGCCGGACTTGACAAACACGATGTCGCCGGGAACGAGCAGTTCCGCGTCCATGTCGTGTCGGCTCCCCCCGCGAAGCACAACGGCTCTTAAGGAAAGCATTTTCCGAATCCCTTCCAGGGCATTTTCCGCCTTGCCTTCCTGGATGAAGCCAATGAATGCGTTGATAAAGACCACCCCCAGGATTACCCCCGTGTCGATCCAGTGAGCCATGAGCGCCGTAATGAACGCCGCCACGAGGAGCACATAGATCAGCACGTTGTGAAACTGGGACAGCAGACGCATGAATGCGCTCCGCCGGGGCGGCTCGGGAATCTTGTTTTTCCCGTATTTTTCAAGGCGGCGTTTTGCCTCCTCCTGGGAGAGCCCCGATTCCCGGGAGGTATCGAGGGCTGCAAGGGCCTCTTCCGGTTTCACGGCATGCCACGGGGTAATTTCCTGGCTTGGGGGCGTCGAATCCGGCAATGGTTTGTCCTTTCAGCGTGCCTGGTTCATCAAAAAAAAGATTATAGCCCAAGATAGGCGCATTTGCCTCCGGATGCAACCGACCGGAGGCGGCAACAGAGTGGAAAAAAACAGGGCCGCAAAGCATGCGGACTGCGCTTGCCGCTGCGGGCTCGTTATGAGTAGCGCTGTTTTGTTTTGCGCTAATAATTCCAGCCGAAAAATCCGAACGCAAGGATATTCATGACCGCCGGCACGGCATAGATAATGCTCAGCGTGATGATTTTGTTTTTCATGGACTTCAGGCTGATCACCAGGATGATGGCGCAAAAGAAGTGGAAGTAGCCAAATAAAAATATCAGCCAGATGCCTTTGAAGGAAAGAAACCAGAAGGGGTATTCCCAGACCAGGTGGCCGCCGATATTGAGAAGGCACTCAATAAAAACGGCAAATGCGGAAAAGCCGATGGCCCAGAACCATTTTTCCGGAATGCCCATTATTTTTTCGGTCGTGCTTTCCGAAAGCGTGTGATAGTAGACAATGCCCGCCAGCAGGAACATGAAGATGATTTCAATGTTCCAGCCCACCATCACCCGAAGCGCGGTATCGCCAGGGGTTGTCCAGAAGGCCGAGCGCTGGGTGAAATGCATGACCCATCCGTTCCAGGTTTCATTGAAAAAATCGACGCCGAAGAGGGTGAGCCCTGCAAAAACGGCATTCCAGTTGCCGGAGGCGCGCGCCAGCTTGATTTCTTTGGCGTAAATATACATAACGATCATCATCATCGGTATAATATACCATTTCACCATGGATAGATCTCTTATGCCGTCTAACGCCCGGATCGTTGCTTCCGTCATGGGTATCCCTCCTTGTGTTGGTTGATGTGGCCGATCGCAAACCGGATGGAATCAGGTGTCCTTCCGGCACAGTCCCCGCAAAATCAGTGCTGTCCCTTCCTCGTACATGCGGAAGGTGGAGCTTCCCTCCGACTTGACGTAGGTTTTGATCAGGAACATGATATAGATCGAAAACAGAAATTCAGTCGTATGCTCGACGTCGACTTCATAAAAGCGCCCCTCACTTATCCCCTGCAAAAGAATGTCTTTTATCAGGAGCATGGCGCCCTGGTTGATTTCATAAAAACGATCTTCGGCGTGGGAGAGGGTGAAGATGCCGGGGTCCATGATCAGGATGGACCGGAGATCCTGCTGGTGGGACAGGTATTCGAATGACATAGACGCCATTACCCTGAATTTTTCAACCGCATCCTCTTTTTCCGAGATGGCCTCGGCCACGGAATCCCGCCATTGTATCAAGGCATTGCGTATTGCATGTTCATAAAGTTCCCGTTTACCGGCCACATAGAAATAGATGTTGCTTTTGGTCATCCCGGCTTCTGCAGCCACATCTTCCATTGTGGTTTTTTTGAAGCCGTAGCGGGCGAACACCTTTAACGCGGCAGCGAGAATTTCCCGGGTTTTGTCTGTTGTGGGCATAATCACCTTGGTTGAATATTTGAACAATTGAGTTATTTGTTCAAATATTCAAATTTCTGCGGGTTTGTCAACAGAAAAGAACGCCGGGATATCCCTTGCAAAGACAATGGGCACACGATAGTATTTCCGCAGATGTAAAGGGTATTCCGCGCAACGGGCTACAACGGCGCCACTGTTCAGTAGAAAGGTACTGGTTGGAAATTATCATGGGATGTCATGCTGAAATAAACATCGGTCAATGGAAGCGTTTTTTGATGATCTGCCTGTTCAGCCTGCTGGCGGGATGCACGCTCCCCTCGATTGAAAACCGTGACGCTTCCAGTGCCCTTGGTGGGGCCGAGGCCAGGGAGACCCTTCTCGGCAGGGCGATTGCGCCTCTTGTATCGGAGCATCCGGGTAAAAGCGGGATATATCCCCTGCTGCATCCGCACGACGCCTTTGCCGCCCGGATGCTGCTGGCAAAGAACGCCGAGCGTACGCTCGACGTCCAGTACTACATCTGGCGCGGAGACATCTCCGGCACGCTGCTGCTGCAATCCCTGTATGCGGCTGCCGAACGCGGTGTGCGCGTGCGCCTGCTGCTCGATGATATGGGCACCTCGGGTCTGGATGACGAACTGGCCGCCCTCGACAGCCACCCGAAGATCGAAGTCCGCCTGTTCAACCCCTTCGTCGTACGCTATCCAAAGTGGCTGGGTTTTCTGACCAACTTTTCGCGGGTGAACCGGCGCATGCACAACAAGTCCTTCACCGCTGACAATCAAGCCACCATTGCCGGTGGGCGCAATGTCGGTGACGAGTATTTCTGGGCGGCCGAAGGCCTGCTGTTCGCCGATCTGGATGTCCTGTGCGTAGGCCCGGTAGTGGACGATGTGTCCACGGACTTCGACCGGTACTGGGCCAGCGATTCATCCTACCCGGTCGGGTTGATTCTGCCTCCTCCCGATCGGGACCTGCGCGACCACTTCTCCCCTATTTCTTTGCGCCTCGAGCGCGACCCCTCGGCCGCATCTTTTATGAGCGCCATGCGACGGTCAAGTTTCATTCATGATCTGCTGGAAGGCAGCCTGGCATTTGAATGGGCAAAAACCCGGATGGTCAGCGACGATCCCGCCAAGGGGCTGGGCGAAGCTCACGCGGATGGGCTTCTGACCCATCAGCTTGAGGAAATTATCGGTTTGCCGGATCAGGATGTGGCGCTGATTTCCCCTTATTTTATTCCTACGGCCGCCGGTGTGGATGCCTTTCGAAAGATGACCGATCGCGGAGTCAAGGTCCGCATATTCACCAATTCCCTGGAGGCAACGGATGTGTTGATCGCGCATGCCGGTTATGCCAAAAGGCGCAAGGATATTTTACAAGCGGGGATCACGCTCTATGAAATGCGCCGTGTCCTGCCCAAGGCGGAGCGTACCAAAGGAGCGGATCTCTTCGGCGGTTCGGCTTCCAGTCTGCATGCCAAGACATTTGCGGCAGATTGTGAGCGGGTGTTTGTCGGGTCGTTTAACTTCGATCCGCGTTCCGCCCGCCTGAACACCGAAATGGGTTTTGTCATTGACAGCCCGTCGTTGGCGCGTCGGATAGATGAGGCGTTTGATGAGGCAATCCCGGAAAGAGCATATGAAGTCCAATTAAATGATGATGGTCATATGTATTGGCTCGAACGCCGGGGAGAAAGACGGGTACGCCATGACAGCGAACCCAATACGAGCTTCTGGAAGCGAAGCGTTGTTTATTTTCTGTCGCTTCTGCCGATCGAATGGCTTCTCTGATGGATCCGCAAGCCCCTGGCTCTGCATTTCCGCCACCTTTTGGCAAGGCAGGGCGTTGTTCAGCAAGGCGTTGTTCGGTCAGTCGGCGACAAGTGCAATGGTGCATCGCTAAACCGTTACAAGGGGGGGCCGAAAAAACGGGTGAGGTAGAACACGTAGCACCCGGCCAAAAATCCCTGGACCGTGCCCCAGGCGATATCAACCACGGAGATAACCACTGGGTATCCTTTAATAAACGACAGATTGGTCAGGTCGTAGGTGCAGTAAAGAACAAGTCCGGCAAACGCTCCCGTACCAACGGCTGAAATCAGGCGGTTGTCCACCATGATCGACAGGGAAACAAACACCACAAGGCCTAAGGCGATGATGACCTGGGCAAGGATTCCAACGGGGAGGTTGAACACGATCCGGCCGTTTTCAATGGATGCCAGGTAGCTCATCTGCCTGAAATAGAGGCCCCGGGCGATAACGCCCAGCCACAGCATATCGAGCAGTATAAATATGACGACCGATATACCAGCCACTTTGAAAAATGCCGCGGAAAAAAAATAGTTCATTGTCGTGTCCGTTTTTTTTGTAGATAATGTTCGCACTATGATTATTTTAAAATAAACACGGCGTTGGTATTATGCAAGACCGTTCTCATTGTTTCATTTTCGGCGGTAGAAGGGGGAAGAGGGTGAAAAAAAGATGGCGGGCAGGGATTTCCGTATTGCTGGTATTGCTTTTTATACCGGTTAGTGCGGTTGGAATTGAAAGATATGCGTTTCCGGAGCAAAAAAACATCGGGGGCTACGAACTGACGCTTCGCGGTTCGGATGTGCTGCGGTATATGGTTTTTATCCGGGCATATGAAGGGGCGCTTTACCTCCAGGAGGGGAAAACCGCAGAACAGGTCCTGGACGACCGAACGGCACGCCTTTTGCTGCTTCACTATTTCCATGCCATCCGTGCGGAGGACTTCGTTGATGCGACCACGGAAATGATCCGGAAAAACGTTTCACCGGATCGTTTTTCCGCCCTTGCGCCAAAAATCGAACAGTTCAATCGTTTGTACCGCGACGTCCGCCCCGGGGACCATTATACGGCGGCTTACATGCCCGGTACCGGAACGAGCCTTTCGCTGAACGACGATTTGCTGGGCACGGTCGAGGGCGCGGAATTCGCGGCAGCGTTCTTTTCCATCTGGCTCGGTGAGCGTCCGATCGACAAGACGTTTCGGGATCGTCTGCTTGGAAAGCGCCGGCCGTGAAAAAACTCTCCGCCGCACAAAAGATGGCCTATTCCGCCCCGGCGTTCGCGCTGGCGGTCGTGGGCATCCCCGTATACATTTACCTTCCGAAATTCTACACCGACGTGGTGGGGGTCCATATATCCGCACTGGGCGTGATTCTCCTGGTCGTCCGGCTGTTTGACGCATTCACCGACCCGGTGATCGGGCTTGTCTCCGACCGGCTCCATACGCCGATGGGCCGGCGGCGGCCGTTTATCGCCGTCGGGGCCGTCTTTACGGTGCTTGCCATCGCGTTCTTGTTCAATCCGCCCGAAGCGATGGGCGCGGATGCGGCCGGGTTCTATTTCATGGCCCTGATATTCGCCCTGTTTTTGTTCTGGACGGTGGTCATCGTCCCGTATGAATCCCTGGGCCCGGAACTGACGTTTGACTATAACGAGCGGACCGCACTGTTTTCCATGCGAGACGGCGCCCTGATCGCGGGTACGATTGTTGCGGCCGCGATGCCCGGTGCGGTCCGCTGGGCCGCCGGACTGGACGGCAGCGCAGCGGATGAACGGGAAACCTTTTTTATCCTTTCTTTGATCTATATCCCTTTAATCCTGGGGGCGTGCGCATGGTGCGTCGCGGCGTTCCGGGAGCGGCCCCGGCCGGTGGCAAGCCCGGGGTTTCAAATTTTTCAATGGATCCGGTCAAGCCTTGCAAACCGGCCGTTTCGCATACTGTTGATTGCATACACCATCAGCGCCATCGGCAACAACCTGCCGGCGACATTGATCCTGTATTACGTTGAATACGTGTTGGGCTCCCCAAGGGCGGACTTGTTTCTGGTGCTTTATTTCGTCACGGGGATTGTCTTTCTGCCCATGTGGGTGCGCCTGTCCCGCAGCACCGGCAAAAAAGCCGCCTGGCTGGCCTCCATGGCAATCAACACCGGTGCATTTTTCTGGGTCTTCTTCCTGGGCCCTGGCGATGAGGTGTTATACGGCATCCTGGTCTTTTTGTCCGGCATCGGTTTTGGCGCCACCCTGGCCATCCCCTCGGCCATCCAGGCCGACGTGATCGACTATGACGAGCTGGTTGCCGGCGACCGGCGGGAGGGGTTGTATATCGGCCTGTGGTCGATTGCCAAAAAACTGGCTGCCGCTTCGGGCGTTGGCGCCGGCCTGGCCCTGCTCGGGGTGTCCGGATACCGGCCGGGCGTGGTTCAGTCCGATTCCGTGGTGTGGACGCTGCGCGTGCTGTATGCACTGGTTCCCTGCCTGTGCAATGGACTGGCCATTCTGATTGCCCTGAACTACCCCATCAGCGGGGAGATTCACCTGCGCATCCGCAGGGCCATCGAAGAGCGGGCAGCGGGCCGGGCGGTCGAGGATCCGCTGGTTCCCGGCCGCATCATCGGTTAAAGAAGTATGACGACTTCGTAAAACGTCCAATATCTGCGTTGCGCACAATTTTTGAAGAATCTCACGTACGGCTACGTACGATCAATTCTTCAAAAATTGCACGCGCCTTGATCTTGAACATTTTACAAAGCCGTCTGAAAAAGACTTTTACGAGTTCATCAAGTATGAAATAGATATAAAAAGGAAGTTCCGCCATGGAAACGATGACGTTGTTTGCTGTAAATTTGGCCGCGGTGGCAGGGTTTATGGCAGCAGGCTGGCTCATCAGCCTGCTGCTCAAAAATGCCGCCATTGCCGACACCTTGTGGGGGCTGGGTTTCGTGCTCGTCGCCTGGCTGACGTTTTTCCAGGCCTCCGGCTTTTTCCAGCGCAAGCTCCTGCTTGCCTTGCTGGTTACCATCTGGGGGCTGCGCCTGTTTGTCCATATTGCCACACGCAGCCGGGGAAAGGGTGAAGACCCCCGGTATGCGGCGTGGCGGGCGAAATACGGGAAGCAGTTCTGGCTGGTGAGCCTCTACAAGGTATTCCTGGTGCAGGCGCTTTTCCTGTGGGTCATTGCCATCGGCGTGCAGTACGGCCAGGTTGCCGAAACCCCCGCCCGCCTGACATGGCTGGACGCGGCCGGTCTTGTCCTCTGGCTTGCCGGAATTGTCATTGAGGCCGCGGCGGACTACCAGCTGCGGCGCTTTCTCGACGACCCGGAAAACCGCGGAGGTGTGATGGACCGCGGCCTCTGGCGCTACAGCCGGCACCCCAACTATTTTGGCGAAGCCCTTGTCTGGTGGGGGATATTTGTTATCGTGGTTTCCGCCCCGTGGGGGTTTTTGACCATTGTCAGCCCGGTGGTGATTACCTATACGCTTTTGCGGTTGACCGGGGTGACGCTCATGGAGCAGACCGAGTTTTCCGACAATCCGGAATACCAGGCATACATCCGGCGGACGAGCTCGTTTGTGCCCTGGTTTCCAAAGAAGCGTCAAAAATGACGACTTCGTAAAACGTCCAATATCTGCGTTGCGAGCAATTTTTGAAAAATCTCACGTACGGCTAAGTACTATCAATTCTTCAAAAATTGCACGCGCCTGGATCTTGAACGTTTTTCAAAGCCGTCTGAACCTGTCTTTTACCGACGCCATCAAAAATGAGGAGCAGGCATAATGGTGCATGAAAACGATCTGGACATTGCGGTTGCGGGGGGCGGCGTGGCCGGCATTGTCGCCGCGTACCTGCTGGGGCGGCGGCACCGGGTGACCCTGTATGAAAAGAACGACTACGTGGGCGGCCATACCCACACCGTTGACGTGGATGAAGGCAACGGCTCCAGTACATGCGTGGATACGGGATTCATTGTTTTCAATGACCACACCTATCCGAACTTTATCCGCTTTATCGAGCAGCTGGGCGTCGACCGGTCCAAAAGTGAAATGTCCTTTACCTACTGGGATACCCGCAGCGGGTTTACATACAACACAACGCGCCCTTTTGCCGACAGAAAAAACCTGCTGCGTCCGTCTTTTTATCGCCTCCTTTTCGAAATCGGCCGGTTCAACCGGACGACCCGGCGGTGGCTTTTAAAAAATCGCCTGCGCGGTTTGTCCCTTGGCGAATATCTGGCACGGGCCGGATTTTCCGAGGCGCTGACCAGGCATTACGTCACGCCCGTGAGCGCCGCCATCTGGTCCACCGGCGAGCGGGATATGCTCGATTTTCCGGCCGAGACGTTTGCCCGGTTCTTTGAAAATCATGGATTGCTCTCCTTTTTTGGCCAGCCCCAGTGGTATACGATCAAAGGGGGCAGTCATGAGTATGTCAAGGCGTTTTTGAAAACGTTTTCAGGCACGGTCTGCACGGATCGTCCCGTCCGGAAAATCGCCCGTGAAAACGGGCGTGTGCGTGTATGGACCGACGGGGGGGAAGCGGTTCATGACAAGGTGGTGATTGCCGCCCATGCGGACGAAGCCCTGGCAATGCTTGCAGACCCTTCGGATGCGGAGGTCCGGCTCCTTTCGCCGTGGCGGTACGCCCAAAACCGTGTCATTCTGCACCGGGATGTCAGCTGCCTCCCGCCGCTGCAAGAAACATGGGGCTCATGGAATTACACACAGGAAGAAAAAAAGGCCGCCTGCGGCCCCGCAACCCTGACCTATTACATGAACCGGCTGCAGCAGTTGGCGTCCGGGCATCACTACTGCGTGACCCTGAACCCGGACCGCCCCCTGGACGCCGACCGGGTTATCGCGGAGCTTAATTACGCGCATCCGATATTCGGCGAAGACGCCGTGGCCACCCAGAAGGATCTTTCGGGGATAAACGGCGCCAACAACACATGGTTCTGCGGAAGCTATTTCCGCTATGGCTTTCACGAAGACGCGGTCTTGTCGGCCGTGGCTGTGGGAGAGGACTTCGGGATACCATTATGAAATCGAAAATCTATACAGGTTTTGTGGAGCATACCCGTCACCTGCCGGTGTATCATCATTTTCAATATCCGGTGTACATGTACGCCCTTGACCTGGACGAACTTACCCTGCTGGACAAAAAGCTGCCTTTTTTCGGCTACAACCGCATGAGACCGGCATCCATTCATGATGCCGATTATCTGGATGAACGCCCCGGCGCCATACGCGAGAAGCTCCTTGATTTTCTGCCCGAAACGGAAAGGGGCAGGATCGCGTCAATCATGCTGATTACCCAGGCGAGATATTTTCATTACGTGTTCAACCCGGTTTGTTTTTACTACTGCTTTGATCGCCGCGGAGAGGTGGTCCAGGTGGTGGTGGAAGTCAGCAATACATACGGGGAGCGGCATGTCTATCTGCCGGACGCCGTCCCCGGCGTTCCCGGAGAAGCATCTGCAGGGGAAATCCGGCAATACACCGTCCGCAAAGCCTTTCATGTGTCGCCGTTTAACGACATGGCCGGCCGCTACGAGTTTTTTTTCACCCCCCCGAAGGAGACGCTGGATGTTCAGATCAACCTGGTCCGGGAGGGGGAAAAAATTTTTGAGGCGCGCCTGCGGGGTTCGGGACGCGCGTTGACAAGGGCGGGGCACCTTGCGGTGCTTCTTCGCCATCCGGTTGTGCCGCATTTGACCATGCCCCGTATCATTTTCGAAGCACTGCGCCTTTACTACCGAAAACACATGCCGTGGCATGACAAGCCGGCCCCGTCCGATCCCATGACCATCCGGCATAAACGGTGAAGGGGGCGCTGAAAGCGCTCCTACGACTCGTAGAGAAATCCCCTGTCCATGGGGTAGCTGGTGGTATTCCCCTTGGAAAAGGTAACTTGGTAAAGCCGCAGCACCGAATTTTTGACCCGGAAAAATTCGGCGCAGAAATGAAGGTATGCCCGCCACGTCCTCCGGAACCGTTCGTCGAACAATGCCGGATTGAAGCGGTTGATCATCTCCCAGTTTGCATCGAAGGTCGCGGCCCATTCGTCCAGGGTAAGGGCGTAGTGGCGCCGCAGATTTTCAATATCGAGGACCTCAAGGCCGTGAACGGCCATCAGGTCGATGGTCTCGGTCAGTCCGGGCAGGTATCCCCCCGGGAAAATATGCTTCCGGATGAAAAAATCGGTCTCCATGGGGCGGTCATGGGCGATGAAATGAAGCAGTCCGATCCCCCCGGGCCTAAGGCATTTCGCCATGGACCGGATCCAGTCTTCCAACTGCCCCTTGCCCGCGTGTTCATAAACGCCCAAAGATGCATATTTGTCAAAGGTTCCGGACACCTGCCGGAAATCGTTTTCCTGGACGGTGATTTTCTCTTCAAGGCCTTCCTGCCGGGCCTTGTCCAGCAGCCAGCGGTTCTGGTCGATCGTGGGGCTCACATTGGTGCCGATGGCGCCATAGTGTTTTACGGCGTGAAAGAGCAGGGACCCCCAGCCGCCGCCCACATCCACCAGGTGCTCGCCCGGTTGGAGCCGCAGTTTGCGGCAGACATGGTCGAGTTTGTTTTTCTGGGCTTCCCGCAGGCTCCGGGTGCCTTCCTTCCAGTAGGCGCAGGTATAGGTCATGGTGGGGTCCAGGTACTGCCAGAAGATGTCCGACCCGCGGTTGTAGTGTGCAAGGGCGTTTTTGACGCCCCGGCTGCTTTTCCGGTTTCCGAACAGCAGTTCGTGCCACAGGTTTCGCATACGGATAAGGGGGTGGAAGATGCGCGTCTGCCGGGCGGTTTCAGCCAGTGGCGGTTCATTGTCCGCAGCGGCGCGGATGATGGCCTTAAGATCGCCGTCAATATCCACGCTGCCGATGATGTAGGATTCGATCAACCCCCAACCGAAAAATACCAGGGAATTGAGCTCCGCTTTTTTGGTTTTATACCGGATGACAAACGCCGGCGGCGCGCCGCGGCCATGGTCATAATACGTGCCGTCCGCGAAAAACACTGTAAAGGGAATCGATGTTTTCCCCAGAAACTTTCTATACATTGCTCGTAACAGCCCGGCCATGCGCTTCCTTTCCTGTTGTATACGTTTTCATTTATTGCAGCCTGCCTCCTGGCATGCGCTGCGCTGCATGCCGAGCCCCGGCCGTTTCTTTTTTGTTTCCCTGTTTTTTGCCGGAAAAATACTATAGCATAACAATATCTGTTTTGAGAACCCGTTGTGTTGCGCCGGGAAGATCGGTGCGGAAAGGAGGATGAACTACTGTATGAAAATCATGAATGATTTGCCCATAACGGAAATTATCCGAAAAAGAAAATCATCGCGGACTTACATGGACAAGCCATTGGAGCGCGAAAAAAAAGAACAGGTGCTGCAGTTTGCTTCCACGTTGGGGAGCCCCCCCTTTGGATCGGCGGTGCGGTTTGAGATCGTGGACCTGGATCTGAAATTCACGGGGAAAGTTTACGGCACCTACGGCGTGATCAAGGGGGCGGAAACCTTCCTTGCATGTATTGCGGAAAAGAGCCCCGGCGACATGGAAGATGCCGGGTATTTGTTTGAACAGGTTATTCTCTTTGCCACGGCCATGGGCCTGGACACCTGCTGGATGGGGGTAAGTTTCAGCCGGTCGCTCTTTTCCGACAAGATCCCGCTGGCACCCGATGAGATGATCCCGGTGGTCAGCCCCATGGGATACAGGGCCGGACGGCCCAGCATCATGGATGTTGTCTTTCACGTGAGCGCCGGTGCCAAAAACCGGAAACCCCGGTCGGATCTGTTTTTTCATCGCACGTGGGATGCGCCCCTGGAAAAAAAAGATGCCGGCAGCCTCGATGTGCCGCTGGAAATGGTCCGACTCGCCCCCTCAGCGGTCAATAAGCAGCCATGGCGCCTGATTCTTGATGAGGAGGGAGTGCATTTTTTCTTGCAGCGAACCAAGGGTTTTCAACGCATGTTCGCGGTGGATTTGCAGCGCATCGATATGGGAATCGCCATGTGCCACTTTGAACTTGCCGCCGGCGAGGAGGGTGCCAGGGGCAGGTGGAAGACGGGAGATTCCAGTTTCCCCGCCGCGGCAGAGGGGATGGAATACATTGCCAGTTGGGAATTTGAATACGGCAGGTGAAAAGCGTGGCTACAAGCCATCGCAAAAAAATCTTTTGGCCCAATACCTTCGTTGGCGGTGAAATTTTAATTGATGAAACGATCAGAACAAATTGAAATGTTCAAAAAGAAAATAAAAAAATACTGCGCTGCCAAGATAAAGCTGCATCACGAGAAATGATGCGGGTATTTTTACCCAGTGCGGCTTTGCCTGAATAGAGACGTAACAAAACAGACAAGATATACCGAGTATGATTTCTGGAATGATAATGTAAAGCGCCACATGCCCAACCATTGAGACATTCCGGGCGTACCATGAGGGCAGCATCCACAGCGTCGCCTCGGAACCGACAAAAAGAAACAGTGCCAGCAGGGCGGCGGCCACATACCCGGCCTTGGGCGAAACTCTTTCCCTGATCCGGGTGCCCGCATAGACGATGATAAAAACGGGAATGGCCCATAACCCCGCCATATATCCGGATACTGTGCCAATTTTAAAGAATCCGTCTTCCGGAAAAACCAGTACCCCTAAATAATCGGAAAGAAACCAGTCCGGAAATACCTGGAAGATGCTCAATGTCAGGGCAAAAAGCCAGATGTCCGTCCATGCCCGGTGCCCCCGGATTCTGCCCGCTACCGGCACGGCAAGATTGTACACCACGACCAGGACAAAAAGTTTGATTCCCGTAGCTGTATCGGGCATCAAAAGTACAGGTATGCAACCCATCGCGAACAGAAGGTGGAGGTATAGGGCATCCAGTTCTTCGCCGGTTAGAAATGGTTTCATGGGAATTATCCCTCCCTCAGAATGTTCTCCCGCCGCAAGCTGATTTTCGCAGGTATTCAGGTATGGCAGAAGCAAGATTCAAATGGTGCAATGCACGGGAATATTTCATGCCGTGGCAAGCATGGTGAATTGGTACCGACGTTTCGTGATAAAAAGCAGTGTCCGCCAGAAGAATTTTTTTACTGCCCTGGTATGCCTTCATGCCCCGGCTTGAAGCGGAAAATCGGATAGGGGGCGTGGCTGGCGATATGGTTCCGGCTTTTTCCAATGACATTCATCAAATCACTGCAGGTGAAATAAAGCCAGCCGTCCGGGCCGAAGGAAAAGCCGTCGGGCCAGCGAAACCGTTGGTCTTTCAGCAATGTCTGCAGCGCCCGGTCCGGAGGGATGATATGCACCGCGGAGTGCTCCATGTCCGTCAGGTAAATATTCCCGGCCAGATCGGTGGTTATACCGTCGCTCATGGTTTTCGGTGCATAGGTTTCCACCTTTGCGCCGCGTTCCTCTTCGCTCATGGCCGGGTTCAGCAGGTGCTCCGCTACAATACGATAGAGGTTTTCGCCGTTTAACGCCCCGTAATACAACCACTTTCCTTCACGATCCAGCGCAATGGAATCAAGAGCGATCCGAATCGGAAAGCCCAGTATGGACAGGTTTTCCCCGCCCACCCGAACCACATGGGGAGAGGCCTTTACGGAGGCATGCCCTTCCAGTACCCTTCTGGCAGTCTTATTGATCACATCATACACGATGATCGCAGGCGATCCTCCGACGATTGGCAACGGCGCACCGGTATCCGCGATGAAAATGACATCCCCTGATTTGGTTATCTGAAAATCATTTAAAAACGAACCAAATCCAGCGATATCGGACGGAAATTCATACCGATGAAGCAATTCGCCGCTTTGAATGTCAAACGCCAGAAGCATGGGCCTGCCCCGGCCGAAATTGCCATGATCCAGCGTCCATAATCGATTTTGCGAGTCCACACGCAGAGACAGTACCGTGTTAAAAAATGGTTGATCGGAATGCTTCTGCTGAAAGTCGTTGTCGGGAAACGCGACAGGCTTCCCCTCCACGAGTTCCGCTACCTTGATATCCGGATCCGCCTCGGGATGGAAACTAAAAAAAACCCGGTGATCTTGTGATACGGCAATATTGCCTGGTGGTTTGGGCAGATGGGCAACCACTTCTGCCATATCCGCATTATAGCGTGGCTCTCCGCTGCGATCCGGAATATGGGAAGCTGCACACCCGAAAACAGTGAAAAAGGCGGATAAAATAAAGAAAAGCCGGAGAATCATAATACCCTCCCTGTGGGATCAATATTTACTATCGACTTCTTTTTTCCTATGAATTCTACTGTTGCTTCGGGAGGCCGCCATCCGTTCGATCCGGTTCAGGAACGTTGCCCCCTGGGTAGCTGCGGAATTTCCGCTGGCCAATCTCAATGTCAAATGATTGTAGCACGCAATCTGTCCGGTTGCTATGGTCATTTCAACAAGAGATCAAGACCGGCAAAAAGGCAAACCGTCCGGGATGTCTTTGACGTGCCTGAAATCCAAGGGAGCGGAGGCCATTCATTTCTGTACGTGCATGTTTGCCAAAAAAACCGATGCCGGGTGTCTTGTCGAAAAAGGCGGGTTTTGCGACCGCCTGGATCATTTAATGGCGGTCTCCTCCCAGGCTACCGGGCTTCCATGCATCAAGGGAACCGCGCTTCTGCCCAAAAACTACCCCCCGGAAATTCTGCCATAAGGGCATTTTCCTTTAAAATACGAGGAAAATATGAGTGTTTATCACCTCGACCGCTTTTTTTCTCCTGCGTCCATCGCCGTGTTCGGTGCAAGCGAGCAGCGGGGGAGCGTCGGCCATGCAGTGGCAAGTGAACCACCCAGAAGATATAAGGGAAGCTTGACAAAACCGTTACTTTGTAAAATAGGATATATAGAGAAAATATAACTTTTGAGAAAACAGGGGATGCGATTGATGGTCGTATTAAAAAGGTTTCCGGTTCTTGAAAAAACATTTTTTATTGCCCGTTTCATCGCCATATCGATTGTATTTGTCACATCGGTTTCCTATGCAGACGACCGAATGGAGAAAAATGACGGTTTTTTCCCGTCCTTTGGTAGCGGGCCTTTGGAAGTACGCATGTATACGGAATATTTCTGCGGCCCTTGCCGGGACATGAAACCGCATGTGGAACCAATCTTGCGCGAACTCATTGAAAAAAAGAAAATCCGTTTAACCTTCATCGATATCCCGATGCCCCGATCCGTTCCCTACATCCACTACTTTCTGTATGCAATAAATGAAAACAACGCCATGGAACACGCTTTCAAAGTCCGGGCCGTTCTTTTCGAACTTGCCGGAAAAGGGGGTAACGCGGAAGACATCCGGCAGGCATTCAAGGAACAGAATATCGGCTATGCACCCTATAATCTGAATAGATTTTTAGCACGATTGAATGCGCTGCTTCAGGCGGATTCAGTACGCAGAACACCGACGGCGGTTATCTGCGACGGCGATACGACAAAGAGCTATGCGGGGCAGGCGAATATTCTTGCGGCCCTCGAGGCGATCAATAGCGACCTATGAGGGAGAATGGCGCTAAGCAGTTGCATTATTGCAATCATCCCTGTCCTTGACTCTCACCGTCAACTCCATTATTTTACAATAAAAAAGGAAATTCGCAGCCTAAGGATAACATCAGGAGAATGAACAATGGCCATGAAGAAAAACCAGCGCTATGGCAATAGCGACCCGTTCAAGCGCAATAAAAAAGAGACGCAGAGACCGCGGTCGGCCGGATTACAGGAGGTTCTTGGCTTATCCCCCGGAGCCTGGCGCTTCGTGCTGGCAATTTGCCTGGTTTTGGTTGTGGCCACCATTGGTATACGAGCGTTGATAGCACCGTCTACGGAATCATCGCTGACCGTCGAAGCCGGTTCTCAGAGCCCTTTGCCCGCGAAAACAGAGGAGCGACCGGCTACTCCTCCAAGAGAAACGCTGCCATCCGCGCACGAAACCACGGCCAGTGCGGATGCGCCAAAAAAACCCGGCCCTGACCCGAGCGACACGACACCCAATGATGATGCCCAGGGGCTTGTCGGGGTCGAAGTGTTTCCGCCGCTGGGCACCAAGCCGAATCTTTCCGGCATTATCGTTCCAGACGACTTTGAGCTGCCGCCAGGGTATGTGCGCCATTACCAGACGTCCGACGACGGAAGACAACTTGAACCCATCCTGATGTACCACCCGAAACGCCGGCCGGTTGATTCGCAGGGGGATCCCATTGACGTGCCGCCCGACCGTGTCGTGCCGCCGGAGATGGCGCCGGAGGGACTGCCTGTGCGCACGCTCCAATTGCCAGAAACCAGAAAGTAGTCCGTGGATCTGCACAGGCTCTTACGCACAGGGCAATCAGGTCATTAATGGCGACCCTCAAATGCTGACAATATGGTATACCAGAAGCCATGAGCGTACTTTTTTACCGCTGATTCACCTCGTCCTGGCAGCAGGGATGAGTGGCATTATGCTGGCGTTGTTCACGTTGGCCGAGTGGCCATGGCTGATTTTCGGTTTTATCGGCCTGACACCGTGGCTCGCAGCGATCGACCGCACCAAAACGATTGGTGGCGCATTTCTGGCCGGACTCCTCATGAGCCTGTCATACGTGCTCACTGCAGGTTATTGGGTACCGGATGTCATTCAGAGTTTCAGCGGTGTCTCATGGGGGGTCAGCCTTCTTGTCACAATACTGATCTCACCGCTTATACAGCCGCAATTCATCGCACTGGCATTGGCGCGCCGGTTTGCAAGAGGAGGTTCAATCCGTTTCATCCCGGCGGCCCCGCTCGCCGGCGCCTTTGCATATATTGGTGTCGAGTGGGCAATCCCGAAATTTTTCTCCGATACGCTTGGGCACATGCTGTTCGGCTCCGTGCTCCTTCGCCAGGCCGCGGATGTGGCCGGGATACTTGGTCTGACGTTCCTGCTGCTGCTGGTAAATGACTGCATACTGGTGATCATCAGGAATATATTTTTACCAAAAGAGGTAAAAACAGCTCGGAAAGTATTTGCGCCGGCCGTCTGTCTCATACTGCTGCTGCTGGTCCCGTTTGGATACGGCATGGTTCGGCTTCATCAGTTCACAACCGCTGATGCGGAGACAAAACCGGTCACCGCAGGTCTCGTACAGGCCGGCTTCAGCCATTTTAACTATATTGCCGCGGATTTTGGAGAATACCTGACCGTGCGTACCATTCTCGACACGCATGTGGCACTTTCGCGGGGCGCGCTGAAAGACAGGGATCTGGATCTGCTTGTCTGGCCGGAGACAGTGTATCCGTTACCGTTCAAAACGCCGCCGTGTGAAGTAAGTGCGGCCTTTGACAGTCGTATCGAGGAGCTTGTCACGCGCACCGGGGTGCCGCTCGTATTCGGTGCCTATGATATCGAGGATGGGATATGGTTTAATGCGGCATTCTTTCTTGAGCCATTGTCAGACGGCGGTATATCAATAAATACGTATCGCAAAACGCGCCCTTTCCCTTTTATTGAGCAGGCTCCTGCTATCCTTGACCATGAGATTATTCGCCGTCACATACCTTGGCTCGGTACGTTCATGCCCGGGCCGGGTCCCCGCGCGTATACGCTGACGTTGGCCGATGGCAGGAGTTTGCGCGTCGTCCCGATGATCTGCTACGACGCCCTGACCTCGGCGCACGCCATTGCAGCGGTTCGAAAAGGCGGGGAGGTGCTTTTGACGCTTTCAAACGACTCGTGGTTCGAGTACGGCAACACACCCCGTCATATCCTCACCCTTTCCGCCTTTCGCAGCATCGAGACGCGGCGTCCCCAGCTGCGTGCGACAGTGACCGGCATCTCTGCCGTCATCACGCCCACCGGGGAAATCATTGATAGTATCGGTTTGCAGGAACACGGCGTGCTCGTGGGTTCCGTCATACCGGGAAGCAGCACGACCCTGATGCTGCTTTTAGGAGACTGGTTTGGCCCAACAGCGCTGGCAGCGGCCGCATTGCTATTGGGCTTGTCCATGGCAGCGCGCCACTCAAAGCGGAAGTAAAAAATTGAGCCGAAAGACAAAGTTGATGACTTCGTAAAGTTGTGATCAGACGGCTTTGAAAAAAGTTCAAGATCAAGGCGCGTGCAATTTTTGAAGAATTGAGCGTATTTAGCCGTACGTGATATTCGTCAAAGATTGCGCGCAACGCAGATATTGGACTTTTTGCGAAGCCGTCAAAGTTGAGATGGGTTCTATAAGAAACGCATTGCCATCAGTGCTGGCACACCGCCATAGTAGAGAAGCATTGCGCCGCGTTCTGACCACCGCCTGACCATGACCGCCCGCGACGGTGCGTAATGTGCTGCGAGCAGTGAAGCGCCTTCTGCCAGCGCCCGCCAGATACTCGCATAAAGCACCAGATAGATGAGGACAATGATCCAGTAATAGGCAAAGGTGGAAAGGTATGCTTGCAGGCCATGTAGATAATACTGCCCGAACATTCCCCCGTGCGCGACGTACTGGTGGAGTCTGAAAAGAATGATGGTAGGCAGAAGCGGAAAAAGGCCGAACTTGAAAAAGATATGGTGCCAGCGGGAAAACCCTGCGATCCGTTTTGCCTGTGCATATACTATGGAAGGGCGCGGGGGGCCATCGGCCGATGCTTCTTCCTCTGATCCAATAGCGTGCATGATCTTCTCCGGATTGTTGGTTTGCAGGGCGTACCCGCGCCTGTCTGCTGAAAACATCCGGAAAGAAATGCCAGGCCCGGGAAGGGGTATGCGCCATGGTGCAATGCGTTCTGTTTTTCCACGGTCCACCGTCATTTTGAAACCGCGCCTGTAAAGGCCTCGCCGGTGCAGGATGAGCATTCCTTCCCGGATATAAACGTCGACGGCGAAGGCGAAGCGAATGAGCGCGGCAGCCATGCCCGGCAAAAGCGAAAAGGCAAGGATCAGACGGATGAGAAGCGGCGGTGAGATTGCAAAGCCAATAAGGATCATCACCATGATGGCAAACAGGCTTGCGCGGCTCACTGCGTAGAAAACAGCAGCGATGAGGTGCCACGCGATCGGGTACTCGGAGGCGTACAGAACGGCATCTTCGTGGGCGGGTTCCGGCATCAATGCATCAATAAAATTGTCTGGAGAATTGCCAGGATGAATACGAAAAAATAAATATTATAAAAATATCAATCACACGGTCTGTCCGTCAAGAAAAACGTTCCCCCGCCTCGAACGGGCGGGGGAACGTTTCTTTCATCGAAACGGCCTTTTCGACCGCAGTTTCATGATAGACTACCGGGTCACGTTGACCGTGACCGTGGCCACGTTGGATACGGCCCCATCGAGATCGCTCACCGTGTACGTGAATTCATCCGTGCCGGTAAAATTTTTCTTCGGCGTGAAGTTGACCCCGTTGGTCACCAGTTCCACCGTGCCGCGCCGGGTTGGCGGGGTGACAATGGTAAACTGACCTGCGCTGACGTTTCCAGAGGCATCCTTGAGGTTGCCGTCGGGATCCGAGTCATTGAGCGCCATGTTTACAAAGACCGCAACATTTCTGGTCGTATTTTCAGAGTCGTCAACCGCAACAGGCGGCTGGTTGCCCGAGGTCTGAACGGTAATACTAACCGTGGCCGGAGCGGAAACAGCCGTGCCGTCGCTGGCGGTGTATTGAAATGAATCGCTTGCAGTGCCTGCATTCGGTGTATAC
>JAABTJ010000037.1 GCA_011389935.1 Desulfobacteraceae bacterium
CCGTGGCCTCAGTTCCTGTCCCATCGCCGTAGTCCACCCAGGTGTCCCAGGGCCCGAAAAACACTTTGTCGTTAAATGTGCATTGGCTTTGAAAGGTTTCGCCCGCAGAAATGGTTGCGTCAGGGCCTGCGTTCACGTTCAGATCATAGTTGGTCGCCAGCGCATAGCCCATGCGATCGTGCCCGTTCATATTCCAGCTGGGGTTTTTGCCGTCAGGGTAAGCGCCGTCCGTGGCATGGTAAACTTCAACGTTGCCCCCTGGGGTCCCGCCGCTGGTGCCTGCTTTTCCTGTGGGGCCCAGATAGGTCATGTGGGTGTCGTCGGAAAGCAGGTAGTCCACGGTGGCCGATGGTTCGATTTCCTTGTAGTTGGCGTCTGAAAGAAGCCCGGCCTCATATGCCGCCACAATGCGGTTAATATAGTCCTCCTTGGACTCCCCTGAGATGTATCGGATTGCTTCATTGTCAATGACTCCATCGCCGTTGGAGTCATAGTCGGCGGCCATGGATTCCGCAAAGTTGTCCGCGCATTGCCATCCATATTGATCGGCCAGGTTGCAGGTTTCCCAGTTGCTCTCTGCCATAAGGGGAAGGAACTTGTCGCGCCGGTTGAAAGTCTCCCCGGTATACGGGTCGGTGCAGCCGGTCTGGACATTGTCCGCGTCAAAACCGGGATAATAGAGGTTGCCAATTATTTTGAGCTTTGCCTCCGGATGCGCCACAGCATTGATGTACGCCAGGGACTGCTCGGTATAGTACATGCAGTTGGTAAGCGCATTTTCCAGTCCCGAGTAATCGCATGTCCCGCTTTGACCCGCGAAATCGGAGCGGGCCTGGAGATAGTCGTTGCCGCACATAACAACGTGCACCCCCCGCGTATTTGACGTCTGCATGAAGGCGGTATCTGTTGAGGAGATGATCCTGTTGTAGATACCTTCTGCCACCGCACCGGATTGCGCCCGCCGCCGGATCTCGATGTTCTGTCCCAGCAGGGCGGCGCCATATTCGCCGGCAACGTGCGTTGAGGCACGTTGCGCAATCGTTGAGGTATCGATATAACCGGCGATTATGGAGTCCCCATAGGCAACAATACGAAGGGTATCCTCGGCACCCGTCCGCGTGACGTTCCATTCCGAGTTCTGGGCGATCGTGGTCGCACCGGCCCCGACAGCGAACAGGCAGGATAGGGCCATGAAGGCGCCAAACCACGCTAAATAGGAAATGCGTCTCATAGTCGATTCTCCTTTAGTTTACATAAGGGTTTCAATCAGACGCCTATTGGTTGATGCAACGAAAAGTCAGACGCCAACGCTTTTGAATCATAGGCCCCCTGGCATATTCGCAAAAGAGACTGTGCCCGGTCAGGAGTCGTAAATTGCCGTTGTTTATGAGTGTGAATGTCGTTTTTTTCATGGCCGGCCAATACGTTGTGAAGCTGAATAAATGGTGGAGAAAAATATGGTCATCTTCATGACCATTCTGGTGGGATTGTCATTTTAAAAGGGTACCCATAAAAAAAACCGGACTACCGCTATTAAAATGGCAGTCCGGCTATCTTTACATGTATCAAAGGGAAAAGAGCTCAAGTTTTGTAAAGATCCGTGACGTTCCGTCCCGACCTCACGATCAGTTTGGCTTTTTCATATCCTAAACTTTAACCATTGAAAGAATGCCGTGTCAATAAATTTGAAAGAATTCTAAGGAAAAATTTTCATTCCGTGTAGAATATCCTTAGAAATGAAGTGTTTTTGCAAAAAAGCATTTTGCCGGGCATTGGTCTGCGCGATTTCTATAATCCATCTCAACATTCGGATTTCGGTACAAGATCGCGGCAGCGACTTGTTTCAAACCGCAGACATACTTGTCTATTTCGAGGAGTTGAAATAAGACGCCAACAAAGATATTGGGCCGAAAGACAATTTTAAGATAGGTTCTAATAGGATAAGCGAAGAACACGTTGTACGATACATCGCACCGTCAGTGATTGAAAAATGGAACCCCCGGATAAGGGTTTTTATCCCCGATGCCATTTCTTCGCCAGCAGTAAACCGGTGCCGCTCAGAATTGTAAGACCGGTGAAAATGAGTATCATGCCGATGATTTCCCAGGAAATGGGAGTCTCCCCAAGCGCAAGCCAGGCGAAAAGAACCCCCAGGACAGGGGTGGCCAGGGTTCCCAGGCCGGCCATCCCGGCGGGCATTTCCTGGAGAGCGAAAAACCACAGTGACCAGGCCACGGCCGTGGCCAATACCGCGTTGTACATCACCGAGCCGATAAAAAAAGGCGTCCACACAATGGGTTCCGGCTCCAGCAACAGGGCGATCAAAAGCAGGGGGAAAGAGCCGATCACCAACTGCCAGGCATTTAGTGCAAAAAGATCCACCTGCACCACGCTGCGCAGGTATTTGTTCCAGGCGCCGGCCAGGGCCCATGAAAGTCCGGCGAGGACAGCCAGAAAGGAGCTGAAGAGATCCGGCTGTTTTTGCCATGGATGGAACAGGAATATAAGCCCCGCAAATGCAATGCCCACGGCAAACCATTGCCACCTGTGCATTTTTTCACCGAAAAGAGGGCCGGCCAGGACAAGGAGCCAGAAAGGCATGGTGTAAACCAGTACGGCGGTTTTACCGGCGCCTCCGGCAACCAGGGCCCAGGTGGAAAAACCGAAAAACCCTGTCGTTTGGAGCAGACCCAGCAGCACAGCCCCCCGCAACGATCCGGGGGATAAAGGGCGCTTCAGACACGCAGTGATTAAAAACAGCCCTGCGCCTGCAATCAGGGCGCGCATCATCCCAAAAGTAAATGGCCCGCTGAAGGCGAGGGCCTGTTTTACCACTACCCAGTTGTAACCCCATATCACGGAAAGTATTATCAGCCCGATGATGGGCAACCATTTTCTGGCAACAATCATTGCGGTTTCCGTTCAGGCTTTGTTCATGGTTGGCAAGGTGATTTGAAGCGGAGCCATTAACAGCAAAATTGTATGCAAAAAATGGCAAAAACACCAGCAAATGGTTACGGAAATCGAGCAGAGAACGCGAACTGCATGGAACCCGGCTGCTTCCAGGGCCGGGAAGAGGCAAAAAAAGGGTTGTGGAAAATCCACAACCCTTTGATTTTTCTGGTCGGGGCGAGAGGATTTGAACCTCCGACTCCTTGCACCCCATGCAAGTGCGCTACCAGGCTGCGCTACGCCCCGATGTTTTTTCTTGATTGCAAAACAAGCGTATCCTTACCACTTGGGAACCAGACTGTCAAGCTTGATGGCTTCGTAAAAAGCGCTTTTTATATCTTGCCGGCCTTTTCAAGGGCCTGGTCGATATCGCGGATAATGTCGCCGACATCTTCCAGCCCCACCGCGAGACGGATCAGGCCGTCCTTGATGCCCAAAGCGATCCGCTCCTCCTTGGTGTGCATGTAATAGCTGATGGTGGCCGGGTGGGTTATCAGGGACTCGACGCCGCCGAGGGACGGGCCGATATTCAGGATTTCGAGGTTGCTCAGAAACGCAAGGGCATACTCGACATCGTCCTTTACCTCGAATGTGACCACGGAACCAAAACCGCGCATCTGCTGTTTTGCCACATCATGATGGGGGTGGCTCGGCAGGCCGGGATAGTAGACCCGTTTTATGCCGGGGAGCGCTTCCAGGTGCTCCGCCACCGTCTGGGCGCTCTGGTTGAGCCGTTCCATGCGAAGCGCGAATGTTTTCAGGCCCCGTATGAGCAGGTACGAGGAATTGGGGTCGATGACGCCGCCGGTGATTTTCAGGAATTCCCGAATGGGGTCGGTCAGTTTTTTGTCCCCCAGCAGGACGCCCGAAAGAATGTCATTGTGCCCTGCCAGGTACTTGGTGGCGCTGTGAATGACCAGGTCCACGCCGTATTTCAGGGGCTGCTGGTTGTAGGGGGTGGCGAATGTGGAGTCCGAGATGACCAGGACATTGCGGTTTTTGAAAATACCCATCAACCGATCAAGGTCCATGATGTTCAGGTAGGGGTTGGTGGGCGATTCGGAAAAAAACACGCGCGTATTGGGCTTGATGGCGTTTTCTATGGCCTCGTAGTCGCACATCTTGACCACGGTGCACCCGATATCGTAGCGCTCGAGGTAGCTTTTGCAGAAATCCAGGGTCCGCTTGTAGGCATCGTCCGTGATGATCATGTGGTCGCCCGCTTTCAGCAGAAACAGCAGGGACGTCGTAATGGCGCTCATACCCGATGAAAACAGGACGGCGTCTTCGGCCTCCTCGAGTGCGGCCAGTTTTCTTTCCGCGGCCAGCTGCGTGGGGTGTCCGTAGCGGCCGTATTCAAACCGCTCCACGTCGCCCGTCACGAGTTTCCGGATATCTTCGACATTCCTGAAAATAAACGTCGATGTCTGGACAATGGGGGTGGTTATGCTCCCGTATTCGTTATACCGTACTTCCCCGGCATGAACCGCCCGGGTGGAATACCCCGCCTTGCTGCTCTTGTCGTTCATATGCCACTCCTGTAAAAAATCGTGTTTCCGGATTGTCTTTCTGGATGCTCCGGTGGTACTGCTGCATGCGAAATAATTCTTATGCCACCAATCCGCCCAGGACGCAAGGGGGAATCGCTATAAATGACTGAAACGGATCGATACATCCTCCCTGTGCCCGGGTTCGATCTGCCAGAGCTGCCTGGGGGAAAGCTTCATCATGTTGGCCACGAAGAGGTCCGGAAACTGCTCGATGCGGATATTGAAGAGGTTGACACTGGCGTTGTACATTTCCCGCCGGTCCGCGATCTGGTCTTCGAGCTGGGAAACCCGGGACTGGAGCTGCCGGAACGCCTTGTCTGCCTTGAGGTCGGGATAGTTTTCGACCACGGCGAACAGGGACCGAAGGGCTTGGCTGATGGCGTTGTTGGCGTCCAGCACCTCGCCGCCGGAAGAGGCGTTGTCCAGCTGGGCCCGGGCTTTGGTGACGTTTTCCAGCACGGCCTGTTCATGCTTCATGTACCCCTCGCATACGCTGACCAGCTTGGGCAGTTCGTCATAGCGCTGCTTCAAAAGCACGTCGATGTTGCTCCACGTCTGGTCGATATTGTGCTTGAGATTGATCAGGCCGTTGTAGATGATAATGACGTATACGACCGTCGCGATAATGATGCCCAGTATGATCAGCAGAATAACCGTCGCCATGAGTTGTGTCCTTTCCGTTCCATCCGTTGTGGTTTGCCGTCAAAACCGGCGGCGATGTCCAAAATCTCCTTGGGTCTAAAACACGTAGCGCTGCATCAGCATTTGCACGCCGGTGATGATCAGAAGCATTCCTCCCGCCAGGAAAAGTAAGACCCGTAGCCCCAGTTTCCGGAGGATGCCTTCTTCAGAGTCGGCGATGATGAAGGGAAGCATCCCGTAGCCCGGCTTCCCGATCACCACCTGCTCCTTGTGCCCGCCTTCCGCCAGCATCTCTGCGTATATCTTGTTTTCAACGTCCCTGCGCGCCGTTTCCCACTCCTCCATGTCCACGCGCCCGTTGTCGTCCGCATCATAGGCCATGAGCCGATCATTGTCTTTTTTGAGGGCGCGCAGTTCGTCAGTGATTTTTTCCGCAACCGAGCGATCGGTTCGCTCGGGCCGGGCTTTTCCCAGAACATAGACGCGGGCGCCTTCGGGGATAATGTCCTCGTATATCCGCCGGTCGGATCGCTGCATGTCCGGGGACATGAACATCCCGAAGGTGCCGGAAAACTCCTGCCTGAATTTTGAAATATGGAAAAGCGCCCCCTTGGGACGGACCAGGACCCTGCCGGTTTCATCCTCCAGGTAAAAGGGGATCCGGCCGGAGGCGGATTCCCGCTCCAAAACCCATTGATCCGAATTTCTCGTCTTCGGCTGGAGAACAGACATGCCCCCGGACATCCGGGCGCTTCTTTTCCGGTAATAGCGTACCCGGAAATAGATGCACCGCGTGCCGCTGTGCGACGTTTTGAGGTCATAGTACTGCCGGGCCTGCCCGGAGACTTCTGCCATACCCATGGCCATGGACCGCACCTTGGAGGTGGGGGTGTTTTCCACCATGCGCTTGTAGTTCAGCAGGACAAGGCCGTAGGGAAACACCAGGAGGCCGGCGCCTGTCAGCAGGATGCCGGTTGCGGTTTCCCAGAATAGCGGGTGGGAACTGTCGCCAGTCTGTACGAACACGGACGCGAACGGGGCCAGCAGGAAGACCGCGGCGTAGATAATTTCAAGGGGGGTTGAAAAAATCCGGGAGATAATCCCCCCGTGCTGCAGCGGCGGCGGGGGTTTGGGGCGGTTTTCCTGCTCCGACTCGTCCTCATCGCCCCTTGGATCCGTCTGAACCGGTTTTTCCGGGGCGGAAGGATCGCTTTGATCCCTGTTGATACCCGGAGCCAGCCCCTGAAGCAATGGTTTGAAGGAAAAATCAGCCGCCATCTTGCCGCCCGGCGTGACCAGGCCGGCTTCTGCCGCGGCGAGCATGGTATTGGCGTAGCGGGCCAGGTTCGAAAGGATTTCGGCTTTGCTGCTGCTTTCGTCATAGACAATGCGGGCAAGCGTTGTTGTGGCGAACCCGTTGTCGGCAATGCAGGTTTTCGCGTATTTCATGGCCCTTTGGACCAACTCCCGGAAATTGGCGCCTGCACTCATCTGCATGTATTCCTCCATGCTGCGATAATGAAAGGAGGAGTGCTCCAGGAGAACGCATTCAACGGCTTCCCCGCCGATGCGGCAGAATAGGGCCGCGGGGCTGCCGATGGAAACTTTTTTCAATGCGTCTTCAAAAGGCGGCACCGTAACCTGCTCGCCGAAATCCGGGTTTATGAATGCCTGTTTCCGCTTCTTTTCCGCGAGATCAGCAACGATGACCAGCAGTTCTGTATCTTTGTCGATCCGGAAGACGGGGTTGTCGTTTCGGTCGTAAAAGTGCATGTCATAATCGGAGATCTCAACGCGGCGCGCAACCGGAAGCGTTATTCGCCGCCGGAGGCGTTTTTCCTCGACGATTACCGCGGGGATTCCCATATCCTGCATTTCTGCCACGAGATCCTTCTGTTTCTGCAGCGGCAGCGTGGGGGTGAGGCGGTTTACGCCCCTGCCGACGATCTTGTAGCGCATGTCGCCGGCATGGAGTCCGGATGCCAGGGCGAGGCGTTCTATCGCCTCTTCCGGATTTTTGGGAAGGCGAAGGAATGGGAGGTATAAAACCGTCCCGGCTGCGGCATCCTCCCGGTTTTGCGTCTCACCGTGTTTTTCCGACAGTGTCATTTTATCACGAATCTGACGGTTCGTTCTGGAAGGCCCTGATGGCGTCCTTTTTGGCGGGGTGGATTTCGATGATTCGGTCTATCCGCACCAGTTTGAACAGCTGTAGCACCTGTTCCTTGACGCAGCACATGTTGAGACCTCCGCCCTGGTTGTGGATTTTGCGAAGGCAGGATAAAATCGCCCCAATCCCCGAACTGTCAACAAATTTGACCCGGTTCATGTTGAAAACCACATCGTCGCATTTGTCCAGGATCGGTGCGATATCGGTCTTGAAAGTCATTACGTTGCCTGCATCCAGCGCATCCATCGGCATTTCGATGACGGTAATGTCATCTATGGTTTCCGTGTTGAATTTCATTGTTATTCTGCTTGCATGTTAAAGGGGTTGGTATGAAATGGCCGCCCGCCATCCGGATTTCCGTCAATATGGCAAGATGATAAACGAAAATAGAATGAATATTTATAGCAGAATACCGGAAGTAGAATCAAGCGGGTTTTTCCCCTTTATTTGAACATGCAGGCATGCGGATTTATAATGTAATAAAGAATACGTGATTCATCGGATTGTACCAGGCTTTCAGGGCCGGTTGAATCCAGTGCAGCAGGACAGCGCAGAAAGGATGACAGCATGAACGATCAGCAGCAGAAGGAGGAAAATAAAAAAGAAAAAATCGAGGGGGAATATATCCCCCTGAAACAGGCGTGGCATTCCCCGGACCGGTGGATGTGGTATGCCATGGCGCTTCTTTTCATATTTTTCATATATTCCTTTTTTTTGATACCCCCCGGCCCCGAGCGGATAACCTATACGCAATTTCTGGCGCAGGTCAGGGCGGAAAACGTGGAAGCCATCGATATTGAAGGGGAGAAAATCTCCGGGACGCTTCGGGAGTCCGCTGAAGTCCCAGGAAAGGAAGGAAGCCCCGGATTTCAATTTTTCGGCACCGATGCGGACGATGACGATAGCGAGCAGAAAGAAGCCTCCGAAACGTACCGGAAATTTGTCACGTACCTGCCGTCTTCCGGTCACCAGGATCTGCTGGCGCTTCTGGAGAGCCACAACGTGGAAGTGCAGACGCATCCGGAGAAGGATTTTGCCTTTTTGTATGCGCTTTTGACGATGCTCCCCTTTCTGCTTTTGATCGGGCTTATTTATTACCAGTACAGGAGGTTCCAGGGGCAGGGTGGTGAAGGCATTTTTGGTATTGGAAAAAGTCCTGCAAAGCTCTACGACCAGTCCCAGGAATCCGTAACCTTTGCCGATGTAGCCGGGGCCAAAGGGGCCAAGGCCGAACTGACGGAGCTGGTCGACTACCTGAAAGAACCGGAAAAAGTACGGAGACTTGGCGCGGAGGTTCCCCGGGGTGCCATGCTCGTGGGGCCGCCGGGGACGGGCAAGACCCTTTTGGCAAAAGCGGTCGCCGGCGAGGCGGGCGCCCCTTTTTTTTCCATCACCGGTTCGGACTTCATGGAAATGTTCGTGGGGATCGGGGCCAAAAGGGTACGTCAGTTGTTTACGGATGCCAAGAAGAATGCGCCGAGCATCATATTCATCGATGAACTCGATGCTATCGGCAGGCGGCGGGGCGCCGGCCTGGGGGGCGGCCATGACGAGCGGGAGCAAACGCTCAACCAGTTGCTCTCCGAGATGGACGGCTTCGAGTCGAGCCATGACGTCATCGTCATGAGCGCAACCAACCGGCCGGACGTGCTCGATCGGGCGCTGCTGCGGCCGGGCCGTTTTGACCGGCGCATCGTCGTCGATCTTCCCACGGCAAAGGACCGCAGGGAAATCATCGATGTATACGTCAAAAACAAGCGGCTTGCCGATGATGTGGATCTCGACCGGCTTGCGCGCGGCACCCCGGGCTTTTCCGGTGCGGATATCAAGAATGTGCTGAACGAGGCGGCCCTTCTGGCCGCCCGCAAATCAAAGGAGAAAATTGACAACGAAGATGTGGAGGAGGCCCGCGACAAGGTAATGATCGGGATTGAACGCGAAGGGATGACGCTGACCGCGGAGGAAAAGGAGATGGTGGCGTACCACGAAGCGGGTCATGCCATTGTGGGGGCGAAACTGAAATACGCCGACCCCGTTCACAAGGTGTCGATCGTTCCCCGGTCCCAGGCCATTGGCGTTACCCAGCAGATACCGGAGGAGGAAAAATATATCCTTCACCGGGAATACCTCATCGACCGGCTTGCCGTCATGATGGGCGGCCGGGCCGCAGAGATAATGATTTACAAAACAGCCACCAGCGGGGCCGGCAACGATCTCCAGGAGGCTACCCGGATTGCCAGGAAAATGGTCCTTGAATGGGGCATGAGCGGGCGGTTTGAACACATGGCCCTGGGCTCCCCCGGCGAGAACGTGTTTCTGGGGGAGGAAATCGCCAGGCACCGGGAATACAGTGAAAGGACGGCCCGGGAGGTCGACCGGGAAGTGGAGTCCCTCCTGGAAAACGCCTACGGCAAGGCCGCAAAGGTTCTGGAGGAAAACCGATCCGCAATGAAGCGGCTTGCCGATGATCTCCTGGAAAACGAGGAAGTCACGGGCGCACGGGTGTATGAGCTGCTCGGGGAACCGGAAGACGAAACGTGACGCCTTGATCTTGAACTTTTTACTTTGCCGTCCAAAATCGAGTTTTACGAAAGCATCAAGCTATGGTTTCGGCGTCATGGTGTGAATGACCACCTGTTTTTTCCCGCCGCCCATATCGATCGATTTGCCGGTGTGGGCGAGGTCAAAGTGCCTGCCTGCCTCCGCCAGAAATTCGATCATGGAGATGCGCCGGATGTCGTGGGCGAGATACACCGTCCCTCCCGGTTTTATGCATTTGCGTACGGCGTCCATGGCCGGTGTTATGTCCGCCTGTCGATAGACCAGTTCGGCGCCGCACACGATGTCAAACTGCCCCGGTGTTTCAAAGTGGTTCCAGTCCAGTTTTTTTACGGCAACCGAATCGAGGTGGTTTGCAGCGGCGTTTTTTTTCAAAAGGGCCAGTGCATCGTCATCGTAATCGGTCAAGGTTACCGGGTGGCCCCAGGCGGCAAGGAAAAACCCCACAACCCCCATGCCGGCCCCCAGTTCGATTACGGATTTATCCGCATCCAGGTGCTGTTCGGCCAGGTAAGACGCAAGCACGATGGCGGCCTCCCATATTTTGACCCAGTAGGGAAACGAGGCGAGCGTTTCCTCCCCTTTTTCCTCAAGGTCCATGAGAAAGGGGTCGATGTTTTCAACGGTAAGCAGTTCAAGCGTTTGGTCGCCGATGCGAATCGGGCTGGTGTTAAGCCGGAGTTTGTCAAGCATGGAAAATTCGTTCATGTGAAACCCTTTGTGTCTTTGCTGATGGTATTTCTGTCGATTGACTTATATTTCCGCGGCGTCAAGCCGGCCGGTGTCCGCAAGGTCGATGAGTCCGTCAAGATCTTTTAACCGGATTTTTCGCCCTTCGACCTCGATGAGCCCCTGGTCGCTCATTTTTCTGAGCATGCGGGAGAGGGTTTCCGGGATCGTGCCGAGAAACCCCGCCAGCTGCCCCTTGGAAATGTTCAGGGTAACCGTCCGCGTGCTCTTCTGTTCTTCGGAAAGCAGCAGGAAATATCCGGCGAGCCGGGCCGGCACTTCCTTGAGCGACAGGCTTTCCACCTGGACGGTAAAGTGGCGCAGCCTCTTGGAGAGGATCGCCAGCATGTTCAATGCCACGTGCGGCTTTTCAATGATGAGTTCCACAAATCGTTTCCGGGGGAAAAACAGTATCGTGCTGTTTTTGACCGCCTCGGCGTTTGCCGGAAACACGCCGCCGGAAAAAACGGGGACTTCGCCAAAGGGTTCCCCGGGGCCGAACATGTGCAGAATTTGTTCCTTGCCGTTGGGGGAAAGCTTGTATATTTTTACCATGCCGTCGGCTACCATGTAGAAGCCGTCCGCAGGATCGCCTTCGAAGAAGATCATCTCGCCGCTTTTCATCTGTTTTTCGGAAGCGATGGAAAGGATGGCATCCAGATGTTCTTCGGGCAGTCCCCCGAAAAGTACGGACTGGTTCAGAAGCGGCATGTATTGTTTCATCGGCAGGATCCTGTCCAAAAGATAATTTTTTACTATGCCGGGTTTTATAACGGGCTTTGACTCAAGTCAAGCAATTGGCGATACAAATATGCGACAAACAATCATCCCGGCTTCTACGGGCAGGGCGCGCGAGCCGGTACATCTTCTGCTAAACGCCGCGCTGCCGCATGGTATCGCAGCAGTCTTCTGGGCTGCCGGAAGGCCTTGAAAAAACAGAAAGGAATGCGTTTATGAAATGGGATGAAGCCGCTGACGCCGCAATACGCCGGATACCGGTTTCCGAACGCCGGAAAGTAAAGGCCCGCGCAGAGGCGGCCGTTCTGAAGGCGGGTAGGGATATCGTGGAGCTCCCGGATGTCGAAGGCATCGGCCATGTCTCTGTTGAAAGCGACACGCATGTGTCGGCGGGGTATCGTTTTGACGTCTGTGGGGGAAAGGGGGCGTGCCCCAACCGGGCGCACGGCCAGGCCAATGATGACAGCATGCAGCTGGCAGGGCATATCCGCGCCCTTCTTGAAGAAGAAAACCTGGGGGCGTTTTTGAAACAGCAGGTAACCGGGCCGCTGCGCTCCCACCATGCGTTCCGGGTCTCCCTGTCGGACTGCCCCAATGCGTGCTCCCAGCCGCAGATCAAGGATATCGGCATTGTTGCAGCGGCCGTTCCGGTGCTTACGGAAAACGCCTGCATCATTTGCGGGGCGTGCGAACATGCCTGCCGGGAAAGCGCCGTTTACGTAGATACGGACCGGGAGACCCCGGTTATCGACCCGAAGCGGTGCATTTCCTGCGGAAGCTGCATCGCGGTCTGCCCCACCGGTAAGATCGAAGCGGGAAAAATCGGATACCGGGTCATGATTGGCGGAAAATTGGGGCGGCATCCCCGGCTGGCGGATGAACTGCCCGGTATTCATGACACGGAAACGGTCCTTTTTATCGTGAAATGGTGTGTGGACGAATACAGGAAAAAGAGCCGCTTGGGCCGGCGTTTTGCGGAAATCGTCGCCAAAGACGGTGGCGCCCTCGCAGCAGGGCTGAAAGCGGCGATCGACAACAGATTCCACCGGAAAAAAGGAGGCAACGATGACGATTCCAGGTAACCTGCTGACAACGGCCATGGCCGTGATGCCCCATACGGATATCGACCGCGCGCTTGAAACGGCGCTGTCTCTGGACATTCCGTTCTGGCCGCAGCTGCCGCGGCTCAATTACCACGAAGACATGTACGTCCAGGCCGCGGAGCACTTCCCGGGAATTGTCCTGGATCTTGAAAAGCGGACGCTCAAGTTTTCCATGGAAAAGTTCATGGCCGAACTCGAAGACGTGATGAACCGCTTCGATTCGCCGGAGATTTTTGATATCAGCAAAACGTATTCCGCTGTATACCACCGTTTCCTGGAATTCGACCTGTCCGACCGCCCGGCCATCCGGGGGCAGCTTGAAGGCCCCATCAGCTTCGGTTTCAACGTGATTGACGAAAACGACCGGCCCATCCTGTTTGACGACACGGTTCGCCCGTTTTTATTCGAGTTCATGGCCCGGCGGATCAACGTGCAGCTTTCGCGCCTTCTGGAAAAAAACGACAATGCATTCATGTTTATCGACGAGCCGGGGCTTCAGTTTTTGTTTTCCGCCATGTCCGGCTACGGGGATGTCCAGGCCAGGTCCGACATGGAGCTGTTTTTCAGCATGATCGACCGGCCGAGGGGAGTTCATTTGTGCGGCAACCCGGACTGGGATTTTCTGTTGAACCTGGACATGGAGATTTTGTCATTGGACATTTACACCAATCATGATGTGTTCGCCTCCTATGCGCCCGGCGTGAAACGCTTTCTTGAAAGGGGGGGGGTGCTCTCCTGGGGGGTCGTGCCCACCAATGTCGAACCTTTTGAGAAGGAATCCATGGATTCGCTCGAAGCGATGCTTGAAGAAACGTGGGGGAAGCTATTCAAAAAGGGGATCGACCGGCAGCAGCTTCTGGCACAGAGCCTCCTTTCGCCCGCCACGTGCTGCCTGGTCAATCCGGATATCGAAAAGACCGTTGAAAAAGGGTTTGCGGTGACGCGGAATCTCTCCGCCCGTCTGCGGGAAAAATACAACCTTTGCCCGTAATGCAAAACCCTTTAAAATTCTCCAAAGATGTGTTTAGTATAGGTCAAATTACCACAAGCCATCTCAAAAAAAAAGATCACGTCGGGTAGAAAATGTGGGGAGGGGGTTTTTACCACAGAGGGCACAGAGGAGACACAGAGATTCACAGAGAAAAGCAATGGGAAAAAAGGGTGGGACGCCCATCAAATTATTTGTTATTACAACCCATCAAAAATTTTTTTTTGATGGGTTGCAGAAAGCGGAAGTGCAAGTCATTATCAGGAGGGGTATTATGTGGGAGTATACGGATAAGGTGCGGGATCATTTTTTACATCCCAGGAACGTGGGGGAGATCGCAACCCCGGACGGGGTCGGGGAGGTCGGTTCCATGGCCTGCGGGGATGCATTGAAGTTGATGCTCAAGGTGGACGAGGGCGGGCGGATCGCGGACGTCAAGTTCCAGACGTTCGGCTGCGCCAGCGCCATTGCATCGTCATCGGCCCTGACCGAGATGATCATGGGCAAAACCGTGGAGGAGGCGGAAAAAATCACCAACGATGATATTGCCGCGTACCTGGGAGGGCTGCCCAAGGAAAAGATGCACTGCTCGGTAATGGGAAAGGACGCCCTGAAAAAAGCGATCCTCCATTACCGGGGGCTGGAGGCCCCGGAGATCGAGGGGAACATCGTATGCGAGTGCTTCGGGGTGACGGACAAGGCCATCGAGTCGTCGGTTAGAGAAAACAAGCTCAAGTACGTGGATGAGGTCACCAATTACATCAAGGCGGGCGGCGGCTGCGGCCAGTGCCACGATGCCATCCAGGAGATTGTCGATCGGGTGTACAAAAAAACCGAGGCCCCGGCCGGGCCGGAAAAAAAGCTGACCAATATCGAGAAGATCAAGATGATCGAGGAGACCCTGGAGCGGGAAATCAAACCGGCCCTGGAAAAGGACGGCGGCAGCATCGAACTGGTGGACGTGGACGGCAATGCCGTTTACGTGAAACTCATCGGAACATGCGCCACCTGCGCGGCTTCCGAACTGACCCTCAAGAATTACGTGGAAAACAAATTGCGGGAACTCGTGGCACCGGCGCTGGTGGTCGAGGAGGTGAAGAAATGAAGGCCATCTACCTGGACAACAATGCAACCACCCGGGTGGCCCCTGCAGTGGTGGAGGAAATGACGCCGTATTTCTCCGAGTACTACGGCAATCCTTCGAGCATGCATACCTTCGGGGGGATGCTGGGGAAGAAAATCGTCGAGGCCCGTGAAAAAGTCGCCGATCTGATCAATGCGGATCCGGATGAAATCATTTTCACCAGCTGCGGGACCGAGAGCGACAGCACGGCGATCTATGCAGCGCTGCAGTCCTATCCCAAAAAACGGCATATCATTACCACGCGGGTGGAGCATCCGGCCGTCAAAAACCTGTGTGAACATCTCGCCAAGACCGGGTACCGGGTCAGTTGGGTGCCGGTCGATCGGGAAGGGCGGCTGGACATCGACTACCTGTACGATCACATGGCCGATGATACCGCCATCATCAGCGTCATGTGGGCCAACAATGAAACCGGCGTTATTTTCCCCGTGGAACAGGTCGCCCATGCGGCCGCCGAAAGGGGGATCGTGTTTCATACGGACGCGGTCCAGGCCGGGGGGAAGGTGCCGGTGGATGTCCGCAAATCGAACGTCAGCATGCTTTCCCTTTCCGGGCACAAGTTTCACGGGCCCAAGGGGGTGGGGGTGCTCTACGTGAAGAAGGGGACAAAGTTCGCGCCGTTTTTGATCGGCGGGCACCAGGAGAAGGGGCGGCGCGGGGGGACCGAAAATGTCGCCTCCATCATCGGGCTCGGCAAGGCCGCCGGGATGGCCAAAAAAGAGCTCGGCAGCGAAATGGACCGGGTCCGGGGGCTGCGCGACCGGTTGGAAGCCCATATCCTGGAAAATATTCCCAATACCCTGTTGAACGGCAGCAGGGAAAACCGGCTGCCCAATACCCTGAGCGTGAGCTTCGAGTATGTCGAGGGGGAATCCATACTGCTGATGCTCGACCAACTGGGGATATGCGCCTCATCGGGTTCCGCATGCACGTCCGGCACGCTCGAACCGTCGCACGTATTGCGCGCCCTGGGGGTTCCTTTCACCGCCGCCCACGGCTCGATCCGGTTTTCCCTGAGCACGTACACGACCCGTGAAGAAATCGACGTTGTATGCGAACAGATGCCGCCCCTGATCGAAAGGCTTCGGACCATGTCGCCGTTCTGGAAAAAAGAGGCGAGCTGCAGCATCCTGTAATCCCACAGGGGCAGCCGGTGGCTGCCGGAAAGGTGCGCATTTTGGGCAACTTTGATGAACATACGGATCATGTAAGCTGCAAGGAGGAGGCGGCGAGCTATTCGGATTACCGGCGGCGCCTTGCGGATGCAATTAACGGCATCATTGCATCCGCCGAGGGGGAGGAGCATTACTCCCATGTCGACTACGAGCCGATTCCGTCCGAGGATGCCATCATCGATATCCTGGAAAAACTGAGGGACATTCTTTTTCCGGGTTATTTCAACCGGGAAAAACTGGACCCGGTCAACCTGAAGTACCGTATCGGGGAGCTGACATCGACGGTTTTCGATCTGCTCGCCGAGCAGATCACCCGGGCTGTTCGCTATGAGTGTTTCAAATACGACCTGCCATGTTCCGACTGCACCCGGCGGGGATATGAAACCGCCCTGGCCTTTCTGTCGGGCATGCCGGCGATGCGGCGCTCCCTTGCCATGGATATCGAGGCGGCCTATCACGGGGACCCGGCAGCAAAGAGCTGCGACGAGATCATTTTCAGCTACCCGGGCATGTATGCCATCACTGTGTACCGGATCGCCCACAAGTTATTTGAACTGGGCATCCCCCTTATCCCCCGGATCATGACGGAGCATTCCCATCGACTGACCGGGATCGATATCCATCCCGCCGCCGAGATCGGCGAAAGCTTCGTGATCGATCACGGCACGGGGGTGGTGATCGGTGAAACCTCGGTGATCGGCAATAACGTACGGATCTATCAGGGTGTGACCATCGGCGCCCTGTCCGTGCCGGAGGACAAGTGCGAAGACATGCGGGGGATAAAACGCCATCCCACCATAGAAGATCACGTGGTGATCTATTCCGGGGCAACGATCCTTGGCGGAAAAACCGTTATCGGGGCGGGTTCCGTCATTGGCGGCAACGTCTGGCTGACCGGGTCGGTTCCCCCGAAAACAACGGTTCTCATTGAAAACCCCCGGCTCATATACCGGCGAAACGGACAAAACGATTCGTGCCTGGAATCGGAGCGCACCAAGCCGGAATAAAACAATCCGAATCAAAAAAAAGGGCAGCGCCGCCATGAACGTTTACAGCAGCATATCCGGCATCCTTGGCAATACGCCCATGGTCCGCCTCAATCGCGTTGCAGACGGGATGAAAGCGGACATTTATGCAAAACTTGAATTTTTTAATCCCCTGGGCAGCGTCAAGGACCGCATCGGGCTGGGCATGATCGAAGCGGCCGAAAAGGAAGGGCGGATCGGGCCGAAAACGATCATCATCGAGCCGACCAGCGGAAATACGGGGATTGCTCTTGCCTACATCTGCGCCGCACGCGGATACCGGCTCATGCTGACCATGCCCGAGACCATGAGCACGGAGCGCAAAAAGCTTTTGGCGCACCTGGGGGCCGAACTGGTGCTCACTCCGGGGGAAAAGGGGATGAGCGGCGCTATTGCAAGGGCCAGGGAGATTTTGGCGGAAAATCCGGATTGTTTCATGCCCGACCAGTTTTCCAACCCCGCGAACCCGGAAATGCACCGGAAAACAACAGCGGAGGAAATATGGCGCGATACGGACGGGAAAGTGGACATTTTTGTTGCCGGCGTTGGTACCGGGGGGACCATAACGGGCGTTTCCCAGGTGATCCGGCAGCGAAAACCCGCTTTTCAGGCTGTGGCGGTTGAGCCGGCCGATTCGCCGGTGCTCTCCGGCGGCGGGCCCGGCCCGCACAAGATCCAGGGGATCGGTGCCGGTTTCGTGCCGGATGTGCTGGACCGCTCTGTAATCGATGAGGTGGTGACCGTTTCCAATGAGGATGCGTTCCGGACCGCACGCCTCCTTGCTTCCTCCGAGGGGCTGCTCTGCGGGATTTCCTCCGGGGCCGCGGTCCATGCCGCCCTGGCGGTGGCCTCCCGGCCGGAATCAGAGGGAAAATGCATTGTGACGATCCTGCCGAGCACGGGGGAGCGGTATATAAGCACCCCGCTTTTTGAGGAATAAGTACAAGCCATCTCAAAAAAAAGATCAAGTGGGGTACAAAATGCGGGGAGGGTGGTTTTTACCACAGAGGGCACAGACGAGACATAGAGATTCACAGAGAAAAGCCATGAAAAAAGGGGGGTACGCCCATTTAAATTTCACCCCTAACGAAGATATTGGGGCAAAAGATTTTTTTGAGATAGCTTGTAGTAGGTTGTAAGTTGTAGGTTATAAGTCAAGGCATAACCCCTGGCGCAAACGCCTTTCCTCGCGATTCGGCAAAAACACTTCAGCCCTCGTGCGTGCCCTTCGTTTTATCCTTACAACCTACAACCTGCAACCGAAAACCAAGGAGATAAATATATGGAAAACAAGCGGCAATTTGAAACCCTCTGCCTTCATGCAGGGCACACCCCGGATGCGGAAACCGGGTCGCGGGCAGTGCCGATTCACCGGACATCATCCTATGTTTTTAAAAACGCCCGGCATGCGGCGGACCTGTTTTCGCTCAAAATTCCGGGCAATATTTACACCCGCATGATGAACCCCACCAGCGACGTATTTGAAAAGCGCATGGCGGCGCTGGAAGGGGGGATGGCCGCCCTTGCCCTGGCATCGGGCACTTCCGCTGTTTTCTACGCCATCATTAATATCTGCAAAGCCGGGGATCACGTGGTGTCGGCAAAAAATCTCTACGGCGGCACCTACACCATGTTCAACGACATCCTGCCCCAGTTCGGCATTGCTGTCACATTTGTGGATCCCCGCGATCCGGCAAATTTTGAAGCCGCGGTCACGGAGAATACCCGCGCAGTTTTCGCCGAAACCATCGGCAATCCAACGCTGGAGGTTACGGATCTTGCCGCGGTCTCCGAAATTGCAAGGAAACACCGCCTGCCGTTTATCGTGGATGCCACGTTTACAACGCCGTACCTGGTCCGCGCCATTGATCACGGCGCCGACATCGTGGTCAATTCGGCGACCAAGTGGATCGGCGGCCACGGCACCGGGATCGGCGGCGTGGTGGTGGATGCCGGCACCTTCGACTGGACCGATCCGAAGTTTGATCTCTACAACACGCCGGATCCAAGCAATTTTAACCTCCGTTTTGCCCATGACCTGGGGGAGATGAACCCGGTCGCCTTTGCCGTGCGGATGCGCCTGGTGCCGCTCAGAAACCTCGGCGCCTGCATTTCTCCGGACAATGCCTGGCTGTTTCTCCAGGGGCTTGAAACCCTTCCCCTGAGAATGGAGCGGCACAGCGAAAACGCCATGAAGGTTGCCGGCTACCTGAAGGACCATCCGGAAGTTCAATGGGTCCGTTACCCGGGGCTGCCGGACGACCCGGCGTACCCGGTGGCCTTCCGGTACATGAAAAAAGGATTCGGCGCCATGGTGGTCTTCGGCATCAAGGGGGGGAGCGATGCCGGACGGCGGTTTATCGACCACCTGGCGCTGTTTTCGATACTGGCCAATGTGGGGGACGCCAAAAGCCTGGCGCTTCACCCTGCGAGCACGACCCACTCCCAGCTTTCGGAAGAGCAGCAGGTCGCGGCAGGAATAGCGCCTGACATGGTTCGGCTGTCTATCGGCCTCGAGCATATCGACGACATCCTGGCCGATATTTCTCAGGCCCTGGAGAAAGTGTAGCACAGAGAAGCTGCCTGCCGGGCCCGGGGAAAACGGCCGAAGACGGGCAGCACAAACCCGCGGATTATTGGTATGGACTTTGATACCCTGATCATCAACGGCACGATCATCACCGCCAATGACGAATTTGAAATCATTGAAAACGGCGCGGTGGGCATCACCGGCTCCAAAATCGAATACGTGGGGGGGGCATCGGATCTTCCCGGCGGATCGGCTGCAGCCGCGAAGATTATCGATGCGAACGGCGGCCTGGTTATGCCCGGCTTGGTCAATCTCCATACCCACCTGCCCATGTCCCTTTTCCGGGGGCTTGCCGATGATCTCGTTCTGGAGCAATGGCTCAACAACCATATTTTTCCAGCGGAGCAGCGGCACCTGTCACCGGATACGGTAAAAAGGGGTGCGCTCCTGTCCTGCGCGGAGATGCTTCTTTCCGGGACCACCACCTGCTGCGACGGCTATTTTTATGAGTCGGCGGTTGCAGACGCCGTGAAGGAGGCCGGGATGCGGGGAGTGCTGGGCCAAGGGGTGATCGATTTCCCGGCGCCCGGCGTGCCCGATCCCGAAGAAAATATCGGTCATGCGGCGGCGTTTGCAAGAAAATGGAAGGATCGCTCCCCCCTGATTATGCCTTCTGTTTTCTGCCATTCGCCGTACACCTGCGCCAGAGAAACGCTGATATCGGCGAAGCAGGCGGCAAAACAGGAAAACGTCCTTTTCCAGGTGCACGTTGCGGAAACCCGGAAAGAGCCGGATCTTGCGGGGCTGGAGCCGGGCATGTCCCCCGTGAAATACCTGGACAGCCTGGGAATACTGGATGAACAAACGCTCGTTGTCCATGCGGTCTGGGTGGATTCCGACGATATCGCCATCCTGGCAAAGCAAAAGGCAAAAATCGCCCATGCATCGGAAAGCAACATGAAGCTTGCTTCCGGTATTGCGCCGGTACCTGCAATGCTGGATGGCGGGCTGGTGGTGGGGCTGGGCACCGACGGATGCGCCAGCAACAACAACCTGGACATGTTCTCCGAAATGGGCACGGCCGCCAGGCTGCATAAGGCCGCCCTGGGGGATCCGACGGTCATGGACGCGGAAACCGTGATCCGCATGGCTACAATCGACGGGGCCAGGGCCATAGGCCTTGAAGACCGTATCGGGTCTCTTGAACCGGGCAAAGCAGCGGATCTGATCGTTGTCAATACGCGCAAACCGCATTTGTTCCCGCTGTATCACCCCCAGTCGCATATCGTTTATGCCGCCAGGGGCGCGGACGTCATTCACGTGCTCGTCAACGGAAAACGGCTGGTTGAAAACGGCCGGCTTTTGCATCTGGATGTGGATGACATCATGGCAGCGGTGAATGCGGTTGCGCGGGAAATACGAATTACCGACCGGGGGAATTACCGGGCGTAAAACAGGAGACGGTCAATGACATCGGCTGATCCGGTGTGGTCTTCGCCGGGAGATATCGCCGGCCGCGGGATGGCGCCCGGCTGCGTGGATATATGGCGCGCCCGGACCGATCTTCCTGGGGATCGGATTTCTTCCCTGTTCAATTTCCTGTCGGCGGATGAGCAGTCCAGGGCGGAACGGTTCCTGTACCCCGTTCATCGCGGCCGCTATATTGCCTCGCGCGGGATTTTGCGTTGTATCCTGGGCGGCTACCTCGATGTCGGGCCCTCAAAAATTCGTTTTTCAACCTGCTCCCATGGAAAGCCGCAGCTGGAAGAGTCGCTGCAGCAGGTCGGCCTCCGGTTCAATCTATCCCATTCCCATGGCATTGCCCTGTATGCGGTTGCAGAAAACCGGGATGTCGGCATTGACGTCGAATACCTGGGGCGCCCCTGCCGCGAGCTCCAGATAGCAAGGCGTTTTTTTGCGCCCGAAGAGGCGGAAGTGATCGCCGGCCTGCCTGACGACCATCGCCGGAAGGCTTTTTTTGTCTGCTGGACCCGAAAGGAAGCGCTTCTGAAGGCAAAAGGCGTCGGTCTGTCCATCCCCCTTGACCGGTTCGAGGTATCCGTGCGCCCGGAAGACCCGCCCGCACTGCTTCGCACCGACTGGAATGAAAAAGAGCGTTTGCAATGGCGCTTTTTTACTGTTGACCCCGGCCCGGATTATGTGGCAAGCCTTGCGGTTGAGAAAGGGGTGTCGCAGCTTCGTTTTTTTGATGCGGATCCGGAGAGAATCTGCCGGTAGCGCCGCCGGCATGGCACTGGCGATTTCCGGCGATACGTGTTATTATCAATAAATTGTGACGGCTTCGTAAAAAGTCTTGATTAGACGGCTTTGAAAAAAGTTCAAGATCAAGGCACGTGCTATTTTTGAAGAATTGAGCGTACTTAGCCGAACGTGAGATTCTTCAAAGATTGTGCGCAACGCAGATATTGG